>NZ_CAKZHY010000169.1 GCF_936928535.1 uncultured Bradyrhizobium sp. | reverse complement strand
GTGACAACCTCATTCTGGCACACTGATGCCGTAGGGGGCCGTCCACCCCATCACCGCAGCAATCGTTTTGCGAAAATTCGGAGTCACCAGCTTGGCGCCAAACCACTCCCTGTGGTTATCGTGACCAGCGCAAGCGCTCGCACTGGGGTCCCGGATCTGCGCGCGCTTGTTGCGCGCTTGTCCGGGACGACAGCGGAGTTTGGCGCAGCAGATAGAACCTAAGCCCCCGCCTTGCAGGTGATCCCGCCGTCGACCACGAGCTCGATGCCCGTCACATATTTCGATTCGTCCGACGCCAGGAACAGTGCGGCATTGGCGACATCGAACGCGTCGCCCATGTGGCCCATCGGCACCTGCGCATCGCGGGCGCGCCACATCGCCTCGACATCGCCCTTGGCATAGCTGTTGGCGAGGCCTGCGGAATGCTCCACCATCGGCGTCTTCATCAGGCCGGGCAGGATCGCGTTCACCCGCACATGATGCTTGGCGAACTCGATCGCGGTGGTGCGCGTCATCTGGTTCATGGCCGCCTTCGAGGTGCCGTAGGTGACGTAGGAGATGCCCATGTGGCGGATCGAGGCGATCGAGGAGATGTTGATGATCGAGCCGCCGCCCTGCTTCACCATGACAGGTATGACGTGCTTCATGGCGAAATAGGCGCTCTTGAGGTTGACGCTGAAGACGCGGTCCCAGCTCTCTTCGGTGACCTCGACCACACTGCCCATCTCGGCAATCCCGACATTGTTGTCGAGCACGTCGATGCGGCCATAAGCCTTGAGGCATGCGGCGACCATCGCCTCGATCTCGGCCGGCCGCGAGACGTCGGCCGTGAACGCGGTCGCCTTGCCGCCTTCGCCAAGGATGATCTTGGCGGTCTCCTCGGCGGCCGCGCCGTTGCGGTCGACGCAAAACACCTGCGCGCCCTCACGCGCAAAGGTCACCGCGGTCGCCTTGCCATTGCCCCAGCCAGGCCCGATCGAGCCGGCGCCCACCACCATCGCAACCTTGCCCTTGAGCCGGTCCATCGCGCATCTCCCGTTTTTTTTGTTGTTGTAGCACGGATGGACCATCGCAGGCCCGGTTACTGGAACGTCATGTCCAGGCACTTGGAGATATCGGAGCCAAGGCCGGAGGAGATGGTAATGCAGCCGCGGATCTTCTGGGCGTTCATATCGGCGGCCCAGATCGAATAGCCGCCGGGACCGAAGAACGAGTTGGTGTTCGGCGGCTCGGTCTCGGTCGCGTCGAAATCATAATGCCCGTCGGCCTCGAAGATGCGCGGCTTCTTGGTGCAGCCGCCGTCGGTCTGGACGTTAATGACTTCCTTGTTGTCGCGGGTCAGCGCCAGCGACACCTGGCAGCGGAAATATTCCGAAGTCTTGGTGTTGAAGAGATAGGTGTAGGACTTGCAGGTCGCGGTGTTGAGCTTGCCTGGGGCAAGGCCGCGGCTGCACGAAATCCGCTGGTTGTGGCTGAGCTGGAAGTCATCGGCCCGGGCCGCCGACGCCAGCGCGGTCAGCGACATCAAGACAATTCCGCAAATTTTCATGACGTGACGCATTCGAATCATCCCCACCAATATCTTTGTCGTGTTGCGTTCTAGACCGAAAGCGGAACATAGTCGCGAGGGGACGAAGGGAAAATCACAAACTGCTGGGCAAGACGTGATGCGCTGCGGCGTCATTCGCAGATTGACCCGGACGCATCGTTCGTGATTTGTTCAAAATGGGCACCCCGACAATGGGGAGGATGAATGAATGATGGCATTTCCAATCAAGACATTTGCAATCGCAGCCGTGCTGGGCGCGTTCGCCGCCCCCGCCTTCGCGCAAAACGCGGCAACGCCGTGGGAGCTCAAGCCGGACACCGGCTACGCCTATGACAAGGAAGGCAAGACCTTCTCCTACAAGATGGGCACCAGCAATGCCGGCGAGCTGTTGAAGGGCGCCAAGAAGGTGCCGAAGGGCACGCTGTTCTTTATCGGCCAGAACGGCCAGCTCTACATGCGCAGCGGGCAATATCTGGAAGGCGACGGCCGGTTCAAGTTCGGGCCGGATCAGTAGGCCACGACATAACCGGTGTCATCGCCCGGCTCGACCGGGCGATCCCGTATTCCAGAGACGGCGATTGGATACGGAGCGGCCGCGGCGTACAGGATGCCCCGGTCAAGCCGGGGGGCATGACGGTGACTGAGGCCTAAAACGCCGCCGCCAGTTCCCGCGCGCCGGGTTTGCTGCTGTTACTGTCCATCCGATCATCGGTCACCGCGAGCAGCTTCGCCACCGTGTTATGGCGGATCGCGACCGGGTTGCGCTCGTAGCCGCCACGCTGGAAGAAGTTCGAGGTCGGCACCTGCTCGCGCATCGCCTGCGGCATCGTCACCATGTCGAGGCCGGTGCCGTCGCCGGTGAGGTTCATCATCTCGAGCTCGGCGGCGGTGAGCGGACGGGTGTAGCCCTTGGCGCGGGCGAACAGCACCGACGTCAAGAGCTTGTGGGTTTGCAGCATCGGCCCGATGTCGACGTCCAGCACCATTGCATGCATGGCCCAGCCCTGCGCGGTGTCGCCGATCTTCTCGTGCTCCGACCAGGTGTCCGGCACCGCCTTCGCATGCGCCACCATCTTCTTCAGAACGACGAGCTTGTGCTCGAGCACCTGGCGCGCCGGCCCCGAGCTGCGCGCCACCTTGTCGGAGAGCGCGCGGACGAACTCGTGGCCCTGCTCGGCCAGCAGCTCGACGCTGTTGGTGGTGAGCAGCTGGTTGTAGCCCATCGCGGTCGAGATCGCGCGCTTGCCGCCATGCTCGATGCCGGCCTGCACGTCGTAATTGCCGGTGCCGCCGGTCTCGAAGGAATAGACCCGCACCGCCTGCTCGCGCGTCAGCCCCGAGGCGAGTGCGTAGCGCGCATAGGCGCGTTTGAACTCGACCTCGCTTGTGGGGCGCTGCGGCGTGAATTGATAGAGATCCTGCGCGGCGCGCAACAGATCGGAGGCGACCGGAAGCGGCTTGCGGGGCGGTCGCTCCGGCGTTTCCTCCGGCTCCGGGTTCACCGGACGCTTCGGCCCGGTATAAACAGGCGGCTGCTCCAGCACGTAATCGTCGAGCGTGATCTGCTGCCCGCTGCGCCGCTTGGCGTTGCGGCCTTTGCGCTTCTCCGAGACCTGGCTCCAATAGGCGGCGGCCTCCGCATCGAAGGCGCCCCTGATCGCCTGATACTCGGCAAGCTTGCGGCGATATTCCAGCACGGCCGGCGAGGCGCCACCTTGCCCGAAAAACTGCGACAGCAGCTGGGCGTTGGCATTGCTGACGGCTGACGGCAGCGCGTCGGATTCCCCGCCCCGCGCGGCGGGGACGAGCAGGACGAGCGCGAGCGGAACCAGCGCCAGATGTTTTCGAATCGAATGATGCATGCTGCCCTCTTAGCAGGCATCCGGTAACCGTCACGTTAACGCGCCGTTTACCATCACTTCCAGGCGAAAACAGGCTGTTCCAGGTCGGTGACACGGGTCTGCCGCCCCGCCAGCACCTCGCGGAACTGGTAGATCAGCGCCGCCGTCGGCGCGTGGATCAGGCTCATCTGGTGATGGAAGCGAATCACGCGGCGGCTGCTCTCGGGGATATCAGTGAAGTCGAAGGCATCGTCGCGCTCGATCGTGTCGAGCGCGATACGGTGAACGGAGGCGACCTCGTCCGGGTTCGGCGCGATTGCATTGCTCTCCGCGGCCCAGACCACGACAGGTGTGATCAGATAGCCGGAGCGCGTCGGGTAATCATCGAGTAGGCCGAGCACGGCATCGCCTGGAAGCCTGAGCGCAAGCTCCTCGTCGAGCTCGCGCAGCGCCGCCTCGACCGGCGTCTCGCCGGCATCGCAGCGTCCACCCGGCAATGCCCACTGGCCGCGATGCGAGCGCAAGCTCGATGCACGCCGCGTCAGCAGAAACGCGGTGTCGTCGCCGTCATTGGATTCCGTCAGCGCCAGCACCACCGCGGCGCGCTTCAGCACCGATGGCTCGGCCGCATCGGGCAGCCGCGCAAATGACGCGCAGGCAGCCGCGATATTCCGTCTGGTGGCATCGCCGAAAGCTCTCATGATGCTTGACTACACCATGACCGCATCTGATGAAACGAGGCGAGATGCGCCAGCAAGGATGAACGGAGCGATGACCAGCAAGACCGCCGCAAAGCTCAAATCGGACGGCTGGACCATCCTGGAGACCACGGGCTTCATGCATCTCGTCGGCCCGCTGTGGGAACGCAAGGTCGACGGCCGATACGAATTCGCGCTCGCCACAGAAGACAAGCACCACAACCGCCGCGGCATGGTGCAGGGCGGCGTGATGATGACCTTCGCGGACCGCACTTGCGGCATGACCGCCCGCTATGTGTCCGGCAAGGAATACATGGCGACCGTGCAGCTCGACACCCATTTCGTCGAGGCCGGCCAGATCGGCGACATCCTGATCTCCCGCCCCCGCGTGGTGCGCTCGACGCGAAGCCTGATCTTCATGAGCACCGAGGTCACCGTCGACGATCGCTGCATCGTGATGGCCAATGGCGTGTTCAAGATCTTGAAGGGGCCGGGATAGGCTGGGGTCAGGCTGCCACCGTCCTCTCCTCGTCATTGCGAGCGTAGCGAAGCAATCCAGCATCCCTCCGCGGACGCATCTCTGGATTGCTTCGCTACGCTCGCAATGACGGCTGCGGCTGGCTATGGTGGCTCCATTAAAAACGTCGAGGATCCGCCCATGCAGTACCGCCAACTCGGCCGCTCTGGCCTGAAAGTGTCGCCGATTTGCCTGGGCACCATGATGTTCGGCGGGCCGACGGATGAGGCGACCTCAAAGCGCATCATTGCCAAGGCACACGAGGCCGGCATCAACTTCATCGACACCGCGGACGCCTATTCGAAGGGTGGCTCGGAGGAGGTCGTGGGACGCGCCATCGGCAACACCAGGCATGCCTGGGTGCTGGCGACGAAGCTCGCCAACCCCATGGGCGACGATCCCAATCGCGTCGGGCTGTCGCGGCGCTGGGTATTGCAGGCGGCCGAGGAGAGCCTGAAGCGGCTCGGCACCGACCACATCGACATCTACTATCTGCACAAGGAAGACCACGCGACGCCGCTGGAGGAAACGGTGCGCGCGATGGGCGATCTGATCCGCGCAGGCAAGATCCGCTATTTCGGCGTCTCCAACTACCGCGCCTGGCGCGTCGCCGAGATCTGCAACATCTGCGACCGGCTCGGAATCGACCGTCCCGTGGTGAGCCAGCCCTATTACAATGCGATGAATCGCATGCCCGAAGTCGAGCATTTTCCGGCCTGCTCTTACTACGGTCTTGGCATCGTCCCCTATAGCCCGCTGGCGCGCGGCGTGCTCACCGGCAAGTACAAGCCCGATGCCGCGCCTGATAAGGACACGCGCGCCGGCCGCAACGACACGCGCATGATGCAAACGGAATGGCGACCTGAGTCACTTCAACTCGCGCAGGAGATCAAGACTCACGCCGAGAAGAAGGGCATCACCGCCGGCCAGTTCGCGGTGGCCTGGGTGCTCAACTGCGCCTTCGTTTCCTCGATCGTCGCAGGTCCGCGCACCGAGGAGCAGTGGGACGGCTATATCAGTGCGCTCGACTATCGCTTCACCGCCGAGGACGAGGCGCTGATCGACCGGCTCGTGGTGCCCGGCCATCCGTCGACGCCGGGCTATAACGACCCCGCCTATCCGATTGAGGGACGTTGCGCGCGGACGGCGTGAGCTTTCGGAGACAGCGATGCCGCTTGAAGACCGCTACGGCCTGCCGCTTTCCACCAGTTACGATCAGGCCGCATCGGCCTATCGCGAAGGCGTCGATCTCATGCTTGCGGGGTGGACCGGCACGGCAGAGATGCTGGAAAGCGCCATCGCGGCCGACCCGGATTTCGCGCTGGCCTACATCGCCCGCGCCCGCGTGCACGCGTTCTACCAGCAGGGCGATCTTGCTCGTCAGAAAGCGGCGCTGGCGCGCGAGCTCGTCGCCATCAGCGGCACGGAGCGCGAGCGGTCGCATGTCGAGACGCTGGCGCTCGCGATCGAGGGACGCGGGGCCGATGCGATCGCGGCCATGTTTGGCCATATCGAGCGCTGGCCGCGCGATGCCGTGGTGCTGTCGCTGCCGCTCGGCGCGTTCGGCCTGTTCGCCTTTTCCGGCATGGCCGATCACGACCACGCCCGGCACGCGCTGTGCGAGCGCGTCGCACATCATTACGGCGAGGATTGGTGGTTCCTCACCATGTCCGGCTGGGCGATGACCGAGAATGGCGACGTCGCGCGCGGCCGCGCGGTGACCGAACGCGGCTTCGATCTCCGCCGGGCCAACGCCCACGCCGCACACGCCGTGCTGCACGCGATGTTCGAGGACGGCTCGATCGAGGACGCCGATCGTCTCGTCGACGAATGGATTCCGACCTATGGCCGCGCCGGCATCCTGCACGGCCATATCCTCTGGCACCAGGCGCTCGGCGCGCTCGAGCACGGCGATGCGACGCGCGCGCTGAAAATCTACGCCGACGTGCTGCAGCCCTCCGCGACGCAGGCACCGCCGCTCAATGTCATCACCGATAGCGCCTCGCTGCTGTGGCGCCTGTCGGCCTACGGCCACGCGGTGCCGAAGGCACTCTGGGCCGAGGCCGACGCCACCGCGCAAAAACTGTTCCCGAAATCGGGCCTGCCCTTCGCCGACGTCCACATGGCGTTGTTCGCAGCCGCGACGCAAAATCGCGAGGCGCTCGCCACGCGTCTTGCAATGATCGAGCAGCGTCTCGCCGACGGCAAGCTGCCGGCGGGCCCCGTGGTGCCGGCGATCTGCCGGGCGCTGTCGGCCTTTGCGGATGAGAATTACGCCGCCTGCGTGCGCGAGCTCGCGCCCGTTCTCACCGAAGTCGTGCGCATCGGCGGCAGCCACGCCCAGCGCGAACTGATCGAGGACACGTTCCTCGTCGCCCTGATGCGCAGCGGCGAGCTGCCGTGTGCCCGCAGCCTCCTCGACGCCCGCCTGCACCGCCGCCCCTCCTTGCGCGATACGCGCTGGCAGGCGGCGGTGGCTTGAGGCAGGATGGGGATAACAAATCGGAGGACGCCATGACCGAGATCGTTGCGCTGGAGGCGCTGGCTGTGCGCGTTGAACCGGGGCAATCGCTGGCGATCCCGGTTGATGGCTCGGGCGTCGCGATGGCGGCGACCGCGGCGCTGCTGGAAGGCGGCATCCGCGACCTCAGGCTGATCTGCGTGCCGATTTCGGGCCTGCAGGCCGATCTCCTGATCGGCGCAGGGTGCATCGCCTCACTGGAAACCAGCGCGGTGTCGCTGGGTGAGGCCGGCAGCGCGCCACGCTTTACGGCAGGTATCAAGAGCGGCGCCTTCACGATGCGCGACTCCACCTGCCCCGCGATCTATGCCGGCCTGCTCGCCGCGCAGAAGGGCGTGCCGTTCATGCCGATCGCCGGAATAATCGGCAGTGATCTGCTCGACGTGCGGCCGGACTGGCAGGTGATCGATAGTCCGGTCGGCGGGGCGCGCAAGGTCGTCGTGGTGCCCGCGATCTCGCCCGATGTCGCGCTGTTTCACGCACCCGAAGCGGACCGTGCTGGCAATGTCCGCATCGGCCGGCATCGCGAACTTGCCGATCTCGCCTATGCCGCGAAGCGCACGCTTGTCACCGTGGAGCGCATCGTCGACCGCAACCTGCTGGACAGCGAAAACTCCGCGGCCGGCGTGCTGCCCTCGCTCTATGTCGACAGCGTCGCGGTCGCAGAGCGCGGCGCCTGGCCGCTGCCGCTGTGGGACGAATATCCAGCCGATGAGGCCGAGATCGCGCGCTATGCCGCCATGGCGCGCAGCGAGGAAGGCTTTCGCGCCTATCTCTCGACATTCCTCACGCATCGCAAGCAGGTGGCCTGATGTCGGCCGATCGCGAGCGGCGCGAGATCCTGATCGCCACCATCGCCGATCTGCTCGACGGTATCAGTCACGTTGCGGTCGGCGCGTCGTCGCCGATTCCCGCGGCCGGCGCCATGCTGCTGCGTGCCCGCAACGAACTCGGTGGCAAGCCCGCGGTGCGCATCTCGATCCTGGGATCGCAGGCGCACAACTTCTTCACCAATGGCGGCATCGAGCTGTTCGACTGCGCCGCCCAAGGCCGCGTCGACGCCTTCTTCCTGGGTGGCGGCCAGATCGACGGCCAGGGTAACATCAATCTGGTCGGCACCGGCGACTATCCCACCAACAATGTGCGCTGGCCGGGCTCGTTCGGCTCGGCCTATCTCTATCATCTCATTCCCCGCGTGATCCTGTTTCGCGAGGAGCATTCCCCGCGCGTTTTCGTGCCCAAGGTCGATTTCGTCAGCGCCCGCGCAATCACGCCGGAGGTGCCGCGCCGTGGCGGCCCTTACGCGCTCCTGACCAACATGGCGCTGTTCGACTTCGACCGCGAGGCGGGCGGCTTCGCACTTCGCTCCGTGCACCCGCCCTTCACCCCGGCCGACGTCAAGGAGAACACCGGCTTTGCCTATCAGGAGGGTGAGATGGTGCGCGAAACGAAGCGGCCGGATGCCGCCACGCTGGCGCTGCTGCGCGGGCGAATTTTCGACGAGTTGGCCGAGACTTACCCGGCCTTTGCGCGGACCATGATGCAGGCCGCCTGACGCCTGCTCTCCTCCCCCGCCACGAAAAAAACATCGGCTTGGCGACAAGTGCGTGCCAGAACGGGTTGGGGCGATCGGGGGCGAATCGCCAATGGGTGGCGCGGTGGTATTCCAGACGGGTTTGGCGGAACAAACGAGATCGCAACCAATTTGCGATTCGATGGTTAGTGGACGGAACTTTCGTCCGTCCGTAGCCCCTTGGCCCATGAGCCTGACGATGCGCCTCCGCCTGTTGGTCCTGGCTGCCCCTCTCGTTGCTCTCGCAAGCCCTTGTTTTGCCGAATCTTCCAGCACGATCCCGGTAAACAATCCGCCGGCCCAGCAAAATTCGCTTGTCGACATGCTGGCCCTGATGTCGGGCCACTGCAAGACGCTGAAGGTCGCGGGCCGCCCCTTTGCCTGCAAGACCGTGGCCTTCGCCCATGATGATAAGGGCCGGGTCAATTTCGCCGTTGCCGTCGACGATCCCAGCGACGAGAACCACGTCGTTTCTTTCTCCGGCGAGAACGGCAAGCGGGCCGACGACAATTCCTACGAGCTGCCGATCGATCGCATGCTGCTCAACTCCAAGAGCCGGCCCAAGGTCGACGGTCTGCCGGTCCCGGCCGCGCAGACCTCCGTCGGCACCTGCCGCCAGACCGGCAATTTCGCCGCCAGGAAGGTGAAGGACGTCACCTGCTCGGCGACCGACAGCGAAGGCCGGACCTACGAACTGCTGTTCGTCTCCGACGGCACGCCGGTGAGCGTGCGGCGCATTCGGCAGTCGTCACCGTCGGTCCAGGATCCGTTCAGGTAATCCCGATCAAGCGAACGCCTTCTCCAGCGTCGCGAAGATCACGGCGAGCGACTCGTCATGGCGGGTCACGGCCGGAATCGGGCGGTCGATCTTCATCAGCTGATAGACTGCCATCTGCGCCGCGCGCACCGAATATTCGACGGTGAAGACCACGTCGTCGGCAATCTCGACGAACTGGCTGACGAAAGCGAGGTTCACCGAATTTTTCGGCACCGGCAGCGGCCGATCGGTCAGGTCGCGCGGCATGAACATGCTGGTGATGTAGGGCATGCGGCAGGGAATGCAGATCGCATCCTCGAATACGGCGCGATCGAAATTCAGATGACCGCAGAGCTCTTTCAGGATGTCGGCGCCACCGCAATCCGACATCGGCTTGGCGACGAAATTGCCGATGCGATCGGGATGCAGCGCATAACCCCAGAACACCTGGACGTTCTTCGGTTGAGCAGGGAAATGCGGCTGGTGATAGAGCACCACCGACATCAGCCAGTTGGAGTCCTTGAATGTGACAAGCCCGCCGGTGCCGGCCCTGTTGCCGGAGAAGGCTTCCATCTGGTCGAAGAAGCGCGGGTCGCGGCAAGTTCCGGTGAAGGACAGCCAGTAGGACTCGGGAATCGAGGTGTTGAACGCGGCCGGGTTGCCGAATTCGGGACGTCCCCTGGCAATCGTCTCCCAGAGCGCCCAGCCCTGACTGTTCTCCTTGGTCAAGCGAGGCGCGGGCTCGGTCATGCTGCCGAGGCTTGACGCATCCGTCATTGAGCCGTTCTGGAAGAACACGAGATCGCCCTGCTCGAGGCGGACATTGGCGGTGCGGCCGTCGCGGTCGAGCAGGAGCTGGCTGACCCGCAGCTTCGCCCCCTCCGGCTCGAACCTCATGTCGGTGACGCGCGTCCCCCGCACGAATTGCACGCCCTGCCGCTTCAGCCAATCCTCGAGCGGCCGCACGATTGCATCATGCTGATTGTAGACCGTGCGCTTGACGCCGGCGAGCGTCTCGATGCGCGGGAATTCGTTCATGAAGCGGTGCAGATAACGCTTCAGCTCGACCGCGCTGTGCCAGGGCTGGAAGGCAAAGGTGGTCTGCCACATGTACCAGAAATTCGATTTGAAGAAGCCGGGCGACAGCCAGTCGGTGATGCGACTGTTCCCGAGCGCCGCCTCCGACGCTTCAGTGAGGCGCAACAGCTCGAGCCGGTCGCGGGCGGTGAAGCCCATATGCGAGACGTCGAGCTTGAAGCGGTTGCGATCGACCAGGCGTGCGCGCGAATGCGCGGGATTCTCCACATTGAACGCCACGGTTTCGTCACGCACGCTGTGGCCCGGGCGCTCGAGCGAGGGGATGTCCGACAGCAGATCCCAGGTGCATTCGTAATGGTCGGTGGTGAGCATGCGGCCGCCGCGCAGCGAATAAGCGCCGTTCGCAAGCAGCGCGCCGTCGAGACTGCCGCCGACCAGCGGCTCTGCCTCGTAGATCATGATGTCGCGCCCCGACAAATTCGCGTCGCGAATCAGGAACGCCGCGCCTGCGAGCGACCCGATGCCACCGCCGATGAAATACGCCTTCATGCCTTGCCTCGATTGCAGTCCGATTGATGGGGGCGACACTGCATCGGACAGCGACGAGGAAAGTTGCGCTGGATCAAGCGCGCCGGATGCCTCGCTTCAAATCGAAGTGAAGGCTGGCGCCTTGCCGCTCGCCGGCCGGCTGTGGCATGGAGTTCTCCCGCGACCGCCTCGATTCCCGCTCGGAGCGCCCATGACGCGTGACCGCCTGATCTTGCTGCGCCAAGGTTTCGAAGACCCCGCTCTTCCCGGCCGCCGCTTCTTTTGCTGGCACTGTGCGTTGATCGAGGGCCTGCTCACCTCCTTTCCGGCGCTTGCGGAAAAACTGGACGTCTTGCGCATCGCATGGCCGAAGCCGCGGCAGGAGGTGATCGCACTGGTCGGCGAGGAGAATCAGTGGCTGCCGCTGCTCGTCCTCGCGGACGGGGCAACCTCGCCGCATCAGACCGGCAGCCATCAGGGGCGCGCCTTCATCAACGACAAGGACGCCATCATTGCCGCGCTGTCGGAGCGCCACGGCTTCCCCGAGCCGCATCCATAGATCGAGTGAGGCAAGGCCCCTGCGATGACGTCCCGAAATGAGGGAAGATCGGCATTGCACGCTGTCCCACGCGTCTCGCATATTCGGTTCAGTTTGCCGTTTGAAAGATTTGCGCCATGGCCCATCCCCTCCCCGCCCTCATCGTCGTCGACGTCCAACGCGCATTCGACGAATGGGAGGCCGCGGGCAAGCGGCGCAACAATCCGGATGCAGTGGCGCGCATCGTTGACCTGCTTGCAGCGTTCAGAGCGAGCGGCGCGCCGATCTTTCACATCCGCCACGAGGGCACCAAGCCGAACTCGACGTTCCGCCCCGAGCGCACCGGCTACGCCGTCAAGGACGAGGCGCGCGAGCAGGGCGGCGAGCCCGTCATCGTCAAGCGCGTCAACAGCGCCTTCATCGGCACCGACCTCGAGGCGCGCCTCCGCGCAGACGACATCGCTGCACTGGTCATCTGCGGTGCCACCACCAATCATTGCGTGGAGACGACGACACGCATGGCCGGAAATCTCGGCTTCGATGCGCAGCTCGTGCGCGACGCCACCTGGACATTCGACCGCGTCGGCCCCGACGGCGAGACGCATTCGGCCGAGGACATCCACGCAATGACGCTGTCGAATCTGAACGGCGAATTTGCCCGCATCGTGACGGCAAACGAGGTGATCGCCTCGCTCGCAGCGGTGCGACAATAAATCTCAGCGCGATTTCTGCGTCCATCGCGTGCGTCGTTTCGACGCCCGCTCTCGCCGGAACGCTGATAGCGCCCATCTGTTGTCACTCGATATCTCAACTGGAGTGATGACATGAAATATCTCTTTGTCGCGATGGCCATCGGTGCAGCGGCGTTCACCGCGTCGGCGGCCAACGCGGCCGGCAGCGGGAAGGTCAAGCCAAACGCACAGAGCCGTTCAGCGACGGACATCAGCGCGCAGCACCGGCACGGCCATCACGGTCATCGCCATCATGGCTGGCGTCCGCATCATCATGGCTATTATCGGCCGCACTATCGCAGCTATGGCTATTACCCGCGCCATCAGGGCTATTACGGCGGCGGACCCTACGGCTATTATGGCGGAGGTGGCCCAGGCGTGACGTTCAGCTTCGGCGGCAATCGCTGGTGAGACAACGGGCCCGCAGAGATGCGGGCCTTCTTTCTCAACCCTGCAATATGATCCCCGCCGTTTCCAGACCGCTGGCAAGCGCAGCCTCGACCGTTCCCATGTCGCGACCACGGTAGAGCGCCTCACCGGAGAACAGCACCGGACCGTCAGCGCGCGCAAGACTGTTCTGTGCCGCACGCGAGCGCGGCGTCGCCCAGGAATAGGCGCCGCGGGCAAAGGGATCGTGCGCCCAACTGGTGGCGGAGGCCGCGACGAGGTCCTGCGCCATCTCGTCGCGGGATAGGCCGAAGATAGCGGCGAGTGAAGCGATGCCGACATCAATCAGTCCCTGCTGATCGAGATGCGCCAGCTCCGCCGTACGCGGGCCACCGAGCCATCCCGTGAGCACGGGATGCCGATCCGGATGGCGCGTCCACCACACGGGAATGGTCTCGTCCGATAACAGGAACAGCATGTCGGCAAGCTCCTCGCGCCGCTCGCGCCACCATGGCCGCGTAAACCGCAGCAGAATCTTGATGACGTTGCCGAAGCCGATGTCGTCAGCGACGGTTGCCTTTGCGTGTGCGGCCGCGGGCAGCGCGATCTCGCCCAGCAACGGCAGCGGCACGGTGAGGATCACACGATCGCAGTCTTGCAGCTCGCCGCCGGCGCAACGGACGATGAGCTTGCCCCTGTTCTCCTCGATGGCAGTGACCACCGCACCGAGGTGAATGACAACGCCGGACTTGCGGCACTCGGCCGCGAGAAAATCGATCAGGCCGCCATAGCCGCCGTCGAGACGCGCCTGCATGGCGTGTCCGTCATTCATCCATTCGTCGCGCAGCGCAAGCGTCGAGGCGCGCGCGGGATCGGCCGCATCATAGCCCTCGACCATGCGCTCGACCGCGTGCCGCAGGCCCGCGTGCTCCGGGCCGGCAAAATGCTGGTGCAGGAATTCAGCGACGGTGAGATCGTCGGTCAGATCCTTCACGGCAGCGTGAAGCTGCCCGTCGTGGGGCTCGCGCGGGTTCTCCCGCAAGAAGGTCGTACCGTCAAAGCTCCATTGCGCGCCGCCGATCGAGCGCACAGTCAGCCCCGCCTCGCGCGCGAGGCTGCGCGTCACCGGCGCCTCGCCGTGGACGAACTCCGCGCCGCCATCGGCAGCATAGCCGAACTCCGACGGCGGCAGCGGATGGATGCGCCCACCGCAGCGCTCGCGCGCCTCCAGGATCGTGACCCGTCTTCCGGCGCGCGCGAGCTCGCGGGCCGCCATCAGCCCGGCCGCGCCCGCGCCGACGATGACGAAGTGCTGCGAATTATCCGGCATGCTGCTATTGGCGCGCGGGGTCGTTCTGGATCAGGTAGCGCAGCAGCAGGACGCCGCCACCGAGATCCCGCGTGCTCTCCAGCGTCATCGCACAGAGCGGCGCGCGCTTGTCGCTATCGGACTCGGCCGAATCGAACACGAACGGCGCACCCCTGGCGCCGTCGATCGCGGGGCTGAGGATCAGGTTGAATTCGTCGATCAGACCGGCGCGCAGGAATGCGCCATTGGCAACACCGCCTCCCTCGACCAGCAAGCGCTTGACGCCAAGCTCGCGATTGAGGATCTCGACGGTCAATACGAGGTCGATCTCGGACTTGCCGGCAAATATGTAGGACACGCCCTCACTGCGCAGCCCGGCGAGATGCGAATCCGGCACGCTCTCGGTCAGCACCACGACGATGGGATCGCCACCGATATCGGAGCGGCCCCACCCGATCTTGCCATGCGCGTCGAGCACCACGCCATAAGTCTTGATACTGGAAGTCTCGGCATCGCGCCGCGCAAACCAGTTTTCGCGCGGAAATTTTTCGCCCGACGTTTCGGGATAGGGCTTGCCCTTGGCGAATTCGGAGCCGGTGACGCGGCCGATCACCCAGGCATCGCCGCCGAGCTGGTCATGAATCTTCTCGAACCAGTCGGTCCCGGCGCCCTTCGGACGCCAGCGGCTGGGATGGGTGCGGCCATCAAGGCTCGAATGCATCAGACAGATGACGTAGGGCTTCATGAAGATTCTCCGCGTCAGCTTCTCAGGCCGGCTTGTTGCCCTTCTCGCGATCGTTCACGATCACCGCGAGCGGATTGGGTTTGGGCGGCGCGACCAGCTTCAACGTGTTGCTGTCGTGATGGATGAACGGCGCTCCGCGGACGAACAGCTCGGTCTGGATCTGATAGCTCCAGCTGCCGTCGTCGTTGAAGGCGATATCGCAGCGGTAACTGTCGGTCCTGAAGGCTTGTTCCAGGAAGTCGGTCGAGCAGATCCCGTAACTCGTGTCGCCGCGCTTCGCCGTCACGGAGATTTTTTTGTCATCCGGTCCGGCCTTCCCCGCGGCGAGCAGCACCTGCCCGCGCGGGATCGCCAGCGTCTGCATAATCAACCCGGTCGCAGCCTCCCACAGCCAATAGCCGACCTGGTCGTGGAAGGTGATGTCTTCCTCGGGCGTGTTGATGTGGATGTGATAGCGCAGCCCATAGAACAGCTGCGGCCCGTTGGCCTGCGGATCGATCGGGTCCATCCTGATGTGCTCGATAAACGTTCGCCGCTCCGGCCCGTCGGCCTTCGGATTGATGTCGATGCCCTTGTCGGCCTGCCAGGTGCCGGCGAGCCGGCGGAGCGGCCCGAGATTGGCAAGACTGTCCGGGGAGACGTCCTCGGGCTCGGTGAAGATGTCGGCGGGAAGGGGAAGCATGGAGAACCTCGCATCGTTGCGCGCAGCAGCCATAGCACACGCCCGGCGCGAAACACCTGTCATGGAACCGGAAGGCTGCCCCGCGCGTTGTGGGGCTTGAGTTGCGAGTCCTCAAGATCCGGACTCGAATGGGCAAAGATGCCCATGTCACGCGTCGCGAGGGGGTCCGGTGCTGTCGGAGACATCTGCTCGGCAGTCAATCGATGCGGGCTTCCTCTCCGACGGAGGCGAGCTGGGCGCGATGATGCGCGCCCTCGACTGGTCGGACTCCCCGCTCGGCCCGCCCAACCAATGGTCCCAGGCGCTCAAGACGACGGTCAGCATGCTGCTGGCTGCACAGGCCCAGATCGTGCTGTTCTGGGGTCCCCAATATGTCGCGCTCTACAACGACGCCTACGCGCCGGGCATTGGCGCCAATCATCCCCGCGCGCTCGGGCGGCCCGCGATCGAGAATTGGGGCGAGCTGTGGGACGATCTCGAACCGCTGTTATCGGGCGTGCGCCTGACGAGAAAGACATTCGCGGCGAAGGATCGTCCCTTCTATGTCGAGCGCCATGGCTATGGCGAGACGAGTTACTGGGATGTGTCCTACTCGGCCGTGCCTGACGATGACGGTTCGGTCGGCGGCGTGCTCTGCATCGTCTCCGAGACGACCGAGCGCGTTGTCGGCGAGACGCAGCTGCGGGCCAGCGAAGCACGTTACAGGGAGCTGAACGCGACGCTCGAACAGCGCGTGGCCGAGCGCACCGCCGAACGGCATTTGCTCGCCACCATCGTGGAAACCACCGACGCGCAGATCCAGGCGCTCGATCTCGACTATCGCTGGCTCGCGATCAACGCGTCCTGTGCCGACGCCTATCAGCGCATCTACGGCAAGCGGCCGAAGGTCGGCGATTCCCTGCACGAATTCCTGGCCGACCGGCCCGAGCATCTTGCTGCGGCGAAGGCCCTTTGGAGTCGGGCGCTGGGCGGGGAAGCTTTCACCAGCATCGAGGAGTTCGGCGACATCAGTTTCGACCGCCGCGTCTACGAGATGAAGTTCGAGGCGCTGCGCGCGCCCGACGGCACGCGGATCGGCGCGTTTCTGACCGGGACGGACCTGACGGATCGGCTGGAAGAGCAGGCGCGGCTGGCGCAGGCCGAGGAAGCGCTGCGTCAGGCCCAGAAGATGGAGGCCATGGGCCAGCTCACCGGCGGCGTCGCGCATGATTTCAACAATCTGCTGACGCCGATCGTCGGCCTGCTCGACATGTTTCAGCGCAAGGGAATCGGCGGCGAGCGCGAGCATCGCCTGATCGCCGGCGCGGCGCAGGCGGCTGAGCGCGCCAAGACACTGGTGCAGCGCCTGCTTGCCTTCGCCCGCAGACAACCGCTTCAGGCCGTTCCTGTCGATATCGGCCGCCTCGTTGCCGACATGGGCGAGCTGATCGCCAGCACGACTGGACCGCAGATCCAGGTGACGGTGGACACGCCTGAAGGGTTGCCGGAAGCGATGGCCGACCCCAACCAGATCGAAATGGCGATCCTGAATCTCAGCGTGAACGCCCGGGATGCCATGCCCGATGGCGGCAAGTTGCGCATCTCGGCCAAGTCCCGAACGCTCGAGTCCCGAACGCTCGAGCACGCACACGGCTCGGATCTTGCGCCGGGCACCTATGTCTGCATCTCGGTTGCGGATACCGGCATCGGTATGGACGAGGAGACTCTGGCTCACGCCGTCGAGCCGTTCTTTTCGACCAAGGGCATTGGACAAGGCACCGGTCTCGGCCTCTCGATGGTCCATGGTCTTGCTTCACAGCTCGGCGGGGCGCTGACGATCAAGAGCGCTGTTGCGGCAGGCACGACAGTTGAGTTGTGGCTACCGGTCAGCCACGCAGCCGCGGGCGCGGTCGATGCCCTCCCGCAAACAGAGCTACGACCACTGCCGGCCGGCACGGCACTACTGGTGGATGATGAGCCGCTGGTGCGCATGAGCACCGCCGAGATGCTGCGCGAGCTCGGCTACACGGTCGTCGAAGCGAACTCCGCGGAGGAGGCACTCCAGCGCGTCAAGGACGGCCTGCGGCCGAACCTGCTGGTCACCGATCACCTGATGCCGGGCATGAGCGGAACAGATCTTGGGCTGGCGTTGCGCAATCAGGACCCCGAGCTCCAGATCCTCGTCGTGTCAGGCTACGCCAATAACGAGGGCATCACGCCAGATGTGTCGCGGCTGACAAAGCCGTTCCGGAGCGATGAGCTGGCGGCGAGCCTTTCGAACCTGACGAAGGCGGGGCGGTAAGGGGCGCCATCTCCTGACCATGGCCCGCACTGCAATCTGAACAATATGCGGCGCATCTCGTCGCGCTGACGTTGCGCCCCGCAAATTCCCGCTTTATGCTGATGCAGCCTCGGGACTGGCCACACCATTCCAGCCCGCCTTGCGGCGGGTTGCGATGTCAGTTCCGATGACATTTGGACGATCGATTTTGATCTCGAAATTGATACGAAACATTTGAGCTCCCCTCGACGGCGGAGCAGACCGCCAGCAACCACCGAGAATTTCGCCACAGACTGATCGAGCGCGGCAACGCCGCAACATGTCGCCAGAGAGGTCCGCGATGGCCAAAGCCACGACGAACGCCTACCTGCCGAAGTCCCTGGTCGCTCCGCAACTGACCCACCCTGTCTTCAGTGCCGCAGCGGCGCTTGGCGGGAAAATATCGGCGACCACGGTACGGATGCCGATCACCAACGTCCTCAACGACGGCGACTATAGCGGCAGGATCTATGTCGGCAGCAAGAAGGTCGAGATCGACGTGCTGCTCGATACTGGCAGCAGCACGCTCGCGGTGGATGGCCATTTCTACGACCCCACCAAGGACAGCGCAGCCAAGCTCACCAGGATCGGGCAGGAAGTGTCCTACCAGGATCGCAGCCGCTGGGTCGGCGGCATCGTGCTGACCGACATCACCGTCAACTCCGCCCATCCTCTCGTCCTGCCCAAGGTCCATACTGCGGTCGCGTATCACGCGACCGAGGAGATGTTCGGAAAGTCACACGGCGGCATCCTCGGTCTCGCCTACACCAGGCTCAACGACGCCTACGCGATGCCGGGCCCGACCATTCCGCCTCACTACACCTACAACCAGATTCAGAAAGGCCACCGCACCTATATCGAACCGTATTTCTCGCAACTCGAGGCTGCCGGCCTGGTCGCCAACAAGTTCGCCTTCTACACGCTGCGCTCGATGGTCAACAAGACGACGGCGAAACCCGCGAGCGATCCGCTCAACAACGGATTTCTCATTCTCGGAGGCGGAGAAGAGCAAACGGATCTTTACGAGGGCGCCTTCCAGGTCGCGCGCGTGGTTCACGACACCTATTACAACGTCAATCTGAAGTCGGTTGCGGTCGGCAAGACCGCGCCTGTCCCGGTCCTTCCGCCGACAAAGGCCAGCAGCGACCCGTCCAACGCCATGGTGGACAGCGGCACCAATGGGATCTATCTCAACGCACCCATCTTCAAGGAGGTCCTCGCCCGGTTCAAGTCTCTCGGATTCGAAGATGAAATCCACGCCGGGTATCTGCCGATGAGCAAGCTCAAGCTGGCCGACTGGCCGGTATTGACCTTCGTCCTGGAAGGCGCACTCGGCGACGACGTCACCCTGGAGGTCACGCCGCAGACCTATTGGCAGACCAACGCGCCGAAAGCCGGCCATGCCACGCTTGTCTTCTACACAGGCGACAGCCAGTCCATTCTCGGGCTGCCGCTGATGAACAACTACTTCACCGTATTCGACCGCTCGGTCAACAAGGGCCTCGGCGTCGTCAGCTTTGCCAGGCTCAAGCCATGAGCTGACACCGCCTGGTCAGGCTGGCTCTCAAGCCGCCTCGTGTGTCGATTTCGCGCGCTGCTCGAGCATGCCGATCGTCGCGACCAGATTGTCGCGTCGCACGCGAAGGTTCGCCGCGAGCGGCGGATAGGTCGGCTGTTGCGCGTCGAACACCCCCGCCTTGGCCTCCTCCTCGAGAATGTCGGTATTGAGCAGCCGAACGCGCCACCACAAATCGGCGATTAACCCATCGAGCCGGAGTTCTCCAGCCGCACCAGAACGGGACACTTCCTGCATCACTTGCCTCAACCTGAAACGGCCTCTCCACCGAGGCCTGGCTTTGGTGAGGACTGAGCAAGCGCAATGCCAGGATGAGGCCCGGCTGGGCGCAGGCGAGAGCCGCCGGCGCAAGCGGCATCAGATCAGCGGCGCGCCCTGGCGCAGGTTCATGTGCCGGTTGACGTCCTTGTAGAGCAGATAGCGGAACCGACCGGGGCCGCCGGCGTAGCAGGCCTGCGGGCAGAACGCGCGTAGCCACATATAGTCGCCGGCCTCCACCTCCACCCAATCCCGGTTAAGACGGTAAACCGCCTTGCCCTCGAGCACGTAAAGCCCGTGCTCCATCACATGCGTCTCGGTGAAGGGGATCGTTGCCCCCGGCTCGAACGTCACGATGTTGATGTGCATGTCATGGCGCATGTCGGCGGGGTCGATGAAGCGCGTGGTGGCCCATCGCCCCTCGGTATCAGGCATCGCGACCGGCTCGATCGAATCCTCGTTAGTCACTACAGGATCGGGCTCGGCCAGACCGGGCACACGCTGGTACAGCTTGCGGATCCAGTGCAGTTGCGCCGGCGCCTCGCCACGATTGCGCAGGCTCCAGCTGTAGCCGGGCGGCACATAAGCGAAGCCGCCGGCCTTCAGCTCTCTCTCCTTGCCTGCCAGCGTGAGCGTGACCTGCCCGCCTGCGACGAACAGCCCACCTTCGGCGTCTTTGTCAGGCTCGGGGATGTCGCTGCCGCCATCAGGCGCGATATCCATCAGGTAATGCGAGAACGTCTCGGCGAATCCCGAGAGTGGTCGCGCCAGCACCCAGACGCGCGTGTTGTCCCAATGCGGCAAATGGCTGACGACGATATCGCGCTGCACGCTGTTCGGAATGACCGCGTAGGCGGTCGTGAACACCGCGCGGCCGCTCAGAAGATCGGTCTGCGGCGGCAGGCCGCCCTGCGGGACGTGATAGGTTCGCGATGACATCGTCAGGCCTCGTGGTGTCCAGGCATCAGATCGAGCTGCAGGGTCTCGTCCAGCCAATATTCTTCGAGATTGTTGCCATCGCCCTTGCGGTCGACGACGAGGAACGGGCTTGCATGCTTGAGCACCAGCAACGGATGGTGCCAGCAATTGCGCGCATAGTTCACGCCCTGATGACCCGTCGCCGCAAACGCCCGATAGCTCTCAGGCTTGCGCGGGTCGGTGCAAACGACGACCAGCCAATCCGCGCCGTTCAGCGGCATGAACAACTGGCTCCCCAACGGATGGCGCTCCATCAGGCGGAGGGCAATCGGCACGGGACGCAGGGAGGCGACAAACCAGCTGATGTTGGTCTGTCCACCTTCCGCGGCGACGTCGATCCCGGCGAGGTCGTTGAAGCGCTTGGCAAAACCCTGGTTGATCGACAGGGGCATCGCCCCGTCCGTTTCGATCACCTCGCCGAACGGCGCGAAGGCCTGCTTCGTCAGCGGTTCAATCGAAAGTGTCGCCATCGTCAACCTCGCGTTTGCTCGTTCAAAGCGGTTGCAGACCCGCAACGGGAGCATCCGCACCATCAGGCTCCGCTTGCAACGTCTCGCGCTGGGGATCGATCTCGCCGTTCAGGATGCGATGCGCCTTGGCGCGATCGAGGTCGCCTTCCCATGCGGCGACAACGACCGTCGCCACGCAGTTTCCGACATAATTGCCGAGCGCGCGAGCGATGCCGATGAACCAGTCCACAGACAGGATCAGCACGAGGCCGATCGCCGGGATGGCCGGGATGGCCGACAGCGTGGCGGCGAGGACGACGATGGCCGAACCCGGAACGCCATGGGCACCCTTGGATGTGAGCAGCGCGACACCGAGGATGGCCAGAAGGTCACCCATGGCCAGCGGCGTGTTGGTCGCCTGCGCGATGAACACCGCCGCCAGGGTCAAATAGATCGAGAACGCATCGAGGTTGAACGAATAGCCGGTCGGGATGACGAGGCCGACGGTCGATCGCTTGATGCCGAGCAGCTCGAGCTTGCGCATGGTCTGCGGCAGCACGCTGTCGCCCGCGGCCGTGCCGAGCACGATCATCAGCTCCTCGCGCAAGTATGCCAGCAGTTTGAACAGGCTGAAGCCGGACAGCCGCATGATCGATCCGAGCACGATCACCACGAACAGCACCACCGCGAGGTAGAACAGCCCGACGAGGCCGCCGAGCTGCTTGAGCGAACCGATGCCGTACTTCCCGACGGTGAATGCGATCGCGCCGAACACGCCGACAGGAGCGAGCCGGACGACGAAGTTCATCATCTTGAAGATGATCTCGTTGACGCGCTCGATGAAATCGACGACCGGCCTTGCGCGCTCGCCGCACAATGACACGGCGCAGCCGAACATGATCGAGACGATCAGGACCTGCAGGACGTCGCCGGAAGAGAACGCGCCGACGATCGTCGACGGGATCAGCTTCATCAGGAATTCGGAGACGCCGCCGCCGGCGACCTGGGCCGCGGTCTGGCTGAAGCCGCTGAGCGCCTTGGCGTCGAGCGTCGAGGGATCGATGTTCATTCCGGCGCCGGGCTGGAAATAATAGGCCAGCGCGATGCCGAACATCAGAGCGACGGTGGTGACGATCTCGAAATAGAGCAGCGAGCGGATGCCGACCCGCCCGACCTTGGAAAGGTCTCCGGCCGCCGAAATGCCCTGCACCACGACGCAGAACACGATGACCGGCACCAGCATCTTGATCAGCTTGATGAAGCCGTCACCGAGCGGCTTCATCTGCAAGGCGGTGCCTGGATAGGCCATGCCCAGCGCAATGCCGAGCGCGAGAGCGACGACGACCTGGAAGAAGAGTGATTTGAAAATCCTGTGCATGGCTTTCCTCGCTGAAAGGGCTTGTCTCTGTCTGGCTTGGTCGGCGGCTTGAGCCTTTCGCCATTGTTGTCATTGGCGGCGATATGAGGCCGCGGCGTGCATAGCCATTCGCCGCTCGCAAGCGGACGACGACTGCATCGGTCATTCGTTGACCAGGTGCGACATCAAGTCCAATATATAGAACGACACGATTGATAGGTTTTCGCTATGGATCTCCGTCAGGTCAGATACTTCATCGCGGTCGCCGAAGAGCGCAGCTTCACCCTCGCCGCACGACGGCTGAACCTGTCGCAGCCGCCGCTCAGCCAGCATATCCAGGCGCTCGAGGCCGAGCTCGGCACCCAGCTGCTCTACCGGACGAGCCGCAAGGTGGAGCTGACCCAGGCCGGTGAAGCGATGCTGCTGCGCGGGCGCGCCATCCTGCAGCAGGTCAAGTCGGCGGAAGACGAAGTGCGCTCGATCGGCGCGGGCCTCGTCGGAACGCTGGATCTCGGTGCGACCGGGTCGATCCTGCGCGGTCGCCTTGCCGAGTTGCTCGCGGCCTACCGCGAGGTCGCGCCATTGGTCAGGATGACCGTGCACGAGCAGGCGCCGGCGCGACAGATCGCGGCCCTGCTGAACCGGACCACCAACATTTCCCTCATCCGCGGCGTTCCCGCCGAACGCGACCTCACCAGCAAGCTGGCCTGGCGGGAAGAGGTCGTTCTCGCCGTGCCCCGCAGCCACCGCCTGGCGAAACGCAAGCGCGTCTCGCTCGGCGAGCTGGCGTCGGAGGATCACGTCGTCCTCGACCCCGACAGCTCCGATTTCGCTCGCTATGTGCAGAGCTGCTGTGTCGATGCCGGCTTCCTGCCAAAAGTGTCCCAGCAGGTCGTCGACGCCCAGTCGATCCCGAGCCTGATCGCGGCCGGCTTCGGCGTCGCGCTCGTGCCGCAGTCGATCGCGCGTTTCACGACAGCCGACATCGCGTTTCGTCCCATCCGCCCCTCACCGCCGGCCGCCGACGTGTTCCTGGTGTACAGGGAGGACGAGACCTCGATGGTGGTGCACAATTTCATCAAGCTCGCGCTGCGCTATTTGGGGCAGAGGAAGAGGGTGGTGTAGATCCTGGCGATGGAAGAATGTCCCAAGATCGTCTGCATGATGTTGCGCAGCTTCACGCCCTCATCAAATCGCGGACACGATCACCCATAAAGCCCGGCGACGATCGGCATGCGGGCGGCGCGCAGTGCCGGAAACAGGCCGCCGAACAAACCGACGGCGAGCGCGAGTAACAGGCCCTGTCCAATCAGGCGCGGCGTGAGCTGGAAGTTGAAAACAACTTGGCTGAAGCTTGCGCCCATGGTCGAGGCGGTGAAGCCGTCAAACACCAGATAGGTGGCTGCGGCCCCGATCACGCCGCCGATCGCCGCGAGGATCAGCGACTCCACCAGCGTACCGACGAACGCCGAAAAGCCGCCGAACCCGATGGCGCGCAAGGTGGCGATCTCGGTCGCCCGTGCCGCGACCGAGGAGTACATCGTGTTGAGCGCACCGGCGAGCGAACCGAGCGCCATCGCGATCGCCAGCGGCCAGCCGAGCTTCTGGATCAGGTCCGACGTATTCGAGGCCTGCTGGGCGAAATAGGCGGCCTCCGACATCACGTCGAGCTTGAGACGCGGATCGTTGTCGCTGTAGGCGCGCAGCGTCTCGATCGCTGCCGGGCTGGTCAGCCGCGCCCGCACGGTCTGCACGGAGCCGGCGCGCTTGAACAGGCTCTGCAGCACCGGCAGATCGGCCCAGATTTCCGATTCGAACACGCTGCCGTCGGCGGCGAAGATTCCGACCACGCTCCACCGCGTACTGTTGAACGTCACGGTCTGGCCGAGTTCGAAACCTTCGAATTCCTTGCCGAGCGCCCTGCCGACGATGATCTCGTTGGTGCCCGGATTGAACATCCGGCCCGCGGTGATGACGACGCCGCGTCGTAAGCCCGGCCCCAGCGGACCAAGGCCGCGCAGCGGCAGGCTCGCCTTGGTCCCGGTGCTGCGCTTGATTCCATTGACGGTCAGATAGAGTTCGCCCGAGGTCTGCGGTTTGCCGTCGGGTCCCCTCGCAATGCCGGGGCCGTCCTCGATCAGCCGGACCTGGTCGCGCAGGACCACGCTGTTGATCTCCGAGACGGCGCCGCTGCGCAGCACGACGGCGATATCCTCCGCACCGGAATCGGCGATGGTGCGCCGGAAGCCGTTGGCCATGGAGAGGAACGCCAGCAGGACCGTGACGACGAGCCCGACCGCGATCACGGTGGCCAGAGACAGCCACAGGCGCTGCGGCAGGCTCTTGAGATTGATGGCGGTGACCGCCAGGATCTGCAGGATGATCGAGCGCATCGGGTCAGCTCCGTCCCAGCGCGGTGACGATGTTGAGGCGCATCGCATTGAGCGCCGGCACCAGGCCAGTGATGATGCCGAATACGACCATCAATCCCACCGCCGCCGCCGCGATATCGGGGTAGAGCGAGAGCGCCGGAACGAAGTTCATCAGGCTGTCCCGCACCTTCGTGATCAGCAGCAGCGCGACGCCGAGGCCAGGCAGGCCGCCGAGCAGCGCCAGCAGAATCGATTCGCCGAGCACCATGCGCAGGATGCGTCCGCCGGAAAAGCCCAGCGTCTTCAGCACGCCGATTTCGCGTGTGCGCTCGCGCACCGTCATCACCATGGTGTTGCCGACGATCATCAGGATCGTCACGAAGGCCGCTCCGACCACCAGCTCGACTATCAAGGCGATGTTGCCGAGCTGGGCGGCGAACGCCTTGCTGAAGGCCTTCTCGCTGTCGGTCGTCGTCTCGTAAGGCGAGTTGGCAAACATCCCGTCGATGGCCTCTATCACGCGCTCGTTCGCGGCCACGGACGTGGTACGCAGCGCCAGCCAGCTGATCAGGTCCTTGCCGAACGAGCGGGTCTCGTTGAAATAGTCGTAGCCCATCAGCATGACGTTGGTGTCTGCCTGCGGAATGCGGGCGGTGAAGCTGCCGACGATGATGAAGTCCCAGGCGTGCGAGCCGCTCTTTTGCGACCAGATGCTGCTGGAGATCGGAATATGATCGCCGACCTTCCAACCCCATTTCTCCATCATGCGCGCCCCGACCAGAACGCCGGTTCGCTCGCGGATGAAGGCGGCGCGAGCCTCGGGTGAAAACACGAAGTCGGTGTCGCGAAGCTTCATCCAGTTCTCCGGATCGACCGCAAAGGCAGCGATGAAGTTCCTCGGCTCCTGGTAATAGCCTCCGAACCAGCTGAAGTGGGTGATCTGGGCGACCCCGTCGATGGCGGCGACGCGGTTGTAGTAGGAGATCGGCAAGGGCTGGGTGAAGTTGATCTTGTTGAGGACGACCAGGCGGTCGGGCGTGGCGCGGTCCTGGCCGGCGTTGAAGGCGCGCTCGAAGCTCGCCAGCACGGCGAAGATCGCAAACGCGATCAGGATCGAGACCATCATCAGGATGGCCCGCAATTTCCGGCGGAACAGGTTCTTGCGGATCAGGACCAGATCGTTCACGCCACGAGCTCCTTCTCGATGAAATGGCCCTTGTCGAGATGCAGCGACCGCTTGGCGTATTGCGCCGCCGCCGGATCGTGGGTCACCATCACGATGGTCTTGCCGAGATCGCGGTTGAGCACCTGCAGGATCGACAGCACCTCGTCGGCGGTGCTGCGATCGAGATCTCCGGTCGGCTCGTCGCACAGCAGCAGCGCCGGATCGGAGACGATGGCGCGCGCGATGGCGACGCGCTGCTGCTGCCCGCCCGACATTTCCTTGGGATAGTGCTTGACCCGGTCGGCGAGCCCGACCACGCCGAGCGCCGTCTCGACCCGCTCACGGCGCTCCTTGCGGCCGAGCCGCGTCAGCAGCAGCGGCAATTCGACATTCTGCGCCGCGGTCAGCATCGGCATCAGATTGTAGAACTGGAAGATGAAGCCGATATGGGAGGCGCGCCAGCGCGACAGTTCGCTCTCGGACAGCCGATCAAGCCGCTCACCGGCGACCTCGATCGCGCCTGAATCGGACCGATCGATGCCGCCAAGCAGGTTGAGCAGGGTGGTCTTGCCGGACCCCGACGGTCCCATCACGGCAACGAAATCGCCGCGTGGAATCGCAAGGTTGAGAGCATCGAAGATGGTGATGGTCTCCTTCCCCTTGGTGAAACGCTTGCAGAGATCGACGATGTCGATCATCGGGTCGATCGGGTCGGCTGGCGATAACATGGGTCTTACTCCCGCGTGCTCAGGGGGAATCGGGCCGCGCCGCGGCGGGCGTGCCGTCGTCCAGGAACGTCACCTTGATCGCCATGTCAGGCAGAATGCGTGGATCCTTCACGTCCATGCCGACACGGACCTTGACGGTCGCCTTTTCGCGATTGGCTGTGGGCACGATGGCGATGACGGCGCCCGGAATGCGCCAGTCCGGATAAGCATCGAGCACGGCTTCGACGCGGGTGCCGGCGTGCAAGCGGCCGATCGAGGCTTCGTTGACGTCAACCTCGATCTCGATCGAGTCCATGTCGACAATGGTGCAGATGCCGGTGCGGGTGAAGCCGCCGCCAGCCGACAGCGGCGAGATCATCTCGCCGGGTTGCGCGCTGCGGTCGACCACGACGCCGGCGAAGGGCGCGCGGATCCGGTGCTTGCCGAGCACCTCGCCGTAGCGCTGGGCCTCGAGTCGAGCCGCCGTCAGTTGCGCCTGCGCCTGGTGGAGCTGGGCCCGCAGCACGCCGGCTCTGGCCTGCGCCTTGGTCAGATCCGCTTCGGTCGCATAGTTCTTCCCCGACAGCGTCTGGGTTCGACCGAGGATCCGCTCGGCGTCGGCGAGGTCAGCGGCAATGGCGGCCATGGCCGCTTCGGACGCCTCGGCGCGCGCCTGTGCCAGCGCGTAATCCTTGTCGGCCAGGACATCGTCGAGCCTGGCGAGAACCTGGCCCGCCTGCACCACCATGCCCTCGTCGACCAGGAGCTCGACCACCTTTCCGGTGACCTCGGCCGCGATGGTGGCCTTGCGGCGCGCCACGACGTAGCCGGACGCGATCAGACTGCCGGTGCTACCGGGCGCAGGGGCCACGCTCTTCTGAACTGCGTTATCGGGCTGGACGACCTGAGGCGACGGCCCATCGGCGGCTGGCGCCAGCGCAGGCTGCATCGGGCTGCCGAGCCAAAACGCCAGACCGCTTCCCAGCACGATCAGGGCGATCAAGATCCCGACGGTCGGCAGCAGCCATCGTCGCGGCCGTGACGAAGGCCCGACCGGCGGGGACCGTTCGATCGTGAGCGAGCGGAGTGATCTCGTCCTGTCATCCATCTCCAAAGCTTGCCCGCTCCCGCATGCTCGCTCTCGCCCGATACAGAATTCGGCTAGCCGATTTTCAACGGGATTGGCCGATTCTGAAGTTTTCGTCGTTCTCCAATGCAATGGCCGCCGATCGGGCAAGTGCGTCACGACGGAATTCGGTCGGCGTCAGGCCGATTTCGGCTTTGAACGCGCGATTGAACGGACCAATCGACTGGAAACCGGCGTCCATGGCGATCGTCAGCACCGCGACGTCGCGTTGACTGGGATCGGATAGCGCCGCCTTGGCCTCATCGATTCGATAACGATTGAGAAAGGCATTGAAGTTGCGATAGCCGAGGCCCTCGTTGATGGCCTGGCGGAGCCGATATTCCGGCAAGCCGAGCTTGGCCGCGAGTCCGCCAATGGTGAGGCCCTCCTGCCGATAGACCCGTTCGACGGTCATCAAAATGTCGAGCCGACGCAGCAGCAACGACGTTGTGGCATCATGACCGCCATCGGCCGCCTTGATCGGGGCCGCGCGATCCGTCTTTTCGGACGCAGTTGCCGCAGCCATTGCGACTGCAGCGGGAAGAGCCGGCGGCGGATGGAACAGGCTCCATCCGGCCAGCGCCGCGATCGCCAGCAGACCGGCCGCGGTCGCCAGGCTGCCCGATATGCCGAAGCTATTGGCCGAGATCGACGTCAGGTCCGGGACGGACAGCAAGACCACAATGAGCAGCGCCAGAATCAGGACCGCGAGCCGCAGCCGGCGCCGGCCGGGGACGAGGTCGGCCTTCCACGTCCTGACGGTCTGAACGGCGGCCGATAATGCCAGGACGATCGCCAGGACCGACATCGATCGAACGCCCGCCTTGGCGAAGTCAGGCCATGTCGTCCAGGTGTATATCACCGAGAACCAGACGCCGACGACGGCCAGCCACAGCACGCCATGCCAGCGCCGAACCACGAAATCGTCGTCGAAATTCGCACGCGCCCATAACCAGACCAGCACCGGATTGGCGCCCAGAACCGGCATGATCCACCAAACCGATGCCTTCGGCACGAACGGTGCTGTTACCATTGCGTAGAGCGCGCCGGTGGCGGCCATGGCAACGCTGAGCCATTTGATCGTAGCCAGCGGGCGAACACGCCCGAGGGTGACGACCACCATCATCAGGAAAAGGCCGGCAACTGCGCCGCGCAGGCCGAGGTCAAGTGCGGTGGCTTCCATGCTGTCCGCGATTCGAACCATTCCCATCGGCGAACCCAAGACGCTGCACGTGCTGGCCGATTGTTGCCGTCGAAGCGCCGCTCCGCATCACAGGTGCAGACGCTACAACCTCAAGGATAATCGGACGGGCGTCTGCTAGCAAACCGGCGGTGTGCGGAGGGGAATGCCCGCTCCAAGCTTGGCACCGAAAGCCAATGGTGCGCCATTCAGAGCCAATTGCGAACTCTCATGTAATTGAAATTACTATGTAATTGCATTCGATTCAGCCACTGCTCTTTTGCTCTCCAAGCGCTCCCCCCCAACGCAACCGAGAAGATGTCCTGGCATGCGCTCCCTTGCGGAGTTCATCGACGGCTGGGGCCGCATCATGAACATCTACACTCTCGCAGACAGGACCAATCTCGAACAGCTCATCGCCGGCGATCAAAAGCGCCCCCTCGCCCTTCGCAGTTCTGTCAGCAAACGGCGATCGACGTTTGTTCAGTAGAAATCCTGCCGACTGGATTACACGCAGAAGTTTGGAGTGATTCAGGTTGCCCGTCGACAGAGCGAACGTAAGCCCGCTACCCCGCTACCACGCTAATGCCTGCAAAGCTCATCAGGGAGCAGCGAGCAGCAGCGTCGATTTGAAATCTTGACTCTGGGCAGTTTTTTGTCAGGCTACAATTTTAGGGCGAATTCTAAAAAGTTCTTTTGAAGCGTGCGTTGGGGGCAAGGCCGTGTTGACGATAAGCCTGCTCGGGTCCAGCCGAGTCGCGAGTGACAACGAACATATCTGGGCTGAACTCGGACCAGCCGGGCGGCGGATGGCCGGTTTTCTCTTCACTTTTCCCGATCGCCCTCATCGCCGCGAAAGAATGATCGACCTGTTTTGGCCGGACCTCGACGCAGAGAGAGGGCGCCGGGCCATGAACTCGGCGGTCTGGCGCCTGCGGAAACTGCTCGCGTCGTCTCGCGAATGCGAAAAGGACAACAATCTCAGAACCGTGGGCCCTGAGACGATCCTGGAGAAGTGCGCCTGGCTCGACGTCGATACCTGGGCTCTCCTTCACGCCGCCCAGACGACGCTCGGCGGCTCCGTGGCTGACCTCCACGCGCGCAGGATCAAGGAGATACTGACCGTCCTGTACCGGTATGAGGGTCCCTTCCTGGATGGAGAGGAGGCCGATTGGGTTCTGGAGGAACGCGAGCGGCTTCATTCCATGTTCGTCCAGGCCGCCCTTGTCCTCGTCCGGCATCTTGGACAGCAGGAGCGTCATCACGAGGCCATTCAACTCGCGCGTCACGCACTCCGCTTCGATCCCTACAGGGAAGAGTTGGTTCGATACCTCCTGATCGTGCTCGCGCTCGACGAGCGGCGCAATGACGCCATTCGATATTATGATCATTGGATTGGCCTGATCAGGAAAGAGCTTGGTATTTCGCCCCTTCCGGCCACACGGGCGACCATCGAAGAGATCAAGAACCTGCACGATGCCGAAACCTTGCAGCATTTGCGCGCGCGGTTGTTCGGCACCGATGGACGACAGCGCTCCCTGAGCTGAGCTCACTCTCACTGCCCAGAGCATCATGCGTAGTTGCTGCGGCCGGGTCGCCGGCGCTGCCCGCGCGGCTGCAAGTCATGCCGTGATCTCACCGTGATCGGCAGACCATCTCTCCGCGAGCCCGCCCCCAGCCGGCCGAGATCGGACACCGGCGATCCCGAGATCATCGCCGGATCGTTCCGAGTTCGGACCATGCCATCGTCACGGCATGAGCTTGCAAAGACCACCGGTTGATCCGGTTTTCATCCTGCGATTCTGGCGCGAAGCGCTCGACGGCAGCGGCTTGGCTCGCTGGCGGGTGCAGGTCCGCAACATCAACACGGGTCGCCGCGACGTCGTCGACGACGTCCAGAGCGCCTTCACGATCGTCACTGCCAATTTGAACGCTGCCGAGGAGAACTACGAGCGCTCCGAAGAGCCGAGAACCGGGACATCTGGCGATGATTTTGACGACTAGTCACTCTGCTGAGACGGGGACGTGGATGCGCTACGTTGTGAGGTGGGCGGCGTGTATCGCGATGGCGGTGTTTTCTGCCGGCTGCGACCTCAGTTCCAACCAGGGCGTCGGCACCAATCTCTATCCCGCCGATGTCGCGACGCAGACCGACCTGCAGAACGCCTACGTTGCCGCGATCTGCCAGCAAGCCGGAATCGTGCCGACGGCTTTCGATGGTGTGACCAGCTGCGGCCCCGATCCCTATGATGCGAAGACATGGTGGCTGTTCGTCCAGGCCGGCATGAACGATATCGACCAGCGCTGCGACGCCTATCTGGCCTGGCTCGACGATGCGCAGCGCACGCGCGAGCCGGTGCTCAACGAACTGGCTCTCGCCAGCGCGACGGCGCAGACGATCATGCTGGCGAGCGGGGTGGGCGCCAATCCGATCACCATCGTCGGTGCTGCTTTCGGGCTCGCGGCCGGTACTTTCACCAACGTCCAGTCGCGCCTGATCCTCACCATGCCGCACTCGACGATCCAGGCGGTCGTGCTCAGCCGGCAGAAGGAATACCGGGACCGGCTGATGGGTACGGCATCGACCAAGGCGGTCGCCATCATCAGCAGGCCGAATGCCCTTTATGCGCTGCGCTCTTATCTGCGCCTGTGCATGCCGATGACGATCGAGACCGAGATCAACAACACCATCGCCACGTTCGAGCGCAACGGCGCCGAGGGGCTGCAAAAGGACTCGTTGATTTCACCCAGGAGCGCGGGCGTGCCATTCACGCCGACGACCGTGGTGGTGAAGCCGGTGCGCAAGTTCGAGGCACCGCCCGATGCGATCGCACAGTTCTTTACCGAAAAGGGGCTGAGCAAGCAGGACGAGGAATTCGCTCTGAATGGGCTTTGCCTCGACAAGAACACCAAAAGCGGACTGCCCCAGGCGAAGTTGATCCAGATGCTCATCGACATCTACGAGGCGACGCGGAGTACGCCGAAGCCGACGGTCGATCACGTCATCGACAGGAATGAGCGGTTTGCCATCATCACCCAGCCGGATTGCGGCGATGCGATGAATTTCTTCGAGAAGTTCACCTTTGCCAATACGACAGTGCAGGACGTCAACGGCGGAAATCCCAGCGCCGGCAACCTGAGCGCTTTCATAGACCTGCTGAATGTGTCGGGTCCCAGCGCGGCTCTTCTCAACACGACCAAGCTTGGTGCGCCGGCGCTGCGCACCAAGATCGCGCTGGTTCGCACAGAGTTGGGACAGGTTGATCTGGTGGCTTCAGCAACCACCCAGGCGACCCCAGCCCTGGTGGCGAGACTCGTCAAGCTGCAAAGAGAGAAAGCAGCCGCAACTGCGGCTCCGGCTGCGACTCCAAATGCAGCTTCAAGTCCAAATCCAGAATTGAATGCGGCTCCAGCTGCGCCTCCGAAACAGTGATGAAGGTCAGCCATGACAGTTTATCTGGTTAAAGGTTTCCCCGACCTGCTCGATAAGCCCGACGGCAAGGCCATCGATGGCTTGACCGGAAACATGACCGTCGTCGGCACCGGAAACGTCTCGGGCGACTTTGTCGAGGTCAAGGTCGACGATGAGACCGGATGGGTGGCGAAGGGAAGCCTCGTCGTGAAGGGGCGCGACGTCCTCAGCGAAGCGGCCTTCGTTCGCGAATGCCTCGTCGCGGAGCGCGCCGTCAACGCGCTGGACCAGACCGCCCCTTGGTTCGTCTCGGCCGATTATGTGATTGCGCGGGCGATCTTCGAAACCCAGGATACCGGCCACAAGATGGTGAATGTTGGCCCCAAGATTCCGGGATCGGATGGCGTCGGCCCATGCCAGATCAGCACGGCGGAATGGCAGCGCTTCCTCGACAATGGTGGCACGCTTTCGGCCGGCTTCGGAACGGGGAGCGTGGATGACCCTCTGTCCCAGGCCTGGGGCGCGGCCTTCACGATGTTCACGGACGCCAAGGCGATCACGCAGGCGAAGCGGAGCGCCGGCCAGGGCAGCGACACCGAGCCGCCGCTGCCGAGCTATCTGGAAATCTTCCTCGCCTATATGACCGCCGGCCCGAAAGCGGCGATCATGCTCGCCGCGGCGGCTGCGACGCCGGCGGATATGGGGCAGGATCCGGCGACTGCGGCCCCGGCAGCTGGGTCCGACGGTACCCTCAAGCTCAATGATTTTCTCAAGAGCAAAGCGGGCCTCGCCGACGACCAGATTGCGGCCCTTTTCAAGGCGCGCCCCGGTCTGACGGGAACGAACGACGCGAACGCCAAGACCGTTACGGATTTCGTCAACGGCGTCAGCACGAGATTCGCCCAGGGGCTGAGCGACGCCTTCGATCTCATCAACAAGAACGCGCCGGAGACGATTGTCGCGGTCCTCGGCTCCGGCAAGGCGCCGTGGTTCGATGTTGCCAGGCAAGAAGAGGCCAAGAATATCAAGGAGGGCGTCGGAAATAGCGACGCCAGGATCCTCGAATATTTCAAGTCGATCAATTTCCCGACCGACACGTCGCAGACACCCTGGTGCGCGGCCTTCGTCTCATTTTGCATGAAGACCTGCAACAATCCGGTCGCCGCCGCCAGCGTCCCGAAAGACAATCCGGCAACGGCCGCATCGTGGAAGAGCTGGGGCGATCCGCTGCCGATCAACGCCAGCAATACGCCACCGGGCGCGGTCGTGGTGCTGGCGCCGACGGAGAAGCACGACACCACCGGCCACGTCGGCTTCTACGTCAAGGGCGACGTCAACACGATCACGCTGCTGGGCGGCAACCAGTCGGACCAGGTGAAGGAGAGCACCTTTGCGCGCTCGCGCGTCGCGGCGATCCGCTGGCTCGACGTGGCAGGGGCTACCGCCACCGGACCTGTTGCCACCGGCAACATCAACCTCCCCAAGGATTTCGGTCCCGATCAGAGGAAGAATGCCGATCTCATCATGAATGCCTTTGCCGCCGCCGGCTTCGGTCGGATCCATCAGATCACGGCGGTTGCCAATGCATGGAAAGAATCGACCCTCAAGGCCGACGCGAGAACCAACAATTCGATCGAAGACAGCGTCGGGCTGTTCCAGCTCAACATGCGAAAGGGTCTCGGGGTTGGTCATCAGCTGCCCGACCTCCTCGATGCGAAAAAGAATACCGATATCATCATCGGCGTTTGCAAAAAGGTGCCCAGCTTCGTCAAGGCGACAGATCTCGAGCAAGCCGTGACCGCCTTCGTGCGCTTCGTGGAAATTCCGGCAAATCAAACCGCAGAGATCGCCGACCGGCTGCACAAGGCCAATTCGCTCATGGCCTGATGCAGGATCCCCGTCGACCTGGAGGAAAAAATGGACGTCACCCAACCCACGAGCGTCATCCAAGCGCTGCTTAACGGCAGCGTGTCAAATCTTGCGAATCTCGTCACCGCCATCGGCGCGCTCGGTGGCGCGTCCATGGGATTGGTCGACACGACAAAGATGTTTCGCGGCGGACCGTCCAATTTCGGGTTCGGCTTCATCGAAGACGGGCTCGCCCCGTTCCTGGATGCGATCGCCTCGAACGCGGCGCCCTTCGGCAAGCACGCGATCCTGCGAACCCTGAAAGGCGACTGGTTGAACGGCGCGGCCAAGCCTGACCAGAAGGCCAAGGCCAAATCGCTCATTCAGCTCAGCCTGTCGCCGGCCAATGCAGCGGCGCTCGCCAATGTCGCGGCGGTCGATGCCGACGCGTTGCTGTCGGCGGCGCAGAGGAAAGCCGACGGGGTACCCGCTGCGGCCGAACACACCAGTGCTCTCGAGCAGTTCGAATCCGTGCTCACGGCCGTGATCGATGAAGCCTATGAGCGCGGCGATCAGAAATATCGCAACGCCGCAAAAACCCTCGCCATGGGGACGTCGGTCGTGCTGAGCGAAATCGCCGGCATGTCGATCTGGGGACACTCGCAGGAGAACCTGATCTTCTTCCTGGTCACCGGCCTCATCGCAACACCGCTGGCCCCGATCGCCAAGGACGTCGCGAGCGCGCTTCAGACGGCGGCAACTGCTGCAGGCGTCCTCAAGAAGTGACGGCAAAGGCAGGGTTTGTGTCAGCGCGCGGCGGCAGTGCCAGCTAACAAACGGGAGATGGTGCCCAGGGGCGGAATCGAACCACCGACACTGCGATTTTCAGTCGCATGCTCTACCAACTGAGCTACCTGGGCGTGCTCTGCGAAGGACCGAACGGCCATCGAGCGGGCGGTTTATAGTGGGCTCGCAGCGGCCTGTCTACCCACGCTTCGCCTGCGGCTTCACGGGGCACGGCCCGGCTGTGCACAAGGTGAGGCGCCGTTGCAATGGCTGAGGCACAGAAATTGGGCGGATCATATAAGATATTGATATTATTATCATTCCACGTCATCCACCTCGTCATCCCGACCGGGGATGACATAGGAGCCCTTCAGCCAGCGGTTCAAATCGACGTCGCGGCAGCGCGAGGAACAGAACGGACGGGTGGCCTGTGCTTGTGGCTTGCCGCAGATCGGGCAGGTTTTCAGGGGCCCAGCGGGCTTTTTGACGTGATCGTCCATGATCGGGGATAGCTGTACACGAGGTCGGGGCGTTCAAGGGTCCGGCGGCAAACAGATATTTCGTCCCGCGGCGCATCCGCTGCGCCGGCCGGTTCTACTGTGCATGGGGTTGTTTTCGCGGTTCTGTCAGACGGCGGTGGCGTTGAGCCAGCCGAAGCGGATCGGAAAGCCCTCGCCGCCGAGCAGCGTCGTTGTCTCGTAGAGCGGCAGGCCGACCACGTTGGTATAGGAGCCGACCATCTTCACCACGAACGAGCCGGCAATGCCCTGCACCGCGTAGCCGCCGGCTTTGCCGCGCCATTCGCCGGAACCGATATAGGCCTGGATGTCGTCCTCCGACAGCCGCTTGAAGCGGACGCGGGTTTCGACCAGGCGCTGGCGGAAGGCCTCGCGCGGCGTCACCAGGCAGATCGCGGTGTAGACGCGGTGGTTGCGGCCCGACAGCAGCCGCAGGCACTGCGCGGCTTCGTCCACCAGGTTCGCCTTGGGCAGGATGCGGCGGCCGACCGCCACCACAGTATCGGCGGACAGGATGAAGGCGCCGCGCAACTCGTCGTCGAGCTGCACGGATTTCAGCGCCGCATCGGCCTTGGCCCTTGCGAGCCGGTTGGCGCAGGCGCGCGGCAACTCGCCCCGCCTCGGCGTCTCGTCGACATCGGCCGGCCGGAGCGCATCCGGGTCGATGCCGGCCTGGTTGAGCAGCGACAGGCGCCGCGGCGAACCGGAGGCAAGAACGAATTTGGGGCGGCCAAGCATCAGGTGATTTTTGGGAGATTTGGCAGGGGGTGAATTGCGCGCGGAACCTATCGGAAGGGGGCTGATTTCACAACCCGGGAACCCGGACTTTGGTGATTCGAGGTTTCCGACATGCGTGTGCCCTTAGTCTGTGACGCGGGTGTTACGGGCTCCGATACTACCCACTCGCCGCGCCCACCTTGGCGAACCGCCGGCGGATCCGCATCAGGAGCTGGTCGCAGACATCGCGGTAGGCGGCGAGCTTCTGGTCGCGGCTGCCCTCCATCGTGGTCGGATCGTGCGTCGGCCAATATTCGACGTCGGCGGCGAGCGTGCGGGTCAGCTCCAGCGCCTTGTGGTGCGCCTCGGGCGACAGCGTGATGATGAGGTCGAAATTGAGCCCCTCCCAATCCTCCAGCTCCTCGAAGGTCTGCGGCTTGTGGCTGGAGATGTCCTGGCCGAGCTCGGCCATCACGGCCACGGCGAACGGATCGAGATCGCCTTTTCTCGCGCCGGCAGATTTCACGTAGAGGCCTTGCGGAAACATGTGCTGGAGCAGGCTCGCGGCCATCGGCGAGCGCACGCTATTCATCGCGCAGGCAAACAGCACCGATTGCGGATCGCGTGTGCGTGGCGGACCCGCCATCGCACTTAGCCCTTCCAATGCAGAACAGTGATGAGCGTGAACAGCCGGCGCGAGGTCTCGAAATCGACCCGCACCTTGCCCTTCAGCCGCTCCTGCAGCGTGCGCGATCCCTCGTCATGGATGCCGCGACGGCCCATGTCGATGGCCTCGATCTTGTCGGGGGTCGCGGTCCGGATCGCCTGATAGTAGCTGTCGCAGATCATGAAATAGTCCTTCACGATCCGCCGGAACGGCGTCAGCGACAAGAGATGCGCGACAACGGGCGTGCCGTCCTCTTGGCGAATGTCGAACATCAGCCGGTTGCCGCTGATGCCGATGTGCAGCGTGAACGGGCCCTTGCCGTCCGCGCCATCAGGCGCGAACAGGTTCTGCTCGATCAGGTCATAGATCGCGATCGCGCGCTCATGCTCGATGTCGGGGCCGGAGCGGCCGATCGAATCCTCGTCGAGGGTGACCGCGACGATGCGATTGGTCGAGTCGTCCTGTTCGGGCGGCTTTGTCATGACAGATTGAGGCGCAATCCAATCGAGCGCGAATGGGCGTCCAGCCCCTCCGCTTGTCCGAGCGTCATCGCGGCCGGTCCCAGCGCACGCAGCTGGTCCGGGCCGCATTTCAGGATCGAGGTGCGCTTCATGAAATCGGCGACCCCGAGCCCTGATGAGAATCGCGCCGAGCGCGCCGTCGGCAGCACGTGGTTGGAGCCGCCGACATAGTCGCCGATCGCCTCCGGCGTATGCGCGCCGAGGAAGACAGCACCGGCGTTGCGGATCTTTGCGGCGAGCGCGTCGGGATCGTTTGTCATGATCTCGAGATGCTCGGCGGCGATCGCGTCGGCGAGCGGAATGGCCTCAGTGAGGTTCTTCACCATGATGATGGCGCCGAAATCGGCCCAGGACTTGCCGGCAATCGCCGCGCGCGGCAGCGTCTTCAACTGTGCCTCGACCGCTTTCTCGACATCGGCGGCAAGGCGCGTGCAGTCGGTGATCAGGATCGATTGCGCGCTGGCATCGTGTTCGGCCTGTGCGAGCAAATCGGCGGCGATCCAGTCGGCATTGCCGGTGTCGTCTGCGATGACAAGCACCTCCGAGGGGCCGGCGATCATGTCGATGCCGACCTTGCCGAACACCAGACGCTTTGCGGCGGCGACGTAGGCATTGCCGGGGCCGACGATCTTGGTCACAGGCGCGATCGTTGCAGTACCATAAGCGAGCGCAGCGACGGCCTGCGCACCGCCGACACGATAGATTTCGGTGACACCGCCGAGCGAGGCGGCTGCCAGCACCAGCGGATTGAGCTTGCCGTCCGGCGAGGGCACCACCATCACGAGGCGCGAGACGCCCGCGACCTTGGCCGGCACTGCATTCATCAGCACCGAGGACGGATAGGCCGCAGTGCCGCCGGGCACGTAGAGGCCGGCGGATTCGATCGCGGTGTAACGCCAGCCGAGTTCGACGCCGAGCGGGTCGGTGAAGCGCTCGTCCTTCGGCAGCTGGCGCTGATGGTAAATCTCGATGCGGTCGCGCGCGAGCTTTAGTGCGTCCAGCGTCGCGGGTTCGCAGGCCTTTGTCGCGGCGTCGATCTCGGCAGCCGAGACGCGAAGGCCGGATGCATCCAGCGTGAGCCGGTCGAACTTGGCCGTGGCCTCGAGCAGGGCGGCGTCGCCGCGCCTCGCCACGTCGTCGACGATGGCGCGTGCGGCGGCCTCGACATCGGCCGAGACCTCGCGCTTGGCGGCGAGGAAGGCCGCAAATCGCTGGTCAAAATCGGCGCTGCTGCGGTCGAGACGAACGGGCATTTTTGGCTTGGCTTCTGCTGGTTTTGAGGGGGCGCGGTCCGGCTCACCGGCCCCCTGCTCAATGGCGCGGCGGGGAAGCTGCGTCAACCCTTGGGACGCTCGGCGACAACCTGAGCTGCTTCCTCTGGTATACCGGCCACCTCACCCCTCCCCCTCGATCCCCAATCCCGTTCCCATTTCGTCCGCCCCGAGATCGGTCAGTTCGCACTCCAGGCATTCGACGTCGAGGCGGATGGCGCCGCCCTGGGCGAACAGCAGCAATGCGCTACCACCGGGCTCCTCGTTGCGGCCCTCCTGGGGATGAAACTCGATGCCGACGAGGTCCAGCACCTTGTCTGGAGCGGCAAGATCGATGTTGCGCGACTTGCAGGCGAGCACGCGGTCGAAACGAAGCGCCGAAACCAGCCGGCGCGGCTCGGTCTCGCCTGCCAGCGTCTGCTCCCAGTCCAGCCGGCTCATGCCGACCACCAGGCGCTTCTCGCCCTGCCGCCAGATGATGTCGGACGGCTGGACGCGGGCGTCCTGGACGTGGGTCGAGATCACGGCGAGATCGTCGGCATCGAGCGCAATCAGTTTGAGCTGGGGAGACATCACCGACACTTCTCCTCGAGGGACCAGACGGGACTTAACGCACGCAGGCGCTGAAGTATCCATAGGGTTCGCGGCCGATGTGGCGGCCACGAACCCATTATACCGGTCAATGTCGCTGAAACATCCCCTCCTTTCCCGCGGAGGAGAGCAGGTCGTTTAACTCTTGAAGAACGCCAGCAGGTCCGCGTTGATGGTCTCGGCTTCCGTGGTCGGCATGCCGTGCGGAAAACCCTTGTAGGTCTTCAGCGTGCCGTTCTTGAGCAGCTTGGCCGACAGCGGCGCGGAATCAGCGTAAGGCACGATCTGGTCGTCGTCGCCATGCATCACCAGCACCGGCACATTGATCTTCTTGAGATCCTCGGTGAAATCGGTCTGCGAGAACGCTACGATGCCATCGTAATGCGCCTTCGCACCGCCCATCATGCCCTGACGCCACCAGTTCTGGATCACCGCTTCCGACGGCTTGGCGCCGGGGCGGTTGTAACCGTAGAACGGTCCGGTGGGGAGATCGCGATAGAATTGCGTGCGGCTGGCGGCGAGTTGCTTCTGGAGATCGTCGAACACGCTTTTCGGCAGGCCGCCGGGATTGGCTGCGGTCTGCACCATCAGCGGCGGTACCGCGGAGAGAATTGCGGCCTTCGCCACGCGGGATTCGCCGTGACGCGCGATGTAGTGCACGACCTCGCCGCCGCCGGTGGAATGGCCGACATGGATGGCGTTCTTGAGGTCGAGATGCGCGGTCACCGCCGCGAGATCGTCGGCATAATGATCCATGTCGTGACCATCGGCGACCTGCGCCGAGCGGCCGTGGCCGCGGCGGTCATGGGCGATGACGCGATAGCCGCGTGTGACGAAGAACATCATCTGCCCGTCCCAGTCGTCTGATGACAGCGGCCAGCCATGGCTGAACACGATCGGCTGCCCCGAACCCCAATCCTTGAAAAAAATATCGACGCCGTCTTTGGTGGTGATCGTGGGCATGGACTGCTCCGTTTCGGTAAAAATGATCAGGCGCGGCGCACGAACAGTCGCGCGCCGATGATCCGGATATGGTTTCGTGAGATCCCGAATGCGATGCCGCGGATCGATCCGGCACGGCGACAATCGTGTGATCAGGCAAATGCCATCGGTCTATAGCGGCGCCATGCGCCGATAGTCACCAGCACGAAGAACAGCAGCACGATGCCTTGCACCACGGCGAACACCGGGCCCGACGGCGGCGCCGGCGGCACGGCCGGTGCGAGCGCGGCCAGCGCCGGGATCTTCAGGAATGACTGGATGATCAGCACGAAGACGTTGAAATAGAGCGAGATCATCGCGGTCACGATGTAGACCGGCCGCCAGGCGCCTTTGAGCTTCATGCCGTAGAGCGCGATGCAGGCGATCGCGAGCAGCACCAGCGAGATGCCGGCGATGATGTAGGAGGGCAGCAGTTCCTTGAACGGGAACAGAAAGCCCGTCGCGTTGGTCAGGATGGTGAAGAGCAGGAAGATGGCGGTGAGGCCCGGCATCGGCTTCGAACCAAGCAGGCCGAACATCACGACGAGCCCTGCGGCGATAGCGATCAGGCTGATGATGACATGGACCAGTGTGAAGGCTTGCAGGCTCATCCCGAGAACCATGGCATCTCTCCTACTCTCTGCATTGAGATCGCAGGATTGATATTACGGTCCTCATCGGATTGCCACATGCGGCACGATCACACATGCGCGTCCAGCCATGCATCGTCGTGCGAATCGACAAATGCATGACTGAATTTTTTGCAGCGCTGCCACATCAGACGGCGGCTTTCGACGAAAGTCGGATCGGTCGTCGCCCTCAAACTTCCTTGGTGTCGAAGATCAGGAGGTCGGCGCCGCCGCTGGCGAATTTCGGCACGTCGCCGGCGGCCGCCTTGCCGGCTTCGCTGCCGAACGCCTTCTGGATGTCACCGACGCTGTCGAAAGTGAGGATGGCGACGAGGTGAATGCCTGAGGGACCTGCGGGCGAGCCGACCGCGCCGGTGCTGACGGCGTATTTCTTCAGGCCGGGAAGCTTCTTGGCAAGCGGAATGTGAGTCTCGGCATAATGCTTGTCGAAGGCGGCAGCATCCTTGGGCGTCTTGTAGAGCACGACGAGTTCGGCCATTTAGTCCTCCCGTTGAATCTTTGTTTTCGCGCGATTGATCGCGGCGCGGCGATAGTCAGGCATCACACGGCACGATGGCAAGCCGGATTCGACTTGCCATCTGCTTGTCTTATCGTTGACTAAAGCGCCGGTTTTGCGGCGTCGCCGAGATAGCCGTGCAGGGAGGCCACGACCTGCGCGCCTTCGCCGATGGCGCCCCCGACGCGCTTGACCGAGCCGGAGCGGACATCACCGACGGCGTAGACGCCGGGCACCGAGGTCTCGAGCGGCGCCACCAGCTTGCCCTGGTTCAGCTCGGACTGCGCGCCTGTCACGACGAAGCCGCCGCGATCGAGCGTCACGCCGCAGCCGTCGAGCCAGCCGGTGGCGGGATCGGCGCCAACGAACAAGAACAGATTCTTGATGTCGGCAGAATCCTCGTCATCGGACAGCCGGCTCTTCCAGCGGATCCGCCGCAGCAGCGAGGCCTCGTCGCCTTCGAGCGCCGATATCTCGGTGTTGAACAGGAGCTCGATGTTCGGCGTCGCTTCGATGCGCTCGATGAGATAGCGCGACATGCTGGCGCCCAGGCCGCCGCCGCGGATGATCATCAGCACTTTTTTCGCGTGGCCCGACAGGAACACCGCCGCCTGTCCCGCCGAATTGCCGGCACCGACCAGAGCCACCTCTTCGCCGGCACACAGTTTTGCTTCGACCGGGGACGCCCAGTACCAGACGCCGCGGCCCTCGAACTTGTCGAGGTTGGCGGTATCAGGCCGGCGATAGCGCGCGCCGCTTGCGACCACCACCGAACGGGCGCGCAGGGGATCGCTGCCGTCGAGCGCGACGGAAAATGCCCCGTCCTTGCGCGAGCAGTCGAGCGACTTCACGGTGACAGGAATCATGATGTCGGCGCCGAACTTCTGTGCCTGGTTGAAGGCGCGCGCGGTCAACGCGAGGCCGGAAATGCCGGTCGGAAAGCCCAGATAATTTTCGATGCGCGCGCTGGCGCCAGCCTGGCCGCCGAAAGCTCTCGTATCGAGTACGGCGACCGACAACCCTTCGGACGCTGCATACACGGCGGTCGCGAGCCCCGCCGGGCCGCAGCCGACGATTGCGACGTCGTAGATGCGGTCGTTGCGCGGGCCGCCGATCATGCCGATCGCGCGCGCGAGCTCGGTTTCACCGGGGTTGCGCAGCACCTCGCCGCTGGCGGCAACCACCAGCGGCCAATCCTCCGGCTTCGGCGAATAGCGCGCGATCACTTCGGCGGCGTCGCGATCCCTGTCGGGGTCGAGCAGATGATGCGGCTGGCCGTTGCGGGTGAGAAAGCCCTGCAACCGCACCACGCCGGCCGAATGCGAGGGACCGATCAGCACGATGCCGCCGACGCCGGCCTGAAGCAGATTGACCCGGCGCAGGATCAGCGCCCGCATGATGCGCTCGCCGAGCTCGGCCTCGGCGACCAGCAGCGCGCGCAGGCGCTCCGGCGGCAACAGCAGCGTCTCGACATCGCCTTCGGCACGGCCATCGACCAGCGCCGGGCGGCCGGAAAGCTGGCCGAGTTCGGCCAGAAATTGCCCCGGCCCCTGGTCGATCAAAGGCGTGACATTGCCGAGGCCATCGCGCTGGGTGATCGCGACATGGCCCTTCAATACGACGAACATGCCCGGTCCCGGCTTGCCGGTCTCGAACAGCAGCTCACCATCCCCATAGGTGCGAAGCTCGCCGAAGTTCCTGAGGCGCTCGATCTCGGCTTCTGTGAGCGCGGGGAAGGTCTGCTCGGGGCGGGTGAAACGTGCCATCTGCGCGTTCCCATCGGTCTGGTCTTGCTCGGTCTGCCCCATGGCCACAGTCACATACTCCAAATTCCTAGATGCCGGCTTTCCCGGCGGTTCCCTCACTTGGGGAGTCCTGTTCGTTTTGCGAGGGCTCGTCGCTTGCGGCGCGTTCGCGTGCCTGCGCCTTGCGCCGCTTCAGATTCTCCCGCAGCGCCGATTTCAGGCGGTCGTCCCGCGATCCCTTCGCCTGTCTCGTGGTCTTGTCGTTCTCGTCAGCCATCACGGGTCCATACTGCAGACGGCGCTAACATGCCCAGAGAATGCGGCAGCTCAAGTGGCGCTGATGGTCCCGATCGTGCGAAACTCAAAATGGGGCGAATCCGCCGCATCAGCCAACTGGCCAGTTGGTGGGGGAAATCGGAACCAGAATCGGCGGGAAGTCGACCATTTCGGTCAAAAACAGCCGTAATACCCCCGATATCGCCCCGATTTTCTCGTTCTGGCTGATCATGCAAGCTTGCACAGCGGGGAGGCCTGTGGCAGATATCGGCCCGCTTGGTAGGGCCCTGTGGCGGCCGATTCTTATCCCAGCATTGCTGCCGTAGCTCAGTGGTAGAGCACTCCATTGGTAATGGAGAGGTCGACAGTTCAATCCTGTCTGGCAGCACCATTTCATCTTCTCACGGAATTCACCGACACTGCGCCGGTTGGCGCCCATGCCGCCTCCGCAAGACTTGACCGTAGCAACGACGGCCGGGCCCCCACGGTCTTGTCGTACGCAGCCGCGCGGCTCCGCCAAGAGGCTTCGTCGCACTACGACACGGCTTTTGCCGGGATCACGGGGTTCGGGCGCAATCCTCTCCCCGCTCCGCCCTCACATCCGCGCCGGCGCTGCTGCATCCACCGCTTCCCCAACCCACAATCGTGACGACGTACGATCGCCCCTCTCCGACGGGCCAGGACGGCCGCCGCAGCAAACCTATCCACTCCATCCGAATTGCTGGGGCAGGTTGGGAAGTCCGAACTTCTCGCCGAACATGGGTATAGCGACTGGCGATACATCATCGCAACAGCGATAACCCGAGTCGGGGTAGTTCTGATCATAGTCTTCCTCGTACAAACCCTGATGGGCCTGTACCGGTATAACACCAGGCTGATTACGTATTATAACTCGCGCCGTGATCTACTGACCTTGTGGGAAGGAGACTTGAAATCGTTGAGGGCTTTGCAAGATGTGATGTCGCCGCCAACCTTTGACTTTGGCAAAGATCCCAAACATCTGATCGAGGATGTAATCCGAGCGTTTGGCGCGCAGATGAGTAAAGCCGCGAGTGGTGCCTCTTCTCACAACGAGGAGAAGTCTAAAGGCAAAGACGATTGACCAGCTTGTAGGCGCACTAAATTGAGTCAGTGGAGCGAACTTGCGTACCGCGATCATCAAACATCTCATCCTGACCATTCTCGCAACGTTTGAACTTCCAACCATCGCCTCCGCAAGCGAGCTGGTGAAATTCGACAATGCGCCCGTCATCATGGGGCGAATCCAGCAGCAGCGTGCGCGCGAGCGCGGCGACACGCCGGCCAACGCTCCGGAGACGATCGAAGGCTATCTCTCCAGGCCCGAAGGACCCGGCCCTTTTCCCGCGGTCGTCTATCTCCACGGCTGCTCCGGGCTGCTGGACAAGACCCGCGACCGGATGGCCGAGCTGTTGACGGGCTGGCGCTACGTCTCGCTCATGGTCGACAGCTTTACGACCCGCGGCATCGAACACGCCTGTGACGCGGAGACAGTTGTCCGGCAGGGAGTCTTGCTGGCCCGGCAACGGGACGCGTTGGGCGCGCTGAGTTATCTGGCCAAGCTCGCTTATGTCGATCCGAAGCGGATCGCCGTCGTCGGGTCGTCGCAGGGTGGCATCGTCGCGTTGCAGACGGCCTCGACCCGTTCGGGCGATTATTTTGCCGTTCCGGACGGTGTGAAGTTCAAGGCCGCTGTCGCCTACTATCCCCTATGCGGCTTTGCCACCGACCAGTTGACCATTCCGACCGCGATCCTGATCGGTGCTCTCGACGATTGGAGTCCGGCCAGGGATTGTGAACGCCTGATGGAACGGCGCGCGGGCAAGGGAGCACGCGTCAGGCTGGCGATCTATCCCGGCGCCTATCACGCCTTTGATGCGCCTGATCTCGCCGAGGGAACGCGGCTGTTCGGCCACTGGCTGAAATACGATGCGAATGCAGCGTCGCTTTCGATCCGGGACATGCATGATTTCCTGGCAACCGAGCTGAACGAATAGACCGTCCAGGTAAGGTTAATTCTTCCTTTCGATTGTCGGTAAAATTTTATCTATTACCGTGCTCGTCATTCGAGACGAACCGGGGGCTTCCGATAGTGTTTGCGTTTTGCCTGATTGTGACTGGGACTGCTTTGCTTCTCTCCGGCCTGGTTGCCCTCGGCCTTCATCGAAACTCGCTGCACTCGTTGGCGCTGCTGTAGCCGCGCCAGCCTGGCTGTCACCGAGTGTTTGGCGCATCGCCGCAGACCAATTGATGCACCTTCGCTTCAAAGATTTGGGTGCGCTTCAGGTCCATGTTCGTTAGCACCTCGACGACCTTGGGGGCGCAGTCGAAGTGAAGCTCGAACAGGTTACTCTTGTTGAAGGTGTCTCCATCGATGATGTAGGCGGCGGCGTAACGAGCGGACTTCCTGCTCAAATCAACGGCGAATTTGGCGCCGTCATCGACGCTCATGATCTGCCAATCCGGCCTTACGAGCTTGCCCCGCCAGTTGATGTAGCCATCACGCCATAGAAGTGGCGGCGTCCGTGGTGTCGTGCGATCTGGTGACTGAGCCCAGATGTCCGACGGCAACGTCGCTAGAACAACAATGAGGGCCTTGATACCGGACTTCATCGAGTGCACTCGCGTGGCAGCAAGACTTTCATGCTCGTAGCTGGCATGATGGGTTTCGCGAGGGCTCAACCTGTCCTAAGCAACGTCAATCGTCGCCCGACTGATGTCCCGTGATGCGATTGTCGGCGCGGCGCAGCCGTCGGCACAGTTCGCGATTGATGTTTTGCAGCACGATCACATAGGCGTGGATGTCGGCCTTGTAGCAGGCGTAGAGTTTTTGGGCGGTCAGCTCGTACAGCACGGTTTCGCTCTCCGCAACGACAGTGGCGGAGCGGTTTTGCATTTCGATCAGCGTCATCTCGCCGAAGAAGTCGCCTCGCTCCAGGACGGAGATCGGGATGACACTTCCCGAACTGGCCCGCTTGCTGACCGCGAGCCGGCCGGACTGGACGATGAACATCGAGCGTCCCGGTTCGCCTTCCGCCACGATGGTGGCGCCGGCCTCGAAGCGGCACTCGACCAGCATCGTAACAAGCAGATCGAGGCTTGCGTCGGTGAGGCCGCCGAAGAACGGCGTCGCGAGCAGGAATGCTTTCAGATCGGGGCTATTGGCAGTCATTGCGCGAAGATACGCCCCGGCTTTACCCGCGACAAGCAGGGCACAGATCGGCCGGGTTCACTGCTGCGCAATGCTCTCGCCGCGCAAGGCGCGCCTCCGCCAGAGATCGACCATGACCTTGACGGTCGCGACAACGACGAGCACGCACAGCGCCGCCTTCGAGACGGTCTCCATCGTTCTCTCGATCAGCAGGCAATGCACCACGCTGCAGGCGACGATGACGATCGCGAGCGGGATATGAATGAAGCGCCAGGTGCGCAGGCGCAATCCCAGGCGCCGGCGCAGGGCCGCCAGCAACGCGACCGCGAAGATCGCCCACATCGCGATCACGCCGAAGGGGGAGAACGGCGTCGGCGATGAGAAGGTCAGCGCGTCGATCATGTCGGGCGGGCTGGTGAACCAGAGGCCGGCGACATGGATCACGATCGCGAAGGCGAGCGCGCCGCCGATCCACTGATGGATGCGCCTGCTGCGATACGCCGATAGTCCGGGCAGAACGCCGCCGATCAGCAGCGGCTGCACCAGCACGAGACCCAGCGCGATGATGCCGGCGAAGCCGGCGAGGATGTAGACCGGACCGCGCCATGCGAGCTGCTCGCTTGTCGCTGCGAGCGCAATCGGCATGCCGATGGCCACTGCAAGGGCGGCCCAGATCAGGAATCTCTGTTGCCCTTGCACGTGCACCTGCAACGCGGGTCAGGCCGGCTGAAGCACGAAGTGCGCCTTGAGGCTGGTGTCCTTTGCGCTTCGCATGATCGGCCGCAGGAAGACAGTCTTGAACTCACCGCTGTCATAGGCGAGGTGGCCATGCGGCTGGCCGAAGATCGGGATGATCTGCGGCATCTCGAGCCGGAACGCGCCGTCCTTGTCGGTGAGCGTGGCGCCGTGGCTTTGCGGCTCGTGCTCCTGGCCTTCGACCGTGTGTGCCCAGATCTGGATGCGCTGGCCGGCCAACGGCGCCCCATCGCCGGCGCGGCGCACGGTGCCGCTCATCCAGAAGCCGCCCTTGCCGATCCGTTCCACAATCGGCGCGCCCTTGCGATAATTGTTGGCGCCGCCGGTCATCGATTCCGTCGGCGTGAGACCTTCCGCGCGCGCGGGCAGCAGCAGACCGGAGGTGCCGGCTGCGAGGACGCCTGATGCCAAGACCGAGCCGCCGGCAATGAGGAGGTTGCGACGATTGAGTGCGAGAGGGGTCATGTCTGTCCTCCTGGCGATGGTGGCGCTGCAGGGAAGGTACTACAACACGCGCGAAACGCCCAGCTGAGACGAAGGACCCCATGGGGCGCCATAACAGGGTTGTGAAGGGTGCTCTACCCATCCTGCGCCGTGACACTACATGTTGCTGTTCAACGCGCAGAATCCCCACTTCGGCAGCTCCCACATGATCCCCTTCTCCGTGCTCGACCTCGCGCCCATCAAACAGGGCTCCGACGCCGCGCAGGCGTTCCGCAATTCGCTCGATCTCGCCCAACATGCCGAACGCTGGCGCTTCAAGCGGTTCTGGCTCGCCGAACATCACAACATGACGGGGATTGCGAGCGCGGCGACCTCGGTGGTAATCGGACACGTTGCGGGTGGCACGAAAACGATCCGCGTCGGGTCCGGCGGCGTGATGCTGCCGAACCATTCGCCGCTGGTGATCGCCGAGCAGTTCGGCACGCTGGAGTCGCTTTATCCCGGCCGGATCGATCTCGGCCTCGGCCGTGCGCCGGGCACCGACCAGCTCACGGCGCGGGCGATGCGGCGCGACCTTGCGACGGCGGCTGAAAACTTTCCGCATGACGTGCTGGAATTGCAGGCGCTGCTCGGTGACGTCAAACCAAACCAGGCGATCCGTGCCGTGCCCGGCATGGGGACGAAGGTGCCGCTGTGGATCCTCGGCTCCAGCATGTTCGGCGCGCAGCTTGCGGCCATGCTCGGCCTGCCTTTCGCTTTCGCCTCGCATTTCGCGCCGCAGATGCTGATGCCGGCCCTGCGCGAATACCGGGCGCGGTTCGAGCCGTCGGCGCAGTTGGCAAAGCCCTATGCCATGGTCGCCGTCAACGTGTTCGCCGCCGACAGCGATGCCGAGGCGCAGCGCATGTTCACCTCGCTGCAGCAGCAGTTCATCAATCTGCGCCGCGGTATGCCCGGACCCTTGCCGCCACCGGTCGACGACATGGACGCGCTGTGGTCGCCGGCCGAGAAGGCAGGCGTCGCGCAGGCGCTGGCGATTTCGGCCATCGGCTCGCCCGGAGTGGTCGAAGAGAAGCTAAAGGCGCTGATCGCCGACACCGCGGCGGACGAGCTGATCACCACAGGCCAGATCTACGATCACGCCGCACGGCTGCGCTCGTTCGAGATCGCGGCCGACGTGCGAGATCGACTGGCGGGACAGACGGCGCTGTGATCATTGGCCGAACACGTTGCCCTGGCGGACCTGGCAAGACGTGTTGATCACCTCGATGCGAACGAGTTCGATCGGCCGATGGGACGTCAGTCCGGGATAACGGATCGGCCCGCGGCCTTCCTTGCCGTGAATGACGCGAAGCGAGCAGGAGGACGCATCGTCGCCGAACGAGACGACGATGCGCCTTGCACCGGAGCCTGCGAACTTCTGGTCGGCAGCGATGCTGCGTCCTTCGAAACGCCAGTTCAGCACCGACCTTCCCTCGCCCGAGACGGCTGAATTGACCAGTCGGTTGTTTTTGCCTTTCGCGACCCTGTTGAAGCGGCTGAAGAACCGGCCCTGCTCGCTGATGTAGAGCTGGATCTGCGATGTCTGATAGCCCGGCTTTTCCGCACCGGTATCCAGGAATTTTTCAACTCGGTTGTCCGTCCAGGAAAGATCGACGGAAATACCACGCAGAGGTGCCGGTGCGGCCGAGGAAGGGCTTCCCGTCGGAGACAACAGCCCCAGACATGCGACAACCAGCCGTGCCATCCACTTCATCACCTTGCCCCTGTCCCACGATATCGCGCGCCGGCGGCGACGTCCTGTCACAGCATTGCTGCAACGCCTGGTTGAAGCGGGCACAATCGCCGAAACCTCGCGCTGGGGCAAGTGCGTTCAGCGGTCGATCGTGAGGATCGGCGCTGCGTCCGCGCGTCGCAGCTCAATCCGGAAAGCCGAACAACTTCGCCGGATTGTGCACCAGGATTTTCTCCAGGGTCGCCTGGTCGGGCGCGTAGCGATACATCAACTCGAGTAGATCGGCATCGTTCGGCGGCTGCTTGACGGAGACCGGATGCGGCCAGTCGCTGGCCCAGACGCAGCGATCGACCGCGGCCTCGATATAGGCGCGCGCAATCGGGATCACGTCGTCATAGGGCGGCCCCTGCTGCGAGGTCTTCTCGCCGAGCGACAGCATGACCCAGAAATTACCCTTCGTGAGCAGCTCCAGCATCTTGCGCAGGTTCGGATCGTCCTTGCCATGCGAAGGCACGGGCCGCGCCATGTGGTCGATCAGCACCGGCACGTCGAGATTTTCGTATTTCGCCACACTGGAGACGATGCCGTCTTTCTCCGGCTGGATCTTGACGTACCAGCCGAGCTCGCGGATGCGCGCAATCGCACGGGCGAAATCGGCGTCCGACAGCACTGCGCCGAGCTCCTGGCGAAAGCTGAAACGGGCGCCGCGAACGCCCGCGTCGTGCAGCTTGGCGAGATAGACATCGCTCGCTTCCGCAAACACCAGGGCGTTGGCACAGCCGCGATAGTTCGGACCCATCGCAGCGAGGCCGTCGAGCACGACGGAATGGTCCGCACCATAGGTCGTGGTCTGCACGATGATGCCGCGCTCGATGCCAAGCGCTCTGTGCATGCGCAATGCCGCTTCCCAGGTCGCTGATGGCATGCGGTAAGCCGCCCCCGGACGCTCCGGATATTTGTCCACGGGACCGAGCACGTGAAACTGGCTGTCGATGGTTTTGGGGGGCGGCGGCTTGCTCGGGCGGCGCGGGTTCAGGTCGAACGGCAGATAGGTGGGCATGCGCAGCGCTCCCTCAGTCGATCACGGCGGTGAAGTCGCACTGGACCAGCGCGCCGCCATCCATGACGTCCATCGGCAGGGCGTGACGCGCGGGCCGCGAGTGCTCGTCCGGAAACATCTTGAGCCATTCGACATTCACCGGGCCGCGTTGCGAGCGGTCCTTCAGCCACACGGTCATCTTGATGATGTCGTCAGTGGTGCCGCCGGCCGCCTCCACCGTCGCCTTCATATGCGCGAACATGTTGACGCATTGGGCATCCAGGTCTTCGGGCATCACGCCGGCCGCGTCGCGGCCGAGGATGACGCCTGACATCACGAGATTCCCGATCCGGCAGGCATTCGGAATCGGATTGGCGTGCTTGAAGCCGCCGATATGGATGCTCCTGCGCCGCGTTGAGCCCGTCATGGTGCGCTCCCTCTTATTGTTGATTCAAACAAACTGGCACGACACGGAGCCGAAGGCTGGTGCGCTCGGCATCATCGAGGCGTGCGGCAAGGCGCTCAATCGTGGCAGCATCGAGCATGGTCTATTGCTCCGCGGCCACAGTGTTGCGCAGCACGCCGATGCGGCTCGATTCGACCTCGACGACATCGCCGACTCGCAGCCAGCGCGGCGGATCGAAGCGGGCGCCTGCCCCCGTCGGCGTGCCCGTCACGATCATGTCGCCGGGCTTCAGCGTCGCAAACGTCGAGAGATAGGCGATCAGGAAATCGAACGGGAACATCAGCCGTTCGGTCGTATCCTGCTGCCGTACCTCACCGTTGACGCGCGTGATGATATCATGCGGTCCGCGCGGATCGAGCTCGTCGGACGTGACGATCCACGGGCCGATGCTGCCGGAGCGGTCAAAGTTCTTGCCCTGGGTGACGTTGAACTTGCCGTGGCGCAGCCAGTCGCGGATTGTGCCCTCGTTGCAGAGCGTCATGCCGAAGATGTGCGACCACGCCTGTTCGCGCTTGATGTGACGGCCGCCCTGCCCGATCACGATGACGAGCTCGCCTTCATAATCGAGCTGCTCGGAGACCTCAGGCTTCTCGAGCGGCTGGCCGGAGCCTGTCATCGACGACATGCTGCGGACGAACAGGCTCGGATATTTGGGCAGGTCCGAATTGTCCTTGTATTCGGCATTGCGCTCCGCGTAGTTGACGCCGATGCACCAGAGCTTCTCCGGCGCCAGCACCGGCGGCAGCAGCGTGAGCTCGTCCAGCGCATAGTCCGGCTCTTGGCCAGCCACGGCCTGCTGCGCGTTGGCAAGCGCATTGGCGGCGATCAACGCCTTCACATCGCGGAAGTCACGGCCGATCCGTTTGGTGAGATCCACCACGCCGCCTTCGACCAACGCCCCGTAGCGCGGCTCGCCGTCCAGCAGATAACTCAGGAGTCGCATTGTCATTTCCTCCGATGATCTCGACGCGGCCCGGCCGACCAATGCCCCCGCGCACTCAGTCTTTCGACTTGGGCGTCTGGAACACGGTATTCAGCGTCACGATCTCGCCGAGGCGGGCATAGCGCGGACCGCCGATGCGGGCGATCGGGTCGAGCGCCTTGGTGTCGACCTTGCCGTCGTTCACGAGGCCATCGCGGATGTGGAACATCACGACCTCGCCGACGATCAGCCGGCTCCTGGCATCGCCGAATTCGAGACACTGACGGAAGTGGCACTCCATTGCGACCGGCGCGGCCGCGAGCCGGCGCACCTTGATGCGCTCGCACGGCAACGTCTCGAGGCCAAGATGCTCGACCTCGCTGATCTCGGGCGGGTGCTCGACGGAGCTGTCGTGCACCGCTGACATCAGCGGCATATCGGCGATGTGGATGACATATTCCTCGGTGTCGAGGATGTTGTGCGCGGTGTCCTTGTAGTCGGCGCCCTTGCGGCCGACGCTGATGGCCAGCATCGGCGGCTTCTGCGAGACGAAGGTGAAGGCGCTGAACGGCGCAAGGTTGAGTACGCCGGAGCGCGACAGGCTGGTCACCCAGGCGATCGGACGGGGCACCACGATGCCGGTCATCAGCCGGTAGATGCGCTCCGCGCCAAGCTCGGTCGGGTCGATCTGCATCGTTCAGTCAGCCTTGATGTTGGCCTTGCGCACGATCGGAATCCATTTGGCGTCCTCGCGCTCGAGATAGGCCCTGAACTCGTCAGGCGTCATCGCGACGGCTTCGCCGCCAAGCTTGTCGAACCTGTCGATCACGCCGGGATCCCTGAGGATCGCAACCAGCGTCTCCTGCAGCTTCTCCACGACAGGCGCCGGTGTGCCCGCTGGCGCGAACAGGCCGGTAAAAGTCTGGGCGTCAAAGTCCTTGTAACCGAGTTCAGTGAAGGTCGGCACGTCAGGCAGCGACGTCAGGCGATGCGCGCTGGTGACGGCGAGCGCGCGGAACAGGCCCGCCTTGATGTGCTGGAGGCTGACCGTGAGCTGGTCGAAGGCGAACTGCACCTGGCCGCCGAGCAGATCGTTGATCGCGGGCGCATTGCCGCGGTAGTGCGCGGTGACCCATTGCAGATCGAGACTCGACTGCATCAGCTCGCTGAGCAGATGGTTGGTGGTACCGGGACCGGGCGAGGCCATGGTCAGCTTGCCGGGCTCGCGCTTGGCAAGATCGACGAACTCCTTGAAGGTCGTCGCCTGCACCGACGGATGCACCTCGAGCACCAGCGGCGTCATCGAGATGGTGGAGATCGGCAGGAAGTCCTTCTTCCAGACATAAGCGGCGCGCTTGTTGATTTCGGGCGCGAACAGCACGGGACCGTTGGCGCCGACGAACAGGGTATAGCCATCAGGCGCCGATTTGGCGAAGGCCTCACCCGCGATCATGCCGCCGGCGCCGGCCTTGTTCTCGATGATGAAGGGCTGGCCGAGCTTTTCCTGCAACTTGTCGGCAATGATGCGCGCGGCGCTGTCCACATTGCCGCCGGCCGGATAAGGCACGATCAGCTTGACGCTGCGCGCCGGCCATTGCTCGGCCGATGCGGGCCCCGCCAGCATCGCCGTGATCGCGGCCACCGCCATCCAGAGCGATCTCATCCCAACCTCCCAGCGCTTCCAACTCCAGGCCGGGTGCCGTGACGTCGCGCACAGCATCCCTGACGGAGCCATCTTCAGATGCACCCTTTACCAGTCCAGCGAATTGTGGCGTTCTTGTCCATATTATGGACAGGACATCCCCGAGAGCGCGGGTTAGGGAACCGCGACAAGGCGCGCAGGCGATCCGGCGCGCATTGTCGGTGCTGCGTATTCTTGCCGCAGGGCGCGAGGACGGGATACCATTGGCCGAGGTGGTGCGGACAACCGGTCTGACGCGGCCGACCGTGCATCGCATCGTCCATGTGCTGATCGAGGAAGGCATCGTCGAACGGCACGACAAAACCGGCCGCTACGCGATCGGCAACCAGGTGCCGGAGCTGGCGCTCGCACGCCCCCGCCCCTCGCCGCTTTTGGTTGCGGCAGGGCCATCGCTGCGCCGCGCCTCCGCCGAGATCGGCGACACGCTGTTCCTGACGGTGCGGACCGGCAACGACACGCTGTGCGTCGATCGCAGGATCGGCGCCTATCCGATCCAGGTGCTGTCGATCGAGGTCGGCGCGCGCCGTCCGCTCGGCGTCTCCAGCGCCGGCGTCGCCATCCTCGCCGCGCTGCCGGCGCCGGACGCGCGCAAAATCGTCGCGGCGAATGAAAAGCGGTTCGAAGGCTATCGCACCGATGTCGCGACGGTGCTTGGCGAGGTCACCGCTGCGCGACGGCTGGGATACGGCATGCGGGAGATCGGTCTGGTGCAAGGCACGAAATCGATCTCGACCTGGATCAAGACCCCGGACGGACGGCCCGCGGCGGCGATGACCGTCTCGGCCGTTCGAACGAGACTCGGGCCAAGGCGCGAGCAGGAGGTCGCGGAGATTCTGCTGCGCGAGACGCGCGTGATCGAGCAGGCGATTCGCGGTTAGTTCGCCTCTCCCGTAAGAACGGGGCAAGGGAGCGCACCGTCCTCGCCGCGCTGTCAATGGCTGACTTCCAACGCCATTCTGTGGCACAAGAACCGCCATCCGACGACCGACCAACGAGGCCATGCATGCCCGCGCCAAAACCGCCCGCCTTCGAGACCCTGAGCCTGCATGCGGGCCAGCATCCGGATCCCGCGACCGGGGCACGCGCCGTGCCGATCTACCAGACCACGTCCTACGTGTTCCAGGACTCTGACCACGCCGCGGCGCTGTTCAACCTCGAGCGCGCCGGCCACATCTATACGCGCATCTCCAATCCGACCACCGGCGTGCTGGAGGAACGGCTCGCAGCGTTGGAAGGCGGTGTCGGCGCGATCTGCACCGCGAGCGGCATGGCCGCGCTGCATCTGGCCATCGCGACGCTGCTCAATGCCGGCGACCATATCGTGGCGTCGAGCTCGCTCTATGGCGGCACCATCAACCTGCTGGCACATACGCTGCCGCGCTTCGGCATCACCACGACTTTCGTGAAGCCGCGCGATCATGAAGCGTTCCGAACGGCGATCAAGCCGAACACGAAGCTCGTGATCGGCGAGACCATCGGCAATCCCGGGCTGGAAGTGCTGGATATCCCCAAGGTCGCCGCGATCGCGCACGAGGCCAAAATTCCGCTGCTGATCGACAACACCTTTGCGACGCCCTATCTCAGCCGTCCGATCGAGCTTGGCGCCGACATCGTCATGCATTCGGCGACCAAATGGATCGGCGGCCACGGCATCGCCATCGGCGGCGCCATCGTCGATGGCGGCCGGTTCGACTGGCGCGCCTCCGGAAAATTCGGCGTACTGACCGAGCCCTATGCAGGCTATCACGGCATCGTCTTCGACGAGCAGTTCGGCACGGCCGCCTTCATCATGCGCGCCCGCACCGAGGGCCTGCGCGATTTCGGCGCCTGCCTGTCGCCGACCAATGCGTTCCAACTGCTGCAAGGCGTCGAGACGCTGGGCGTTCGCATGGACCGGCACATGCAGAACACGCATCTCGTGCTGGAGGCGCTGAAGTCCAACAAGGCGGTCGACTGGGTGCTGCATCCCTCGCTCGAGGATCACACGGATTATCAGCTTGCCAAGACGTTGCTGCCGCGCGGCGCAGGCTCGATCATCTCCTTCGGCATCAAGGGCGGCCGGCCCGCGGGCCGCAAGTTCATCGAGTCCCTGCGCATGATCAGCCATCTCGCCAATGTGGGCGATGCCAAGACGCTGGTGATCCACCCCGCCTCGACCACGCATCAGCAGATGGACGCCGAGCAGCTCAAGGCCGCCGGCATCGGCGAGGAGCTGGTGCGGTTGTCGGTCGGTATCGAGACGGCCAGCGACATAATCGACGATCTCGCGCAGGCGCTGCGCATCTCGCAGAAGGTCTGACGCCATGAAGCTTTCCGTCAACGGCACCGATGTTTTTGCCGCAACCGGCGGCCGCGACTTCGACAAGTCGCTGCCCACGGTCGTCTTCCTTCACGGCGCCGGCTTCGACCATTCGACCTGGGCGCTGCATACCCGATGGTTTGCCCATCACGGATTTGGCGTGCTGGCGCCTGATCTGCCCGGCCACGGCCGCTCGGCCGGCCCCTCGCTCGGAAGCATCGCGGAGATGGCGGATTGGACCGCTGCGCTGCTCGATGCTGCCGGCAGCGCCAAGGCGCATCTCATCGGCCATTCCATGGGATCGCTGATCTCGCTGGAGACCGCGGCGCGCCACCCGGGCAAGGTCTCGGCGCTGAGCCTGATCGGCACGGCGGCGACCATGACGGTCGGGCCGGATCTGCTGAAAGCCGCCGAGGCGAACTCGCAGGACGCCAACGACATGGTCTCGATCTGGGGCCTTGGCTTCAACGCCGAGCTCGGCGGCAGCCTCGCGCCGGGCCTGTGGATGCATGGCGGAGCGCAGGCGGTGCTGCAAGCTTGCGAGCCGGGCGTGCTGTTCAGGGATCTGTCAGCCTGCAATGCGTATGCAAACGCGCTTCAAGCGGCTGCGAGCGTGAAGGTGCCGACCACCCTGATCCTTGGCGAGCGGGACATGATGACCCCCGCGAAATCAGGCAAGGCGCTTGCGGCGGCAATCCCGCACGCGAAGACCGTCGTGGTGCCGGGCGCCGGCCACATGATCATGGCCGAACGCCCGGATGAACTGCTGGCGGCATTGACGGGCCGATAGGATCCATCTTCCGCTTGCGCGTTGCGCTGCAAAGAAGGCGGCATGCACCACTGCGCGCCGCAAGGGTTGATCCGCCTCACCGCTCGCGCTCAGATACGAAAGACAGAGCATTCGCGCACGCAGCAGCAGGCGGATTCATCTCGCGATGAGTTCAACACCGCCCCTCAGCCGACCGTGATACGCTTTGATCGACCGCGAGCAGAACAACGGGAGATCAGGAGATGACCAATGATCTGAAAGGCCGCGTGGCGCTTGTCACCGGCGGCTCCCGCGGAATTGGCGCTGCCGTCTGTCGCGCGCTGGCCGCATCAGGCGCCGCCGTGGCGATCAATTGCCGCGAGCAGATCGGGCAAGCCGAGAAGCTGGCGGGGCAGATCGGCCAGCAGGGCGGCCGTGCCATCGTCGCCGCCGCTGACGTCTCGCAAGCCGGGGCCGTGGCCGACATGGTCGAGCGCGTCATCGCTGGGCTCGGGCCCATCGACATCCTCGTCAACAATGCCGGCATCGCCATCACCCGCGGGATCGACGATCTCACCGAAGACGATTTCGACCGTACCATTCTGGTCAATCTGAAATCCGCTTTCCTTTGCACTCAGGCCGTGCTGCCGTCGATGCGTGTGCGAAAGTGGGGCCGCATCGTCAACATCTCCTCCGGTGCTGCGCGCGGCGCCGGCTCGATCGGCCCGCACTACAATGCCTCCAAGGCCGGCATGGAGGGCCTGACGCGAGGCTACGCTGCGCGGCTGGTGAAGGAGGGCATCACCGTCAATGCGGTCGCGCCGTCGCTGATCGAGACCGACATGATGAGTGGCCAGCCGCAACTCGTCAGCCGCATCCCGATCGGCCGCTTCGGCACGGCTGACGAGGTGGCGAAGGCCGTGATGTTGCTGGTCGACAATGCGTATATGACGGGGCAGACCATCGCGCTCAGCGGCGGGATGGCGTTTAATTGAGGGCGGCACGTTCTTCCTTCTCCCCTTGTGGGAGAAGGTGGCGCGAAGCGCCGGATGAGGGGTTCTCGCCGCGCGAATATTTTTCGTGAGGAGACGTACCCTCACCCGTCGCGCCGCTTTGCGGCGAGCCACCCACAAGGGGAGAGGGTAAGGCGGACTCACCACATCGTCGCGGCGGCGCGCTCCGGCCACGTACGATCATACCCCGCGCCGCCGACCTTGTTGTCACTCATCTCCGCGAGGATCTGCCCCGGCGTCGGCAAGCTCTTCGGATCGACGCGTCTGTCGGGATTCCAGAGATCGGCGCGGACGATGGCGCGGGCGCACTGGAAGTATATTTCGTCGACCCTCATCACCATGACACTGCGCGGCGCCTTGCCCTCGACCTTGAACGAAGCCAGCAACGCAGGATCGACAGACAGATGCGCTCGGCCGTTGGCACGGACCGCGTTGCCGGAGCCGGGGATCACGAACATCAGAGACACGCGGGGGTCACGCACGATGTTGCGCAGGGAATCGATCCGGTTGTTGCCGCGGCGATCCGGCAGCATCAACGTCTTGGGGTCGTGGATGCGGACAAAGCCGGGCAGATCGCCGCGCGGCGAGCAATCGATCCCGTCGGGGCCGATGGTGGCGAGCGCCGCAAACGGTGCCTTCTCGATGAAGATGCGGTAGAGCGGAGTGACATGGTCGGCGACTTTCACGGTCGAGGCGTCGTTGGTGGCGCCGTAGATGGCTTCCAGCTGTTCAACCGTTTCGATCACCGACATTCCAGTCTCCTTGTTGTGCCGGCTATTCGTGCCAGCCTTCATTCCTGATCACGCGCACGAGCTGACGACCGTGATACTCCGCGCTCCCGGCGTTGAGGATCATGACATCGGCCTGAGCCGATGCAGCGTCGACGCTGCGCGCGAGCCGGTCGGCGATATTGCCGTCGCTGTTCCGTGCCCGCGCCGCAAGGCGCTGGGCCAGCACATCAGGCGGCGCTGTGATCGCGACCACCACGACATTGGCATAAGCCTGGCGCAAGGCTGCGATCACGGTGCGCGAGACGTTCACGACGACAGCGCGCCCGGCGCGGATGTCGTCGTTGATCTCCTGAGGCAGCGCATAGGAATGTCCATGCGCATCCCAATGCACAGCGAAATCGCCGTGCTCGCGGGCGCGGGCGAATTCGTCCGTGCTCACCGCGATGTTGTCCTCGTCAGCCGAGGACGCCCGCGTCACGACACGGCGCGGGAAGACGACGTCGGGATCGTCGGTACAGGCCGCCCGTGCCAGCCGCAACAGCGTATCCTTGCCGGCGCCGCTCGGCCCAACCACGAGCACGAGCCGGCCGGGACCAATCGCACCGGTCTTCTCCTGCGCCATGGCCGTGGTCTCGCTCATGCGACGCGGCGCCCTTCGCGCCAGACGCTGCGCACCACGGGAACACTGCCCGCAACATGAACACGGATCAGGTCGGCGCGCTTGCCGATGGCGATCTCGCCGCGATCGGTGAGGCCGACCGCATCCGCCGGCGCCTTGGTCACGGTGCGAACGGCCGCCGGCAGGCTGATGTCAGGCGCGTGCTCGGGCAATTGCAGCGCGCCCATCAATAGGCTCGATGGGATGTAGTCCGACGACAGGATATCGAGCAAACCTTCGCGGGCGAGGTCGACCGCGGCGATGTTGCCGGAATGCGAGCCGCCGCGCACGACGTTCGGTGCGCCCATCAAGATGTCGATGCCGGCCTGGTGCAGGCCGCGCGCGGCCTCGATCGTGGTCGGGAATTCCGCCACCGCCACGCCGTCACGCACGGCGTCGGCGACGTTCTCCTCGGTGGTGTCGTCATGGCTCGCCAGCGGAATCCTGTACTGATGTGCCAGCGCCACGATCTCGCGCATGTTCGCCGCGGCGTATTTCTGCTGGTACTCGAAGCGCTTCGCGAACAGCTCGTCGAGCTCGGCATCGGTCTTGCCGCCGCCCTTGCCGCGGTAATAGTCGCGCAGCTTGACCTCATCGCGGAACTGGCGCTGGCCGGGCGTGTGGTCCATCAGCGACATCAGCTTGACGTCGGGACGATCGATCAGCTCCTTGGCCTCCTCGACCACGCTCGGCATCGGGATTTCGCAGCGCAGATGCAGGAAGTGGTCGGCGCGCAGCAAGTTCGAGTCGCGCGCGGTGGTGATTGCTGCGGCGAGCACGCCAGCGCGGCCATCGACCTCCTCGGCGCCGTCCTCGCGCCAGACCCGGAGCGAATCGAACACGGTGGTGATGCCCGAGGTCGCCAACTGGCCATCATAGGAGATGACGGCGGCGACGGGATTCCAGAACACCTTTGGGCGCGGTACGTAATGCGCTTCGAGATGATCGGTGTGGAGCTCGATCAGGCCGGGCATGATCAGATCGCCGCCGGCGTCTTCGCTACCTGCAGATGCCTTGCCCTCGCCGATTTCAGCGATGCGTCCATCGGCAAGCGCGAGCCAGCCCTGCTCGATCACCCGGTCGGCCAGCACGATCCTGGCGTTGGCGATGACGGTATCCTTCGGCTTCATTTCCATCTTCCTTCAGGCCGCGGCGGCAAAGCTGGTGACGTCGACGATGCGGTCGGCAATCAAATGGCGGATTTCGTCGTCATGGACAATCGCGACCATCGCAACGCCCTGGCGTTTCTTCTCGGCTACCAGTTCGACCACCACAGCGCGGTTGGCGGCGTCGAGCGAGGCGGTCGGCTCGTCCAGGAGCAGGATCGGCAGGTCCGAGATGAAGCCGCGTGCGATGTTGACGCGCTGCTGCTCGCCACCGGAGAAGGTCGCGGGCGGAAGCTGCCAGAGTCTTTCAGGGATGTTGAGGCGATGCAGCAACTCGCCGGCGCGTGCCTGCGCATCGGCGCGGGTCATGCCGCCAGCGATCAGCGGCTCCGCGACAACGTCGATGGTCGCAACCCGCGGCACCGCCCGCAAAAACTGGCTGACATAGCCGATGGTCGCGCGACGGACGTTGAGCACTTGCCGCGGCTCGGCGGTGGCGAGATCGATCACCTCGCCACGGTGGCGGATGCCGATACGGCCGGAGTCGCAGCGGTAGTTACCAAAGATCATCTTGAGGATCGACGATTTGCCGGCGCCTGACGGCCCCGATAGCACGACGCACTCGCCGGGCTCGACGCGGAAGGTCACGCCGCGCACGACAGGTAATTCGATGCCGCCCTGCAGGTGCATCGTGAACGTCTTGCTAGCATCAGTGACGTCGATCATGGCGGTCATAGGCGTGCTCATATTGAAAAGCTCATGGCGGCAGAATCGAGGAGACGAGGAGCTGGGTGTAAGGCTCGCGCGGATCATCGAGCACCTGGTCGGTGAGACCTGTTTCGATGACGCGGCCACCCTTCATCACCATCACGCGATGCGACAACAGGCGCGCGACCGCGAGATCGTGGGTGACGATGACGACGGCGAGATGCAATTCGGCGACGAGATTGCGCAGGAGATCGAGCAGGCGCGCCTGAACCGACACATCAAGTCCGCCGGTCGGCTCGTCCATGAACACCAGCCGCGGCCCGGTGACGAGGTTGCGCGCGATCTGGAGGCGCTGGCGCATGCCGCCCGAATAGGTGCGCGGCGCATCGTCGATGCGGGCGACGTCGATCTCGACGCGGGTCAACCAGTCGGAGGCGGACTCGCGAATCTGGCCGTAGTGATTCCAACCCACCGCCATCAGCCGCTCGCCGACATTGGCGCCGGCCGAGACCGCCATGCGCAGACCCTGCGCCGGATCCTGGTGCACAAAGCCCCAATCGGTGCGGTACAGCAGGCGCCGCTCGGCCTCGCCGAGCGCTGCGAGATCGCGGGTGACGCCGTCACGCATCCGGTACGACACCTGTCCGCCGCTCGCCGCAAGCTGCCCGGAGAGCATCTGCAACAGTGTCGATTTGCCGGAGCCGGACTCGCCGACGATCGCCAGCACCTCGCCCGGATAAAGCGAGAACGACACGTCACGGCAGGCCCCGATACGGCCGTAGGACTTGCTGAGGGAATTTGCGACCAGCAGCGGCTGATCGGTTTCCAGAAGGTCCTGATCAGCCATTTTGCTTCCCCTGAACTTCTCCCTGCGCCTTGTCCTTGTAGGGCGCGGCGCTCAGGGCACCGTGGTGGCCGGCGGCCTGACGGCCCTCGCAATAATCGGTGTCCGAGCAGACGAACATGCGGCTGCCCTGGTCGTCGGTGACGATCTCATCGAGGTAGGAATTTTCGGCGCCGCACAGCGCGCAGGGCGCGTTGAACCGATAGGGCTCGAACGGGTGATCCTCGAAATCGAGCGAGACCACCTGGGTGTAGGGCGGAATCGCATAGATGCGCTTCTCGCGGCCGGCGCCGAACAACTGCAATGCAGGGCAATTGTCCATCTTGGGATTATCAAATTTCGGCGTCGGCGACGGATCCATCACGTAGCGCGCGTTAACCTTCACCGGATAGGCGTAGGCCGTCGCGATGTGGCCGAAGCGGGCAATGTCCTCATAGAGCTTCACATGCATCAGCCCGTATTCGGCAAGCGCATGCATGCGCCGCGTCTCGGTCTCGCGCGGCTCGAGAAAACGCAGGGGTTCCGGGATCGGCACCTGATAGACCAGCACCTGGTTCGCATGCAGCGACGCTTCAGGAATGCGGTGACGGGTCTGGATCACGGTCGCCTCACCCGTCGACGTCGTGGTCGCGACGCCCGCGGTCTTGGCGAAGAACTTGCGGATCGAGATCGCGTTGGTGGTGTCGTCGGAACCCTGGTCGATCACCTTCAACACGTCCTGCGGTCCGAGGATCGCGGCCGTCACCTGCACGCCGCCGGTGCCCCAGCCATAGGGCATCGGCATTTCGCGGCTGGCGAACGGCACCTGGTAGCCGGGGATCGCGATCGCCTTCAGGATCGCGCGGCGGATCATCCGCTTGGTTTGCTCGTCCAGATAGGCGAAGTTGTAGGCGGGCGCGTTCATTCCGCGGCCTCCTTCATGGCATCGGGAGCTCTGGCATCGGTCGAGGCTTCGGCAAATTCCTTGCGCAGCTTGCGCAACAGGCCAAGCTCGGACTGGAAGTCGACATAGTGTGGCAGCTTCAGATGCTCGACGAAGCCGGTCGCCTGGACGTTGTCCGAATGCGACAACACGAATTCTTCATCTTGCGCCGGGGCTCCGACTTCTTCACCGAGCTCGCGGGCACGCAAAGCACGATCCACCAGCGCCATGGACATGGTCTTGCGCTCACTCTGGCCAAAGGCGAGACCATAGCCGCGCGTAAAACACGGCGCTTCGGTCGCCGAGCCCTTGAACTGGTTGACCATCTGGCACTCGGTCAGCTCGATCGAACCGAGCGGTACGGCAAAGCCGACGTCTTCGGCTGTGAATTCCACCTCGACCTCGCCGAAGCGGATCTCGCCGGCGAAGGGATGATTGCGGCCATATCCGCGCTGGGTCGAGTAGCCCATCGCCAGCAGAAAGCCTTCGTCGCCGCGGGCGAGATTTTGCAGGCGCAGGTCGCGGTCCGCCGGAAAGTTCAGCGGCTCGCGCGTGAGATCGCCGACGCTGGCGCCGTCTTCAGCCTGCGGCGATGATTCGATCAGCCCGTCGCGGCCGAGAATGTCGGTCACGCGCGGCGTCGGTGCCGTGGACGCTTCGGCCACGGCCGGGGCTTCCGGCACAAAGCCTTGGGCGAGCGAGGGATCGAGCAGGCGATGAGTATAGTCGAAGGTCGGCCCGAGGATCTGGCCGCCCGGAATGTCCTTGAAGGTCGACGATACTCGCCGCTGCACCCGCATCGCGCCGGTGTCGACCGGCTCGGTGGCGCCGAAGCGCGGCAAGGTGGCGCGGAAGGCACGGACCAGGAAGATCGCCTCGATCAGGTCGCCGCGCGCCTGCTTGATCGCGAGCGCCGCGAGTTCGCGGTCATAGAGCGAACCCTCGCTCATGACGCGGTCGACGGCGAGCCCAAGCTGCTCCGAGATCTGGTCGAGCGAGACTTCCGCAACGCTTTGATCACCGCGCCTGGCATTGGCAAGCAGGCGATGCGCGTTCTCGATGGCGCGTTCGCCGCCTTTGACTGCGACATACATGCCTCTAGCCTCCCTTGCTCATGACACGCGTGGTCCGCGGGATCGCGACCACGGCATCATCGGCGACCAGAACCACGTCGATGCCGCGCGGAAACAGCGTTTCGTTGAAGCGCAACTGCTCGAACAGGTCGAACGGCTTGAACGAGGCCTGCAACATCGCGACGCCGTCGATGCCGGGGCCGCGCAGCTCGAAGTTCTGCCCTGAATCCAGGCTCTCGACCTGAATGATGACAGTGGTCGAACGGTCGGGATATTCGTTGGTGCCGAGCGCAAAGCGCTCGAGCGGCGGCAGCAACACGCCGTCGCTGATCAGCGCGAAAGCTGCGATGGAGGAATCCTGAATCACTGGCGCACCGGTGTGGAATTTGAGCCACTTCAGGACGTCGGTGCTCTCGGCCATGCGCGGATCGAGCCACAATGGTGTGTCGTGATCGAACAGCGTCAGCGCAATCGCGGCGGTTCCGCGCATCATGGACCCAGCAGTTCCCGCCATCGGCACGATGCGCTGGACTGCGCCCGGCCGCGCCATCGCGTCCATGACCGAGCGAAAGGTCGATTGCGCCGACAACACCTTGTCGGCGAACCCCGGCGGCAGTTCCGCAATCGTTGTCATGGCCTCACCCTTCACCGCGCACCATGGTGTAGAAATCAACCTTCGTCGCAGCCGTCTCTTCGGCCTGCTGCTTGCGCCTGACCATAAGCCGCTCGCGCAACGGCGCGATTACGTCGCGCTCGACGGCGACGCCAAAATCACGCGACTGCACCAGCGCGTCGCACAGGGCAATCAGCCGCGCCTTCTCACTATCGCGACCGAGCGTGTAGCCGAAACCGACCTCGCCGCTCGCCAGCCGCACCGCGGCGCGCGACACGGTCGCCTCGCCCAGATTGAACGGCGCGCCGTCGCCGCCGACCCGGCCGCGCAGCATCACCAGACCATTCTCCGGCGCGCGCAAATCCTGATGGCCGGGCAAGGGAATCGTGCGGAGACGGGCGGCGATCTCGCCCGCCTCCGCGTGCGCCAGCACGGCCATGCCGGCCTGGCGCTGGGCTTGCTGGTTACTGTGCTGGCTCACCGAATCCACCGAACTTGCCGAGATGAAGTTGTCTATGATACTAGACAACTTCATACGGAAGCGCCATGACTGTTTCGTGACAAGGATGTGATTTCCGGGCTAGGCTGGTCGTCGACATGAGCATGCAGGACACCGCTTCTTCTGGCGTTGCGCTGTGGCGACTCGTTGCTGATGGCATCGAGCGCGGCATCGCCGACGGCCGTTTTGCCGCCGGCGACAAATTGCCGGGCGAGATGGAGATCGCCGAAACCTATCGGGTCAACAGGCACACCGTGCGGCGCGCGCTGGCCGCGCTTGCCGAACGCGGCATCGTGCGGGCCGAGCGTGGTAGCGGGACCTATGTCGAGGCGCAGAAGCTCGCTTATCCCTTGCGCTCACGCACGCGCTTCTCGGAGATCGTCGGCGCCGAAGGCCGGGAGCCGCATGGCCGGCTGATCGAGGCGTCAGACGACGTCGCAACCCGCGAACTCGCGCGGGAGCTGGGATTAAAGACCGGCGCGCCGCTGGTGCGGATCGAGGCTATCAGGCTCGCCGATCGCACACCGATCTGCGTCTCGACGACCTGGCTGTCGGCGGAGCGATTTCCGGGTGCAGGAACGGTGTTTTCAGCCACGCGCTCGATGACCAAGATGCTCGAGCATTATGGGATCCGCGACTATCGCCGCGGCGCGACAAGGATCACTGCGGGCATCGTTGACGCCACCGATGCCGCACGGCTCGATCTGCCGCTGGGGCGGCCGATCCTGGTGGTGGACGCGACGGACCTCGATCTCGAGGGCAAGCCGCTGGTGACGAAGCACTCACGATTTGCGGCCGAGCGGGTGGAGTTCGTCGTGGAGCCGTAGACTCTTCCCTCTCCCCTTGCGGGAGAGGGTGGCTCGCCGCGGGGCGGCGAGACAGGTGAGGGGTTGTCTCCGCGAGTCCAACTCACATTTGAATGCGCAGGGAGAACCCCTCATCCGGCGCTTCGCGCCACCTTCTCCCACAAGGGGAGAAGGAAGAAAGCAAGCTCAGGCCACAGCCCTGCGCCCGATAATCGCAAAGCGCAGCTTGCCCGAGATGAAATCGATCGCGGCGACTGCGACCAGGATCATCAGGATCAGGAACGACACTTTCTGCCATTCCAGCACACGGATCTGCTCGGCGAGTTGGAGACCGATGCCGCCGGCGCCGACGATGCCGATGATGGTGGCGGAGCGCGTGTTGGATTCGATGAAATACAGCACCTGACCGGCGATGACGGGCAGCACCTGCGGCATCAGGCCAAACCTGATCTCGTGCAGCGCGCTACCGCCCGAGGCGCGAATGCCCTCGACCTGCTTCTGGTCGGCGCTTTCGATCGCCTCCGAGAACAGCTTTCCGAACGCGCCGAAATCCGACACCGCGATGGCGAGCACGCCGGCGAACGGACCGAGCCCGACCACGTTGATCCACACCAGCGCCCAGATCAGCGTATCCACGCCGCGGATCGAATCGAGAAACCGCCGCACCGGAAAGCGGACGATCCCGGGTACGATATTGCGGGCCGCAAAAAGGCTCACCGGCAGCGCGAGCAGAGCGGCAAGCGTGGTGCCGAGCAAGGCGATCGACAGCGTCTCGCCCAGTGCCTTCAGATACAGCGGCAGCGACGAGCCGGGATCGGGCGGCATCATCATCATGCTGATCCAGCCGAGCTGGCTCAGCCCCGAGATGAAACGCGACGGCGAGAAGTCGAGATCGACCAGGCCGAACACGAAGATCGCAAGCGCCCCGGCGAGCATCGCGGGCGTCGCCAGGCGCGACGACGCCGGACGGTTGAAGACATGGGGATAGCGGGCGCGGAGCTCCGCGGTGTCCACATCCTGCGGCCTGCTCATGTCCGCGCCTCCTTGCCGAACAGGCGGCCGCGCACCCAGCCGGTCGTGATGTCGATCAGGAAGACCGTGACGATGATGGTCACGAGGATGGCGCTGACGTCTGAATAGTAGAACTTGCGGATCGCGACGATCAGTTCCTGCCCGATGCCGCCGGCGCCGACAAAGCCCATGACGGAAGCCTCGCGGACGTTGATCTCGAAGCGCAGCAGCGCGTAGCTGGCAAAGCCCGCCGAGACCTGCGGCAGGATCGCAAAGCGCATGCACGAGAGCCAGCTCGCACCGGTGGAACGGATGCCCTCGACCGGCTTCATGTCCGCATTCTCGACGATCTCCGAGAACAGCTTTCCGAGCGCGCCGGTGGAGTGAATCGCAATTGCGAGCACGCCCGCCACCGGGCCGAGGCCGAAGGCCATGACAAAGATCAGGGCGAACACGATGCCTGGCACGGTGCGCGCGAATTCCAGCAGGCGCCGCACCGTGAAAAGCAGCCAGGGAGCGGGCGAGGTGTTTTCAGCGGCGAGGAAATTGAGCCCGAAGGCGAGGACCGCGCCGATCAGTGTGCCGACATAGGAGATCAGCAGCGTCTCGCCGAGCAGCTTCAGCCACTTATGCAAGCCCCAGAACCACTCGCCAAAATTGGTCCAGACCCGCTGGCCGCTGTCGAGGGTGAGGATGCGGTCGAAATAGCTGACGAAATTGCCGAAATAGGTGAAGAGGGTGCGCAAATTCACCTCGGCGCCGATCGAGGCCACGACCAGCGCGGCGACGAAGACGGCGAAGCCCGCCAAGAGGCGCAAGCGCTTGCGCGCGACCGCCTTGCGATAGGTCGCGTTGAGTGCAGCAAGCTGCTGCTCGGGGAGAATCGAAACCGCAAGTGTCATGAATTCAGGGGGAAGGATCCATCAAGAAAAAGAGCCGGGTCCGTCGACCCGGCTCCAGTGCCTCGTCCCGACGAGCTCAGGACGCCTTCTTACGCAGATTGTCGACGAACTTAATCAGCTCGATGGTCTTGTTGTAATCGTCGTTGGCGACCGGCTGCCACGGCTTGTTCTTGCCGTCAGAGAGCTTGTTGAACGCCTCGGGGTCCTTCGTCGCCGCATCGAGGAAGGCCTTCTTGATCGCGGCCTTCATATCTTCAGGCAGATCGCTGAGATAGGCGTAGGGCGAGTTGATGATGAGGTCGGACTTCACGATGATGCGGAAATCTTCCTTCTTCATCGGCGTGCCGTCGGCCGACTTCACCATGCCCTTGTTGAGCATGCGGGTCAGGTTGGAATCGTCGTCGGCGTTCCACCAATTGGCGGCGACGTCGACAGTGCCCTGGGCCAGCGCCAGCACGGCATTCTCGTGGCTGCCGGTGAAGACGACCTTGGAGAAATAGGCATCGGGATCGATGCTCATCGCGTTCAGCTTGAAGCGGGGCATGTTGTTGCCCGACGTCGAGTTCGGATCGACCAGGCCGAGGTTCTTGCCCTTGAGGTCCTCGATCTTCTGGTACGGCGACTTCGCCAGCACGTAGAACACCGAGTAATAGCCCTTCGAGCCGTCGGAGTTGACGTCGATCACGAAGGCGTCGGTCTTGACGCCGGTGAGACGGGCACGCGCAAAGGAAGCCGGACCGTAATAGCCGATGTGGATGTTGCCGGCGCGCTGGCCTTCGATGAGGGCCGCATAGTCGTTGGCGACGCGCAGCGTCACCTTGATGCCGAGCTCCTTCGACAGATAGTTGATGAAGGGGCCGTAGCGCTCGGTGACGCCCGAACCGTTCTCCGCCGGAATCGCGGCGAAGGTAATCTCCGGATATTTGGTCTTCCAGTCTTCGGCGGAAGCGGATCCGGCAAAGGTCAGCGCGGCGACGCCGGCGAGAATCAGTCTGCGAGTGATCATGTTAGCCCTCTTCCCAGGTTGAGGTCGGTTGAAGCGAAAGTAGCGATGGACAGCGGCTCAGGCCGCCGCGGCCGTTCCGAGTGCCGGGACGCCCTCGGGCACCGGCGCTGGCACGCCGCCCATGACGTCGGCGGCTTCGAGATCGTAGAGCTCACGCGCAACAAGGTCGGTCAGCGCGGACGGCGCGCCATCGAACACCACGCGGCCCGCCGCCATGCCGATCAGGCGATCGCAATAGCCGCGCGCTAGGTCGAGCGAATGCAAATTGCAGAGCACGGTGATGCCGAAGTGCTTGTTGATGCGCAGCAGCGCATCCATGACGATCTTGGTGTTGCGCGGATCGAGCGAGGCGATCGGCTCGTCGGCGAGGATGATGTCGGGCTGCTGCACCAGCGCCCGCGCGATCGCAACACGCTGCTGCTGGCCGCCGGAAAGCTGGTCGGCGCGCTGGGCGGCGAGCGCAGCGATATCGAACTGTTCCAGCGCCGACATCGCCAGCGCCTTGTCCTGCTCGGGCCAGATCTGCGACAGCGAGCGCCAGGCCGGCATGGTGGCGAGACGCCCCATCAGCACATTGGTCAGCACGTCGAGCCGGCCGACCAGGTTGAACTGCTGGAAGATCATCGCCGACCGCGCCCGCCACTGCCGCAATTCCTTGCCGCGCAACGCGGTGACGTCGAGGCCGTCGAACACGATGCGACCCTGCGTAGGCGTCACCAGACGATTGATGGTTCGCAGCAGGGTCGACTTGCCGGCGCCGGAGCGCCCGATCACACCGACGAAGCCGCCGGGGGATATTTGAAACGAAGCGTCATCGACCGCCGCTTTTGCGCCGAAGCGGCACGTCAGACCTTCAACCACCAGCATGCAGGGCTCCATAGTAGCTGGAGCCCACCGCTATCCTCCGCGGTTGACACTTGTGTGACATGCGCAATGCAGTGCGGCGATCCTACACACCTCATCCCCTGTCATCGCGTCGTCATGATAATGTCATCGAGCCGCTCGAAGAGATGCGCCCGCCCTCGAACTTTCGGATCCAACATGGCCAAGGTGCTATCGGTCGAGCCGACCATCGATCCTTCGGCGAAGTTGCACGAGGTCAAACTCGGCGCCTATACCGAGGTCGGTGCCCGCACGGTCCTGCAAGAAGTCGCGATGGGGAACTACTCCTACGTCGTCAACGACGCGCAGATTACCTACACGACCATCGGAAAGTTCTGCTCGATCGCGGCGATGACGCGCATCAATCCCGGCAACCATCCGATGCACCGAGCCACGCAGGCGCATTTCACCTATCGCTCCAGCGCCTATTTTCCTGGCGAAAGCGACGACACCGATTTCTTCGACTGGCGGCGCCGACATCACATCCGCATCGGCCATGACGTCTGGATCGGCCATGGCGCGATCGTGCTGCCGGGCCGCAACATCGGCACCGGCGCGGTCATCGCGGCCGGCGCCATCGTCACCAAGGACGTGCCCGCCTATACCATTGTCGCCGGCAATCCCGCGCGGATCGTGCGTCGCAGATTCTCGGAAGAGGTTGCCGGACGGCTTGCCAGGCTGGCATGGTGGGACTGGGATCACGACAAATTGCGTGCGGCGCTGCCCGATTTCCGCAAGCTCGCAATTGAAGATTTCCTTAGGGCATACGAAGCAGAGGCACGTTCCTCCTCCAGCAAACCAACCGCGGTCGCGTGACAGACATTTTCATCGAGGGTGGCCGGACCCTTGTCGGCTCCGAGCTCACCGAAACATCGCTCTCAATATCCGGAACCGACATTGCGCAGGTCGATGCGACGTGCGGCCGCGCGCGGCTGGCGATCGATGCGCGCAATCTGCTGGTGCTGCCCGGCATCGTCGATCTGCATGGCGACGCTTTCGAGCGGCAGATGATGCCGCGCGCCGGCGTCGACTTCCCGATCGACGTCGCGCTGGATGACACCGACCGCCAGGTCATCAGCAACGGCATCACAACGGTGTTCCACGCCACCACATGGTCGTGGGAGCCGGGCTTGCGCAGCGGCGACAATGCCAGGCGCCTGCTCGAGGCGATCGAGCGGCAGCGTCCGCACTTCGCCGCCGACACGCGCTTTCATCTGCGCCACGAGACCTACAATCTGGATGCCGAGGACGAGATCGGCCAGTGGCTCGCCGAGGGCCGGGTCGACCTGTTCGCTTTCAACGACCATATGGGCGGCACGATTGGCGACATGGCGAACCCACGCAAGCGCAACCGCATGGTGGAGCGCACTGGCTTGTCGAGCGAGGAGTTCGACAAGCTCGTCGGGCATATCGTCTCGCGCGCGGCCGATGTTCCGGCATCGATCACCCGGCTCGCGGCCGTGGCCCGCGCGGCTGAGGTGCGGATGCTGTCGCATGACGATCAGACGCCGGCCATGCGCCGGGATTTTCGCGACATGGGCGTGAAGCTCGCCGAGTTTCCTGTCAACGAAGAGACGGCGCGCGAGGCCGCGGCCGCTGGCGATGCCATCGTCTACGGCGCACCGAACGTCGTGCGCGGCGGCAGCCACACCGGCTGGACCAAGGCCTCCGACATGATCGGCAAGGGGCTCTGCACCGTGCTGGCCTCGGACTATTACTATCCGGCCCCGCTGCTCGCCGCGTTCCGCCTTGCCGCCGACGGCGTGCTGCCGCTGACGGAAGGCTGGACGCTGATCTCGTCGGCGCCGGCAGAGGCCACCGGCCTGACCGATCGCGGCACGCTCGCCGCAGGCCGTCGGGCCGACATCCTGCTAGTCGACGACAGCCTGCCGCTGCGTCCGCGGCTGGTCGCGGTGATCGCAGCCGGCAAGCTCGTGCATCTCACGGAGGCGACGCGGCTGCATAGCACGGCAGCGATGTCGCGCGGGACTGTCGTTGCGGCCTAAATTGGCTATGCTTTGCTAATGACAGATTTTCCCCGCTACGCGATCTATTTTGCCGCTGGCGCCGACCACGCGCTCTCCCGCTTCGGCGCCGAGCTGCTCGGCTATGATGCCTATACAGGCGATGAGCTGCCGTTCCCAAACGACGCTCTACGCGCTGCGCCGGACTGGCGCGACATCACCGCAGATCCCCGCAAATACGGGTTTCACGGCACGCTGAAGGCGCCGATGGCGCTGGTCTCAGGCAAGACCGAGGCCGAGCTGGTGGCAGCCTGTGCAACATTCGCCGGCAAGGCGCGCCCGATCCCGGTGATCCGCCCGATCGTCGATTCCATCAGCGGCTTCATTGCCGTGATTCCGGCCGAGCCGGTCGACGCGCTTCAAGAGCTTGCCGCCGATTGCGTCCGCGACTTCGATTCGTTCCGTCCACCGCTGACGGCGCAAGACCGTGCGCGGCGCAGGCCCGAGAAGCTCAGCGAGCGCCAGCGCGAATATCTCGATCGCTGGGGCTACCCCTACGTGATGGAAGAATTCCGCTTCCACATGACGCTGACGGGGCGGCTGGACTCGGAACGACGCGGGCCGATTCTGGAGATGTTGCGGGCGCGATTTGCGGGGCTTGGTCTCGAGACTCTCGATATCGATCGCCTTACGCTGTTCAAGCAGGATGATGCGAAGGCAAGGTTTCGCATCATCGGCGAGTGGATGCTGATTGGTTAGCCCGCATCGCGCGTCACATTCATTGTCGTCCCGGCGAAGGCCGGGACCCATAGCCACTGAGAGCAGTTGTGACGCGAGGTCGGTAACCCCGAGTCTTCGCAAAACTCTTGCTGCGGCGTATGGGTCCCGGATCTGCGCTTCGCTTGTCCGGGACGACAGCCGAGGTTTTGGTCGGTGGCGCTAGCCCTACTTCCCCCACCGCAGCGCCAGTGCGTCGCGTTCCTTGGCGAGCTCCAGCAATCCAGCCTTCGTCGCCGGATGCAGCGGTTGCAGCGGATGACGCACCGCGTCCGACTTGATCACGCCGCCGGCTTGCATCATCGCCTTGCAGGCGATCAGGCCGCACTGGCGGTTCTCGTAATTGATCAGCGGCAGCCAGCGTTCATAGGCGGCCTTCGCCTTCTCCCGATCGCCCGCGAAATAGGGATCGATGATCTGCCTGATGCCGTCGGGATAGCCGCCGCCGGTCATCGCACCGGTCGCACCCGCGTCGAGATCGGCCATCAGTGTGATCGCCTCCTCGCCATCCCAGGGGCCCTCGATGTCCTTGCCGCCCGCCTCGATCAGGCTGCGGAGCTTTGATGCCGCGCCGGGCACTTCGATCTTGAAATAGCGGATGTTGGAGAAGTCGCGCGCCAGGCGCGCCAGCAGCTCGACCGACAATGGTGTGCCCGCGACCGGCGCATCCTGGATCATGATCGGGATGTTGATCGCGCCCGACAGCACCTTGAAGAATTCGACGATGCCCTTCTCCGGCACGCGGAAGGTGGCGCCGTGATAGGGCGGCATCACCATCACCATGGCGGCCCCCGCGGCCTCGGCCTGCTTGCTGCGCGCGGCGCACACGGCCGAGCTGAAATGGGTGGTGGTCACGATGACGGGCACGCGGCCGGCGACCTGCTCCAGCACCGCATGCATCACGCTCTCGCGCTCGGCATCGGTGAGCACGAATTGCTCGGAGAAATTGGCGAGGATGCAGATGCCGTGCGAGCCGGCATCGATCATGAAATCGATGCAGCGGCGCTGGCCCTCGAGGTCGAGCTCGCCGCGCTCGTCGAAGATGGTGGGGGCGACCGGAAACACGCCGCGATAGGGGCGCTGGGCCTTGTCTGGGGTGACCGGCATCGAAATTATCTCCCTGTAGTCCCGTCGTTAGAGCATGGTACCGCTACCATTTACAGGGCGCAGGCAGGCGCGGCAATGCCGATCCGCGTGCCGTTGAACAGAGATTGAACGCCTTAAGCGGACTTTACGGCACCGAGGAAGCCTTCGACTGCGACGCGGAGGCGGTCGGCGTCGGCCGACATCTTGGTCACCGACTGGAACAGCACCGTGCCGGCATTGCCGGTCTCCTGGTTCAGCTTGGCCACGCTCCCGATAGTGTCGGTGACCTCGCGCGTGCCCTGGGCGGCATGCTGGAAGTTGCGCGAGATCTCGGTGGTGGCCGCGCGCTGCTGTTCGACGGCGGCGGCAATGGCGGTCATCTTCTCGTCGATGCCGCTGATGGCGCCGCCGATCGAACGGATGGCGGCGACCGCCTGGCCGGTCGCGCCCTGGATCTCCTCGACCTGGCGCGAGATTTCTTCCGTCGCGGTCGCGGTCTGCGACGCAAGGCTCTTGACCTCGCCGGCAACCACCGCAAAGCCGCGGCCGGCCTCGCCGGCGCGGGCCGCCTCGATGGTGGCGTTCAAGGCCAGCAGATTGGTCTGACCGGCGATGGCGTGGATCATCTTCACGACTTCGCTGATGCGGCCTGCCGTCTGGTCGAGGATCTCGACGGTGGCGTTGGTCTGTTCCACCTGCGACACCGCTTCGCGCGCATCACGTGCGCTGGACTGCACCTGTGCGGAGATTTCGCCGACGGAGGCCGAGAGCTCCTCGGTCGCAGCCGCGATGCTCTCGAGATTGTTGGTGGCCTGTTCGGCGGCGGACGAGACCGCCGCCGTCTGGCTGCTCGATTCCGTGACCAGCGTACGCACGTCGGTCGCGGTGGCATCGAGCTCCTTGGCTGATGCCGCGACGCTGTGGATCACCGCCTGCACGGTGTCGTCGAAGCTACGGCACGCCTCATCAACGGAGCCGGAGCGAGCGAGCTGCAGCGCCTGCTGCGATTCGCGTTCCTTGCCGAGACGTTCGGCGGTCGCCGCGCTCTCGCGCAGGCTTTCGAGCGCTGCGGCCATGGTACCGAATTCGTCGGGATAGCGGGATTGCGGAACCGGCGTCGCGTAGTCGCGCGCGCTGATCCCCGCGATCGCGTCGAGAATGGCGCGCACCGGGCGCATCAGGCGGTTGCGCACGACGTAGACACCAGCGAGGGTCACGGCGAGCGCCAGCAGGAACGCGAGCGACTGCACGACCAGGTTGGTCAGCGCTTTGGCCTGCACGGTCTCGGCGCGCAAGATCGACTGGTCGAGCGCCTTGTTGGCGACGGCGACGATGAGCGGGAACGGCGACTGGCACAGCGTGTTCCAATCCGCCGCTGCCATCGCGGGCTTGCCGCTGCCATCAAAATTCTTGGTGAGATCGCCGATCTGCTTGAGCACGCCGTCGGTCTTGGCCTTTGCTTCGTTGGCCGCGGTGACCAGCTCCGCCGTGGCGTCGGGCGCCGCAAGCAGCTCGGCCATGCCGGCCCAGCCGGAAGCAATCGTACCGTCCCATTGCGCCAGCAACCGCTTCTGGTTGTCGTCGAGCGGCTTGTTGCTGTTGACGTTCGAGCGCAGCACCGAACAATGGATGCCATAGCGGTCGCGCACCTGCCAGGCGAGGCGGCGGACCTGGATCATCCGGGCAATGAAGGGGTCGTTCATCCAGGCGCGGTTCGACACCGCGGTGGAGGCGAGGTTCGCCGTGTCGATGACCTTGGTGACGGCATCGTACCAGGAATTGGTTCGCTCGATCTTGCGCTCGGCACGCGGACGCTTGGCCTCGTCGTAGAACAATTGGAACTGCGGTGCGGCTTCGGTCCAGCGCTGCTTCAGCGTGTTGGCAAGTTCGTCGCGGCGGGCGAAATCGATGGTAGCGAGTGCACCGCTGATTCCGTCATAACCGCCCTGCTCGGCCTTCTCGGCTTCGGCAAGCTTCGCCTTGGGATCGTCCTCGCCAAGGATGGCGCTCTGCGCGTCGCCGCGATTGTTGCGCAGCGCCAGCACGCCATGGAAGATCGCCTTGTCGGCGGCGGCAAGCCGCGCGGTCTCGAGACTGTCGTTGTAGCGACCGAAGGCCCCCACCATCTGGATCGCCGTCGAGGCGAGCGCACCGGCCGCCAGCAGGGCCATCAAGGTCAGGAGAAGCGAGCTTACCGATTTCTTAAACATTGCCATGGGTCACAAGGGGCCTACTTCAAGGAAGTGGCTAACCTTGCACAGCGACATGCCAATGTTCCGTTAAGGTTTTAGTCAAATGCCGGGAAATCCCGATTTGCCAAACCTTTAACGGAGCCCCGTCGTCACGAAACCTTCGTAAAATCAGGCGGACGCCGCTCGGCAAAGGCGGTGAATGCCTCGCGCGCCTCGGCAGTGCGCAGACGCTTCGCGAACTGCTCCCCCTCGGCCTGCATTTGCGCCACCAGCACCTCGCCATTGCGCATCAGCTTCTTGGTCGCGATGAGCGCGCCGGCCGGCTGCCGGGCGAGACGCTGAGCGAGCGCCAATGCCTCGCTATCGAGCTTGTCGAGCGGCACCACGCGGTTGGCGAGGCCCCATTCCAGCGCCGCCTTTGCCGAGACGGTCTCGCCGAGCGCGAACATCTCGTAGGCGCGGGCATAGCCGATGCGCGCCGGCATCAGCAGGCTGGAGGCGGCTTCCGGCACCAACGCGAGGCTGACAAAGGGCGTCGACAGCTGAGTATTCTCGGCAAGCACGACCAGATCGCAATGCAGCAGCATCGTGGTGCCGACGCCAACGGCGCGGCCCTGCACGGCAGCGACGAGAGGGCGCGTGCAACGCGCCAGCGACTGGATGAAGCGTCCGACATTGCGGCTGCCTTCGGACGTGCCCGATGCGACGGCCGCAAACTCGCCGACATCATTGCCGGCGGTGAACATATCGCCCTCGCCGCGGATCAGCAGCACGCGCACGGACGGATCGGACTCGGCAGCTTCGATGGTGTCGGCGAGCTTGCCGTACATCGCGTCAGTCAATGCGTTCTTCTTGTCGGGGCGCGCCAAAGTGAGCGTGAGAATTCCGCCGTTGTTCTCGATCCGGACATGCTCTGTCATGGGTGTCTCCTGTCAGTCCTCTGGGTCTCTTGTTGCGTCTCTTGGAAACTTGTCTTGGATACTCGTCAGCCAACGCGCGACGATGTCGATCTCCGCAGCGCTAAATCCTTCGATCAGCGCCGCATTGACCGCAGCCGCGTCGGTCTTCGCCTGGGCCAGCACGCTGCGCCCCTTCGGCGTCAACCACACGCGCCAGGCGCGGCCGTCCTCGCGATCAGCGCGTCGCTCAACCAGCTTCGCACCAGTGCTGCGATCGACCAGGCCCGAAATGCCGGCCGGACCGAGATCCAGCGCTGCGCCGACCTCGCCGATGAGAGCCCCATCCTGCTTGCCGAGAATGAACAGCAGACCCGCCTGCGCCGGCGTCACCTCGCGGGCGGGCTGCGCCGCCATCCAGCGCTGCAGGCGGCGTTGCGCGACGCTCAAGAGATAGATCAGTCGATGATGCCTGGCCTCAGGCAATTTATCTCGCATGCGAAACATATAGCCAGGCGACGGCTGTTTGTCAAAGCCCGCCGTCGCTACCGCGACGCCCCCCGACAGCCGTCGAGCAGGATTGCGGCGCATGCCTGCGCCCGCCGTTCGATCTCCGTGCGCGAGGGCAACGTCACGCTTGCGTAGATCGCTGCGCGCTGCGGCGCCGACACCATCATGCCGATCATCATGCCGGCGGCTTCGTCGGCATTGTCGAGGGCGAGGCGCTTCTTCCTGACTTGATCGCGGAGCCAGCCCGCCAGCGCCGCCGCGGTGCGGGCAATGCCATCCCTGTAAAAATTCGCGGCAAGATCAGGGAATGTCGCGGACTGCTGCAGCACCATGCGTTGCAGCGCCACGACCTCCGGATCGAGCGCGAGATCGGCGCAGGCGACCAGCACGGCAGCCAGGCTCGTTTCGATGTCGGCCTGGTTGTTGGCCTGGAGATTGACGTCGGAGAGCAGCCGCTCGAGCCTATCAGCGCACATCGCCTCGAACAGCGCCGCCTTGCCGGGAAACAGCCGGTAGAGCGTCTTGGTGGAGATGCCGGCGCCACGCGCCAGCTCTTCGGTGCTGGTTGCTGCGTAGCCGTCGACGGCGAAGGCGTGGCGTGCCGCTTCGAGCACGATCTTCTTCGTCTCGTCGTTGCTGCGAACCGGCGGCCGCCCGCGCGGGCGGCTTTCTGATGACGGTTTTGTCTGAGCCATGTTTTTAGATGATGCCTGTCATTCCATTGACAGTCCCAAAGCTAGTCCTATTTTGGAAATCGTCAAGTTTCCTAATTCAGGGAGGCGGCCGTGACCGTCCACACCAACCCGTCCAAGACTGACGCCACCGTGGTTCCACCTCCCGGGCTGGAGGCCGTCCTGCCTGCCCCGTCGCGTCAGGCGCGACGCCAAAAGCTGAATCTTCGCAAGCTGTTGCTGGTGGGTGTGGCCGCTGCGGCTTTGGCCGGCGCAAGCTGGTATGGCTACGATTACTGGACCGTCGGCCGCTTCCTCGTCTCCACCGATGACGCGTATGTAAAGGCCGACAACACCACCATCGCGCCGAAGGTCAGTGGCTATCTCGACCGCGTCCTGGTTGGCGATAACGAGCATGTGAAAGCAGGCCAGGTGCTGGCCCGGATCGACGACCGCGACTTCCGCGTCGCGCTCGACCAGGCCAAGGCTGACGTCGCGGCTGCGAATGCGACGATCACCAGCAAGCAGGCGCAGCTCCAGGTTCAGGATGCGGTGATTGCCGCGGCCAGGGCGACCATCGATGTCGACACCGCCGCAAAGACTTTCGCGCAGCAGGAGAACAAGCGTTACACCGATCTCGCCGCGACCGGCTATGGCAGCGTTCAGAACGCGCAGCAGGCGCAATCCCGCAACGCCGGCGCCGAGGCCGCGATCCAGCGCGACACCGCCAATCTCGCCTCCGCCCTCAAGCAGGTCGAGCTCCTCAAGGCGGAGCTCGCCCAGGCTAACGCCGCGGCAGCCCGCGCCGCCGCGCTTCAGCATCAGGCCGAGCTCAATCTTGGCTACACCACGATCGTCGCGCCGATCGACGGCGTCATCGGCAACCGCACCTTGCGCGTCGGCCAGTTCGTGCAGGCCGGCACGCAGCTGATGTCGATCGTGCCCACTGAGGGCGCCTATGTGGTCGCCAATTTCAAGGAGACCCAGCTCACCCATGTTCGCGCCGGACAAGCGGTCGAGATCGAGTTCGATACGTTCCCGGGGCAGGTGATGCATGGCCACGTCGATTCCGTCGCGCCGGCGAGCGGGCAGGAGTTTGCCCTGCTGCCGCCCGACAACGCCACCGGCAACTTCACCAAGATCGTGCAGCGCATTCCCGTGAAGATCGCGCTCGATGCCGAGACCGCGCCTGCGATCGAGCTGCGGCCCGGCATGTCCGTGATCCCGACGATCGCAACCCGTTCAGCGCCGACCGCGCAAGCGGCAACGACGCCCCAAGCCGCGCCTAAAGCGAAACTCGTTTCCGGAGGGTCGTGCCATGTCAAACAGCCTCACAATCTCGACGCCAGCGCCCGCAACAACGGCCGCGACGCCTGATCGCGTCGCATCCGATCCCAACAGGGCCAGCGCCACGGTCTGGATCGCCGTCTTCGCGGCGATGATCGGCGCCTTCATGGCGATCCTGAACATCCAGATCACCAATGCCTCGCTGCTCAACATCGAGGGCGGCATCGGCACCGGGGTCGACAACGGGTCCTGGATCTCGACGTCCTATCTGATCGGCGAGATCATCGTGATTCCGCTGACGGACTATCTGTCGCGGGTGTTCTCGTTCCGTAACGTCATGCTGTGCTTTGCCTCGCTGTTTGCGGCGTTTTCGGTCGCCTGTGCGTTCACGCACGATCTTCCCTCGATGATCGCGATGCGCGGCTTCCAGGGCTTCTTTGGCGGCGTGCTGATCCCGATGGCCTTCACGCTTGTTTTCACCAAGCTGCCGAAGGGCCAGCAGCCGATCGGGCTTGCGATGTTCTCGCTGGCCGTGACGTTCGCGCCCGCGATCGGCCCGACCATCGGCGGCTATCTCACCGAAAATTACGGCTGGCAGACCATCTTCTTCGTCAACGTGCTGCCGACTGCGGTCATGGTGAGCATTCTGTTCCTCACACTGGAACGTGCTCCCTTGAATCTCGGATTGCTGCGTGAAGGCGACTGGTTCGGCATCGCCACCATGGCGGTCGGCCTAGCTTCGCTCCAGGCCGTGCTCGAGGAAGGCAACAAGGACGACTGGTTCGGCTCGCCCTTCATCGTGCGGCTTGCGGTGATCGCCGCGGTCAGCCTGACGCTGTTCATTATCAACGAGCTCGTGGTCGAAAAGCCGCTGCTCCGCCTGCGCCTGCTGACGCAGTGGAATTTTGGCGTCGGCACCATCGCGGCGGTGTTTCTCGGCTTTGCGCTGTTCGGCTCGGTCTATCTGCTGCCGGCCTATCTCGGCCAGGTGCAGGGCTACAATGCCGAGCAGATCGGTAACGTGCTCGCCTGGACCGGCCTGCCGCAGCTGCTGCTGATCCCGCTGGTGCCGAAGCTGATGCAGCGCTTCGATGCCCGCTACATTGCGGCCGTGGGCCTGCTGCTGTTCGCGGCGAGTTCCTTCCTGAACATCGAGATGTCGCTTGATTACGCAGGCGACCAGTTCTTCATTCCGAACGTGGTCCGCGCCATCGGCCAGGCGTTGACGCTCGCGCCGTTGTCCGCGCTCAGCCTCGGCAGCGTCGCACCGCAGGACGCGCCCGCCGCCTCCGGCATCTCCAACATGATGCGCAATCTCGGCGGCGCGATCGGCACTGCGGTGCTTGCGACCATCGTCACCAAGCGCGAGCAGTTCCACTCCAACATCATCGGCCATTCCGTCACGCTCGCCCGCGAGGAGGTCCGCACCCGCATCGCGCAGATGACGGACTATTTCATCGCCCACGGCGTCCCCGACCCCAACGCCGCGCGCGAGCAGGCCATCATCGCGCTCGGCAAGACCGTGAAGCGCCAGGCGCTGGTGATGGGCTTCTCCGACACCTTTGCCGTGATCGGTGTGGTGCTGGTGCTCGCCGCGATCGCGGTGCTGCTGACGCGGCGAGTGAAGGCGGCCGGCGGCGGAGGTGGCGGCCATTAGGCACTCAGCTATCGATTGAATTTGTCGCGGCCGTCGCTTGACGGCCGTTTCTTTTTATGTTCCTTTTTTGTTCTTATCGACTATAAGTTGCGTAAAGGGATTTTCCATGAGCGATATTCAGGTCGCCGACTTGCCGGCTCAGCTTGTTCTTCATGGCGATGAAGATACTCCGCGTGAGTTCATCGTTGACCTCCTGCGTCGCGTCTTCGGCAAGTGAGAGAGCGAAGCCGACACCATTTTTGCCGACATCGAAAGGCTTGGCGCGGCAGTCTGTGGCCCCTATCCGTCATCCGTCGCTGGTGCTCTGCTGGAATCTGCGCATCGGCGTGTCGCGGCCGCCGGCCACCCGCTCCTGATCACGGGCGAAACGGCGAAGCCTTGCTGCGAGCTTTGTGGTCAGCCTAAGGCGCAGTCGGAAGCACAATTGGTGAATCGTACAGCGTGGCTGTGCGCAGATTGCGTGCTCGCGGCAGCAAGTGCGTCGAAGGATCTGCCCTCGGAGGAGTTCAACTACACGTTCGGTGTCTTGAACTGGCACTTCGCCGACGTCTCGCGGAGCGAGCTCGTGACGACGGTACGCCAGTTTCCAGGCCACATGCGGGCAGACGTCCAGGCCGCCCTCGACCGGTTGTTCGCGTCACCGGTCCGGCTGTTGGGTATCGCCGAGGACCGCCGTTACGAAACGCTGTCCATGTCGAGATTGATGCAGAACGACGGTTTCGCGGCCGCAATCGCACCGCTTCAGTACAATGACGTTGACGTCGGCGAACCGATGCCGGCCAAATGCCTCGACAATGGTCTTTGGCTTTGCGTAACCTCTGGCCTTCGCTACGCGGTGCTTCTGGCCATTCATCGGGAATACGGCCGCGAGACCGGCGTACGGATCGAAATCATGGCGCCGGCCGGGGCCGCAGGCTCGGCTCTTGTCCAGCAGTGCTTCAGTGGGTTGGAGGACGCCGTTCAGGCCGCGCGCACCTACCGCGGCAAAATTCTCTCTCTCGATGCCGATTCCGATTACCGCGGGCGCTCGCGCGGGATCACGGTGCACCGGCTTCCGTCGGTTGGTCGTGATCAGGTGATCCTGCCTGAACGGACGTTGCGGCTACTTGATCGTAACGTCCTGAACTTCGTGGGCACGCGGGACATGCTGCGCCGCCTCGGGCAATCGACCCGAAAGGGTATCTTACTCTACGGCCCACCGGGCACGGGCAAGACGCACACCATCCGCTATCTCGCAACCCATCTGCCCGGTCACACGACGCTAATCATCACGGCGGAGCAAATCGGCTTGCTCGGCGCCTACATGAATCTCGCCCGCCTTCTACAACCTGCCATGGTTGTGATCGAAGACGTCGATTTGATTGCACGACAACGCGAGAGCATGAGCGGCTGCGAAGAACCGCTGCTCAATCGGCTTCTCAACGAGATGGACGGCTTGAAGCAGGATGCTGACATCCTGTTCGTGCTGACCACCAATCGGCCTCAACAACTCGAAAGTGCGCTCGCCGGCCGGCCGGGCCGCATCGATCAGGCGATCGAAGTGCCGCTCCCTGACGAGGCCGGCCGCGGCAAGCTGATCCGCCTCTACGGCAAGGGATTGCCGCTCGACGAGGCGGTCGTCGCTGAAGCGGCTCGCCGCAGTGACGGTACGAGCTGCGCGTTCATCAAGGAATTGATGCGGCGGCTGGCGCAGGCGAGCCTCGCGCGCGACGGCGGCAACTCTGTCATCTCAGCCGATATCGACGAGGCGCTCGACGACATGCTGTTCTCCGGCGGGCGGCTCAATGCGCAATTGCTTGGCGGAGCACAGGCCATGGCGGCGGGATGAGACCCGCCACCATAGCGATCTGCTCCAGCTCACATGTTACGGCGCGCAGCTGAAGCTCGCGGCTGCCGTCACCGGGCCGGTCTTGTAATGCGGCCAGGCCGGCCAGCGGCACAGCGGCATCGCGCGCGCGACCGGGAATGACGGTGCTTCGACCTTCTGCTCGGTGACTTCGAGATCGCCGGGCGCAGCGCCCTTCTCGACCCAGTCGACCAGCACGCTCAGCATGTCGACATTGGCGGGTGCGCCGGAGCCGACATGGTCGACGCCGGGTGCGGTGTAAAGCCGCGCGAATTCCGCGGTCTCCGCCTTGCCGAGCTTGCGCTCGACGCTCTCGAAATAGCGGATGCCGGCATAGGGGCTCTGCGCGTAGTCGGCCATGTGCTCGAGCATGATCAGCCGGCCGCCGCGGGCGCGGAAGCGGCTGAGATCGGGGTCGGTCGAATCCATCAGGCTCGACACTTCCAGCAGCCGCGCCTTGTGGTCCTCGACGTTATAGGTGGTGACGTCGAGCTTGGGGTCGCGCGCGAACACATATTGAATGCCGCCGGCACCGTAGATCCAGGCGATGCCGTTGTTGGGCGCAGGCGGCTGCGCCGGCGCCGCGGTGCCGAGCCACCACGCCATCCAGCCGCCGGTCGGCCCGATCGCCGGCGTATCCTCGCCGGACACGCCCCATCCCGGATAGTCGTCGAGGCCGTTGGCGAGCGTAAACGGGAACTTGTAGGTGGCGTGCAGCGTGTCCACGGCTTTGATCTGTGCATCGGTGAGACATTGATCGCCGCTCTTGCCGTCGGCGCAACGCAGCGTCTCGACCTTGAACGCCGCCTTGCAGCCGACGGGATCCTGCACCAGCGCGTCGTCTGACCCGTCGGCCTTGTCGCAAGCGGCTCGCACGGCCTCGCCGACCAGCTTCACTTGCGCCGGATTGATCCAGCCCGCGCCCATGGTGACGAGGCCGGAGCGGGTGCCCGCATGCTGCAAGCCGACCCAATTGATGACGGGCACGCGCGCGAAAATGCCGTCGAAATCATCGGGATAGCGCTGCGCCATGGTGAGGGCTTCGCGGCCGCCTTCGGACGAGCCCATGAAATACATCTTGTCCGGCTTCTTGCCATAGGCGCGCTGCATCAGCGCGACCGCGGCGTCGCGCACCTTCTTGTAGGCGCGGTGGGCAAAATTCTCGAACGCTTCGTCGTTGAGTGCAAACAGCTGCGGCGGCTCGCCCGGCTTGGACTCATGACCGGAATCGGTGCCGTAGGTGACGAAGCCGCGCGCGAGCGGCGACGGCTTGTCGAAGGGATAGGCCGGCGGCAAGCCGAGGCCGGTGATCAGCACACCGTTAAAGCCGCCACCGCCATATTGCACCGAGCGGCCGTTCCATTCGACCGGCAGGTTGACCTCGAATATGACCGGTGGCGCCTTGGGATCGGTTGGCTCGATATGACCAAGCACCTTGCAGAACGCGGGATTGGCCGGCGCGATGCGGCCCGCCGGCGTCGGCCCGCGCTCGGCGACGGCTAGTTGCGACGGCGCCTGCAACGTCGCGGAGTCGATCTTGACGGGGTCGGCACCGCCGACGAGCCCCTTGCAGACGGTGTCCGCATCCTCCGCCAGTGTCGCCGCGACTGCGCGGGTCGCGCCCAGCACAGCTGCCACACTCACGAGCATCGCGCACAGCTTCGCGCTCTTTCGCGTCATTGTTTCCACCCGGTCTCTTGTTTGTGTCCGACAGCCGTCTGCATTCAACGTAACCTTCGCGGCGGCGTCAATCGCCTCAGAACGATCCCAGCACACTGCCCAGGGCGATCACGGCCACCAGTGCGAGCAGCGACGTCACGATGCCGACCATGACGATGTCGAAATAGCTGTCGCGATGCGTCAGGCCGCAGATCGCGAGCAAGCTCACCACCGCGCCATTGTGAGGGAGGATATCGAGCGTGCCCGAGCCGATCACCGCCACGCGATGCATCAAGGCCAGGTCGATGCCGGTCCTTGCGGCGAGATCAACATAAGTGTCCCCGAGCGCATCGAGGGCAATGGTCAGGCCGCCTGACGCAGAGCCGGTCAGCGCGGCAAGGATGTTGGTCGCGACCGCCAGCGAAACCAGCGGCCCGCCTTCGATCGCGAGCACCCAGTCACGCACGGTCGTGAACGCCGGCAGCGCGGCCACGACCGCGCCGAACCCGACCAGGCTCGCGACGCTGAATGCCGGCAGCACCGATGCGTTGGCTCCCGCATCCATGGTCTGCCGCAGCGCCGACAGGCGAGCCCAGTTCAGCGCTATTGTCGTGACGATCGCCGCGGTCAAGGCGACCGCGACCGACCACACGCCCGCGACGGCGGCAAGCGACGTACCGCCAAAGCGCTGCTCGGCAAGATAGGAAACGTCCAGGCGCGGCAGTACGCCAAGCGACATCACGAGATTGACCGCGACAACCACGACCAGCGGCAGGATGGCGCTTGCGACCGGCGCCGGCTCGCCGCTGCGATGGCCGCGCGTCAGCTCCGCCGGATCGAACTCGCGCGCCGTCGTGGCACGCTCGCGCACGAGCTCGTCAGCGGCGGCACGCTCGGTCGCATCATCGAGATCATCGCCATAACCCTCGCCGGCGCGCCGCGCCGCAGCTTCAGCGCGATGCAGCCACCACAAACCTGTCACGAGCATGATCAGGGAGGCGACGATCCCGAGGCCCGGCGCGGCAAAGGGCGTCGTGCCGAAGAACGGCATCGGGATTGCATTCTGGATCGACGGCGTGCCGGGCAAAGCCGACATGGTGAAGGTCGACGTCCCCAGGACGATTGCAGCCGGAATCAGCCGGCGCGGAATTTCTGCCGCGCGAAACAGCGAGCGGGCCATCGGCACGATGACGAAGAACGCGACGAACAGGCTGACACCGCCATAAGTCACCGCGGCGCCGGCCAGCACCACGGCGAGGATGACGCGACGCTCGCCGAGACGTTTGGCCATGAAGCCGGCAACCGACGTCACCGCGCCGCTGTCATCCATCAGCTTGCCGAACACGGCGCCCAGCAGGAAGATCGGAAAGAACTGCGCCAGAAATGCTGCTGCATTGGTCATGAAGACCTGGGTGAGATTCGCCAGCAACGGCTCGCCGCCAAACCACGCGGCCACCAGCGCAGCGAACGGGGCGAGCAATAGCACGCTCCAGCCGCGAAAAGCGAACAGCACCAGCAGGCCGAGCCCGACGAGCAGGCCGAGAAGACCCATGCCTCAACACTCCGCCAGGAGGACATCAAGATCGGCGGTGGATTGCCGGCCGAGATCGGCGCCGTGCTCGTGGAGAAACGCATCCGCGGCCAGGCGCCCCTCGGCGCGGAGCATCGAGACGAATTCCCATTCGGCATTGAGCTTTGACGACGCCCCGAACTTCGCCAGCATGTCGCTCTTGACCCGGTGCGTCCGCATTTTCGCCCAGCGCGCACCCTCGCCGCTGCCGGGATCGGCCGCTTGGCGTAGCAGCGCGATCATGCGCAGCTCTTTCATCAGCGGCGAGTTGAAGGAAATCTCGTTGAGCCGGTTGAGGATCTCCGCCGCCGTTCGCGGCTCCTCCGGCCGCTCCGTCGGGTTGATCTGGACCAGAATGGTGTCGTGCGCATCGCTCTCGCGGACCAGCGGCGTGATGGTCGGATTGCCGGCAAAGCCGCCATCCCAGTAAGGCTCACCGTCGATCTCGATCGCGCGAAACATGGTCGGCAGGCAGGCCGAGGCGAGCAGCACGTCGGCCGTGATCTCGGCGTTGCGGAAGATTCGTCCGCGCCCGGTGCGCACGCGCGTCGCGGTGATGAAGAGCTGGATCGGCGAGCGCGCGAGGCGCTCGAAATCGATGCTCTCGGCCAGCACCGCGCGCAGCGGATTGTAGCCGGTCGGATTGAGATCGTAGGGTGACAGCACCCGCGACATCAGATCGGTGAAGATGTAGAAGGGCGAGCTATCGAGCGTCCAGCGTCCCATCAGCCGGTCGAGCGGTGAGCGCTGCAACGGGCTGAAGGCGGCAGCCCGCGAGACACGGCGCCAATATCGTTCCAGCGCCTCGCGCGCGCCCTCGGCGCCGTTGTCGGTCCAGCCGTCCGCCAGCACTGCCGCATTCATCGCGCCGGCCGACGTGCCGGAGATCGCAGCGATGGTGAGCCACTTCTCCTCCAGCAGGCGATCGAGCACGCCCCAGGAGAAAGCGCCGTGCGAACCGCCGCCTTGAAGAGCAAGATCAATCAGTACAGCGTCCCGTTCCATAGCGGACACTCACGCAACTGAAGCTCAAATTCGACGTGACTGGAACACGTCGATGACGCCACAGTTTAGAGAGCTTAAGCCCGACAATGCAACCGGAACGTGACGGCGAGCTAGTGCTCGAACACCAGCCGCGCGCCGACCGTGCCTTCGAGGCTGCGAATCTGCGCCAGCAGCGCGCCAGAGTCCTGGCCGCCGAGATCGGCGTCGAGCACGACATAGCCGAGGTCGCCGGCGGTCTCCAGATATTGTGCGGCGATGTTGATGTCGCGCTGGAGGAAGACTTCGTTCAGCCGGCGCAGCATGCCCGGCACGTTGCGGTGGACATGGCTGAAGCGGGCGCCGGACGGGCGCAGATGCAGCTGGACCTCGGGGAAATTCACCGCGCCCATCGTCGAGCCGGTGATGAAGTAATCGACCAGCTTCCGGGCGACCTCGCCGCCGATCCGCTCCTGCGCCTCTTCGGTCGAACCTCCGATATGCGGGGTGAGGATGACGTTGTTGAGGCCCTGCACCGGGCTCTTGAAGCGCTCGGAGTTCGAAGATGGCTCGACCGGGAACACGTCGATGGCGGCACCGGCGATGTGGCCGTCGCGCAAGGCGCCCGCGAGCGCGTCGAGATCGACCACCGTGCCGCGGCTGTTGTTGATCAGGAACGAGCCGGGCTTCATCGCGCGCAGCTCCGTCTCGCCGATCATGCCCGCGGTCTCCGGCGTCTCCGGCACGTGCAGGCTGACGACATCGCTCTGCGCCAGCAACTCTGCCAGCTTCTCCACCGGCTCGGTGTTGCCGTGGCGAAGCTTGTCGGTGCGATCGTAATAGATCACCCGCATGCCCATGGCTTCGGCGAGCGTCGAGAGCTGCGAGCCGATATTGCCATAGCCGATGATGCCGAGGGTGCGACCACGCACCTCGCGGCTGCCGGCGGCGGACTTGTCCCAGCCCCCCTCATGCGCCGACACCGAGCGCGGAAAGATCTGCCGCAGCAGCATCACGATCTCGCCGATCACGAGCTCGGCGACGCTGCGCGTGTTGGAGAACGGTGCGTTGAACACGGGAATGCCGCGCTTGCGGGCCGCCAGGAGATCGACCTGGTTGGTGCCGACGCTGAAGCAGCCGACCGCAAGCAGCCCGTCGGCGGCTGCCAGCACCTCGTCGGTGATCTGGGTGCGGGAGCGGATGCCGAGCAGCGACACACCCTTGAGCGCCTGACGCAGCGCCTCGCCATCCAGCGCCTTGGTCAGACGCTCGACATTGGTGAAGCCGGCACCCTTGAACAGATCCACGGCACTGTCGTTGACACCTTCAAGCAGCAGCGCCTTCGCGCTCCGCTCAGGGCTTTGGCCTGGGGCTGGCATGGAATCTCCTGAAATGACGGCTTTGCCGCAGCTCTTAGACCGTGGACGCGGCCGAGCACAATAGGGGTTGGATACGGGGGGAAGATGGCAGATCCGTCATCCTGAGGTGCGAGGCCTGCGGTGCGAAGCACCGCAGGGGAGCCTCGAAGGATGAACGGCCCGATGCAGCCGGGCCGTCGTCCTTCGAGGGCCGCCAAGAGGCGGCCACCTCAGGATGACGGATAACGAACTCAGATCACGTAAAATCCGTGCGTGCCATCGCGCCGGAGCTGTTCGACCAGGCCATATTCCCAGTCGAGATAGGCCTGCATCGCCTTCTCGGCAACATCCGTGCCCTCATATGGCCTGCGGTAGCGATGCGCCGGATCGGGCTTCGGCAGCACCAGCGGCGGGCTGGCCTCCAGCGTTCCGCCATAGCCGCCCTCGAGGACATAGACCTCCCAGCCCATCTGTGCGAGCCAGGATGCGGTCATATCGGCGCGTACGCCCCTGTCGTCGGTCAGCACGATGCGCGCGCCGCGCACCGGCGCTGCGATGTCGGTCTCCTGCACGAGCTGGCCGCCGGGATAGTGGCGAAAGCCCGGAAGATGACCGGCGGCATATTCCTCGGCATCGCGCACGTCGAAGCGATAGAGCGTGCGACCGGTCTCTGCGACCAGCGCCGCCAGCTCGTTCTCACTGACGTGGCGGACGCCGGCGCGATAGGCTACCTCGCGGGCATTGGCCGGGCCGCCTTCGAACGACCCGATCGCGCCGCGCCTGTCGGCGCCATGGTTGAGGGTGTGCCGCGCCAGCGTCCAACCGATCGTGCCGTTGCGCAGCGCCCGCACCTTGTTGGGCACGCCGGCATTGATCAGGGACTGGGTGCCGATGATCGAGCGGGTGCGGCCGGCACAATTGACGATGATGGTGGTGTCGGGATCGGGCGCGGCCTGACCGGCGCGCAACACCAGCTCCGCACCGGGCACGCTGACCGAGCCCGGAATGTTCATGGTCGCATATTCGTCGAAGCGGCGAACGTCGAGGATGGCGATGTTGGCCTTGTCCGCGATCAGCTTTGCCACTTCATCTGCGCTGAACGAAGGCGTATGACGACGTGCCTCGACCAGTTCGCCGAACGCTTTTGAATAGGAATTGACGTCCTCGAACACCTCATAGCCCGCCGCACGCCAGGACTTCAGCCCGCCATCGAGCGCCCGCACATTGCCGTAGCCGAGCGCGGCAAGAGATTCGGCGCCTGAAGCGACCAACCCCTCGCTATCGTCATAGATCGCAACAGGCACATCCTTGCGCGGCAGGCGCACCGCGGCCTCGATCGCAATCCGGTCGACGGCCATGTTGGCGGCAAACAGCGGATGGCCGGTAGCGAAGGCGGCTTCATGTCTGAGATCGAGCAGCGCGATTTCTTCGCGCAAGAGCAGCGCACGGCGAATATCGGCAGGGGAGACGGTCGAAAGCGTCATGGCGTAAACCCTGAGAAGAGTGCCAGAGGCTTTTGAATGATTGTTGCGCCGTTGGCTAGTCGTGCCCGCGTGTGGAAGCGAAAAGCCACGACCTAGTCACATTGAAGTGTTGCGACCACCCGAGAAAAGTCGAGTTGCGCAAGAGCGTCCCGGTCAATCCAGAAATGGAGCATGCATCCGATGTTGGAGTGCCAATCCAAAAAGGCCAGCTCACCTTGCATTTGAAGTAACAGCATGTCCTCCAAATGCTCTTCGGTCGCATCCTGCGGCCCACTCCCATATCCCAGCATCTGATGAAGTGCCGTGCGGAAATGGCGATACTTCCCGTCTTCCGCTGTTGGCGTCTTCCAATGATTCTGCTGCGCAAGATTCGCAACATAGCTTCGAGGGGCATCGTCAAAAGCATCGTTATCCTGGGTCACCATACAACGGATCGTATGATTGATCGCGTTGCCCAGGTCCGCCGATATCGTGCTCACGTATGTGCGAACCTGCCCGTCCATCGTCTTATAGGTGCGCACGACATCGAGCCACCAGGACCTAAAAGCCGTCTTTGTGTCCGCATCGACGTCGTCCAAAGGCGTCAGTGCCCGGCAGCGTTCAAGCCATCCGATCGCTCCGACGCGTAGTCGCTTCAGTTCTGCGGCAGCCTCGTCGGGAAGTGGCTTGTAATAGGATCCGGGCGTCAGATCACGCACGACATGCGACAACACGGATCGAACCACATAATTGATCAGGAGCCAGTTGAAAGGCCAGTCCTCGTCCTTCTCGTACTCAGCCAGCGTTCGGAACTCAAGCAAGTCATGTTGCTGCGGCTCACCAGGGCCTAGCACCCTGCACAATTCTTCGATCATGAGTTCGCCCCCAACGGCATCCTTGAGGAAGTAGAAGTCGCGGAACGGGAGGAACGAAAGTGGGTACTTGAACTCGACCTTGGAATGGAAATCGAGCGCCGGATCGAGCCATTTGACCTGGGCGTCTCCGTCATTACCTGCCAGCGGCATGAGATTTGGCGGGGGCGCACGGTCTGGATACGCGGTGCCATGGGTCGGACTATAGAGAACGCGACAAGGTGGATGCCCTTCACCAACAAACACGGAACTGCAGAAAAAATAGAGCGTTCCTTGCTTCGGAAGCGGCGACCAGCCTGAACCTGGCACTTCAGCCAAGTCGATCTGGGCGACGAAGGTCAGAGCCACCGCCTCCGGCGTCTCGTTGGCCCTAACTTCCGCCACCGGCCATTCGAGCTGCGGAGGAAGCTTTGGAAGTCCGCCAAAAAAACTTCGCGCTGGATGAGCAAGCGGCACGGGTAGATCGCTGCGCCTGACCAGTATTGCCGGCAGTGCTGACTTATTCAGTTCGTCTCGTTCGGACGGCGCCATCAAGCCTCACCACTTCAGCGTGCATTAGCTGAATCGATGCCATTTCGCGAAGCCGCCGACAAGCGTTTCTTGCCGCCTCGCAGATTCGCTTGGCTGTTAGCCGCTATGATGGATTACCGGGCACCCGAAGGACCGTCGGCCGAGCGCTTTGCGATCCCTCGCCCGAAACAAGCCGACCGAGCGGTGGCTGCACTAGGCCTCGCAGCCTCCGGCGCGACAGGTACAGGAGCACGCCCGTAACCGCGAACAGCGGCATCAGGGCTGCAGCGATCATGAATGCAAGCTTGCCCGGCCAGCCCAGGATCGCGCCGCGATGGATGTCGAGAACGCTCGCAATGGCCTTCTCGCCCAAATTCTTGTCGGCATAGCGCTCCGCGGACATCACCTCGCCTGTCGCGGCGTCGATGCGGAATTCGTCGCGCTCGCTTTCCAGCGTAGAGTCCTTTGGCCACGACCGGATCCGCATCACCGTGCCAGACCCCGCTGGGAGCGTGAGTTGAGCCCTGGCAAAGCCGCCGCTCTCCTCACGCAGGAGGGTCGACCATGCACGATCGAGCGCGAGATCCTGAGGCGGATCAGGACGGCCGGTCGCACGCGGCTGCTTCGGCTGCATCTTGGCCGCCGTCGCATGGGGCCGTGCCAGCAACCAGACGGCGCCGTCCTTGTACCAGTCGAACGAGTACCAGAGCCCGGTGATCGCCATCACGAGATAGACCGGCAGCACCCAGGTGCCGATGACAGCATGCAGCGAGCGATGCAGGCCGCGACCGCTGAGGCGGAGATTCGGCTTCAGCCACACCTTCACGCTGCTCGTGCGAGGTGGCCAACGCAGCACGAGGCCCGAGATCAGCATCACGATGAGGCCGAGCGCGCCAATACCCGTGATCTGGCGTCCCCACCCTCTTGCATCGCCAGGAATCAGCAACCAGCGATGCAGCCGACGCACCGTGGCAAAGAACTCCTCGCCGTGCGGCACGCCGAGCGCGTGACCATCATAGGGATCGACATAGAGCGATGACGGCCGCTCACCCTGCTCGTCGCGCGCAAAGCGGATGTGCACGGCGGCCGATGGATCGCTCGACAGCGTGATGCCCGCGACCTTGCCGGCATCCGGCACGGTCTTCAGGCGTGCGACCAGTTCGTCCGGCGACAGCGCCGACCTCGCCTGCGGCGCGACCTGCATGATGTCTGCGTTCAGGTGCTCGACGATCTCGTCCTCGAAGCTCATGATCGCGCCGGTCAGCGCGATCAAGGAAAGCAGCAGCACGAGCACGAGGCCGGCAATCGAATGGACCTGCAACAGTGCGGCCCTGATCTTGTGCCCGACCCGACGTCGCATCGCCATGACTAGAACTTCACCGTTGCCGACAGCGAGATGCGGCGACCATCACCCATCGCGACATTCAGGGCGTTTCCGGTGGTGGAGGTATAGTAGACCTTGTCGAACAGGTTCTTGACGTTGAACTGATAGGTCACCGGCAGCTTGTTGACCTTCGTATCGTAGGTCGCAAAAATGTCGGCAACCGTATAGGCCGGCAGGAAGAACGTGTTGGCGGAGTCGCCGGGCCGATCGCCGACATAATGCGCCCCGCCGCCGAGCCGCAGACGTCCGGGCAGCCGGTCTCCGAAATCGTAGACAAGATAGAGCGATGCCGTGTTCATCGCAGCGTTCAGCAGCTTTGCATTGCCGACGACGGGATCGTTGATCAGGCTCGCGTCGGTATAGCCGTAGCTGCCGATCATGCTCCATTCATCGGTCAGCCGGCCGGTGACGTCGAGTTCGACACCGCGCGACCTCGCCGCGCCGGACGCGCGTCCTGTCGACTTGCCGTTGCCGAGATCATCCAGCACCAGCACGTTCTTCTTCTGGATATCGTAGACGGCAAAAGTGCCCGACAGCCGCTTGCTGACGTCGAACTTCAGGCCGGTCTCCCACTGCGTTCCCTCTTCGGGCGCGACCGTTGAGTCCACGACGAAGCCGCTGGTGAAGGCTGCAATGGTCGAGGTGGGCTTCAGCGACTGCGTATAGCTGACGTAGTAGGAGAGCTCGTCGCTCAGCTTGACGATGACCCCGCCGAGCGGCAGCACCTTGTCGCCCGAAAGGTTGGTGTTGGTGATGAAGACAGGCCGGCCCTTGCCGGCGAGCTGCTTATATTGCATCCAGCGCACGCCGCCGACCACCGACAGCCAGTTGGTGAGATGGAAGGTGTCCTGGGCAAACAAGCCGCTTGTGCCGAGCTTGTCGGTCTGCTCGCTGTCAACGGCCGAGACGGTCGTGCCCGGCGTGACCAGTCCGTAGACGGGGCTGTAGAAATTGAAACTCGGCGTCGCCTGACGGATCAGGTCATGGCGATCGATGGTGCGATACAGTGCCTCGCCGCCGAACAGGATCTCGTTGCGGAAGCCGCCGACCCAGACGTCGCCTTGCATGTAGGAAGTGCCATAGCTGGCGTTGCTGAGCGAGTTCTGGGTGCCGTCATTGCTGCGGGTCTCGACGCCGGTCTTGGCGTTGACGCCAGTAATGCGGAGCTGGTTGGCGCTGTAGGTCTCGGTGTTGTAGCTGTAGGCCGCCGTGACCTTCCAGCTATCGTCGAGCTTCTGCTCGACCGAGCCCTGCACCAGGTCGGAGGTCCCCCACATGTTGTTGAAGGGTTCGTCGAGCCGGCGCGTCGCCGGAATCGCCAGCGGGGCGTCGTTGACGAACGCCGTGCCGCGGTCGAACGGCGTGATGAATTCGCGGTGTTCATAGGAGAGCTGAACCGTCGTGGTCTCGCCGTACCAGGCGAGCGACGGGTTCACCAGCATCTCCCGATGACGGCCGAAATTGCGCCAATAGTCCTCGCTGACACCATAGCCGATGAAGCGATAGGCGAGGCCGCCGTCCCCAATCGGGCCGGTGACGTCGAGCGTGCCGTCGGCGCCGCTGCGATTGTTCGCGTAGCTCGAACCCAGCAGCGTGACTGAGCCGTGCTGGTAAAGCTCCGGACGCTTGCTGATGGTGTTGACGATGCCGCCAGGGTCCATGATGCCGTAGAGCAGCGAAGCCGGCCCTTTCAGGACCTCGACACTGTCCACCGCGGCAGTCAGGCTGCGCCCCTGCACCAACGGCATCCCGTTGCGCATGATCGAGCCGTCCCTGTTGTCGCCAAAGCCGCGGCGGATCACGGCGTCCTGGGTACCGGCGAGCGTATTGGTCTGGGTGATGCCGCTGATGTTGACCAATGCATCGTCGATGTTGCGCGGCAGCTGGTCCCTCAGGACCTGCGCAGGCACGACGTTGACGGATTGCGAGGTATCGAGCGGGGACGCGCCCGAGCGCAACGTGCTCGCGCTCGGCATCGCGCGATAGCCGAGCCTTGCCGCCTGTTGCGCGGCGGCGTCGGCTGCGGCGCGTTCCGACAATGTCGGAGGCGCAGGTGGAACAACCGTTGCGCTGCGGCGCGCAAGTGCCTGCGCGCGTCGTTGAGATTGCTGCGACGCGCGCGACGGCTTCGGCCGCTGCGCTGGTGCGTCCACATTCACCGGCGGCAGCGCCGTTTGTGCTTCCGCGACGGTGGCGCTGGACGGATATTCGGCGAGCAGCACGGCCGCACCGATGAGCAGGCAGGTGCGGCTCTCGCCGCGGCGAATTCGATGACCTTTGGCGCGATGGTCATCCACTAGGACACGCACTTTCAATTCACTTCCGAGTCTGACTTCCAAGTCACGGCATTGACGTCGGGGCATCTAGCAGTGACCGCGAATGAAGAGAACCGGAGGCGGGCTTGAATAGCTCTAGTGTCGAAGCGTTCTAAGAGGAGCTGATCAGAACAAGTTGGCCGCTGCTGCCGCGCTGCTCAAGCGGCTCGTTGACGATTGACGCAGGCGATCATTACAATTTGGCCACACGGAGTGTGCAGGAATGAACTGGCTTCATCTCGTTTCCTATTTTTGGGGCGGCGTATTTTTGACCAACACAATTCCACATCGTTTTAGCGGCCTGCGCGATCAACCGTTCCAGATCCCGTTCGCACGGTTCGGCCGATTCCACGGCGGCAACGCGCCCACGGGGGCGTGAGCGTGCCGAGGGCCGGCACATTTCGCTCACTGCGGAACTACAATTACCGCGTCTGGGCTGCGGGCGCGCTGGTGTCCAACACCGGGACGTGGATGCAGCGGGCCGCGCAGGACTGGCTTGTTCTCACCGAACTGACACGACACAATGCGCAGGCCGTCGGCATCGTGATGGCGCTCCAGTTCGGACCGCAGCTCCTGCTGATGCCGTGGACGGGATTTGCCGCCGATCATTTCAACCAGCGGCGGTTGCTGGTCGCGACCCAGGCAACGATGGGACTGCTGGCGCTAATGCTCGGCCTTCTCACGGTCAGCGGCCTCGTGCAGCTCTGGCACGTCTATGTCTTCGCTTTCCTGTTCGGCTGCGCCGCCGCCTTCGACGCCCCGGTACGCCAGACATTCGTGGCCGAGCTCGTCGGGGATGGCGAGCTCTCCAACGCGATCGCGCTGAACTCGACGTCTTTCAATGCCGCGCGGATGGTCGGGCCCGCGATCGCGGGGATCGTCATCGCCTCGATCGGCACCGGCTGGGCTTTCCTGCTCAACGCCGCGTCCTTCATGGCGGTGCTCTGCTCGCTTGCCTTGCTGCGCACGTCGGAGCTTCGTCCAAACGCGCGGGCGCACCGGGCTCCGGGCGGCATGACGGAAGGGTTTCGCTACGTTTGGTCGCGCAGGGATCTCAGGGCGATCATGATCATGCTGTTCCTGATCGGCACGTTCGGGCTGAACTTCCCGATCTTCATCTCGACCATGGCGGTCAGCGTCTTCCACACCGACGCACGCGGCTTCGGGCTGCTGTCGTCGACGATGGCTGTCGGCACGATCTCCGGCGCGCTATTGGCCGCAGGGCGGGCCCAGCCGCGGTTCATCTCGTTGCTGATGGGAGCCGCAACGTTTGGCGCCGGATGCACGCTGGCTGCGCTTGCGCCGAGCTCCTGGCTGTTCGCGGGCACGCTGGTCCTGATCGGAGTCGCGGCACTGACGGTCACCAATACCTCGAACGCCATGATGCAGCTTTCCACCGAGCCGCATATGAGGGGGCGGGTGATGGCGCTGCGGCTCGGCGTTGCGCTGGGCGGTACGCCGATCGGTGCTCCGATCGTCGGATGGGTGGCGGATCATCTCGGCCCGCGCTGGGCGCTCGGCGTGGGAGCGGCGGCCGGCTTTGCGGCGGCGCTGGTCGTGGCCCGCGCCATGTCGGCGCGGCCCGCGGACGACCACAGCGACGAAGCGCGCGCTTAGGCGATCGCAGGACTGGTCAGCTCGTCCAGCTTCGCCTTCAGCGCCGCGCCGTCGGACAATGCGCGCAGCGGCGGACGCACGCGCAACCAGCCGGCATCGCCGGTCTGCGCGGCGAGGATGGCCTTCAGCGTCGTCAGGAAAGAAGGCGACTTCACCACGATATCGACAGCGGCCTGCATACGCGGCTCGACGTCCTTACCGTCGATCATCGCCTTGACCAGCTCCGGTGCGATGTTTGCCATGCCGCAAATGGTGCCAGCACCGCCGGCAGCGATGGCGCGCGCGATGTCGGTTTCGTTGCCGACGGTGATGGCGAGCTCGGGCGCCGCTGCACGAAACGCCTGGAACTGCTTGAAGTCGCCGCTGGAGTCCTTCAGGCCCGCAACCGTTTTGCCGTAGCGCCTGCGCAGGTTCGCGGCGACGCTGGTCGGAATCGCGACGCCTGAGATCTGCGGGATGTGATAGAGATAGGCACGCAGCCGATCATCGGCGACGCCGTCGATGATCGCGGCGAAGGCATCCTCGATGCCTTCAGGCGTGACGCTGCGATCGAAATAGGGCGGCAGGATCAGAACGTGCCGCAGGCCGAGGCCGAGCGCGGCGCGCGTCAGCGCGATGCTGTCGCTGATGGCGGGGAAGCCGCCGCCGATGCCGATGCGTTCCGCCGGCACGCCCGCCTTGATCACGGCTTCGATGGTCGCGATCCGTTCGGCGACGTTGAAGGAGGTGCCCTCGCCTGTGGTGCCGAACAGCACGACGCCGTCCACACCCTTGCTGAACAGCTGCTTGGCATGGGCGGCAAGCTTGGCGGAATCCACGCCGCCGTCTGCCGCCAGCGGCGTCGCCGATGCCACCCAGAACCCGCGAATTGCCTCCGTCATAGCACCACCCGATGTTGCGGCTCCCGGATAAGCCCCTGATCCCTAACGATCTTCGGGGGGCACCGGCAGCTTGATTTTACTTTACTTTTCATCTTGTACCTTACATACAAGGCGGATGCAATTCCCTGTCGGATGGTCCGCCACGGGCGCCCCGGCCAGATCTGCAAGAGGTCTCACATGGACATGGCGACGCCCGCCGGACATCCCGGTTCATTGCTCGCAGCGCTGCGCGACAAGCTCGGCGCTGCGGCCGTGCTGACCGGCAGCGATGTGCCTGCACGCAACTGCAACGACTGGAGCGCGAGCCTGCCGCAAACGCCGCTCGCGGTGATCCGCCCGCTCGACGCGCAGGGCGTGGCGGATGCGATCGGGACCTGCCGGCAGGCGCGCCTACCCTTCGTGCCGCAAGGCGGCTTGACGGGACTCTGCCGCGGGGCCGCGCCCGAAACGGGCTGGGTCGCGATCTCGCTGGAGCGCATGACCGGCATCGAGGAGATCGATCCCGCCTCGATGACGATGACGGTGAAATCAGGCACGCCGCTGGAGACGATCCAGAAGGCTGCAGACGAGGCCGGCTTTTTCTTTCCGCTCGACCTCGGCTCGCGCGGCTCCTGCGCCATCGGCGGCAACCTCTCCACCAATGCCGGCGGCAACCGCGTGATCCGCTACGGCATGACGCGCGAACTGGTGCTCGGCCTCGAAGTGGTGCTGCCCGACGGCACCATCATCACCAGCCTCAACAAGCTGATGAAGAACAATGCCGGCTACGATCTGAAGCATCTCTTCATCGGCTCGGAAGGCACGCTCGGCATCATCACCCGCGTGGTGCTGAAGCTGTTTCCAAAGCCGCGCTCGACCATGGCCGCACTTTGCGCGCTCAAGGACTATGCCGCCGTGATCGCGCTGCTCGATGCCGCCCGCAGCGGGCTCGGTCCGCTGCTCTCGGCGTTCGAAGTGATGTGGCCAGACTATTGGGAGGTGATCACGACCCGCGCCGGCGTCAAGCCGCCGGTCGCCGCCGGCCAGGGTCTCTATGTGCTGGTCGAGGCGCAGGGCACCGACGAGAACGTCGATGCGCCGCGCTTCCAGGCCTGGCTCGAAGAATTGATGGAGCGAGGTCTGCTGGTCGATGCCGCCGTGGCGCAATCGCTCGCGCAGACGCAGGCGTTCTGGCGCGTGCGCGACATCTGCGCCGAGTTCGGCCAGGTGCTGGGGCCGCACATCTCCTACGACATCGGCCTTGCGGTGGCGCGGATGGACGAGTTCGCCACGCGCTGCAAGGCCGCGCTGGCCGACGGCATCAACGGCGGCGAGAGCGTCTATTACGGGCATATCGGCGATGGCAATCTGCACCTGGTTTCCTGGGTCACGGGCCTTCCCGTCGAGCAGCAGCCCAAGGAGGAGATGGACACGATCATCTACGGCCTCGTGCGCGACATGGGCGGCAGCGTCTCGGCCGAGCACGGCATCGGCACACTGAAGAAGAAGTGGCTGGGACATGCCCGCAGCGAGGCGGAGATCGCCTTGATGCGGACATTGAAGGCCGCGCTCGATCCCGATCATCTGCTCAATCCCGGCAAGGTCATCTGAGAACGCCGATGCGCTCACTCAAGCTCGATGCGCCGAAATCGCTGTCGCAGCGGGTGATGCTGCGGCTGCGGCAGGCGATCATCGACGGCGAGTTCGCGCTCGGCGCTGCCATCTCCGAGGAGATGGTGGCCAATTCGTTCGGCGTCAGCCGCACGCCGGTGCGCGAGGCCATGGGCCAGTTGCAGGCGCAAGGGCTGGTGGTGATCCGGCCACAGGTCGGCAGCTTCGTGTTCACGCCGAGCGCCGAGGACATCAATGCGCTCTGCACCTTCCGCATCGCGCTCGAACCCAAGGCGGCCGAGCTCGCCTTCCGTCATGACCGCGATGGTGCGATCGCGACGATGAGCGAGGCCATCGCGGCGATGGAGCCGGCGGTCGCTGCGCGCGACAACATTGCCTATGGCCGCGCCGACGCCGCCTTTCACGAAGGCCTGTTCGCGCATTGCGGCAATCGCTATCTCGCCGAATCCTACCAGCTCGTCTCGGGCCGCGTCGCCGCGCTGCGCACCAATCTGACATCGCCGATCGACGTGCGCACCCGCTCGTCGTTCGACGAGCATCGCAAGCTGCTCGATTTGTTCGCGCGCGGCGAGTTTGCCGCCTTCGAAGCGGCGATGACCACGCACATCACGAATTCGGGCGTTGTCTACGCCAAGGCGTTGAAGGTGGAGACGTCGGCCAATTGAGCGGCTCTATTGCCCGCCCCTCGGTCCCGGCCTGTCCAGAAAATCCAGCGCCGTGTTGATCTGTTCGAGCTGATGCTCAATTTTGTCTCGGTCCTCGACCGACTGCGCCTTCTCGAGCTGTTCGACAAGCTTCTGCTTCCGCGACAGCAAATTCTCTATGACTGTACTACTCACAGTTCCCCCATCGCCCGAGGCGAATATCGAGGCAGATCCCGGGCACGGGCGCGCGCAAGCCGGGCTCGCCACGATCCCTTGAGGAGAATGTGCGCGGAGCCGGATGGTTCCTGCGAATGAACCACCCTGCGGCGGCGAGCCGGCCGGAGTCCGGCTGGCGCTCGCAAAGGGTTAATGCGCCCGAGCGACTACGGAATCGGCATCATTCACGCGTCCGTCGGTTGTATTCGCGGGCGCGGAGTCTTATCCCTTGGCCCCATGGACATCCAGATCATTGCCGCCGAAAAGCCCCTGATGGCCCAGGCGCGCCCGCGCAAGCCGGCGCCGTTCCTCCCGATGAGCCGCGCCGAGATGGACGCGCTCGGCTGGGATGCCTGCGACATCGTGCTGGTGACAGGCGACGCCTATGTCGACCATCCGAGCTTTGGCATGGCCATCATCGGCCGCCTACTGGAGGCACAGGGTTTTCGCGTCGGCATCATCGCGCAGCCCGACTGGCATTCGGCCGAGCCGTTCAAGGCGCTCGGCAAGCCAAAAGTGTTCTTCGGCGTGACCGGCGGCAACATGGACTCCATGGTGAACCGCTACACCGCGGATCGCCGGATCCGCAGCGACGACGCCTACACGGCCGGCGGCGAAGGCGGCAAGCGGCCGGACCGCTGCACCATCGTCTACGCCCAGCGCTGCCGCGAGGCGTTCAAAGACGTGCCGATCGTGCTCGGCGGCATCGAGGCCTCGCTGCGCCGGATCGCGCATTACGATTACTGGTCGGACAAGGTGCGCCGCTCGGTGCTGGCCGACGCCAAGGCCGATCTGCTGCTCTACGGCAATGCCGAGCGCGCCGTGGTCGAAGTGGCGCATCGGCTCGCCGGCGGGCAAGCGCCGCGTGAGCTCGACGACATCAGGGGCGTCGCGCTGTTCCGCCGCGTGCCCGAAGATTACTCCGAGCTGCACGCCGACGATCTCGATTCCGCCGACGAAGGGGCGACGCGCCAGAAGGGCGCGACAGTCATCCGTCTGCCGGCGCTGGAGCAGGTCGAGCAGGACAAGGAAGCCTACGCCCGCGCCTCGCGCGTGCTGCATCGGGAGAGCAATCCCGGCAATGCGCGGCCGCTGGTGCAGCGTCACGGCGATCGCGATCTCTGGCTCAACCCGCCACCGATCCCGCTGACATCAGAGGAGATGGACGCGGTCTACGATCTGCCTTACGCCCGCGCGCCGCATCCCTCCTATGGCGAGGCCAAGATCCCCGCCTGGGACATGATCAAGTTCTCGGTGACGATCATGCGCGGCTGCTTCGGCGGCTGCACCTTCTGCTCGATCACCGAGCATGAGGGCCGCATCATCCAGAACCGCTCGGAAGGCTCGATCCTGCGCGAGATCGAACTGATCCGCGACAAGACGCCGGGCTTCACCGGCGTGATCTCCGACATCGGTGGCCCCACCGCCAACATGTACCGGATGGCGTGCAAGGACCCGAAGGTCGAGGCCGCGTGCCGACGGCCGTCCTGCGTCTTCCCCGAGATCTGCCCGAACCTCAACACCTCGCATGACGATCTCATCCGCCTCTATCGCAAGGTGCGCGAGACCAAAGGCATCAAGAAGGTGATGGTCGCCTCGGGCGTGCGCTACGACCTCGCGGTCGAGAGCCCCGAATACATCAAGGAGCTCGTCACCCATCACGTCGGCGGCTATCTGAAGATCGCCCCTGAACATACCGAGCGCGGCCCGCTCGACAAGATGATGAAGCCGGGCATCGGCGCCTACGACAAGTTCAAGCGGATGTTCGATGCGGCGGCAGAGCAGGCCGGCAAGAAATATTATCTCATTCCCTATTTCATCGCGGCGCATCCGGGCACGACCGACGAGGACATGATGAACCTCGCGCTGTGGCTGAAGAAGAACCGCTATCGCGCTGATCAAGTGCAGACCTTCCTGCCCTCGCCGATGGCGACCGCCACCGCGATGTACCACACCGGCGTCAATCCGCTGCGCGGCGTGCGCCACGGCGGCAGCGACAAGGTCGAGGCGATCAAGGGCCTGCGTCAGCGCCGCCTGCACAAGGCCTTCCTGCGCTACCACGACCCTGACAATTGGCCGGTGCTGCGCGAGGCCCTGATCGAGATGGGCCGCCGCGATTTGATCGGCTCGCAGCCGCACCAGCTCGTCCCCGCGCATCAGCCGCCCGGCACCGGCAAGGCCGCCGGCACCAGGCGCCCCGTTCGATCAGGCGGCAAGACGCAGAAGTTCACGACCAAGGGCCTGCGGGTGATGAAGTAGCGGCCGCCTCGCGGCCGCTAGAGATCGAGCACCACCGCCCCCGACACGGCATCCGTGACGCCGCGCCCCGGGCCCTGGTCCTCGAGCATTGACCTGAAACTGTCGAGCGTCTTGATCATCGCAGGTCGCGCCGCGATCATCGCGTCCTGACTGGCCCATGTGCCGATCAGGCAGAAACTTTGCTCGCCGGTCTTGATGATGACGCCATGCTCGAGGCCCGGCCATTTCGCCTTGCCGCCACGATGCGCATCGAGAAAGGCGGTCTCCTCACCCTGCTTCACCCTGAACTTCACCACATTATAGACTTGCATGACGTGCCTCCTGAAAATGGATCGATCAAAAGCAAGCGCCGGACGAGGTCCGGTTCAACCGCACCATTTTGCACCCCCAAGCACAAAAGTCGAAAACAACCCCATGCACAGTAGCGGGGTTAGCGAAATCAAGGGCTTGCAGAGCAGCGCGATCGGAATGCCTCGTTCAACGCAAAATTTCTGAAAAACAGCAATATCACTTGTTGCGTCGGGCAAAACAGGCGTATGGTGACATCATCGCAGGATCCTGCAGGCGCAGAGCCTAAGCCGGCTCTCCGGTCGAAATGCGATCGAGGCGCAGCCGGTGTCGCTGGTCGGTCAGCAGATGTGCGCCACCGAGGACGGCGGCCAGCGTTCCCAACCCCGTTCCGCCTGCGATCAGGAACATGATCAATAGCTGATATTTTGCCGCGTCGACCGGCTCGACGCCTGCGAGAATCTGGCCGGTCATCATTCCCGGCAAGGAGACGAGGCCGATGGCCGCCATGCTGTTCATGATCGGCGTGAAGCCGCTTCGCAGCGCGTCCCGTACGACCGGCAGCACGGCTTGATACCGGGTGCCGCCCAGTGCGAGGCAAGCTTCGATGGCGGCTCGTTCGCGCACAAGGCCGGTGATCAGGACGTCCAATCCCAGACTGATCCCCGTCATGGTGTTGCCCAGGATCATGCCCAGCAGCGGCAGCGCGTAGCGGGGGTGATACCAGGGCTCGGGGCGCAGCTGCGTCAGAAGGGCGAACATCGTGACGGTACCGGCCGCGAGCAGCGTGCATCCGGCGCCCAGGCCGTAGCTCCAAACGCCGGGAAGACGCCGTTTCTGCCGCGCGACGATTTCGCGCGAAGCGAACAGGACCATGACGAATGCCGCCAGCGCGGTCCAGAGCGGCGAGACAGCGGCGAACAGGAAGGTCAGAACGTATCCGACCAGCACGAGTTGGACCACCATCCTGATAGTGGCGACGACCAGTTGCTTTTCGAGCTTGAGCTGGAGAACAAGCGAGAGCGCGGCGTCCATGACGACGAGGAGCGCGGGCAGGACAAGGTCGCCGTAGGCCAGGGGGATGTACGTCACGACCGGCATTCCTCGATCCCGCCGCCGGTGTTCATCCGCAAAATCCTCGACCCGACCCTGCGGGCTTGGGCATCGTCGTGCGTGCTCCAGATCACGCTCGCTCCCTCCGCCACCCGCTCGGCGATCACGGATTCCACGGCCGCAACCGATGCCGCGTCGAGCGCAGAGGTCGGCTCGTCCAGCAGGAGCACGCGCGATTGCAGCACGAGCGCCCGCACCAGCGCCAGTCGCTGTCTCTCGCCCGTCGAAAGTCTTTGGATCGGCCAGGAGCCGCAGCTGTCCGGCAGCCGCAAGCACTTGACCAGCGGCAGGGCATCATCCCAGGTCGTGAAGTGCTTCTGCACCGTATCGGACCACCAGCCGGGCTCGGCGGCAAGGTAGGTCACTTGCTTTCGCCAGGCGGGAGCGGGCATCGTTTCCCTGAGCCTTCCGTCCAGCTTGACCGCTCCTTCGTTGGGATCAAGATCCGCGATGGAGCGGAGCAGCAAGGTCTTTCCCACGCCGGAAGGCCCTTGCAGGACGACGCATTCGCCGTCCTGCAAGTCGAATGATACCCGGATGTGCAATCGCTTGAGACCGCTCACCGTCAACATGCGTCAAGGCTCGCGCTGCAGTCGATCTGCGACACACCTGGCGATCTCGCCCGCCGCCTCTTGCGGATAGGGATGCACCGAACTGACATTGATCTCGCCGAGCACGTAGCTGTCGCTGCCGTCGGCCCGAACAGGGCCGAGCATGAAGTCGGCGTCCCAGATCGCGGGCAAGTCATCTCGCGCGATGTCCAGCAGCGAGACCAGCTGTGGCGTCCACTCATCCTCCATCATCAGACGCAGCCGCTGGAAGCGGGGATCTGCGTTCGAAGTGTAGAGCCGCGGTCCCGCCGCGGAACGCGCGGCCGGCGACTCGACCAGCGCTTTCACTTTGTGATGACCGAAACCGGCGCAGCGATCGCCGGCCATGTAGCAGCGCACCACGCCCTCGCTCAGGCGAGGCTGGAATGCCTGATCGATCACGCTGCCGTTCTCGAAATACGCCGCGCACCGCTGGATGAAATCGTCGAGCGACAATTCCTCCGGCGCTTCCTTGGTCGCATCCAGCACTTTCACCATGGGCGACGCTTGCTGCTTCTCGACCTTCCAGACGCCCTGACCGCCATTGCCCCGGCTGCGCTTGATGACACGCGGACCGGCAGCAAGCCGCGTCGGCAGCTCGGTACGCATCGCCTCGGCGGTCCGATACAGCGCCGTGTCTGAGCCCCAGCTCATCGAGCGGGTATGATAGAGGACATCCTTCGTGCCCATCTTGAGGATGACATCGGGATGCGCGCTCACCCATACGCCTTGCGCGGCGACGTCGCGGAGCAGGGCGTCGAGACCGGCACGGTTTCGACCGTCTTGAATCGGGTTGACCCAGACGAGCACGCCATCCACATCGAGCAGTTGTTCGCGGACGGCTTCCGCGAAGCTCTCGTCGTAAATCGCTGGGTGAGCTTCGATGCCGAGCGCGGCGAGCGCCTCGAAGACGTCGACGAAGCGACCTTTCTTCGAGGTGGCGTCTCGACGGGCGACCGCGTCTCCTCGCGAGAGGATGGCGACGGCAGGGCGGGAGGAGGATTGTCTTTCAGTATCCATGCGCAAGCTCCACGTGTTGCGTGCTGCGCAGAGCTTGGACCGAAGTCTCAGCGGGAGTCTGCCTGATCCCGCTGAGGGTAGTCTATGTGATGTCGCTTGGTCCGATCAAGTGCAACTGTCCCGACGGAACGGTCCTCAATTCAAACTCGCCACGAACGCGTCGATCGCGTCTGCCGCCTGCTTCGGCTGCTGGCACATCCACCAATGACCTGCGTTCAGGATCGCGACCCTTGCGCCGGCGCGTTCGGCGGAACGGCGGGCCAGTTTCTCTCCGCCGCAATATCCATCCTCCGTTGCGATGACGGCCAGGCCCGGCTTCGCTGCGGCATCGTGCAATCCACGTCCAAAATCGCGCATGACGGGCTGCGCCGCCGATCGGTACAGGGTCAGGATGGCCCGGCCCAGTCCCTCATTGGTACCCGCGACCACGCGAGCCGCAATCGCCGGCGTCATGCCGAGGCTGACGAAACGATCGATGCGCGCCGCGGCAGGCACGCTCGCCATCTCCGCAAGCGCCTGTTCACCCAGCTGCTCCGTCTGCCAGACCTGCGCAAGGTCATGCCAGACGTAATCGGGATCGAAGCATCCCAGAATGTCGCTGCTCCACGACCGGATCAGGTCCGGACGCTCCATGGCAATTCGCACGACGTGGCCGCCGCCCCAATCATGGCCGATCAAATCGATGGGTTGCGGAAGCCTGGTCAATTCACCGGCCAGCCAGTCCCGATAAGCGCCGGTGGTACATGCGAACCCCGCGGGAATCGGGGAGCCGAACCCGGGAGGCGACAAGCGAACGACCTCGCCGCTGCGAAGATGTGGCACCAGATCGTCCCAGATGGCCGCGGTCTCGGGGTTTCCGTGAACAAGAACAATCGTCATCGAACACATCCCTTCTTTGGAAATGACGGCCGGGGCGCGCGAAGCCTTGAAGACGGCACCTTATCGGCTCGACCTCCCCAGGAATAGCCAGCAAGCGCGTTCCGAACGGATGCGCCTGATAGGGCGTCCTTGCGGTGAGCTCGTCTCCCGATCACCCGCTCCGATTGACATCGTCCGGAAGGTGCATCAACCTGAGAGCATATTATCGATCATTATCCGGCTGCGCACGAAGGCGCGGGCGCACCGCCTATTTTTAGATGGAGATTGCAATGTCCAGACTGTTGGGCACGCACGCCGTTGTCATTGGAGCAGGCATCGGCGGCCTCGCGACGGCAAAACTGCTGTCATCCTATTTCACTGATGTCACAGTGCTGGAACGCGATGCGTTTGCCGATCGCGCCGAACCACGCGTAGGCACGCCGCATTGCCGGCAGGCCCATGTTCTGCTGAAGGCGGGGCTGCTGGAGCTGCTCAACGTCTATCCCGAATTGGAACGCGAGCTCGAGCTTGCAGGCGCGGTTCGGGCCAGGACCGCGGTCGACATCATGATCGAGACGCCAGGGATCGATCCATGGCCACAGCGGGATTTTGGATTCGATACCTTGTGCATGACGAGGCCTCTACTCGAATTCGTCGTGCGGTCACTGACGACGAGAGAAGCCAACATCGATCTGCAACCGCAGTGCCGGGTCACAAAACTTCAACTCTCCGGCGGCCAACGCGTCACCGGGTTGACCTATGAGCAGACTGGCGCTGCCAGAGAGATCACCGCGGACCTCATTGTCGATGCGTCCTCGCGCGGCAACATGACGCTGGAGACGCTCGATGCCTGCGGTATTGCCCGCCCCGATGAAACGGACATCGGCGTCGACATCGTCTACGGAACGGGCCTGTTCCGGCTTTCAGAGAACGCGTCGCGCAAATGGCGCGGCGTCATTCATCGGCCGGCCGCAGCAAGCGGTCGCGGCGGTTTCGTTTTCCCGTGCGAGAACGACAGCTGGCAGGTGACCCTGAACGGAATGCACAACGACGGTCCGCCGGACGACCTGCCCGGGTTTATCGCCTTTTCCAGGACGTTCCGGACCTCGACGATCTACGACGCGCTTAGGGATGCGACCCCGCTCGGGACCATCAACCGCTTTGCCTTTCCCAGCAGCCGGCGTCGACGCTTCGAAGCACTGACCGCCTTCCCCGAAGGGCTGCTTCCGATCGGCGACGTCATTTGCCGGTTCAATCCGGCGTTCGGACAGGGGATGACAGTGGCCGCGCAGGAGGTCAGTGTCCTCCGGCGGCTGCTCGACGAGCGGGTCGGCGCGGCCGCTCCACTCGAGGGTCTGGCCGGCGCATTCTTCAAAGCCATCCAGAATGTCCTGGCCGCACCATGGTCGTTGGCGGAGAGCGATTTCATGTACGAGAAGACCCGCGGCGCGCGCCCTGCGGACTTCGCGCAGCGCATGCAATTCACCGGCGCGCTGATGCGCCTCGCCGTCGAGGATGCGGGCGTGCACCGTTTGCTGACCGAGGTCAATCATCTGATGGCGCCTCCGACCGTGCTGCGAGATCCAGCGATCGTCCAGAAGGTGACCGCACGGATAGCCGCTTCCACCTGAATGCCAGGCGACCTGGCGCTTCATTGCGCAGGATGGGTCGAGCCTTGGCGAAACCATTCATGCTTCGTCATAGGCGGATCAATGGTGGGGTTTCGCTGGCGCTCCACCCTTCATGCGAGTTGCTGGATCAACAGCTCGCTTACATTTTCCTCATTGGCAGCCTATTCTCAGAGTTCCAGAGAGGGTGGTCACCGAGAGGGAATCCAGCTTGCGTTTTCTTTTTGAGGATTACGCCTTGGATACCGACAGGCGCGAGCTGCAGTGCGCAACGGGAATGGTTGTTGTCGCACCCCAAGTGTTCGATCTACTTGAATACCTGATCCGAAACAGAGAGCGCGTCGTCAGCAAGGACGATCTCATCGATGCCGTTTGGAAAGGCCGTATCGTCTCGGACGCTGCGCTGACGACTCGCGTGAATGCCGCCCGGAGCGCAATCGGCGACACGGGTGAGAAACAGCACTTCATCAAGACTTTGCCGCGCAAAGGTTTCCGCTTTGTGGGTGCAGTGCAGGAAGCCCGGGGGCCCGCAAATGAGACGGCGGGCCCAGTCGAGCGAACCGCCGACACGCCGCCGCGCCTCTCCATCGTCGTGCTACCCTTCGCGAACCTCAGCGGCGATCGCGAGCAGGACTATTTCGTGGATGGTGTAACAGAGAGTTTGACCACCGACTTGTCGCGCATCGCTGGTTCATTTGTCATCGCACGGAACAGCGCCGTCTCATACAAAGGCGGAGCAGTCGATGTACGGCAAGTCGGCCGCGAATTGAACGTTCGCTATGTGCTTGAAGGCTCGGTGCAACGCAGCGGCAAACGGCTTCGGATCAACGTGCAGTTGATCGATGCCGGGAACGGCCAGCATCTTTGGGCCGAACGCTTCGAGAAGCCTGTCGTCGACCTGTTCGACATGCAGGACGAAATCGTATCGAGGCTCGCCAATACATTAGGTCGCCAGCTCATCGCGGCTGAAGCGCGACGAGCCGAACGTACGTTGCATCCCGATGCGATGGACTTGTACTTCCAAGGCCGGGCCTGGTTGATGAAGCGGATCAGCCTTGAATGCGTGAGGCAAGCACGGAGCTTCTTCGAACGCTCTCTGGAGCTCGACCCCGGCAACGTCGAAGCAATGATTGGCCTGGCAAATGTTGATGCGACAATAGGAACCAGCTTTACAACGGATGATGGGCCAGCGCGGCTAGCAGCGGCCGAGGCGATGGCGAACAGGGCATTGTCGATCAATCCGAACCATGTTTCGGCTCACCTGGTTCGGGGTTACGTCCAGATCTTTACGAACCGGGCCGCTCAAGGCCTTCGTGAATTCGAGCATGCGTTGGCGCTGAATCCGAATGGGGCCCCTGTTCATGCGGCCCTTGGTCTCGCCAAATTCTGCATGGGTCGCTCTGCCGAGACCGAAGGCCATATACTCGAGGCGTTCCGTCTGTCCCCTCGCGACATCGAAGCTTACCAATGGACGTGTTTTGTGGGCGTGGCCAAGCTACAGCTTGGTTCGGACGTCGAAGCCGTCAGTTGGCTACGACGAAGCACTGAGGCGAACCGCAACTTTCCGCTCGCTCATTTGTCGCTCGCTGCTGCGTTGGGCCTGATCGGCGCGCTCGATGAGGCACGAACTGCCGCAAGAACGGGACTTGCGCTCAACCCGGGTTTCACCATCCGTCGCTTCCTCGCGGCTCAACCAAGCGACAACCCGATTTACCTTGCTGGGCTCGCGCACGCGTGTGAAGGCTTCCGCCTCGCTGGCGTGCCGGAAGGGTGATGAGCGCTGCGGGCTAAAGGCAAACTCATGCATTGCGGCACCTCAAGCACTTGGCCCGCCCTCGCCGGACATCGAAACAATAATCTGCCGGTGGGCAAAATGTAAGCCGCCGGTCAAGCGTATGCGTTCAGCGTGCGGCATCCTCGTGGCGGTGAAAGAGCACCGTCCGAAGGAGGCACCGCAATGAGCACGACGCGCGGCACGGCGTGGCTGGGACAGCAGACATCAGGCTCGACCCGGCGTGTTGCCAGCTTCATCTGGAAATACTGGGATGCCTTTCAGGCGCGCCGTGAACGCCAAAGATTGCGCGCCACGATGTCCGGTCTAAGCGACCGGGAGCTGATGGACATCGGCACCTCGCGGAGCGAGATCGACTACGTGGCCTCGCACCGAGGTATTGCCCAGCGAAGCATCCGATCCGGCGAATGGCTGCGATACCTGCCAACGATGGATGGCCAAATCGGGCCCACTGATTTCCGATAGGGTCAGTTGCGTCGTTTCATGATGCCGGAGCTCACTGCCCGCTTCGGTCACAAGCCCGGCGACGAACCTTGATGGATTCATGTCATGCTGCCCGGCAGGAAGCAGCGGACGCGTGGATGACCATCGATATAGTACTTCCATATCATGGTGGGGCCAGCGCGGTTCGGCTGCTTCAAAACCGCACCATCAGGAACCACGACCCATTCGCCTTCGAGGCGAACGCGGAAATGCCCATGATCTGACTCCCAATCCGCGTCAAAGACGATGTGCCCATCGGCGTTCGTACAGCACTGCCCAAACTCACTCTGCAAGCTTTCGAACCATGGCTTCAGCGGCGAATTTGCGAAACGCCCATCATCGCGGGCGAGCACCGGTGTGGTCAGGAAGGCCAGGCTGAGCATCGCGACTGCCGTTCTCCCTAGCATTCGCTCCTCTCCACGGTCTTGCCAAAGGGCTGGTGGACGCATGCTGTGTCTCACTCTTGTCCGGGACTGAGAAACGAAGCGCCGCAAGTCGGATGGCACCTGCTATCTGCCGAATGCAGCAGGCTGAGTGGAGGTGAATGCATTGGGCCGAACGAAGACAAGGCGGGACGTCACCGGTATTTCCATGTCGTCGTGGCCGTCCTGGCCAATGAGGATGAGGCCCGCCCCGCCATTGGCCACCGTGAAGATGACTGGCTCATCCGCCCATGTCCTGATCGGCTCCATTGCAATGATGAGAAACTCGCCGATAGGCTGATCCAAATATTGAAGCCTTAGCTGCGGCGCGACTTCAGCAGGTGCGAGCTGAAGTCCCAGCCGCTGAGCCTGCGCAAAGATGTTCCGCAGCGTCGCCGTTTCACCTTGGAGCCCCAATTCGGCCGGCGATACAACAAGCAGCTCAAGTTCGCTTTTCTTGTCGCTCAGGACAAAGGCTGGCCGCGAGAGGGCCTCGTCCGCCAAGTTTCCAGCGCTGCAACCGATGGCAGCCAGAGCGTTGCGAAGGGCAAACAGGTCCCTGAAGGTCCCGATAGCAATCGTTTTCCACACCGGAAACTCGGCGAACGACCCGGCTGAGGTCCGCGAGCCGAGTGACGGCCGAGCCGTCTTGAGTGCCAAGTGATTGCGCAGGACATCCTGCGCCGTGCATTGAGCCTTGGTCTCCCGAGTTGGCACCATCGCAAAGCAGCAGAGCAAGACGACAGCAAGCCAACTGCCGTTGTACCTGTCTGGCGAACGAGAGAGCCTCACGATTTTTCGCTGCGAAGAGAGATGCTCGATCTCATGGATCACGCCCATCGGCCACCCTTTCGGCGCCAATTTTTCCCGTAAGAGATCTGGAAAAGGTGCGAAGTGGTTTCGGAGAAATCATGCGCCGACAGCAGAAAGCGCGACGATGATCCGTTCCAGATCTCATTGCGCTTTAGGTGTCACGGCAGCGCCTGCGACGCTTGACCTGCGGCTTATGTTTTCCTTACCGGCGGCTTTTTTCTTTGGGCCCCCGCAAGGTTCGCCGGCGAACTGGGCGGGAAGTCCGTGAGGGACCGGCATGCACGATCGCTTCGAAAATTTCGCATTCGACACCGACCGGCGACGGACGATTGGAATGGTTGCGCGTGAGGAGAGCACCCCCTCACCTCTCCACCGGCGCCCCCGCCCCGCGATGATATCGGCTGGAGAAGAACACCAGGGGCGCGATGTCGCGATAGTCGCAAGCCGAGACTTCGGCAATGATCAGCGTGTGATCGCTGACGTCGACGTGGCGCGTGACCTCGCAGGCGAACCAGGCCATGCATCCCGCAAGGCGCGGCAGGCCGTCGACGATGTCGTAGTCGGGCGTTGCACCATTGTGCGGCTGGCTCGCGAAATGCCGCGACAGGTCGCGGCCGTGATCCGGCAGGACGTTGACGCAATAGCGGCCTGTTGCCGAGATCGCCCGGTGCATGCGGCCGGGCATGACCGAGACCAGCACCGTCGGCGGCGACAGGCTGACGGTCACAAAGCTGTTCGCGGTCATGCCGCAGACGCGTCCGTGCTCGTCGAGCGCCGTCAGCACCGTGACGCCGGTTGCAAAGCGCGACGCGGCTTCGCGGAATGCGGCAGGATTGGCGCGCGGCATCTCAGTCCCTGCTCGCATCGCTCCTCACGCAATCGCCCTGACCGGCTCTGATGGAGCCGACAAGCGTTCGACCCAGGCCTGGATACGCCGTGGCGTGGAGATGCGGTCCCACTGCCGGTCCGGATAGTTGAAATTCTCCGTGAACTCGTTGGCAAGCGCCTGGTTCTGGCTCATCGCGCCGATCAGCATACCCAGCGCTTCGGTCGGCGGCTGCAGCATCACGTTGGTCCAGCGCGATGCCGCCAGCACGCGATCCTGCCGCTTCAGGTCGATGGTTTCGCAGAGGCGCGCGTCGAGCGCATCGGCTTTGACGATCTCCTCGCCGAGCACGAAGGCGGCATAGGAAGCGACATTGGCGCCCTGCCCCATCATGGGATCGACGATGGCGTGGACGTCGCCCAGCGCGATCGCGCATTTGCCGTCGTCGAACTCGACCAATGTGTTGCGCACCGTCGGGACCACACCGCCCTGCAGCAGGTCCTGCGGCTGCGCGAGATCGAAGCGTGCGGTGTCGATGCGGTCGTAGGTGGTCGGGTGATGCTTCTCCAGCTTGCCGAGCAACACCTTCAGGAAGTGCTTCGGATTGTCGTCGTAGCTGAGCGTGGCCAATTCCTCCATGTCGCCTCCAGGCACGTTCTCCATCAGCAGCGCGTTGGCGATGCCGCCGAAGGTGATGGTCGGAATCACGATCATCTCGCCATGGCCTGGCGAAACCGAGAGCGTGACATTCATCGGATCGGGCTGCCGCACGCCGGTGTAGAGCCCGACGCAGAGCCGGCGCTGCGGCTGCTGATAGGGTGAGTGCTCCGGACGGTAGGTGAAGAGCTGGCCGAGCGGGCCCTTGCCTGTGGAGACCACCAGCAGATCAAACCTTGCGACCAGCGGACGGACATCGCGCTCCTCGATGCGGCGATACTCGATCTTGCCACCCCGAAGCATGAAATCCTGCATCAGCGCGGGAAGATAGATCCGGTAGTCGACGGCACGGCTCGGCTTGGTGAAATCACCGCGAAAGCTCAAGGGCTGCGGAAAATTGAAGACGTGATCGTGGTAGTAGTAATGATCCCCAGGATCGGTCCAGTGGTTGACGCCGAGATAGTCCTCGCGCGCGATCGTCACGTGGTGATGCGCAACCGTGTTGAGCAGCCGGATGTTGCGGTACTCCTCAGGCGGCCGGTCGGTGATGATGGTGGCGTCCACGCCATGCTTTTGCAGGTAAAGCGCGAGATGCAGGCCGGCGATTCCAGCGCCGACAATTCCGATATGGCGTGCCAATTGATCTCCTCCCCTGTGATTGCTTGTTTTGAGGAAAGCTACCGGCCCGTCGGGTTGCACACTAGGGAATAGACGAGATATAATTTATTCCAATTAGGAATGAATTATGGACCGGATCGATTGCCTGCGCGCTTTCGTTCGCACCCTCGAGGGTGGAAGCTTTTCGGCTGCGGCCAAGGAGCTCGGCATCGGTCAACCCGCCATCAGCAAGCGCATCGCCATGCTGGAGACCGAATTCGGCACCCAGCTGTTTTCGCGCACGACGCGCACACTGAAGCCGACGGCCGAGGCGCACCGCATCTACGATCTCGCGCGGCAGATCCTCGACAGCTTCGACATGGCGCGATCGAGCGTCAAACAGGCAGCGCCCCGCCCCAGTGGCACGCTCCGGATCGGCGTGCCGTCTTCGTTCGGACGACGCTACATGATGCCTGTTATCGCCGACTATGTGCGGCTCTATCCGGAGGTTCGCGTGGACATCCGTTTCAGCGAGCGGTTCGTCAATCTGGTGGAAGAAGGCATCGAGCTGGCGCTGCGGATCGGACACCTGGAGGCAAGCACGCTCGTCGCCCGCCGGCTCGGCACCGTGCAGCGCTATCTCGTCGCGACACCCACCTATCTGCACGGCCGTCCACTGCCGCGAACGCCTGACGATCTCGGCGCGCATCAGTGCATCGTCTATTCCAGGATGTCGCCGCCGCACCAGTGGGCCTTCGAGTCCGAGCATGGCCGCCACGTTGCATCGATCAACGGACCCATTCATGTCGATGACGCCGATGCGATGCAGGAGGCGACGATGCAGCATCTCGGCATCGCCATCCTGCCCGACTGGAACGCTGCGGACGGGCTGCGCAGCGGCGAGCTCGAGCACGTGCTGCCGGATTACAGCATCGCCGCGCTGCCCCTGCATGCGGTCTACCCCGAGACGCACTGGATGTCGCTGCGCGCGCGAAGCTTTCTGGATTTGCTGGTCGAACGCGCCGGGCATTTTGTGCCGGCCCCGATGCATACCCAAGCCGCCGGCGCCGATGGTTGACGCCGTCGCCGCCAGGATTAAATGTCGCCCATGAAGAAAATCGGATTCCTGTCCTTCGGACATTGGACACCCTCGCCGCAATCGCAGACCCGCTCGGCGGGCGACACGCTGCTGCAATCGATCGAGCTTGCGGTTGCGGCCGAACAATTAGAGGCGGATGGCGCCTATTATCGCGTGCATCATTTCGCGCGGCAACTGGCTTCGCCGTTTCCACTGCTCGCGGCGGTCGGCGCCAGGACCAGTACGATCGAGATCGGCACGGCCGTGATCGACATGCGCTACGAGAACCCGCTCTACATGGTGGAGGACGCGGGAAGCGCCGATCTCATCGCCGGCGGGCGGCTCCAGCTCGGCATCAGCCGCGGCTCGCCCGAGCAGGTGATCGACGGCTGGCGCTATTTTGGCTACCGGCCCGCCGAAGGCCAGGACGATGCCGATATGGGCCGGCGTCACGCTGAAGTCTTCCTCGACCTCTTGCGCGGCGAAGGATTTGCCGAGCCCAATCCGCAGCCGATGTTCCCGAACCCGCCGGGACTGTTGCGCCTCGAGCCGCATGCCGCGGGCCTGCGCGAGCGCATCTGGTGGGGCGCCGGCTCGAACGCCACGGCAGTGTGGGCGGCAAAGCTCGGCATGAACTTGCAGAGCTCGACGCTGAAGAACGACGAGACCGGGGAGCCTTTTCACGTGCAGCAGGCCGCGCAGATCCGCGCCTATCGCGCCGCGTGGAAGGAGGCCGGGCATACGCGCGAGCCTCGCGTGTCGGTCAGCCGCAGCATTTTTGCGCTGATGGACGATCGCGACCGCGCCTATTTTGGCGGTGAGCGCGGCGGCGAGGATCAGATCGGCTTCATCGACCCGCGCACCCGGGCGATCTTCGGGCGGAGCTATGCGGCAGAGCCGGATGCGCTGATCGAGCAACTGAAACAGGACGAAGCCATCGCCGAAGCCGACACGCTGCTGCTGACCATCCCGAACCAGCTCGGTGTGGATTACTGCGCCCATGCGATCGAGGCGATCCTGAAGCATGTGGCGCCGGCACTGGGGTGGCGGTGAAGTGAGCCTGGCTGCGCAACTAAGCAGACTTGACGTCACGGCCTGCTGCTCGATGTGATCGGGGAGCCCTTTTTGACGAGATCCAGGTCAGCCGCCACTCAGGCTGTGGCTGATACGGGTCACCACCGCGTCCCATTGCCGTTTCTCTGCCGCGGGATAATTGATCAGCACGCAATGCACGAAACGGCTGGTGAAGTTGCAGCGGTCGTACCAGATCTTGTCGCGCTTGATGCTGGAGACGACGAAGAAGCCCGGCGCGATCCGCTTGTAGACGATCCCCGACGGCGGCTGCTTCGCGGCAAGGAATCCGGCGGGCGACATCCCCTGTTGCCGGGGTACGGCCTGCACGGTGAGATCGGCACTGCCGTCGGACGTCCGAAATCGCTGGCCGAATCCGTCGGGCTTTCCGGCCTGTTCGGTGAAGATCGAGGTGGGAATGTCGATCGATGTTCCGGACTGGGGGATGCGATAGGTCGTCCAGTCGTCGGCCCGGGCGACGGACGATGTGACCGCCAGCGCAACGACGATGCCAGCAGATGTCTTCATTTCGACCTCTTCAGTTGCGCGCCGCCAGTTGCAGCTCCATCAAGGCAATCCTTTGCAGGTTCAAGATGTCGCGTTCGCCCGCGCCTGCGGTGCGCAGGATGGATTCGGCGAGCGCGTTGACGTGCGAGGAATGCACCGGCTCCGGCAGGGTTGCGACCGCAGCTTCCAGGGCGATGGTCATGAGATCGATCACCTCCGGGGAAAATTCTGCGTTGGCAAAGTTCTTCATTTCACGAGCCGGCCGCTTGTGCGCGCCGCCGGTCTAACGTCGGGAAAAAATGGAAGTTCCAGCGAGCAGCCTGCGCGGCCTTGCCGATGCCATGCTAGCCTCATATTCCCGCGGCGCGCTTGCCGCCATCAGCCGGACCCCGCGATGAACCAGCATCTGTCCCTCGTGAGCATCGTGGTCGCGGACTATGATGAAGCGATCGCCTTCTTCACGCGCGCCCTGAATTTCGAGCTTTGCGAGGACACGCCGCTTGGCGGCGGCAAGCGCTGGGTGGTGGTGCGGCCGCGAGGCGGTTCCGGCTCGGGCCTGCTGCTGGCGCGCGCGGACGGTCCGGCACAGACGGCGCGCATCGGCGACCAGACCGGAGGGCGCGTGTTCCTGTTCCTGGAAACGGACGATTTCGAGCGCGATCACGCCCGCATGATCTCAGCCGGCGTGCGCTTCGTTCGACCGCCACGGCAGGAAAGCTATGGCACCGTGGCGGTGTTCGAGGATCTCTGCGGCAACCGCTGGGATTTGATCCAGTCGATCAAGCGCAGTTGACGCAAGCGCCGCCGCGTGCGCCGCTCACCCCGCCTTCGTTCCGGTGACGATGGCGAGCGCCTCGACGAGGCGGTCGAGATCGGCCTCGTCAGTGAAGAGAGCCGGCGTCACGCGGATGCATTGGCCCCTGGCGACGCCGGCGCGGCGCACCGTCATGATCTTGTGGCTGTCGCGGAGCTTCACGACGATCGCCTCGTTGTCCGCCTTGCTGGTCTTGCCCGCAAGGCGGAACGAGGTGATTGCGCCATAGGAGCCGGCTTCGTCAGGCGTCAGGATCTCAAGGTCCTTGAAGCCGCGGGCGCGGCTCACCCAATAGTCGCGTAAATAGCGCAGGCGCGCCTGCTTGGCCGGAGCGCCGATCTGCCGATGCAGCGCCACGGCGGTCGGCACCGTCAACACGGTGGCGAAATTGACCGTGCCGGTGTGAACCCGCGAGCGGATATCGTCTTGCGCAAAATCCTCATCGCCCATGGCGCGGTCGATGTCGGCGAGGCGATCCTTCCTGATGTAGAGGAAGCCGACGCCGAGCGGCGCGCCGATCCATTTGTGCAGGTTGAAGCCGACGAAATCGGATTCGAGGTCGCCCACGTGGAAGTCGATCTGCCCCCAGGAATGCGCGGCGTCGACGATGGTGTCGATGCCCTTCGCTTTTGCCATGCGGGCAATCTCGGTCACAGGCATGACGAAGCCGGTGCGGTGGCTGACATGGGTCAGCAGCAGCAACCTCGTCTTCGGGTTGGCCTCGATGGCGTGGGCATAGGCATCCAGCACCGCCTGGCGGGTGGCGGGCTCCGGGATGTCGAACTTGACGACGTCGACGCCGCGGCGCGCCTTCAGGGCGTTCATCGCATATTGCATGGAATCATAGTCGAGGTCGGCGTAGAGCACGGCATCGCCGGGCTTCAGCCTAATATAACCGCCGATGAGGAGCTGCAGCGCCTCGGTCGCACCACGCGTCAGCGCGATCTCCTCGGGCGCGGCCCCCACCGCCTCCGCCACCTTGGCGCGCACGGCCTCGAAATCCGCCCCGACACGCTGCCGCGCGTAATAAGTGTTCTGATAATTGACCATGTCGGACTGGTGGATGAACTCGCGCCTGACGGGCTCGGGCATGATGCCCCAATAACCGTTCTCGAAATTGACGATGTCGGGTGTCACGGCATAGAGGCCCTTCACCGCGGCCCAATAAGTCTTGTCGGTGGCGATCGCGGCGGCCGAACCGGTCGGCGGCGGCAGGCCCTCGGCGGCCATCGCCGGTGCCGCCAGCGACGTGACGGCCGCGGCCGCGAGGCCCTTCAGGATCGACCGGCGGTCGGACGAAAGTGTCTCAGTCGGATTCATATCGGCCTCTACGGATGTGCGGCGAAGGAGCCGCAATCAATAGAGCGCGAATGACGGGGCTGTGACACTGGGATGATGCGCACCTCTTGCGGCCATCCTTCGAGACGCCCGCCTTGGGCGGGCTCCTCAGGATGAGGATGGAGTGCGCGGCGACTATTTCAAAGGCCACCGATGCAGATGAGCCTCACCCTGAGGAGACCGCGAAGCGGTCGTCTCGAAGGGCGAGGCGCGCTCAGGTCGTTCCAAAAGGCTGTGCGTGATTGCCCTGCCCTCACCCCGCCTTCACGCTCGCATCGATCAGCAACTTCGCCGCGGCGAGCGCGGACTGCGCGGGGCCGTCTTCGGATTGCTGGCCGGTGACGTAGATGCCCTCGATCAGCAGCAGCAGCGCATCGCCGAGCACGTTCGGCTGGCGCGCGCCCATGGCGCCAGCGAGTTCGCGCAGACGCTTGCGAAACACCTTCTTGTGCGCTTCGGCGACTTGCCGGGCCGGATTGTCCCGCGACGGATACTCCACCGCGGCATTGCTGAGGCCGCAGCCGCGATAGCCTGTGGCCACCGCGCGCGACGCGAGCTGGCCGATATAGGCGAGCACATGGTCGCGCGCATTGCTGTAGCTCTTGCCGCCGGGGCGCTCGAAATTCTCCCAGAAGTTTTGCTCGTAGTCGCGCAAATAAGCGGCGGCGAGATCGTCCTTGGAGGCGAAGCTGCGATAGAGGCTCGGCTTTGTCACCCCCGCGCGGTCCACCACCTCGTCGACGCCGACGGCACGGATGCCCTCGCGATAAAACAATTCGCTGGCGGAGGCTCTGATCCGGTCGGCGGCGCGGAGCGGGGCCTCAGTGGGTTTTTCTGCTTTTTTCGGCATCTGGCTCGGTTGCCTCTCGGACAGGCTTGACAATGTTACTGACCGGTACGTACTAATGCGACATCGCAATACGTACCGGTAAGTAACATGCCCCCATCCGCCGTTCAACCCGCCTCCGCTCAACCCCTCCCCGTTTCCCGGCGGCCATTCGGCCAGAAATACGCCTTCGTGGTCGTTGCCGTGATCTTCCTGGCGCTCCTGGCCTCCGCCGGCCTGCGCGCGACGCCGGGCGTCCTCATGCTGCCGCTGCAGAAAGCCTTTGGCTGGGACGTCAGCGTGATCTCGTCATCGGCTGCGGTCGGCATTTTCCTGTACGGCCTCGCCGGCCCCTTCGCCGCGGCCGTGATGCAGCGCTTCGGCATCCGCCGCACCGTGCTCGGCGCCTTGATGCTGATGTCAGTCTCGACGGCCATCAGCTATTTCATGACCGCGCCGTGGCAGATGTTCATGAGCTGGGGATTGCTGTCAGGCATCGGCTCGGGCGCGGTCGCCAACGTGCTCGGCGCTACCATCGTCAATCGCTGGTTCACCACCAACCGTGGTCTCGTGATGGGCCTTCTGACCGCGAGCACCGCCACGGGCACGCTGATCTTCATGCCCGGCCTCGCCTCGCTGGTCGAATATGGCGGCTGGAAGCCTGTGGTGCTGACGGTCGCCGCCTGCTGCGCGGCGCTGATCCCGCTGGTGTATTTTCTGGTGCCGGAGCGGCCCGCCGCAATCGGCCTGCGCTCCTATGGCAGCACGCATGACGATCAGCCGGCCGCGCCCGCGCAAGGCAATCCGTTCGTCGCCGCGATCGGCAACCTCGTCCGCGCGACCAAGGTGCCGACCTTCTGGTTCCTGTTCGCCACCTTCTTCATCTGCGGCTTCACCACCAATGGCCTTGTCGGCACCCATCTGATCGCGTTCTGCGGCGATCACGGCATCTTCGAGGTGCAGGCCGCGAGCCTGCTGGCGCTGATGGGTTTCTTCGACCTGTTCGGCACCACGCTATCGGGCTGGCTCACCGATCGCTTCGATCCGCGCAAGCTCTTGTTCCTCTATTACGGCCTGCGCGGGCTGTCGCTGATCTATCTGCCCTACTCGGACTTCTCCCTCGTCAGCCTGTCCGTGTTCGCCGTGTTCTATGGGCTCGACTGGATCGCGACCGTGCCGCCGACCGTGCGCATCGCCACCGAGGCGTTCGGCGACAAGAACGCGCCGCTGATCTTCGGCTGGGTGGTCGCCGGCCATCAGCTCGGCGCGGCCTGTGCCGCCTTCTTCGCCGGCTTCATGCGCTCGTCGCAGGGCGATTATCTGCAGGCCTTTATGATCGCCGGAGCAACCGGCATCGTCGCGGCCGTGCTGTCACTGATGATCGGCCGTCGGCCGGTGCAGCCACTGCTCGCGACGGCGTGAGCGCGGCGCGCCGGTCGCACCACACGAGTCTCGTGTCTTGCCTATATCTCAAAAATGAGATATAGGTGGGGTCGTGCCCTGGCGAGTTGATATCCTCAACGAAACCGTTGTCGCTGAGATAGCTGCCCTGCCGGCCGACATGCAGGCGCGCTTTCTGCGGCTTGCGGAACGCATCGCCTCGACCGGCCTGGAAAGCTTGGGCGAACCTCACGTCAAGCACCTTGAAGGGAAGCTCTGGGAGCTACGCTTAACAGGGCGCGACGGAATTGCCCGTGCCCTCTACGTCACCGCGATCGGTCGGAGAGTTATCGTCGTGCGCGCCTTTGTGAAGAAGACGCAAAAGACCCCGCGCGCGGAGATCGAACTCGCTCTACGGAGAGCAAACGAGATCATATGACGATGGTGTTCAAATAGCTGTTGACCGTCTCCCGCGTGATCGTACGCAACTGAAAAGAAAATCACATGACAATTCCATTCGACAGGCTCAAGACTCGTCTTCTGGCCAACCCAAAGGTCAAGGCCGAGTATGACGCGCTCGCTCCTGAATTCGAGATCGCCGCTGAATTGCTGAGAGCGCGCTTGCGGGCTGGATACTCGCAGTCCGAGTTGGCTGCGCGAATGGGCACTAGTCAGTCCACGATCGCCCGGCTTGAAAGTGGGCAAACGCTACCGAGCACAAAGACACTTTTGCGCTATGCCGAGGCAACCGGCAGCAAGTTCCGGGTGCGGCTCTCGGCCGCCTGAGGCCGCCACCGGATCGATTGGAACGCCAAACGATTTGGCGATTGATTCCGTTAATGAATTTGAAATATTGTCATGACGACTCGCGTGGCTCGCAGCTCGCGCAGGGGCCGAGTGGTCGCGTTGCGTCCGGCTCCATCTCCATCAACCAAGACAATCCGTGGCGGTTTCGGCGAATGAGCGATTCCCTCCTTGCAACGGTCGGCGACCATTTCTTCATTGGCCTGCGGCCATCAAGCGTCCTCGATGACCGCGACCGCGCGCTGCTGCGGGATCTCCGGCCTGCCGGCGTCATCCTCTACAAGAGCAATTTCCGCCACGATCTTCCCTACCGGGACTGGCTGTCGGTCCACCGCGACCTGATCGCCGCGATTCGCGACGCCTCGCAGCGCGACAAGCAGTTCATCGCGATCGACCATGAAGGCGGACGCGTGTGCCGCACGCCGGCGCCGATCACGCGCTTCTCTTATGCAGCGCGCTGGGCTTCGACCTCCGAGCAGGTCGGCGACGCCATGGGCGCCGAGCTTGCGTCGCTCGGCTGCAATCTGAATTTTGCGCCGGTGCTGGATATTCACAGCAACCCCGCCAACCCCGTCATCGGCGAGCGCGCCTTCGGCCGCACCGCCGACGAAGTCATCAAGTCGATGCTGCCGTTCACCAGGGCAATGGAGCGCCGGGGCGTGCGAGCCTGTGGCAAGCATTTCCCGGGGCATGGCGACACCCAGGTGGATTCGCATCACGAATTGCCGGTGCTCGATCTCGATCTCGAGCAGATCAAGGCGCGTGAGCTGAAGCCGTTTGCCGCCGCCATCGAGGCCGGTATCGGAATGATGATGACGTCGCATATCCTCTACCGGAAGCTCGACCCCAACGATCCCGTGACGCTGTCGCGCGCGATCACGCATGGATTGTTGCGCGAGGCGATGAGGTTCGACGGCGTGATCGTGTCCGATGACGTCGGCATGCGCGCGATGGCAGGCCGGCTCGATGCGCCGGACGCCGGCGTGCGCTTCATGGCCGCCGGCAACGACATGCTGATGATCTGCTCGCATCTGACCGACACCGAGCGCGCACGCTTCCTCGCGCAGTCGATCATCAACGGCGTCGATTCCGGCAAGCTCGATCCGGCGCTGCTGAAGGCGTCAGCCAAGCGCGTCCATGCGATGCTTGACAGTACCGCGCAAAACACTGTTAGCGAGCTCCCAGGCGAGGAGCTCGCCCGCCATCGCGGCGCCGGCACCCAATTCGAAGCGGCGACCGTCGAAGTCGTCTAGGGCCCGCCCGGCGCATTTCATCGACCGATCAAGAGTCCGATAGCAACGTCAGGTTGCTTCGTGCTCGGGAGGTTGCCGCCCGGGACGCCAGACCCGGTGGCGGCCGCCGGCTCGGGTGATAGGTTTGAACGTGAAGCGCGCAGCAACGGCCAGGACGCGACCGCAGGCACCATGCGGTCCAAGCTTTGCGCCCATCGTTCGACCTCGCCAATGTCTGCGCAAAGCTCCGTTGCGAGACCGCCGGCGAAGCTGCGCCACGCGAGTAGATTGCCTTGGGGCACACCGATCACCACGGCGATATTCCGATCGATGGCCGAAGCAATGAGGTCGAGCAGTCCCTCCCCTTCGCACTCCGCCTTGCCGAACTTGTTGAGAACCAGGACGTCTGGCGACGTCTCGAGGCTTTTTGCGATGTTAACCGCGACATCCGCGAGCGCTGCTTCATCGAGCCGGCAACCGGCAGCGCCACCGCCGCGATCTTCAAAGATCGGCGTGTGGCGACCCGTGGCCAGATCTTCGAGCACAATTTCGCAGCGCCGCTCCGGCGTGGCATCGACGACATGCTGCAGCACACCGGCAAGCGAGAGGCCGCGCCCTCGACAGGCCGTCACGAGCGCCTCGAACACTGACGCCGGATACTTGTTCTGGGGATAGACCAGCGCGGTCAGCAGCGATGCTGGCCGCGGCGCTGGATCGGAATGGAGAGGGAAAAGCGAAGCAGGCATCGTAAATCGTTTCCAGAAGTCGGTGCTATTCGATCAGGATCGGCGCGGCGATATCTATGCGGTCGTCCTTCTTCATGTCGATGCCGAGTGCCAGAGACCATGTCCCGCTTGCCGCGGTCGTCATGCTGACGCGCCATTTGTCGGCCGCTATCCGCTCAGCGGATGCGGTCACCGGCGCGATGTCCTTGTCCGGATTGGCCAGTGTCACCGACAGCGCGTCGACACTCAGCGGCTGCTCGTCGCCGTCATAAAGTTGAACCATGACTTCGACGGGCCCGCTGCGGCCGGGCGTGATGGTCACATCGGCCATCACGCGCGTGCCGCAGAGATGCGTGAAGAAGGGCTCGCCGGTCGGTGCAGAGACGTTCGCCTTCTGTGGTGAGGGCGCTGCCGGCGGCACAGCTTCGGTCGAGGCGATCTGGAGCCTGGGGCCCTTGGCGCCGACGCTGCCGACGTCAAAGGTCGCCTCGACCGTTCCCGAACGCTGGAAATTCAGGGAAACCGGAATCCGCTGTCCTTCCTCGAAGGGCGCGGTCAAGCCGATGAACATGATGTGGCTGCCACCGGGCGCGAGCGTGACGATCTCGTCCGGCGGAATCATCAGACCCTGATCGAGCGGACGCATGGTCATGATGCCATCCTGCATTGTCATCTGATGGATTTCGACCGTGGCGGCGGCCGGACTGGAGGCCGAAAGCAGCCGGTCCGGCGCGGTGCCGCGATTCTCGATGGTGAGATAGCCAGCCGCGACCTTCGCGCCTTTCGGCGTGGCCCTGCTCCAGGCCTGACCGACGACGATGTCGGAATGATCGGCGGCGAGACCAGGCGCAGAACCGACAAAGGCCAGACTGGCCGCGAGGATCACGGCAAGAGTTCCGAATTTCTCGAACATGACGATCTCCGACCTGCGCGATACGTCCGCCCTCGCCGCTGAACTGGAGACGCGCCGGGCCATGACGAACAGCAGCTTTTGTCTGCCCACAAGCTACGGCGCCATTCGCGTGGCGTCCTTGATCTCCGACAAAGAAGCTGCCGCTCATACCGAATTTCTTTCGAAGCGATGCGGGCGGAGAACCTGCCCCGCAAGACTCGCGCAAGCTCCCCTTGCTGAAATGGACCGACCGTTGCCGCCCCGAGGTGGATGCGTGCCATGAACGGGACCAAGCAGCGATGAGCACAGCAGCCGCCTTCTGCGAAGCGGGCCTTACGCATTTCAGGGATGGGCGGCATCTCGACGCGCGCGCGTGCTATCAACAGGCCCTCGCGATCGATGGCGAAAACACCGACGCCCAGCATCTGATGGGGCTGCTGCATCTTGAGGCCAGGCAATACAACGATGCCCTGGAATGGATCGTCCGCGCGATCCGGCGTGCCCCCAAGCCGGAATATCTCGCGAGCTTCGCAACCGTGCTGCAGCAGCACGGACGCTGCGACGAGGCGCTCGGCGTCCTCGACAAGGCGATCGAGCTTCGGCGTGATGATTCCGACCTGTGGTGCCAGCGCGGCGACATCCTGGTTCAGCTGGCGCGGCTCGATCAAGCGCTGCCGAGCTTTCAGCAGGCGCTGAAGCTCAATCCCCGGCATTACGACGCGCTCCACGAAAGTGGGATCGTCCTGCACAAGCTCGAGCGGAACGAGGAGTCCCTTGCGCGTCTCGATGAGAGCAACAGGCTGTGCCCGGACCATGCCCCGACGCTGCGAGCGCGCGCATGGGTGCTCTATTGCCTGAAGCGGTATGAGGAGTCCGCGACCGAAGGCGCGCGGGCGCACAAGCTCGATCCCTCCAATGCCGAGATCTGCAACAATCTCGGTCTTGCGCTCAGGCGGCTTCGCCGCAACGAGGAGGCGCTTGTCTGGTTCGAACAGGCCATCGCGCTTGCGCCTCGCTTTGCCGACGCCTTCGACAACAAGCTCGTCGCGCTGTTTCACCTGCATCGTTTCGACGAGCTGTTCGCGCTGTCCGATCGCATGACATCGCTGGGCCTAGGCAATGAGGTGACCGCGTGGAACGTGTCCCTGGCCCAGCTCCTGACCGGCAATTTCGAAGCCGGCTGGCGCGGGCACCAGACCCGGTCAAAACTGGCTTCGTCGAGATATCCCCGGTTTCCGCAACCGATGTGGCTTGGTGGGGAACGCGTCGAAGGCAAGACGATCCTGATCGCGGCCGACGAAGGACTGGGCGACACCATTCACTTCGCCCGCTACATCCCCCTGCTTGCCGCGCGCGGCGCGCGTGTTCTCCTTGCCGTCCAGGACCCGCTGCATCGGCTGATGTGCAATCTTCGCGGCGCATCCGTTTGCGTGCCGATGTCGGCCATGGGCACACTGCCTGATTTCGATCTGCACTGCCCGATCTCCAGCCTTCCGCTTGCTTTCAAGACCCGCCTCGACACGATTCCGTCAGGGCCGTATCTGCCCTCCCCTCCGGATAGTCGCGTTGAGGCCTGGGACAGCAGGCTGGGTCCTCGCACCAGGCTCCGCGTTGGTCTCGTCTGGTCCGGCGATCCCGCGCATGTGAACGACGAGACGCGCTCGATTCCGCTGCGAGCGCTGTCGCGCATCCTCGACGTCGACGCCAAATTCATCAGCCTGCAAAAGACCCCGCGCCCTGATGATGCGGCGGTGCTGCGGGAGAAAAGCGACATCGTCGACCTGACCGCAGATCTCACCGACTTCACCGAAACCGCCGCCTTGATCGCCTGTCTCGATCTCGTGATCACCGTCGACACCAGCGTCGCCCATCTCGCCGGCGCCCTCGGCCGACCGACCTGGATCCTGCTGCCATGGACGCCCGACTACCGCTGGCTGCTCGATCGCACGGACAGCCCCTGGTATCCGAGTGTGCGACTGTTCCGCCAGACCGACACGCGTGACTATGAGATCGTGCTTGATCGGGTCCGGGGCGAACTACGGAGGCGGGCATATAGAATTCGTTAACGCAGCGGCCCTAGCCTTTAAGGACTTGGGCAAAATCGCGACACGCTGCCGGATCGTCGATGACAGAACACCATGCTGCCTCGACCCTGCCGGACGAGGTTCGCGTACGGCTCTATGATCAGGCTCTCAATGCCGCGCGCATCGGCGCGTGGGAATGCGAGCTGGAGACCGAGCGCCTGAGCTGGACCCAGGGCGTCTACGACATCTTCGGCTATCCCGAGAGCAATCCGCTGCGGCGCGCCAGCATCGTCGATCTCTACATCGACGAATCCAGGCGTCACATGGAGCTGGCGCGCGCCGAGGTGATCCGAAGCGGCGCGCCTGTCACGCTCGATACCGAGATCAGGACCTGGCGCGGCGAGAAGCGGTGGATGCGCCTGTCGATCAACGCGGTGCGCGAGGACGGACGGCCGCTGCGGATCTTCGGCTGCAAGCAGGACGTCACCTCCGACCGGCAGGCGATCGAGAGCCTGCGGCAGCAAGCCGAAACCGATCCGCTGACCGGGCTCGCCAATCGCTCCGTCTTTCAGGCCCGCTATCGCGAGGTGGTCAACGACGGCCTGAATCATGGCTTCGCCTCGGCCCTCGTGCTGATCGACCTCGACGGCTTCAAGCTGCTCAACGATAAATTCGGCCATCTGGCCGGAGACGCATGCCTGTGCGAGGTCGCGCAGCGCTTGCGACGGGCCTTCCACAATGCCGGCCTGGTCGGCCGGCTCGGTGGCGACGAGTTCGCGATCATCCTGCGCTCGCCTGTCGACCCTGCGCGGATCGCACGCGTGCTGCAAAAGACCGTCATGATGCTGAGCCGCCCGCTGTTCTGGAACGGCCTGCGCCTCGAGGTCGGCGCCTCGATCGGAGCGGCCCTGATCGGCCGCCCGCACCGCCGGCCGATCGCCGAACTGTTCGCCGAAGCCGACATCGCGCTCTATGACGCCAAGGCCGCCGGCCGCAACCGGGTCCATCTGATCGGGGATGAGAAGCAGGGCCTTGCCGCTTAGGGCAGGTAGAAATGGCGCGCCCGGAACGATTCGAACGTCCGACCCTCAGATTCGTAGTCTGATGCTCTATCCAGCTGAGCTACGGGCGCGTTTTTCGCATGACAGCGGGCTTTAGCCCGCAAGCAGCCTCCTGCCAGCGCCGGAGGGGTGCGAAAGAGCGCTCTGACTAACCGCTCTTGCCGGCGTTGGCAAGGTCCGGGATGGGGAGGGATGACGGTTTTTGCGTCGGCCGCTGGCCTATTACGCCCGCGCCCGCTCGTTGCGGATGGAGAGGAGTTCCACGGGGCGGTCCGGGATGACGATCCGGAACGTGGCGCCGATGGTGCCTTCGACCAGATGGATGTCGCCGCCATGGGCGCGAACCAGCTCGGCGGCGATGGCAAGGCCGAGCCCGCTGCCGCCGGGACGGCCGGAGGTCTGGAACGCCTCGAACAGATGCTCCCGGGTCTTTTGCGGTACGCCGGGGCCGGTATCGGAGACTTCAAGGATCGCGACCGCGCCTTCGCGTTTTCCGGTGATCCGGATCTGCTGCGGGCCGCCGTCGCCGGAGGCGTGGCTCTCCAGCGCCTGGGCGGCGTTGCGCACGAGATTGAGCAGCACGCGGAACAGTTGGTCGGGATCGGCATCGACCGCAAGCCCGCGCTCGATGGCGGCGACCCAGGCGATCGTGGCGTCGTTGGCAAGGCCGGCAGTCTCGCGCACCTCCAGCACGACAGGCTCGATCATCATCATGCGGCGATCGGGCGCGGCTTCCTGGGCGCGGCCGTAGGACAGCGTCGACTGGCAGAAGGCGATGGCGCGCTCGAGCGAGCGCACGAGTTTTGGGGCGAAGCGCTGCACCCTGGGATCCGGCACGCTGGCAAGCTGGTCCGACAGCAGCTGCGCCGAGGCCAGCAGATTGCGCAGATCGTGATTGATCTTGGAGACGGCAAGGCCGAGCGCGGCCAGCCGGCTCTTCTGATGCAGCATCGACATCAGGTCGCGCTGCATATCCGACAATTCGCGCTCGGCGACGCCGATCTCGTCGCTGCGCTGGCTCGGCACGATGATCCGCGCCGAGCTTTCCGGATTCTCGTGGAACCCGACCAGGCTCGCGGTCAGCCGCCGCATCGGCCGCACGAACAGATAATGCAGGGCGAGATAGACGAGACCCGCGGTCAAGACGCCGATGATCAGCGCGACCACCACGACGTTGCGGGAGAAGCGGTACATCGACTGCCGCAGCGGCTGCTCGTCGGTGACGATCTCGACGAACTGGGCGTTGCCGACACCGGGGCCGACGATGCGGATCGGCTGGTTGCCGGTCTCCAGCATCATCTGGAACGAGCCGGTGATGGCCTCCCACACCGTCATGTCGCGCAGATCGACGTCATGCTCGATCGCGGAGGGCAGATTGTCGCTGGCCAGCAGCCGGCGCTGCTGGCCCATCTTGATGGCGACGGCGCGCGCATTGATGCTTTTGAGGATTTCCCGCGACAGCGAATCCGGCACCATGCCGAGCGGCGCCGCGTCGAGCACCAGCGCCGCGGTGTTGGCCGCCGCGACGCGGTCGTTGAGGCGATTGACCCAGAAGTTGGCGATCGCAGGCACATAAAGCAGCACGGCCGCGATCATCACCAGGGGGAGGGTCAGCAGCAGCAGCTTGCCGGACAGCCCAAGCCCGCCCGGGCCACGGGACCGCGTCACCGGCGTCTCCGGCTGGTCCTCTGGCCTGTCCAGATCGCGATCAAGATCCGGGGTCGGCTGCTGAAGGTCCGTCGCTGCCACGAAATTCGCCCCTGCTGGCCTTCTGAGAGAGGTTCGCTGATGGAAGATGCGACCCGCCCCCGGGGGTGGTCAAATTACAGATCGCTAATCTGCCGAGGTGGGATGTAGGCGCTAATATCGCCATCCGCCACCTCAAGGGTTAAAACCCCAAGGAAACAACGATATTCACCGGAACTGGGCGATCCTGCGGCGTTGACGAAAACAAGACGCTCCCTTATAAGCCGCGCAAATTGTCCGCGATGACCCGGTGCGACTCCGGGAGCGGCTCTTCTGGGGCCGGAAATGGCCCATTTTGGGCCGCATCTTCCGGACTTTATCATCAATTCTACAGGCAAATTGCCCGGTCAGCGGAGAAAAACCCGTGAAGCGGACTTATCAACCCAGCAAACTGGTGCGCAAGCGCCGTCACGGTTTCCGTGCTCGCCTCGCCACCGCCGGCGGCCGCAAGGTTCTCGCCGCTCGCCGCGCCCGCGGCCGCAAGCGTCTGAGCGCCTGAGCCGGACCCCCTTTTCCGGGATTTCATTATGGATCGGCTGAGGCAGCGAGCGGATTTCCTCGCCGTTGCCAATGGCGCGCGGGTGAACAGTCCCGCGTTCGTCCTGCAAAGCCTTGACCGACGAAGCCTTGGTCGCGACGACCTGGGTCCTGTCCGGATCGGCTTCACCGTTACCAAAAAGAACGGCAACGCCCCCGAACGCAATCGCATCCGGCGCCGGCTTCGCGAACTCGTGAAGCGGCTCGATCCGGCGTCGATGCAACCCCATCATGATTACGTGCTGGTCGGCCGCAGGGACGCGCTCTCGCGCGACTTCACGACCATGCTCGACGATCTGCGCATAGCGTTCACGAAGCCCGCGCGGCATACGGCCAGGGACTCCACCAAGGGACGCGGGCCGAGGCCAAATCTAGGGCCCTGCCCCGCCGCCAGCCGCAAACCGGATTGATGACGAGACCATAGTGATGACTGACAATCGCAATACCATCCTCGCCGTCATTCTGTCCGGCCTGGTGCTGATCGCCTGGCAGTACTTCTACAATGTGCCGGCGATGGAGAAGCAGCGCGCCCAGCAACAGGCGCAAGCCGAGCTGCAGAAGACCAACTCGCAGCCGACGGCCTCCGCAACTCCGGGCGCCACCGCAACACCGGGCGCCACGCCGCAGGCCGGGACGACGACGCCCACCACCGCGCCGGGCGCGAACCAGCAGGCCCAGCCGGTCGTCGCCCGCGACACAGCGATTGCTTCGAGCCCGCGCGTGAAGATCGAAACGCCGCGCCTTGCCGGCAGCATCTCGCTCAAGGGTGGCCGCATCGACGACCTCGCGCTGCTGCAATTCCGCGAGACCGTCGACCCGAAATCGCCGCCGATCATCCTCTATTCGCCATCAGGCACGGCAGAACCCTATTACGCCGAGTTCGGCTGGGTCGCCGCGACGGGCGTAACGGCGAAGATGCCTGATGCCCAGACCGTCTGGCAGCAGGACGGCAGCGGCAGCCTGACGCCGACGACGCCGGTGGTGCTCAAGTGGGACAATGGCGAAGGCCTCACCTTCCGCCGCACCATTTCGGTCGACGACCATTATCTCTTCAGCATCAAGGACGACGTGAGCAATGTCGGCAACGCGCCGGTTACGCTCTATCCGTTCGCGCTGATCTCGCGCCACGGCACGCCGCAGGTCTCCGGTTATTACATCCTGCATGAAGGCCTGATCGGCTATCTCGATGGCCTGCAGGAATATGCCTACAAGAAGATCGACGAAGCCAAGTCGGTGAACTTCAAGGCCACCAATGGCTGGCTCGGCATGACCGACAAGTACTGGGCCTCGGCGCTGCTGCCCGACACCAGCGCGCAGCTGCAGGCGCGGTTCTCCTCGAACCTCAACGGCAACGTCCACACCTACCAGACCGACTACCTGCTCGACCCCGTCACCGTCGCGATCGGCGGCACCGCGACCGCAAACGCGCGGCTGTTCGCGGGTGCCAAGGAAGCCGGCGTCGTCGGCGTGTTCCCGTTCGCCGGCCTCGGCGGTTACAACAAGGCGCTCGGCCTCAACCATTTCGATCTGCTGATCGACTGGGGCTGGTTCTACTTCATCACCAAGCCGATGTTCCTCGGCCTCGACTTCTTCTATCGCTTCTTCGGCAATTTCGGCATCTCGATCCTGCTCGTGACCGTGATCGTGAAGCTGTTGTTCTTCCCGCTGGCGAACAAGTCCTATGCCTCGATGGCGAAGATGAAGTCGATCCAGCCGCAGCTTCAGGCGCTGAAAGAGCGCTATCCCGACGACAAGGTGAAGCAGCAGCAGGAGATGATGGAGATCTACAAGAAGGAGAAGATCAATCCGGTCGCCGGCTGTCTTCCCGTGGTGATCCAGATCCCGGTGTTCTTCTCGCTGTACAAGGTGCTGTTCGTCACCATCGAAATGCGGCACGCGCACTTCTTCGGCTGGATCAAGGACCTCTCGTCGCCCGATCCGACCAATATCTTCACGCTGTTCGGCCTGATCCCGTTCGATCCGACCACGCTGCCGATGTTCGGGCACTATCTGCATCTCGGCATCTGGCCCCTCATCATGGGCATCACGATGTGGTTCCAGATGAAGCTGAACCCGACGCCGCCGGATCCGACGCAGCAGATCATCTTCAACTGGATGCCGCTGATCTTCACCTTCATGCTGGCGGGTTTCCCGGCGGGCCTCGTGATCTACTGGGCCTGGAACAACACGCTCTCGGTGCTCCAGCAGAGCTTCATCATGCGCCGTAACGGCGTGAAGGTGGAGTTGTTCGATAACATTCGAAACGTGTTCAAAAAAAAAGTAACGACTGAGGCGACGTAGGTCCCTTCTCCGTCATTCCGGGATGGTGCGCAGCACCCGACCCGGAATGACAGCAAGCAAAGAGCTTCGCATGACCGATGAAACCGATGCGAAGCTGATCGAAGCCGGCCGAAAGCTGTTCGCGCGCGACTGGCAGTTCATCTGGGCATCGCCCTCGATCCAGACGCTGCCGCCGATGGCGGGGCTGGAGATCGCCTTTGCCGGGCGCTCCAATGTCGGCAAGTCCAGCCTGATCAATGCGCTCACGGGGCGCAACGCGCTGGCGCGCACCTCGCATACGCCGGGCCGAACCCAGGAGCTGATCTTCTTCGAGGTCCCCGGCAAAGGCGACCTGCGCCTCGTCGACATGCCCGGCTACGGCTATGCCAAGGCGCCGAAGAGCCAGGTCGCATCCTGGACCGAGCTGATCCACACATTCCTGCTGGGGCGGGCCTCGCTCGCCCGCGTCTATGTGCTGATCGACGCGCGGCACGGGCTGAAGGATGTCGATCTCGACGTGCTCAAGACGCTCGACCGCTCCGCCGTCAGCTATCAGGTCGTGCTGACCAAGGCCGACCAGGTGAAGGCCTCCGAGCTGGCCTCGCGCATCGCCGAGACGGAAGCCGCACTCGCCAAGCATCCGGCCGCGTTCCCGAACGTGATCGCGACATCCTCGCGATCATCGACCGGCATGGCCGAGCTGCGCGCCGCGATGGCGAAGCTGCTGGAGGAGCGAAGCAAGTGATGCCTCGCCTGCTGATCGCCCTTGCCGGTCTGATGGGCGCCGCCGGCGTCGCCCTGGCTGCCGCCGCGGCCCACGGCACGGATGCCAGTCGGCTTGCCTCCGCCAGCGCCATGCTGCTGTTTCATGCAACTGCCATATTGGCGGTGGTCGCTTTGCTCGCGCGCGGCCTTCTGCATGGCGGAATTGGCCTGGTCGCCGCTTCAGGCTTCGTGATCGGCGCTGCGCTGTTCGCGAGCGACCTCACCTTGCGGCAATATGCGGGGCACGCGCTGTTTCCGATGGCCGCACCGACGGGTGGAACGACGATGATCTTGAGCTGGCTGGCGGTGACGCTGGCGGCGGTGCTGGCAAAGCGCAGCCCGTAGCGGCGGCATGCCAGTCACACTTTGCGCTGCCCCCGCCAATCAGATAGAACGCTGGCCGCGTTAGTCCCGCCAGCGAGATCCGCCTCATGACCGAAATCTCCCCGCTCGACCAGGCCCGCATCCTGTCCGAAGCGCTGCCGCACATGCAGCAGTACGACGAAGAAACCATCGTCATCAAATATGGCGGCCATGCCATGGGCGACGAGGAGACCGCGAAGAATTTTGCTCGCGACATCGTGCTGCTCGAGCAGACCGCGATCAATCCTGTCGTGGTGCATGGCGGCGGCCCGCAGATCGCGACCATGCTCAAGCGTCTCGGCATCGTCTCGGAATTCGCAGCCGGCCTGCGCATCACCGATGCCGCGACCATCGAGATCGTCGAGATGGTGCTGGCCGGCTCCGTCAACAAGCAGATCGTCGGCTACATCAACGAGGCCGGCGGCAAGGCTGTGGGCCTCTCCGGCAAGGACGGCAACATGGTGAAGGCGTCGAAGACGACGCGCACCATCATCGATCCGGACTCGAACATCGAGAAGGCGATCGATCTCGGCTTCGTCGGCGACCCCGAGAAGGTCGATCTGACGCTCCTCAACCAGCTGATCGGCTACGAGCTGATCCCGGTGCTGGCCCCGCTCGCGACCTCCAGGGATGGCCAGACGCTCAACATCAATGCCGACACTTTTGCCGGCGCTGTCGCCGGTGCGCTGAAGGCAAAACGCCTGTTGCTGCTGACCGACGTGCCCGGTGTGCTCGACAAGTCGAAGAAGCTGATCCCGCAGCTCTCGGTGAAGGACGCGCGAAAACTGATCGCCGACGGCACCATTTCCGGCGGCATGATCCCGAAGGTCGAGACCTGCATCTACGCGCTGGAGCAGGGCGTCGAGGGCGTCGTCATCATCGACGGCAAGATGCAGCACGCCGTGCTGCTCGAGCTCTTCACCAACACGGGCACGGGAACGCTGATCCACAAGTGATGAGCGAGCACGACCAGCGGAAAAAGGTCGTCATGCCCGGGCTTGCCCCGGGCATCCACGACGCTCCGCGGGTGGCGCCGCACGTGGATGGCCGGGACAAGCCCGGCCATGACGAGGCGCGAACACGGCGCCGTCGCCGCTCGCCCCTGACGCGCCTCCTGATGACGCTGCCGGCAGCGGCCGTCTCGTTTGTCTTCTCCTCCGCACCTGCCTTGGCCGACCTGAAGATCTGCAACCGCATGTCATATGTGATCGAAGCCGCGATCGGCATCGACGACAAGGCGGCGACCGCGACGCGCGGCTGGTTCAGGATCGATCCGGCGACCTGCCGCGTGGTGGTGCAAGGCACGCTCACCGCGGACCGCATCCTGCTCCATGCCCGCGCGCTCGGCGTCTATGGCGCCTCGCCGATCCCGCAGAATGGCAACGACATGCTGTGCGTGGCGCAGGACAATTTCGTCATCGCGGCTGCACGGCAATGCCGCAGCGGCCAGACCCAGGCGGCGTTCACGCAAGTGACGCCGACGCAGGCCGACGACGGCAATCTCGTCGCCTATCTCGCCGAGGATTCCGAATACGACGACGAGCAGGCGCGGCTCGCCGGCATCCAGCGGCTGTTGGTGATCGCCGGCTACGACATCGGCGCGATCGACGGCGTCGACGGGCCGAAGACGCAGGCCGCACTCGCTGCGTTCCTGAAGAGCCGCGGACTGTCGTCCGACTTGGTCTCCTCGCCGAACTTCTTCAAGACCATGGTCGATGCGGCGCAGACGCCGTCCACCAGTGGTCTCACCTGGTGCAACGACACTGCGTACAAGGTGATGGCGGCGGTCGCGACAGATGACGGCAAGTCCGTGACCAGCCGCGGCTGGTATCGCATCGATCCCAAGACCTGCCTGCATCCTGATGTGAGCGGCCAGCCGAAGCAGGTCTTCAGCTTCGCGGAAGCCGTGGATGCCGACAACCGCGCCGTCAAGCTGAAGGACAAGCCGCTGAACTGGGGCGGCGACAAGCAGCTCTGCACCCGCGAGACCAAGTTCGAGACCGTCGAGCAGACCGATTGCGGCGCCCGCGGATTTGCAGCGACGGGTTTTGGCGCGGTGGATATGAGCAGTGGCGGCAAGACGCTGCGGTTTGCGGCGCCGTGATGAGGGGCAGCATCTTCCGCCGTCGTCCTGGCGAAAGCCAGGACCCATATGTGGACGGCCCCCGTGGCACAAGAGC
>NZ_CAKZHY010000168.1 GCF_936928535.1 uncultured Bradyrhizobium sp. | reverse complement strand
CAAGCTCGCCGAGGCTGCCTGATATGATTCGAACTAAGGAAACGCCCGACTAGTCCTCCGGCTCCCGATCCGGCGCCAGATCGGAGGAGCGGAGGGGCTTGGCCTTGTTGAGCTTGCGATACGCGGTCGAAGCGACCTGTAGCAGTTTCTTCTCCCGCTTGCGGTCGAGAAAGCGAATGCCGGCTTCGGGAACCGCCTCGTTCAACGACACCGCGAGGGTCTGGCCGCGTGCATCGTCGTTCAGCTGTCCGAGGGACTTCTGCGCCTTGCGCAATTGCTTGAGGATCGACTTCTGCTTCGTCAGCGCCTTGTCGGCGAACAGATCTTCCAGCGACTCTATCGAGTAGGTCAGCCGCTTGTTGAGAATTCGCAGCTTGTGCCGCCTCTCGACGTCGAGCTTGCGCAGCTTTTTGGACTTCCTCAGCAGCGTCTTTTCCCATCCCGCCAGCTGTGCCGTAGCGTGCTCGGCGAGCGGACAGCGGCGTAACCTGATGGCTACTTTGCTACGGCGGGTCGACCAGGGGCCGCTCTCGATCCAGTTCGAGGTCTGTTCGACCAGCCGACGATATCGTGCCGATTGGAGCGCACGGGCCAGCAGGCGATGGCTTTCGGCGCGCTTCTCGTCCCAGTGCTGGAGTTCGGCGATGACAGCGAGCTCGCCGCCGGTTTCGGCCACGATGCGTTCAATGGCGACGTCGAGGTCGCGTACCATGCCAAGCTGGCTATTCAGCCACTTCAACTCGGCCCAGACTTTGGGGCGCAGCGCATCATCGACCATGGGCGAAAAGAAGCGAATCGCGGTCCGCAAATGGGTCAACGCGATTCGAATCTCGTGCAGCGCGTCGGGATCGCCGCGGCAGGTGCCGTCATGCCGGGCAAGGACGGCCGCGAGGTGACGGCGTGCGATGATTCGGAAGGCCGTGTCGCAGGCCATGCCGGGGCTCAGGCGGCCGGGCAGCGTGTTGCGGCTCGCTGCCGGTTTCGCACCGGCGATCGCCTTCGAACTCCTGGTGGGTCGCGCCATCCTAGCCCGCGCCAATTAGGTTGCCTTACCTGCTCTTAGTGATCGCGTCCTGGCAGCGCTGCAGCGTTTGCGCTTGTGTTCCGGATGCATCGATGGCCGCCCAACCAATTTGGCCAATATTATAGTGCTCCTGCAACGCGGCAACCTCTTGCGTGGCATCCGATGCATCGTCCCGGCGGTCGCCGATTCGGGCCTGCCGGGTCGCAAGATCCGCGACCAGGAAGAGGCCGGTGAGAGGCACGCGGCATTCGCGGGCGAGCTTGTCGCATGCGTCTCGTTCGAAATCGCGGGCGAACACTCCGTCAAGGATCACCGAATGCCCTTGAGCCAATACCTGGCGGGCACGCTCCGCCAAGGTCGCGTAGACCCGCTCGGCAAGCTCGGGCGTGTAGGCGGATGGCGGTAGCCGGTCAGTGTCTGCAACCCCGAAAAGTTGCTTGCGCATGACATCGCTGCGGAACACGACGGCGCCCGGCTGTGGCGCCACGGTCGGCGCAAGCGCGCGCGCCAGAACCGTCTTGCCGGTGCCCGACAGTCCGCCCACGGCGACCAGACGAGGAGCGGGTGGCTGGATCAGCGCCCAGGCCAGGTCAAAATAGCGGCCTGCTTGGTGAAGAATGTCGGCATCGTCGGGATGTGACGATTTCAGCCGCGCCAGCGCCACTTGCGCGCGAATTGCCGCGCGAATGGACATGAAAAGTGGCAGCGCGCCGAGCGCACCGAGGTTTTCGGGCGAAGTGGCGGCAAGATATCGGTTCAGGAGAACATTGGCCGCCAGTGGCTGACCGTGCTCCAACAGATCCATGAGCGTGAAGGCGAGGTCGTAGAACACGTCGACCGTCGCCATATTCGCGTCGAACTCGATGGCGTCGAACAGCACAGGCTGTTGTTCGATCAACACGATATTCGCAAGATGCAGGTCGCCGTGGCAACGGCGCACGAAACCCCTGCGGGCGCGTTCTTCGAGTAGCGGACGAATGCGCTGGAACGTCGCGTGCGAGGCTTGTGCAAGCTGCATGATTTCCGCAGCTGGGACATGATCGCCGCTGCGCAGGCCATTGCTGTTGCCGTCGATCAGGTCGGGGATCGAGGAAACCCATGCCTCGCCGTCCGCGGAAGTCGCTGCTGCATGCGACGCCGCGATCGCATCGGCCATGGACGACGCAACCTTCGCATCGAGGTGTCCGGCCTTCGCAAAATGGTCCAGCGTGCGGTTCTCGTCGAAACGCGACATGAGGACGGCATACTCGATCGGCTGGCCGCGGCCCTCGACCTGCACCGAACCGTCCGGCTCTTCCGTGATGGCCACGACGCGATGATAAATCTGTGGCGCATGCGGCCGGTTGATCCGGAGCTCCTCTTCGCAGGCCGCCTTGCGTTTTTCGAGTGTCGAGTAATCCAGGAACGGAAACTTGACCGCTCGCTTGATCTTCAGCGCGCGTGCCCCGTCGAGGAAGACCGAAGCAGCATGCGTGTCGATCCGCTTCACGCCGGCATGCGCGGCCAGTGCCGAGAAAATCCGTTGCTGGGTCGCAGAATTGTCTGTCATTCCTGCCGGCATCATGCGGATAGGCGCCCCGAGCGGTCCGGCCACAAACCAAGGTAACCCTTACTCTGGGGCCGCGACCAGTCCTTGACTTCCGTCAAGGCTGGGCGTCGGCTGGCGGAGCCCGAGTTTTCCCGGATTGAGGAGGATCAAGCGGCCAGAGCAAGGGCGGTCTATTTTGGCTGGCAAGGAGAATCCGATGCCCATCAAGGACGTCTTTCTGCCACTCTTTGGCGAGCCGCGTGCCCCCACATTGGCTGCCATCGAGAAGTGCGCCGCCGTTGCCGCCGATCTCGGCGCCAGGATGACCGGGCTCGCGCTCGAGGACGATGCGTTCGTGCGGCCCAAAGTGGTGCACCCCGATGATCCCGAGCCCGCCGAACTCGGCCATGTGCGCGAGGCGGCCGAGATGCAGCAGCTCTTGAATGCATTCACCGACGCGGCTTCGCGTGTCGGCATTCGCGCCCAAAGCCGATCGGGTAGGGTGCCGGCGGACCAGATCGCATCGACCCTGGCCGAGCATGCGCGGTTCAGCGATCTCGCTTTGATCCCCGTGAAGCCGCACGACAGTCGAACTGAAAACATCGTTGAAACGTTCCTGTTCCAATCTGGCCGACCGCTGCTGCTGTGTCCGGAGCAGCACGTGGCGACACTGCGGCCGGAATTCGAGAATGTCATGATTGCCTGGGATCATTCGGCGCGCGCCGCTCGCGCGGTCGGCGACGCATTGCCGATCCTTCAAGCCGCCGCGGTGGTACGCATCATCACCGTGGCAGATGATCAGGACGAGGCGATTACGCGATCCGGCGACAGTCTCGTACATCATCTCAGGGAACACGGGATCTATGCCTCCTTCGAAACGGTGAAGGCCAGCGGGAGCTCGATCGGCAAGGTGCTTGGGAGCTGGGCACAAGCTCACGCCGTCGACGCCATCGTGATGGGCGCCTATCACCATTCGCGCCTGAACGAGACGGTCTGGGGCGGCGTGACCAAGACCGTCATCGGCCAGCCACCATGCTGGGTGATGATGTCGTACTAGGTGCAATTCAACCCATATCCGGGTTAGCGTCATAGCTGTCGGACCCGTTGCCCGATCGGACGATTGTGAATCATGTCGACCTACCGCCTGAAAAACCTGTTGTCGCCCCGGTCGGTCGCGCTGGTCGGCGCAAGCCCCCGTCCGGTCTCCGTCGGGCGTGCGGTCCTGGAGAACATTCGCAAGGCGGAGTTCAAGGGGGCGTTCGGCTTGGTCAACCCGCGCCATGCGGAGATCGACGGCATGGCTGCAGTGAGCAGCCTGGCGCAACTGTCCTTCGTACCTGAGCTCATCGTCGTCACCGCGCCGGCAGGTGAGATCCCCGACATCATCGATCAAGCCGGCCGTCGTGGCTCGGCCGGCGCCCTGATCGTTTCAGCAGGGCTCGGCCACGGACCGGGATCGCTTGAGGAGGCCTCAACCGCCGCCGCCCGCAAATACGGCATGCGGCTGATCGGCCCCAACTGTCTCGGCATCATGATGCCTGGCACAAGCCTCAATGCGAGTTTCGCGGCGCACATGGCAGCTGCAGGCAGCCTCGCGCTGATCTCGCAATCGGGCGCGATCGCAGCCGGCATGGTGGACTGGGCCACGCAACGTGGCGTCGGCTTCTCGGGCGTCGTGACGATCGGCGATCAGATCGACGTCGACATCGCGGATCTGCTCGACTATTTCGCGATGGACCACAACACGCGGGCGATCCTGCTTTACATTGAGGCCATCAAGGACGCGCGGAAATTCATGTCGGCGGCGCGCGCCGCGGCGCGCGTGAAGCCGGTTGTCGTCGTGAAATCCGGCCGCATGGCGCAGGGAGCGAAGGCGGCTGCCACGCACACAGGTGCGCTCGCCGGCGCCGACGAAGTCTATGATGCGGCCTTCCGCCGCGCTGGCGTCGTTCGGGTATCCGATCTGCGCGAGCTGTTCGATTGTGCCGAAACCCTGGGCCGGGTCGGCTCGCCGGCGGGAAAGCGCCTTGCGATTCTGACCAATGGTGGTGGCATTGGTGTCCTCGCAGTCGATCGGCTTGCGGACCTCGGCGGAACTCCCGCGCCGATGACACCGCAGACGCGCCAGAGGCTCGACGCGGTGCTGCCGCGGTGCTGGTCAGGCGCCAATCCCGTCGACATCGTCGGGGACGCCGATGCGCCGCGTTACGCTGCAGCACTGGAGGTGCTGCTCGACGATCCCGGCAATGACGCGGTCCTGGTGCTCAACGTGCAGACCGCGATCGCATCGGCCGCCCAGATCGCGACGACCGTGACCGAGCTTGTTGGAAAATATCGCGAGAAGCACCGCAGTTGGGCCAAGCCCGTGCTTGCGGCCTGGGTCGGGGCTGATCAGGAGATCATCACGACGCTGTCCGCCGCCGGCATTCCGAACTATCCGACTGAAGACGATGCGGTGCGTGGCTTCATGCATATGGTCCGACATCGCGAGGTGGTCGATGAGCTGAGCCAGGTTCCGCCGGCGATGCCCGACACTTTCGTACCCGACGTCGCGGCTGCGAAGCAGATTGTCATGACGGCCATCTCCGACGGCCGCAAATGGCTGGAGCCTGTCGAGATCAAGCATCTGCTTGGCTGCTATGACATCGCCATGGTGCCGACCTATGCGGCAGAAAATGTCGAGCAGGCGGTCGGCTACGCGGATGAGATATTCGCGCGAGGCGCCACCGTCGTGCTCAAGATCATGTCGCGCGACATCCTGCACAAGTCCGACGTCGGCGGTGTCGTGCTCAACCTGACGACGCCAGCCGCGGTGCGCGCGGCCGCCGCCGATATCCTCGCGCGGGCGAAGACATTGCGACCAGAGGCCCGCATTGATGGCATCATTGTGCAGGCAATGGTCGTCAAGGCCAAGGCGCGCGAGTTGATCCTGGGTCTCGCCGATGATCCAACTTTCGGCACCGTCGTCGTGTTCGGCCGCGGTGGGACGGCGGTGGAGATCATCAATGACAAGGCTTTGGCGCTGCCGCCGCTTGATTTGCAGCTTGCCCGTGATCTGATTGAGCGCACGCGCGTGTCGCGATTGCTGCGCGCCTACCGGGACGTGCCGGCCGTCAAGCAGGACGCCGTCGCTCTGGTCCTGGTCAAGCTGGCGCAGATGGTGGCAGACGTTCCCGAAATCCGTGAGCTCGATATCAACCCGCTGCTTGCCGACGAAACCGGCGTGACGGCCGTCGACGCTCGCGTGGCCGTGGGGCCGCCGCAGCGGAAATTCGCGGGCTCCGCGCCTGCAAATTTTGCCGTCCGTGCCTATCCGTCGCAATGGGAGCGCCGCCTTACGCTTAGGGATGACTGGCACATCTCGGTGCGTCCGCTGCGCCCCGAGGACGAGCCGACCATCCACGAATTCCTGCGTCACGTCACGCCTCACGATCTTCGCCTGCGATTCTTCGCGCCGATGAAGGAGTTTACCCACGAGTTCATCGCGCGCCTGACCCAGCTCGACTATGCGCGGGCCATGGCGTTTATCGCGTTCGACGACAGCAACGAGATGGTTGGAGTGGTGCGATTGCACTCGGACTCGATCTACGAGACAGGCGAATACGCGATCCTGCTGCGGTCCGACCTCAAGGGCAGGGGGCTCGGCTGGGCTTTGATGCAGCTGATCATCGACTATGCCAAATCGGAAGGCCTCAAGACCATCTCGGGCGACGTGCTCAAGGAGAACACCGTCATGCTCGAAATGTGCCGACAACTCGGCTTCGAGATCAAGCCGGACCCTGCCGAGCCGGACATCTGCGACGTCCGGCTGAAGCTCTGAGGCGCGTAGCTACGGACGCGCCTCGGGCGTTACGTCCGCCGCGCTTTCTCTGGGGGTCTTCCGCATGTTCTTTACGATGATCGCGATGAGCGGCACCAGAACCGGCACGATCGTGCTGAGCGGATGATTGACCGCGCCCGTCAATTGGGTCTGAAACGCTCGGGCTTCGACTTGAAGCCCCTCGATTGAACTGCCGTGGATTTCATTGGCGAGCTCGATGTCGCGGCCCGACGGCGGGCGCCCGGCGACGATGAACAGCACCGCAGCGATGGCAAAGTTGATTGCTCCGAGGACGGCCGCTGCGGCGATCGCACTCCAGATCTGGACAAGGGCGAAGTAGGCCGACAGCTCCAGCATCAGCAGACCGAATGCGGCGATCAGTGCTGCGAAGGCCCGCAGTCCAAGTCCGACCAGCAGGTGGCGCAGCCGGATATCTGCGATGATCCTGTCGGTGCGCCACAGGACGCGCAGATGCTTGACCACATTCTCGGTATTCACCTAATGCCTCCTCAGCATGAAGCCAACGACCACACCGAGCGCAAAGGCGGAAGCGAGCGAGGCTACAGGGCGCTCCGTGATGAGGCCATGGAGTTGCTCTTGTTCCTCGCCGACGGTTTCGCCGAGTTCGGCCAGCGCCACCTTGATCTGATCGGCGAGCATCTCGGCACGGTCCTTCGAACTCTCGAACATCTCCTCGCCGGCCGTGCTCAGCAGTCGGGCGACGTCCACCTTCAACGTTCGCAGTTCTTCGCTCATCCTGTCGCTGTCGAACATGGATTTGATGTCTCCATTGAATGAAACAGCGTAAGTCGCGCCGGTATGTCGGCGCTTGATTTGCGTCAAGCGGCGCGTGTGGTCGCGATCTTGAGACAGGTCAAATCCTCCGCCACATGTCGGCCTAGAAATAACAGCTGAATTGGGGACCAAATCGTCCCGATGAGGTGGAAGCGTGAATCCAGAACCGCTATTGCTAGCGACGCCGTCTGGCGGTGTGCTGAAATTGCGCCCGGAAGGGCCCTGGACCGCGGCGAATGTGACGACTCTCGAGACATTGTCCCGCTCGGTCGGCGCAGACGTCGATCGATCCAAAGCCGTGACGCTGGACATGTCGGGCATCAGCGCGCTCGACACGCTCGGCGCCTGGATCCTGGAGAAGCTGTCGCGCAAGGCTGCATCATCCGGCAGACCAGCCGAGATCGTGGGCGTGGCCGATCATTTCAGCGGCTTGCTGGAGGAAGTGCGGCAGGTCAACCGTCAGGCGCCGCCGCCAGCGGCCGCCCTCAACCCGGTCCTTCTCAGGCTGAACGACCTCGGCAAGGCCACGATCGGTGCCCGTGAGGATATCACGATCTTTCTACAGATGCTGGGCGCGCTGTTCATGGCGGTGGCCGGCGTCTTGCGGCGGCCCCGCACGCTGCGGTTGACGTCCCTGGTCTACCAGCTCAACCGGATCGGGTTGCAGGCGATTCCTATCGTCGTACTGATCACCTTCCTGATCGGCGCCATTATCGCCCAACAGGGATTCTTTCATTTCCGCAGGTTCGGCGCGGAGTCCTACACAGTCGACATGGTCGGCATCCTCGTCTTGCGCGAACTCGGCGTGCTGATCGTCGCCATCATGGTCGCGGGGCGTTCGGGAAGCGCTTATACCGCCGAGCTTGGCTCGATGAAGATGCGTGAAGAGATCGACGCGCTGTCGACGATGGGGCTCGATCCCGTCGACGTCCTGATCTTGCCGCGGGTGGCTGCCCTCGTCATCGCGCTGCCCATTCTCGCCTTCATCGGATCGATGGCCGCGCTCTATGGCGGCGGTCTGGTGGCACAATTCTACGGCGGCATGGGTCCTGCGATCTACATCGCGCGGCTGCATGAGGCCATTTCCGTCACCCATTTCGAGGTCGGGATCCTGAAGGCGCCGTTCATGGCTCTGGTCATCGGGATCGTTGCCTGTAGCGAGGGATTGCGCGTCAAGGGTAGCGCGGAATCCCTTGGTCGGCAGACGACCACATCGGTGGTCAAGTCGATCTTCCTGGTCATCGTGCTCGACGGCCTGTTCGCGATCTTCTTCGCGTCGATCGGAATGTGACGATGCCCGAGCCACAAGCAGAGTTCGCGATCCGGGTGCGTGACCTTGTCGTCGGTTTCGGCCGTCAGACGGTACTCGACCATCTATCACTCGATGTCCGCCGCGGCGAGATTCTTGGCCTGGTGGGCGCATCTGGAGGCGGCAAGTCGGTGCTGATGCGTACTATCATCGGTCTTATCCCGCGTCGTAGCGGCACCATCGAAGTCATGGGACAGGTGATTGGCGGCGCGCATGATCGCAGTCGCGCAGCGACATGGGGCATCCTGTTCCAGCAGGGTGCGCTGTTCTCTTCGCTGACCGTCAGGCAGAACGTCCAATTTCCGCTTCGCGAAAATCTCGTGTTGTCGCAGGAGTTGATGGACGAGATCGCGATCGCCAAGCTCGAGATGGTTGGACTGCGCGCGCAGGACGGCGACAAGTATCCGTCCGAGCTGTCGGGCGGAATGACCAAGCGCGTGGCGCTGGCGCGCGCGCTCGCGCTCGATCCACCAATCCTCTTCCTCGACGAGCCGACGTCTGGCCTCGACCCGATCGCCGCCGGCGATTTCGATGCGTTGATCCGGACGTTGCAAAAGACCCTGGGGCTCACCGTCTTCATGGTGACCCACGATCTTGCAAGCCTCACCACGGTCTGCGACCGCGTCGCCGCGCTTGCCGACGGCAAGATCGTGACGATCGGCCCGATGCGCGACCTGCTGCAGTCCGAGCATCCCTGGGTGCGGGCCTATTTCCACGGCAAGCGCTCGCAGATGCTGCAATTACAGATGAGATGAGACATGGAAACCCGCGCTCCCTACGTGCTGATCGGCACCTTCGTGCTGGCCGCGATCCTTGCGGTATTCGGCTTCGTCTATTGGCTGAACAACAGCGGTGGCATCGGACCGCGCACGAATTACCATGTGCAGTTCCAGGGGCCGGTGCCAGGTCTTCTGGTCGGCGCCGGCGTGCTGTTCAACGGCATCCGCGTCGGTGAAGTGACGCAGCTCGGCCTTGCGCCCGACAACCCGCGCTTCGTGAGCGCGACGATCTCGGTCGCTTCGGCAACGCCGGTGCGCAGCGACACCAAGGTCGGGCTTGATTTTCAGGGACTGACGGGTGTGCCGGTGGTGACCCTCGAGGGCGGAATGATCGTCGCGAAGTCGGGTGAATCCCTGACCTTGATCGCCGAGGCGGGCGCAGGTCAGAGCATGACCCAGGCGGCGCGCGACGCGCTGCGACGCGTCGATTCCGTGCTTGAGGACAATTCCGGCCCCCTCAAGGACACCATCGCCAATTTCAAGACGTTCTCAGATGGCCTTGCGCGCAACACGGACAAGATTGACGGCATCCTGGCGGGCCTCGAAAAAATGACTGGTGGCGGCGCGCCTGCACAGAAGATCACCTATGATCTCCGCACGCCGCAAGATCTCGGACGGGTCGGCAAGACACTCACGGCATCGCTGGCCATTCCCGAGCCGACCGCCGTCGCGATGCTCCAGACGCAGCGTATGCTGTTCTCGCCGGTTGGCGATATCAAGGGCTTTGCCGATTTCCTGTGGGCGGACAGCATTCCAAAGCTCGTGCAGGCGCGGCTGATCGATAGTTTCGAGAATTACGATATCGCGCACGCTCCGTTGCGCGCGACAGATTTGGGGCAGGCGGAATATCAGCTTCTGATCGACATCAGGCATTTCCGCATTGCCACGGAGGGCGAGCCGCGGGTCGAGATCGGACTGTCGGCACGGATCGTCGACAAGAATGGCAAGGTGATCGCATCACGCATGGTCGAGAGCACCGAGAAGCTCGATAAGATCGAGCCGGCTGCCGCGGTTGCGGCGTTCGACGCAGCTTTTGCGCGCATCGCCAGGGAGCTGATCGGCTGGACGGTGCAGGCGGTGTGATTGCTCCTGAAGCTACTCGAGCGTCTTGAGATAGGACAGAAGGTCATGGATCTGGTCGGGCTCGAGCTCGAAAGCGGGCATGTCGGCGTGGCCGGTATAGATACCTTCGGCGAGGGCCTCCTCGAGCGAATCGATCGCGTAGCGCTGGTGCAAGGTCCTGAACGGCGGAGCGATCTTGAGCGGGCTTTCGGAACGACGGTCGATCGCATGGCAGCGCGCGCAATTGGCGCGCGCATAGGCCCTGCCGCGTTGCTCGGCTGTCGGTGCGGCGAGCGCGGGAGTGACCAGGAGCAGCCCGATCAGGCCGCGGCGCAGCGCGGTGTGCAGCATGAAAATTGGTCCCGTTAAACTCTCGGCGCAGAATAGGGCGGGGATGGGCGTCAAATTTGATCTGGGTCAATCGGCTTTGGCGGGTTGCAGTAAAATGCACCTAACGTGTGGTGAACCTCTGTCAGGTTCTGAATTCGGTGACGCTTGGAGCAGTGGATGAAGGCTTCCGTGACGATGATTGAACCAAACGGTCATCTTTGCAGCGACTGCGCGGTCCGCGGTATCGCGGTTTGTGCGTCGCTGGACCCGTCCGAGCTCAGGGAGTTCGAGCATCTCGGGCGCCGCGTTCATTTCGGAGCGGGAGAAACGGTGTTTTCCGAAGAGGATATCACGACCTCGTTCTACAATCTCCTTGAAGGCGTGATGCGGCTCTACAAGCTGCTGCCTGACGGTCGCCGGCAGATCGTGGGCTTTGCCCTGCCCGGTGATTTTCTGGGGATGAATACGTCCGGCCGCCACAATTTTTCGGCCGATGCGATTGGTGCCGTGACCGTGTGCCAATTCGCCAAGGCACCGTTCGGCCGCTTCATGGAGGACCGTCCGCATCTGCTGAAGCGGATCAACGAGCTGGCAATTCGGGAGCTGAGCCAGGCACGCGACCACATGGTTCTGCTCGGCCGTCGCTCGGCGGATGAAAAAGTCGCGACCTTTCTGCTCGCCTGGCGGGAGCGACTGTTCGCGCTCAAGGGCTCGTCGAATACGGTCCCCTTGCCGATGAGCCGGCAGGACATTGCGGATTATCTTGGCCTGACGATCGAAACCGTCAGCCGCACCTTCACCAAGCTGGAACGGCACGGTGCGATCGAGATCATCCATGGCGGAATCAGCTTGCGCGACCCCGCCCGCGTCGAGGCCTTGGCCGCGGCCTGAAGCCCGGCCTTGCCGGGCCTTCGCTGATTTTGATCCGGATCAATGACGGTAGTCGCGCCGCGCCAATAATGCCCTCACAATAAAGTCCGGGAGGGTATGATGCCGACTGACGCGCTGTTGGTGACCGTGGCCGTAGTGGCCGTCTTCGTCGCATTTGGCTTGGCGTTGGCTTGGGCAGACCGACAGACCAGTGCTCGCGGGCTCGGTTCGGATACGAAGCGCTAAAGTTCCCGGGATCATCCTGACGCGCTTTCCACGGCGGCCGTGGACCAATTCCGCCGTGCCCATGCGCAAGCGCGATCTGCTTTCTCTGCAACTCTGCATGGTCTGAATGACGCAAACGCATCCTGCGGGTGCGTATTGGTGGCGTCATCGCGGCATTTTAACGGCAGTTGCCTCAAACTGTCCCGTGCTTTCCGGTTGAAAAGACGGGCAACACTGACTACGCAGGAACTCCAGCGCTCGCAGTCTCAGGAGTCCCGGCGTGCCTCAGGACAAGACCGGCGACCCCCGGCAGTCGTCGGGTAACAAACTGTTGGTCCTGCGCAAGCATCCGATCTTCGCAGATCTGGAGCCGGACGCGCTCGATCAACTCTGCCGCTACGCCAAGCACACCACGGTCAAGCGCGGAGCGACGATCGCCGCCAAGGGCGACCCCGGAAACAATCTGTTCGCGGTGATCACGGGAACGGTGAAAATTTCCTCCTCGTCCCCCGATGGCCGGAACGCCATTCTCAATCTGATCGGTCCCGGGGAGATTTTCGGTGAGATCGCGGTACTCGATGGTGCGCCACGGTCGGCCGATGCGACTGCCAATACCAATTGCGAGCTCTATATCATCGACCGCCGCGACTTCCTCCCGTTCGTGAAGAGTCAACCGGCGCTGGCGATGAAGTTCATCGAATTGCTCTGCGCGCGGCTGCGCTGGACCAGTCAACAGGTCGAGCAGGTGATCTTGCAGAATCTGCCGGGCCGGCTCGCGAGCGCATTGCTTGGCCTCACCGAGGAGCGCAAGTTCGATTCCGGCAGCGGCACCCTTGCGATCACCCAGCAAGAGATCAGCGAAATGGTGGGGATGACGCGCGAGAGCATCAACAAGCAATTGCGGGCGTGGGCCGGTCGCAACTGGGTGCGCCTCGAGCACGGTGCCATCGTCGTGCTCGACACCGATGCGCTGCGCGAGCTTGCCGAGAGCGGCCTCGACGGCGAGTGATTTTCCCGTCCGTCGAGTGACGCGAGGCGCGAGCAGCTCAGTGCAGGATGTGACGCGGCAACCAGAGTGAGATCTCAGGCAGGTAGGTGACGAGCATCAGCACGAACAGCATGACGCCGTAGAACGGCCAGATCTTGCGCATGACCTCTTCGAGCGAGACCTTGCCGACGGCGCAGCCGACGAACAGGATCGCGCCGACCGGCGGATGGCACAGGCCGATGCCGAGATTGAGCAGCATGATCATGCCGAAGTGCACGGGATCGACGCCGAAGTTTTGCATCACCGGCAGCAGGATCGGCGTGGCGATGAGGATCGACGGCGCCATGTCGAGCAGCGTGCCCAGCAGCAGCAAGAGGACGTTGAGCAGCAACAGGATGACGTATTTGTTGCTGGAGATCGACAGGAAGAACGCTGTCATCTTCGCCGGCATCTGCGTCAGCGCCATGATGTAGCCGACGGCGGAAGCGCAGGCGATCAGCGTCATCACCATCGCAACGGTGCGCAAGGTCCGGTGTAGCAACACCGGCAGGTCGCGCCATTTGTAGTCGCGGTAGACGAACATGGTGACGAAGAACGCCCAGATGCAGGCGACCGCGCCGGCTTCGATCGCGGTGAAGATGCCGCCCAGAATGCCACCGAGGATGATGACGAGCGTGATCAGGCCCCAGGCCGCATCGATCGTGATCTTGACGGCATCCTTGGCTGGCACGACACGGCCCTGCGGGTGGCCTTCACGATAGGCAATCACCAGGCACAGCATGATCAGTGAGAAGCCGATCAGGAGGCCGGGAAAAACGCCCGCCATGAACAGTGCGCTGATCGAGATCGTGCCGCCGGTAGCAAGCGAATAGAGCACGGCATTGTGGCTCGGCGGCACCAGCAGCGCTTGCACCGAGGAGGAGATCGTGAGGTTGGTGGCGAAGACGCGCGGGTAGCCGTTCTTCTCCATCTGCGGGATCATCACCGAACCAATCGCCGACGTATCGGCCACGGCCGAGCCGGAGATGCCGCTGAGGAAGGTGGTCGCCAGCACGTTGACGATGGACAGGCCGCCGCGCAGGCGCGTCAGGCCGACCAGCACGTCGGCAAAGGCAACCAGCCGCCGCGCCATGCCGCCTTCGGCCATGATGGCGCCGGCGAGCACGAAGAACGGGATCGTCAGCATTGCAACCTTGCTGACGCCGTCCGAAATCTTCAGCATCAGGGCTTCCAGGGGAATGCCGACCGACAGCGCGCCGGCGATTGCCGCCATCGCCAGCGAATAGGCGATCGGCATGCCGATCAGGAAGCACACGATCATCGTGCCGAGGAGGATAAAGATGTCCATGGTGATATCTCCCGGCTCACTCGAAGGGGGCGGTTTCGGAGTGTTTGCCGATCGGGTCGGGCGGCAGGCCGAGGAAAATCCGCTCGATCACGAACAGGAGCAGACAGCCGCCGCCGATTGGAATCGGCAGATAGGTGACGCCGACCGACAGCGAGGGGAAGTCGGCGATGCTGTTGTGCCAGGTGACCTCGACCAGGCTCTCCCCCCAGATCACCATGAACAGTGCGATCAGCGCCATCAGCAGTTGGACCAGAATGTCCGTCGCCCGTTGCAGCAGCGGAGGCAGCTTCTTGGCGAAGTAGTTGACGCTCATGTGCAGGTTGAGCCGGTAGCCCGCAGCGGCGCCGATGAAGGTCAGCACGATCGTCAGCAGCACCGCCATTGGCTCCGGCCATGACGCCGCGCTGTTGAGCACGTAACGCGTGAACACCGCCCACGGGATCACCGCGGAGATCAGCACCAGTGCGATGCAGCCGACGACCACGCACAGCAGGTAGAGAAAGTCCATCGCTCGGCGAAACAGTGCGGCCATCCTCGTTTCCTGCTCTATCGGTGGTTCGGATTGCGAAGGCCAAAGCGCGATGAGTGATCGCCGCGCTTTGGCTCTTGTTTGAGAAGGCTCAGAGCGCCTGGATGCGCTGGATCATGGCCTGGTATTTCGGACCATACTTGTCCCAGACCGGCTTGACCGCATCCTGGAATGGCTTCTTGTCGGCGATCTCCACGATCTCGCAGCCGGCGGCCTTGGCCTTCTCCATCGCGGTCGTCTCATATTTCTTCCAGAGCTCGCGTTCCTCGAGCTGGGCCTCGCGCGCGAACTTCTTGATCAGCGCCTGGTCGTCGGCCGACAGCGCGGTCCAGGACCGCTTGGAGAAGCAGAGGATCTCGGGAATGATCAGGTGCTCGGTCAGCGAGTAGTATTTCGCCGCGGTGTAATGGTTGCTGAACACGTAGCTGGGCGGGTTGTTCTCGGCGCCGTCGATCACGCCGGTCTGGAGCGATGAGAACACCTGGTCGTAGCCCATCGCGATGCCGTTGCCGCCAAGGGCGTTGACCATGTCGATGAAGATCGGGTTGCCGATCACGCGAAGCTTCAGACCGTGAATGTCGGCGATCGATTTGATCGGATGTTTGGTGTTATAGAAGCTGCGGGCTCCGGAATCCATCCAGCACAGACCGACCAGATTGGCGTTCGGGCTCGTCGTGATCTTGTCGAGCAGCTCCTGGCCGACGTCGCCGTCCATCATCTTCCAGGATTGGGCCACGTTCTTGAACAAGAACGGCATGTTGACGACGTTGATGTCGTCGACGATCGGGCCAACCGCGCCGGCACTGACGCGCAGCATCTGGATCGCGCCGATCTGTGTTTGCTCGATCGTCTCCTTCTCGGCGCCGAGTTGCGCGGAGGGATAGGTCTGGATCGAGAGCCGCCCTTTCGTCGCTTCGGCGAGCTTCTTGCCCATGCTCTCGACGGCGGCAACGGTCGGATAGCCGACCGGCTGCACGTCGGCGGCCTTGAACACGGCCTTGGTCTGGGCGCGGCTAGACGAGATTGGAGCAAGCGTGGCAGCTCCAAGTCCGGCTCCGAGTCCTGCACTCAATTTGATGAAATCACGGCGTCTCATGGTAGTCCTCCCTCATTACTTCTTTGGTGTGTGTCGTCGTCGACCGGAGATACGGTCATTCCGTGCTGGCGAAAAACTCCGGATTGGTATGTTGCGTCTCCGAGATGTCGCGGAGCAGCCGGTCGAGATGCCGCTCCATCGCAATCCCCGCACGTTGCGGATCGCGCGCCTCGATCGCCGCGAGGATCGGCTCATGCTCGGCAATCACCTGCGTCATGCGGCCGGTGACGGGCAGCGTCAGTTGACGATAGCGATCGACATGCACCTTCACATGCAGGATCAGCGTCCAGATTCCGGGATGTCTGGCGACATCGGCGATGGTGGCGTGGAATAGCTCGTCGGCCCGGTGAAATGCGGCACGGTCTCCGGCCTCATCCGCCTCGCGCTGACGTTCCACGATCGAGCGCAATTGCAGAACCTGGCTCGTCGTCGCACGTTCGGCCGCGAGCCGTGCCGTCGTCTCTTCCAGAGCCTTGCGGATGATGATGGCTTCAGGCAGCGCGGCGAGCGGGATGCGCGATACGAAGATGCCTGACTGCGGGAAAACGTCGAGCAGGCCCTCGTCGGAGAGCTTGAGGATCGCTTCGCGCACCGGCGTGCGGCTGACGCCATAGTTGATCGCGATCTCGGACTCCGAAATCGCTTCGCCCGGCCGGCGTCGCATCGTGACCAATTCGCTGCGCAGCTCGTTGTAGATGCGCGACGAAGCCGTCGCCCGCTGCGGTGGCCTACCGCGGCGAGGACCAGTGATGGCTGAAGCCGGGGCCTCAGCTTTCTTCGTCGGGCGAGCGGGCATGCGTGCTCTGTAAATTGATATATTAGTATACGAGGTGATCTGCACGAAGATCAACTAGGAGATTAGGAGGGGGCATCGCTGCTGCGTTGCAGCATGATGCGGCTTCCTCAAGCCGAAAACCGAGCGCGAGAATTGTCTGGCGACCATGACGGATCTGTCCGCGCTCAAGCGCCCCTCCTTGAATCCATTTCCCTGTTGGCCTTCCTAAGGGCGGGCGGAGCGCGGAGTCCAAGTTGAAGCGAGCATCGATCGATGCCGTTTTTGGATTGATGGGGCGGCTGCCGGGTGTACCAACGTTGTACGCGGACCTCTCGTATCCCGGCCGTTTGGTGCGCAACGAGCAGCTTGGCTGCAACAAGAAAAGGATGTGACCGTGACCGACTATCGCAAGCTCTTCGATCTCACCGGCAAGACCGCCGTGGTGCTCGGCGCCGCATCTGGCATCGGCAAATCGTCCGCCGAAGCGCTGGCGGGGCTCGGTGCCCGCGTCGTCTGCGCCGACCGCGCGCTTGACGCGGCCGAGGCGACGGCTGCTGGCATCCGCGAGAAGGGTGGCTGGGCCGAGGCGGCAAGTTGCGATGCTTCGAGCGCTACGGACGTCAATGCGCTCGCCAAGATCGTGACGCAGAAATTTTTCCGGCTCGACATCGCTGTGACGACGCCCGGGCTCAACATCCGCAAGACCATCCTCGACTACACCGAGGAGGATCTCGATCGCGTCCTGAACCTCAACGTCAAGGGTACGGTCTGGTTCTTCCAGGCGTTCGGCCGGATCATGGTCGAACAGAAGGGCGGCAGCATCATCGCTTGCTCTTCGGTGCGCGCCGTAACCATCGAGCCGGGTCTCGGAATCTACGGCTCGACCAAGGCAGCGATCGGTTTGCTCGTGAAGGGTTTTGCCTCCGAGGTCGGCCATGCCGGCGTGCGCGTCAACGCGATCGCGCCGAGCATCGTGGAGACCGCGCTGACCAGCCCGTTCAAGCAGCGGCCCGACATCTACAATCTCTATGCCGGCCACACCGTGTTCAACCGCTGGAGCAGCGCCGACGAGGTCGCCACGGCCGTTGCCTATCTTGCTTCGGATGCCGCAAGCTATGTCAGCGGCAGCACGCTGTTCGTCGACGGCGGCTGGACCGGGGTCGATGGCCCCCCGACCGGTCTGACCCAGCTGCACAAGTAAGCCCATCTAGTTTGCAAAGCCCATGCGTTGGCGCAGCTCTCTATGATCTGCGCCAGTCAGCAGCGCGATCAGCGCTGCCGCTTCCTTCGGATGGATTGCCTGCACGGCGATGCCGGCTGTGTACATCGTCACCAGCTCGCATCCCGGCGGCAGAGATCCAGACAGCGCGATGCCGTCGGTCGCGATGATTTCGGTCGCCTGGGTGCATCCGATCGGCCGCGTTGCGGTGGACGATGCGAGTTCGCGCATCGCCGTGGCACCGTTCGGATAGATTTTCAGGCGCGAAGTGACCTCGTAGGCGATGCCGAGCTGATCCAGCACTTTTGCGACGTGTTGGCCTGCGGTGGAGGCCTTGGTATCAGGAACGTAGATGGCGTCTGCGGACCGCAGGACGTCGCGCAGATCGGCTTCCGTCTTCGCGATCACCTTGGGGTCGCGACTGCGGACCGCCAACGCGGTCTCGACCCGGCCGACATCGGTGATCGAGGAGGGGACGACAAGCGTCTCCGCCGCAAGCTTCGCAAGCAGCGCGTGCGTCAGGATCACGAGATCCGTCGGTGTACTTGCACGAAGCTTGTCCGCCATCACGCCGACCGCGCCGAATTCGCCGTCGATGCCAAAGCCGGTCTGCGCCTTGAAGGCCTCGGCAAGGCCGCGCACAAGGCCTTGCGCCGCACCGCCGCTCAAGATGTTCACTGACGTCACGATGCAAGCTCCATGGCTGCGATGATCCTGTCGCGCGTGATCGGCAGGTCGCGGATGCGGACGCCGAGGCAGTCGAAGACCGCATTCGCGATCGCCGCCGTCACCGGGCCGTGCGCGGCCTCGCCGGCGCCGACCGGCTCGATGTCCGGCCGTTGGATGATCTCGACATCAACCGCCGGGACCTCGCTGAAGGTCAGGATCGGATAGTCCGTCCAGGAGGTCGATGTGATATGCGCGCGGTCGAAGCGGACGCGCTCCTTCAATACCCAGCTCGTGGCCTGGATCGCGCCGCCCTCGATCTGGTTGATGACGCCGTCGGGATTGATGGCCTCGCCGACGTCGACCGCCAGTGTCAGCCGTTTCACGCGGATGTCGTCGGCGCCTTCGATCTCGGCGATGGCAGCGCAATAGGCGCCCATGTTCTTGTAGCGGGCAAAGCCGACGCCGTAGCCAGTACCGGTCTGTCTCGCGGGCTTCCACCCGGCACGTCGCGCGACGGCGCGGATCACGTCCTTGGCTCGCTCGTCGCGGAGGTGCCGCAGGCGAAATGCGATGGGATCCTCGCCGCGTAAGGCCGCGACCTCGTCGAGCTGGGACTCGATCGCGAACACGTTGCCTTGCGCGCCGAGGGTCCGCAACGACGAGGTGCGCACCGGCATGGTCAGCAGACGATGGCTCGTGATGGTCCAGGCCGGGAGATCGTAGAGTGGAACGGCGTTGCGATCGGCTCCGCCGCCATTGGCGGGGGGCGGATTGGTCGAGATCATGCGCGGATAGGGATTTGTGATCTCGCTCGCCGCCAAAAGTGCGGGCTGGGCCGCACGCCCCGGCCGTGCGGTATGACCATTGCTCCAGATCGCGTGGCGCCAGCCGACGATCTCGTTGTCGGCATCGAGGTCGGCCTCGATCTCGATGGCCATCGCGGCACCGAACGGTGCGTGGGCCATCTCGTCGTGGCGCGACCACTGCACCCGAACCGGACGGCCGCCGGCGGCCTTGGCGAGCAGCACGGTATCGAGCGCGACATCATCGGCCGCATTGTGCCCATAGCAGCCCGCGCTCTCCATGTGCTCGACCACGATTCTGTCGGGCGGCAGCTTGAGCACGATCGCAAGATCGGCGCGGAGCAGATAGACGCCCTGGCTGTGCGTCCAGACACGGACCCGGTCGCCATCCCATTGCGCTATCGCACAGGATGGTGCGATCGAGGCATGGGCGATGTAGGGGCGGGTGTATTGCCGGCGGAGCGTGCGCGTGGCGTTGGCCGCTGCCGCGGTCCTGGTGTCGATGATCGTCGTCTCGACCGGCTGGCTTCGCAGGAAGTCAGTCAGATCGTTCTCATCGGGCAGCGTCTCACCGGCCGACCATGTCGCGCCCTTGCGCAGGGCCTTCAGTGCCGCTTCGGCCGCGGCCTCGCTGTCGGCGACGACGCCGGCAAAGCCGCCGTCGCGGACGATCGCGAGGAGCCCAGAGACCGCGCGCGCGGCTGCTTCGTCGAGTGTGGTTAGCCTGGCCCGCGAGATGTCCGGTCGCAGCACACGCCCGTGCACGAGACCTGGCAGCGCAAGATCCTGGATGAAGCGCGGTCGTGCGAACACCTTGTCGGGGACATCGACGCGTTGCACCGAATGGCCGGCCACGCTACGTGCGGCGGCCGACTTCGCCACCGTGCCCGCCGTGGCATCATGGTCGAGCGAGACGGCGTCCGACAACTCCCAATAGCTGGTTCTGACATTGCCAGGCCCTGAGATCGTTCCGTCCTCGACGCCGAGCAGCGCCGCATCGACGCCGAGACGCTCCGATGCTGCCGCGAGAAAGCGCTGGCGCACCTCGGCACAGGCGTGGCGCAGCGCGCGACCGGATTGCTGGATCGACAAGCTGCCGGAGGTGACACCCTCGTTCGGGCTCGTGGCCGTCGAGGCGCGGATCATCTCGATCCTGGTGATCTCGACATCGAGCTCGTCCGCCGCGATCTGCGCCAGCGCGGTGACGATGCCTTGGCCGATCTCGACCTTGCCGGGTAAGATAGCCACCCGGCCTTCGCCGATGAACCGCACCCACGACGATAGCTTTAGGTTGGCTACCAGGCTGACCGGCAGTTTCGGCGCGGGGGGTGGCGCACTCATGACGTGGCCATCTCCGATGCCGCACGCAGCACGGCGCGAACCATGCGATTGTGCGATCCGCAGCGGCAAAGATTGCGATCGAGCGCCGTCTTCACCTCCGCCTCCGTCGGCGACGGGTTGCGCGCGAGCAGCGCCGCCGCGCTAATCAGGATGCCTGAGACACAATAGCCGCATTGCATTGCCTGTTCGGTGATGAATGCGCGCTGCAGCGGGTGCGGTTGCTCGGCCGTGCCAAGGCCTTCCAGTGTGACGATGGCCTTGTCTGCGACCGACCACATCGGCATGTCACACGAGGCCATCGCGCGGTCGCCGACCATCACGTGACAGGCTCCGCACTCGCCGGCACCGCAACCGAAATGCGGACTGGTGATCCCAAATTGGCCGCGCAGCACGTTCAGCAGCGTCTGGTCGGGATCAACATCCACGGAAACCGCTGCGCCGTTGAGCTTGAACTGAATTGTCGACATGACCGGCGTAGCCTCAGGATTTGTCGAACTTCTTGACGACATCGGCCCATTTCACAATGTCGCCGCGCAGGAATTTGTCGAACTCCTCCGGTGTCATCGACATGGGCACGGCACCCTGCTCGGTCCAAAGCTTGACGATGTCGGGCCGCCTCACCATCGCGTTCACGGCTGAGTTGAGCTTGTCGATCACGGGCTTTGGCGTGCCCGACGGGGCCATCAGGCCGAGCCAGATCGTCGCCTCATAGCCGGGAACGCCGGCCTCACCCGCGGTCGGCACATTGGGCAGCACCGCAGAGCGCTGCTTGCCGGTGGTCGCGAGTGCGCGGACCTGGTTTTCGCCGATGTTCGGTGCCATTGCCGGCACGGCGTCGATCATCATCTGCACCTGGCCGCCGATCACCCCGCTGCGCGCCTCGCCACTGTTGCGGTAGGGGACGTGGACGACATCGATGCCGGCCATGGCTTTGAACAGCTCGCCGGCCATGTGATAGGGGGTACCCTGGCCCGATGAGGCGTAGTTCAACTTGCCGGGCTGCGCCTTGGCAAGCGCAATGAACTCGGCCAGCGTCTTCGCCGGGACTTGCGGGTTCACCACGATGACGAGATCGGAATAGTTCACCGGCGCGATCGGCGCGAGGTCGCGCATCAGATCGTATTTGCGCTGCTCGGCGGTCAGCAGCGATTCATTCGCGGTCTGGGTGTTGGACATCATCAGCAGGGTGTAGCCGTCGGCCGGCGACTTCGCCGCCTCGACGGTGCCGATGACGCCGCCAGCGCCGGTGCGGTTCTCGACCACGAAAGGCTGGCCAAAGCGCTCCTGGAGCGCCTGGCCGATCAGCCGGGCTGCGACGTCGGCGGGGCCGCCGGCGCCGAATGGCACGACGATGCGGACCGCGTGCGCGGGATAATCCTGCGCCGGGGACGGGCTTGCAGAGAATGCGGCGAACAGGCCGGCGGCCAGCGCCAGCGAAATTTGTCGGGCCGTCACACCCACCTCCCTGAACTCGTTTACTGGCCGGCACTGTAGAGGGAGTGAACGCGGACTGTCGACGCCTCACAAAGTCGATTCGATCGGGAATATCGACCCTTTTTCGGTGTGGCCGCGAGGCATTTCGCGGTCGCGGGAGGAACATGTCCGGCGCATGGTTTGAGCATTTTGCATGGGCACTGCCGGATAAATGCCCTCGGCTCACAACTATTTTGATGTTACGAAATTGCCCATGAACCAGCACGCCAAGATCGAGATCCGCCACTCCACCTGTCCGCATGATTGCCCGTCGGCCTGCGCGCTCGATGTCGAGGTGGTCGAAGGCCGCAGCATCGGCCGCGTTCGTGGTTCGAAAAAGCAGACCTACACGGCCGGCGTGGTGTGCGCCAAGGTCGCTCGCTACGCCGAACGCATCCATCATCCGGAGCGCGCGATGTTTCCGATGCGCCGGATCGGGCCCAAGGGCTCCGGCCAGTTCACGCGGATCTCCTGGGACGAGGCGCTCGACGAGATCGCCGATCGCTTCAACCAGGCTGAGCGCGAGTTCGGCGCGGAGTCGATCTGGCCGTATTACTACGCCGGCACGATGGGCCTGGTGATGCGCGACGGTCTCAACCGTCTCACGCATGTAAAAAAATACTCGCGCTTCTACCAGACCATCTGCGCCAATGTCGGGCGCATCGGCTTTGCGATCGGCACCGGAAAGATCGCCGGCGTCGATCCGCGCGAGATGGCGCTGTCCGACCTCGTCGTGATCTGGGGCACTAACCCCGTCAATACCCAGGTCAATGTGATGACCCATGCCGCGCGGGCGCGGAAGGAGCGCGGTGCGAAGATCGCAGCCGTCGACATCTACGACAACGAGACGATGAAGCAGGCCGACATCAAGATCCTGCTGCGGCCCGGCACCGACGGCGCATTCGCCTGTGGCGTGATGCATGTATTGTTCCGCGACGGCTATGCCGACCGCGCCTATATGGACAAGTACACCGACTGCCCCAATGAGCTCGAGGCGCATCTCAAGACACGCACGCCGGAATGGGCGTCGGCAATTTGCGGCGTGCCGGTGGCCGAGATCGAGGCCTTTGCCAAGGCGGTCGGCGAGACCAAGCGGACCTTTTTCCGGCTCGGTTACGGTTTTACGCGTTCGCGCAACGGCGCAGCGCAGATGCATGCCGCAAACTGCATTCCCGCGGTGACCGGCGCCTGGCAGTACGAGGGCGGCGGCGCCTTCTTCAACAATTACGCGCTGTGGCATTTCAACGAATCCGTCATCGAAGGCCACGACGCGCTCGACAAGACGGTCCGCGCGCTCGACCAGTCGCAGATCGGCCGCATCCTCACCGGCGACGCTGAGGCTCTGCTCGGCAAGGGCCCGGTCAAAGCGATGCTGATCCAGAACACCAATCCGATGACGGTGGCGCCTGAGCAGGCGCTGGTTCGGCAAGGCTTCGCGCGCGAGGATCTGTTCGTCGCGGTGCATGAGCAGTTCATGACCGAGACCGCGCTGATGGCCGACATCGTGCTGCCGGCGACCATGTTCATGGAGCACGACGACCTCTATTACGGCGGCGGTCATCAGCACATCTCGGTCGGCCCCAAGCTGATCGACCCGCCCGGCGAATGCCGCTCCAACCATCAGCTGTTGCAGGCGCTGGCGCCGCGGCTTGGCGCGAAGCATCCGGGCTTCGAGATGACCCCGCGCGAATTGATCGATACGACCTTGAAGCTGAGCGACCATGGCGACATTGCCGGCCTCGAGGCCGACATCTGGCGCGATCTGCAGCCGGACTTCCGCACCTCGCATTATCTCGATGGCTTCGCGCATCCCGACAAGAAGTTTCACTTCAAAGCCGACTGGGCTCATCCGCCGTTCGGCCAGACCATGGGCGATTTCGACAAGATGCCTGGTTTGCCGGACCACTGGGCGGTGATCGAGCACACCGATCAGGCCCATCCGTTCCGGCTTGCGACCAGCCCGTCGCGCAGCTTCCTCAACACCACCTTCAACGAGACCCCGTCCTCGCAGGCGCGCGAGGGCAAAGCGAGCGTGATGATCCATCCGCTGGATGCCGCTGCACTCGACATTGCCGATGGCGACGCGGTGACACTCGGCAATCTCAGGGGCGAGACCACGCTGATCGCTGTGCTGTTCGAGGGCGTGCGGCGCGGCGTGCTGATCGCGGAGTCGGTACATCCGAACAAGAACCATATCGGCGGCCGCGGCATCAACATGCTGACCGGCGCCGATACGATTGCGCCGATCGGCGGCGCTGCGTTCCACGACAACAAGGTCTGGATCCGGAAGGCGACCGGGGCCTGAGCCACCCGCGCCAATTTGTGTCGAGGCGCTAAAGCGGCGCCCTCCCGGCAGATTGCCCTTGCACCTCACGCCGAAGCTGCCGCAAATGGCGGCAAACCGGCAGCAAGGATTTTGCGTCATGATCGACACCACAGGCGTCATCGCCGAGAAGCGCGGGCAGGCGTTCTGGATCACCATCAACCGGCCGGAGAAGCGCAACGCGCTGAACGGCGACGTGATCGCCGGCATCACCAAGGGTTATCGCGACGCGCATGACGACAAGGAGGTCCGCGTCATCGTGCTGACCGGCGCGGGCGACAAGGCGTTCTGCGCCGGCGCCGATTTGCAGAATTCGGGCGCAGCGTTCGCGATGGATCATTCCAGGCCGAATGTCGACTATGCCGATCTCTTGCGCCTGTCGCAGAACGCGACCAAGCCGGCGATTGCGCGCCTCAGTGGCGTCTGCATGGCCGGAGGCATGGGGCTGTTGTGCATGACCGACATGGCGATTGCGGCCGACCATGTCATCTTTGGCCTTCCGGAGGTGAAGGTCGGCGTGTTTCCGATGCAGGTGTTGAGCCTGCTGCAGGAGATCGCGCCGCGGCGCCTCGTTAACGAATGGGCGCTCACCGGCGAGCCGTTCGATGCGAAGGCGGCCAAGGATGCGGGCCTTTTGAATTACGTTGTGCCAACGGCCGAGCTCGACGCCAAGGTCGACTGGCTGATCGGCCGCATCGTCGACAAATCGCCGACCGCCATCCGCCGCGGCAAATACGCGATGCGCGCGATCGCGTCGATGTCGTTCGACGAGAGCATCGCCTATACGGAAAGCCAGATCGCACTGCTGGCGATGACCGAGGATGCCAGGGAGGGCCTCAAGGCGTTCGGCGAGAAGCGGAAGCCGGTCTGGACAGGACGGTAAGCCCAATGTTGAGATAATATAGAATGGCCGCGGTCAAACGGCTTAGAACGTTTTTAGCGATCATGTTCGAGGAAGCTGTTCTAGTCCGTTGCAAGCGGCGCCTTTGGAAGCCGCAATTAACCGCTTCCAGGTCCGGTTGGCATAGGAAGGCAATTGGTGGTTCGAGCGACTACGGCCGGCGGTGTGCTTCCGTCCGTCAGGTCGCTGTCGGCGCCTCGGTGAAGCCGCCTTGGGAAATGATCAGGAAGGAAACTCGTTCCCAGGCCGATTGTCCACTACATCGGACATAGCTGCGCCAGCGTAAGCTGTTCAATATGAACGACACGCGCAGCAACGAGATTGTTGCAGGGTTCAGCCTGCACCTCGGGCTCGCTTTTGCAGGCTATGAACGGAAACGGGCGTATGCGACCGGAATGATCTCTTTTTCACAGACTTTCTCCCGGTCTTAATTCCAATCGCGAGAGAAACTTCCGAGGTAAATGATGTGCTTTTGTAGAAAGTTAGCGCACCTCGGTGTCATGCCCTTATTCTCCATGGACTGCGCCGTCCGGACGTCGATAGGAAAGCAATGTTGCTGACCTTGAAGAGGGGCACAGAATCGTCAGGGCGAAGAGATGAGAATGTCCTCGGCTCGCTGTCGGCGCCGGGACTGTCACTCACACGAGCACACATCGCCGTCTGACCTAAGCACCCAGCGGGCGACATCTAAAATATTGGTGTGGAAAAGTCCGCTAGTGGGAAGCTAACTCAGTTAGCTTCCCTATCCCGTTTGAGCATTGACATGTCGGCAAATAGCATCAAGGGCCAGCTGCGCATCTGCGAGCTGCATGGACCCTAAACCAGACAGCAGGAAAGATCAAATGCGGACGAAAATGCTAGTTCATGCCGATATCAAGGAGTTCCTCGGAGACCTGTCCGATGCCATCGAAGCGGATCAGACGTATGTCGATTCGCTGCCGCGGAACCGCTTTCACAGCCAGTACGACGACGGCTTGTGGCGCGATTGGCGTCGCGATTTTCGCGAGTTCCTCGGCAAGTTGAGCGCGACCGTGGATACCATGAGTGCCGCCAGCCTCCAGCGCCTGAACGAAGTCGCCTCGAGCTTCGAGCCGACGGTCGTTGGGCAGATCATGCTGGAAACGCTCGCGGAGATTGTGGGAGGCTGCTCGGCGGCAGGTTGCGAAACGGCGGAGCACTTCTTCGACTGGGTGACCGGCGAGGTCGTACGACAGGGACGCGGGAAGCGGAGCAACGGCAGCTTGCGGATGGCAATGTCGCAGTGGTTCCCGGCGAATGACCCTTTGACCATCGCGTTGGATCCCGAATGCGGATACCCGGTGCGTGGTTCGCGTGCCCGTACTCCTCGTGTTCGCCCGGCCACCTAGAGCGCTGTCCTGCGAAGCGCGTCCCACTCTACGGCGCTCGGCGCCGCTCCATCGAGATCGATGCGATGGGGCGGACAAGCCGAAAGCCGAACTCGATGACAGGCAAGATGCGCCGCGAGCTGGAGAATCAGGCGCGGAAGGCAGAGGGATTCGGGCAATACCTTGTCGAGTTGCCTGAGGCAAAGAAGGCCGTCTACGAGGTGGCGCAGGCGTTCGTCGCCGACAGGATAGCAGCAAGAATGTGCACTCGACAGTCGTCGGTGGTGTCGAGCGCGCCACTGCTCGAACTCCCGGCTCATTATCCTTGGGACGGACGCCTCGTCCATCATCGAACTAATCAAGCGGGGGATTAAGGGCAGCGATCTGCGCGCGGCGCCGACGGTGCGAGACGATCTATTGGCAGGTGATATCTCGCAACGACGCACACGGATGCGCCTCGCCGCAGCATGTTGAGCGATGTGGCCGGGCGCACCACCATATCGACGCTCTCTCTGAAAAATATGCTTCCAAACATAGTCGAGCTCGGCGTCCGTGGCGTCGGCGTCGATGTACCATGACCTAGGGGGCCGGTCGGCGGTATCATTCCGGCCATACCCGCGGTGGTTGATCAGGTCCCTGAGTGCCAACGGGACGTGGATGGCCCGGATGCGATGCTGAGGACGGCGAGCGCTATCGAGCAGAATATCGAGGCGGGATGATTCAAGGTCTGGAAGACTGCGTGCCAGGATCTCCATCACGGCGTGGTAGTCGTCGAGCAAGCGATAAGCGTTATGGAAGAAACCAAAATGCGAGCAGTTATGCCCCGCTAAGGGAGTGGGCCATCCAGTCAATGCTCGTTGCCAGCGAGCCCACTGACAATTTGCGAAGAGTGGCCACTGCCGCTCCGCGACCCCGCGGTCGAACGCTGCCTTGTGGGCGATCGCGATATGAGCCATGACACAACTGTCCGAGCGCTACGGTGTCACGGGCTCGAATCTCGGACGCAATCTTGACCGGAGAACAACTCTTTTGTCGCTTCCGCGGCAAAACAAATGGGATGTTTGATGATTTGTTCATGGGGGCTCTCAATTAGTTTCGGGTCGCGCGGGCGTCGCGATCGCGCAGGATGACCTCGACCAGCCGGCGCAAGGTCCGGACGGAGCCGCCCGGCCACACCGAGGCAACGGCAGCATGCTCAACGCCATCGAGCATGGGAATCCACTCGGCGTCGAGACCGCGCTCGCGGGCGAGATCGGCGACAATGGCCGGCAACAAGGCCTGCAAATGATCGCGCGAGGGCCGTTCCATGTGGATGATCCGGAAGCGGTCAAGCAAAGGGCTGGGCAGACCGGCCACGCTGTTGGCGGTGGCCAAGTAGCTGACGTGCGCGCAGTCGACATTAGTCTGAAGAAGAGGGTCCGGGTAGCGTTGGCTGGACTCAGATTCTACAAGCCCCAGCAAGCAGTCCCAGAGCCGCCCTCCTCCGTTGGAGGGGACACTCGTGCCTGAACCTGGGCCGCCCGCCTTATCCAACTCATCCAAAAGAATCATCGGATTGGCATGGCCAGCTCGTATGATGGCGAGGAAGGGATGACACGGCTCAGCAGAGTTCCAGCGACGGTCGGTGCCGCCGAAAACAGTACTGTCAGTTCGTGCACAATCGGTGCGCCAGCAGAATATTTTGAGAAGCTCGGCAATGCGGCGGGCGATGAGGGTCTTGCCCGCGCCGGGTTCGGCGACGATCAGGGTTGGAACGACCCGGATGGTTGGCCTGCCGATGAGATCGCCAAGCACGGTGTCGATGACGTTTTGCGCGTAGGGAAATTCGAACAGGAGCGCCTTGCGAACTTCCTCGAGCGGCGGAGGCTCGATCAACGGCAGGGCCTTGTTGATCACGCCATCGTACTGCGCCAGCAGTTCCCTGAGTCGCAAGGCCTTCATCTGCCTTTCGGACAGGCGCGCGACCACGCATTGGTTCGGTCCCGCCGTCGGCGACTGAGGGGGCCGCGCCGAAGTGTGGTCATCGGCGTCTTCGGCCTTTTCGCTTTGGCTCGCGCCTCTCGCCTCGATCTTCGTCCAGATGTTCGCCTCGGCGGCCTCGACGCGACGGGTCGCGGCCTGATCGCCAAGTGAGCTGGCATGGTTCGCGGCCGTCTGGTCACGGTGCCGGTAACGAGGCAGACGATGCTTCAGTGCGGGAAGCATCGCCCAACCGATGCAGAAACTTTCGATCTCGGCGCCAAGCGATGGATCGATGTCAGTCGGCAGGCGCGCTAGCGCATTCATGAGAGATTGTGTGACGCGGCGATAGTCTTCTGAACCCGCCAGATCATTCTGAATCGGGAGGCTGACCAGGCGGACACAGTCTGCGATATGGCGGAGCTCCGGCACATCGTCGGCGACGGCAAGCCGATCGAGCTCTTTGGCCAGGGCCAGCGCCGTGGCCGGATTGTCTGTGGTCGCGAACGCCGCCGTCAGCGCCAAGCCGGGCGACAACGTTTCGATGTCCGCGATGAGGCGATCGTGGATATATCCTCTCTCTCGATCGACAAGGAGCGCGATCCGCAGGATCCTGGGCAGGTGCTTGAGTTTCTCCTCGAGATCGGTGGCGTCGGCGGCCGCGCCGGTCAGGACAGTGTCCTCATCGACGACGGGCAGGTCGAAGACGTCGTCTGTGTGATCGCCGGCCGAGGCCGCGGCGTTGGGTACCGTTTTGAAGGACGGCGTGGCTTTGACGGTCTTGGTTGATTTGGGCGTTTTGCTCATCTGCCGGACCCCTTCCGGCGGGTCTCTTCGAAAGCAGCCATCAGAACGGCTTCCGCGTCGCCGAACTTGTCGGGCTCGGCTGAACACCGCCGGCCATATGCGAGCCAGGAGGCAGCGAGTTCGACCTCACGTTCGTGACCGAGACATGTGAGGCCGATGACTTGAGCCATCACCAGCGCGGCCGACGCGTTGTCGTCCAGCACGGCGCACACGAGCGCCGTCATCGTGATGTCGACGGGCAACGTGATTTCTTCGACCGGTATAAGATGCACGGCGGCATCGATGGCGGCCGTCGCATCACCACGCAACGCGGCCGCGAGATCGGCGCCGCCGCGGAGGACGTCGATTCCGCCGATGACGTTGAGCAACTGCAGGCATTCGGGCTCGCCAAACGCGTCGGGGGGCAGCTGCCGCCACCACGTCAGCGGCGAGCAAGTCTCGGCCTTAAAGGGCCAGCGGTCCCGCCGCTTGGACTTGGTTGGTTTCCCGCTCGTGGCGGGCAGACGCGAAGAGGATTGGTGTACTTTCATGAACGGCGCCCCTAAACCAGGTGCAGGAACGGATGCGGATGGCGGGTTGGAACCCACTTGCCGCCGTCGCGCGAACCGGTAACGAGCTGCGTCGCGGAGGAGAGGGAGGCGAACCGTACGGACACGCACAGACGCTCGCGGTCCACGAGGCCCCGGATTGCCACCAAGGCGCCGGAAGCCCTCAGCTCGTTACGCCGGGCTTCGACCCAGTCCCGAGCGCTCGGGTTCGACGTGGCCCGGACGTCCGAGCCCGGCATGACGACGAAGCCGCGCTCGTGCGAGAAGCCCCGCGCCCAGAGTTCGCCATAGGCGAGATCGACCTCGCCGCCCGTCGGCGGCGTGGCGACGACGCCGATCTCCATCGGTCCGGCTTCTTCGGCGCCGGCGGACTCGACCTCAGACCTCGGCCGGCGCTGGCTCGCGCAATTCGAGTGAAACGCCCTGCATCCGGCATCGAAGAGCAGCGGCATGGTCTGTTGGACGAGCGCCTCGAGGGTCGCGCGCTTCGATGCGGTTAAGGGCGGAAGCTTCGGTGGAACACCCTTGATAATCTCAACAAGGCCGGCTTCCTCGGCCAGCTCGTTGAAGCGAAATTGGAAAAACTCGGCCGTCGCGGGCTCCGACCACAGTTCGCTCGTCTTGCTCTTGCCGGTGATGACAAAAGCCTCGCGCACCCACGCCTTATTATTGTCGCGAGCATGCTCGTTCAGCCTGCGCTTGAAGTCGTTGGTCTCGCCGAAATAGCCGAATGCGTGATTTGCCAGGACGTAGCCGGCGGGCGCCGAGGGCGTGGGCAGTTCCTTCAACATCGCCCAGGGAACATAGGTCACGGAGACGTCGGTGATCTCATCGTGGATCTCGCGGAAGCTCTCGATGCCGCCCACCGGGCGGTACACGGTAGTCGCTCGGGCCAAGGGCCTCGGGTCATTGGGAAGCATGGTCATTGGATGGTCTCTCTTCTGTCGGGTGAGAGATCGCGAAGCCAACATCGCCGGATCTGGTTGGACTGCGCCGCTGACGCTTGCCGGTGCAGGCGGCGCGCTCTGTCGCTAAGGCGTCGGTAGCTCGCGGCGCGACCAAGCATGCGGTTGCATGCGGTGCCGTCACAAGCATCGACGCCTTAGGCGATCCGGCCGGTTGCGCGGTGTGCGCCGCCGGCGTCGGCTTCAGGATCCGGTCTAGTCGATGGAGAGGGTGGCGGTGTCGCTCGGGCGGGCCTTCCGCATAGGGACATGCTCCGGCAGCCGGCGGCCGAGATCGTCAGTCTTGCCGATGTAGGCGCTGACGTCGGCGTTCGCGTCCGTCAAGGCATAGGCCTTGATGGTCAGCAACGTGCCCATGAGGCAAACCGCGGAAAAGTTCTGGGTCCCGACGGTGTTCAGGGCGCTGGGGGCGTGGGGCGGGGGCGCCGAATCGGCGCTATACTGCGTCTTAGCCATAGTCGACTCCGTTAAGTCGGTTGTGGTTAGGCCGTCGTTTGGTGCTCGAACACCGGCGGCGGCCGCCTCGCACGGTATGCGAAGGCGACTAATGATATGGCAGCTGCAACCTCGGAACGCCAGCTGCTCTGAAGGGGTATGGTTAAACGATCTTAAGAGCCAGGGCTGTCCGTCGTGCTACCCCGATAGAGGTACTCCCTTTGTGTCGCCGATCTGCCTGCCTCGACCGGAGGGGGACGGAAGCTTCGTCAAAGCAGCGGAGAACAGGGCAGAGCCTATTTCCGAAATGAGCCTCCGCGGAAGAGTGATTTTTTCCGATTGTAGACGAACGATAACTTAGATTTCGAGCAACCCGTGTAGCACGACGTCTTCGTATCGCCTGCGTCGGCATCGAGGGGTCGACGTTCAAGGCGGTCATACGCGTGACAAGAACGCCACCAAGGGCAAGGTCGAGCGTCGTCGCCAGCAACTGGAGGAGAGCGTATCGCTCAATCTGGCACAGCTCGGTTGGCCGGCAGAGTGGGAAGGATAAGGTTTGTATTGACGCCCAAATCCGGGGGATCGGCGCCCATTAGTTGAAGACGGATTGACAATCGCATCCGTCGAACCCCCGCTTTCAAGCGCTGAAAGCTCGATGTTTTCCGCTCTCCTACCGAGGCGCTGGTCTTGACGGCCAATCGTGAACGGCCAGCGATGGATCCATCACGATCATAGATCGGCTGCGATACCGACGCCGTCTCTGGGGCATTGCAATCCCTGCAGGTCGTAGCCTTTTTACTTTTTTAGCGGCGCACCTAATCATTCTACGCGCAGTCGCACACACGCACGCCAGACGAATCATGGTCAGCAACTCAATGGAACGCTGGCCCTGGACGACGTCTCAAGGTGCGCCAGACAATGCGAAGGCTTAGGGGGGCCCTTTGATGTCCCTTCCGGCAACAGCAATGCCGCCCAAGGCCACCGACGTGGACGAGCGTCCTGTTTCGGACCGAGGCCTCACCTCCCGGTCCACAGCTGGAAACTTGCGCCAGCGACTATGCATCGAGGCCAAGTGTGCGTTGTTGACGCTGGCGCCAGGTGGGATCGCATTTATGATCGCGTCAGCTGGGTTCTCCCCGTCGCTGACGTCGCCTGACAAATAGAAGAATGTCTCGAACGATCGGTGGTTTCGAGCGGAGAACCGGGCGCCGCCAAGGCCCTCGAAACGTGAAGAATTGGCCGGACCGCCTGCATGCGGCGGAATGCTGACCTGCAGCGCGCGGAGTGCGAGCAAGTCGGAAATTCCCCTCAGCCGCAGCCTGTCGCTGTCGATCGGCTGCTGGATAGTCGGCCTGCCAGCGTGCCGCGCAACTATATCAGGACGTTAAAAGCCAGGTTCATTCGTGAGGCGGACGCATTCGCGTTTAAAAATCCAACCAAGATTTATGATATCGAGAGCAGGCGCTCGCCGTTCATTTCCCAGCCAGCAGCGTTGGCGGACATCCTGATCGCTGTCGCAAGTGCAAGAGGCGACGAAGCGCTTACTCGGTGGGCGAGGTGACCCTGGCTGCGCGACGCGCAGCCCATGACACGTCCGCCTCCGAGCGAGGGCTATGGTTCGGTTCGCTCATCGACTGCGGCGCGAGGTCTATAGCCATCCGGCCCGAGTGGTGGCAACAGTCCCCAGCCGGTTGCCCGGACGGTCATGAGGTTGAGATCAAGTTCGAATTTGTACAGATCCCACGGAGACCAATGCTTGGACTCAAGCTCGGCCAACTCAAGAGGAAAGTCGGCGTCGTCGAAGTCAGGAACGACATCTTGTTCTGCTAGGGCCAAGATCACCATCTTCGTGAGTTCGCTGCTGCAAAGCCCGAACGAATGCTGGACGTTTTCATGGCAATTGGTGTTTCGCGGCGAGACATGTCCGTGAAGAAGCCGGTAAGCCAATCGTGTTTGAGGGCTTTTCATAATTCGGTGACGAACGTTCTCGTTAAATCCAACGGGAGGCGGCGGGGCTGGCTCCGGCTCGGCTGTTTTGTACTCCGGGAAGGGATCAAAATCGTCGAGCATGCTGTTGATCGCCGCGTCGTTGGCCAGCCGCAAGCTTCGATATGACGGCGGAGCGGCCGGAAGTGAACGGCGGGCTGCGTCAATCAATTCGGTGTGGGTTCGAGCGATCGACGGATCGACGTAAATCCGGACATGTCCGCTGCGGTTGGCAGCCAGCAATAACCCGGCCCAAACGCGACCGGGATCGGCCAGTTCGATAACGAAGTCCGAATCCCGCGGTGCATCCCATGCAGCTCTGATTGAGATTGCGGCGGCCGGCCGGATCGCCGGATCGCTCCCGAAGTCAAGCCGGGCGACGTCTCCATAACGGAGAACATCGATCCAGTTGGCGGCCGGGTCGATGGCAACAATTTGCGCGAGCTGGTGCGCGTCCATGGTGTCCGGAAGACCCGTTGTTCCCGTGGTGACCATCCATTCACCGAGTGAGAGCTCGACCTTGCCTCGCGGCCCGGTGAGGGTCTCCGCCTTCTCGATAAGTCCCGCCCGAACACGATTGATCCGAATCGCGTTGCCGACGTCTTCGATCCGCGACGCGTCGACCACAGCAAAAGAAGGCGGCCTTTGGAAGTTGAAATCGGAATGGAGGCCGAATTGCAGAAGCTCGAGGTCGACCATTGCTTCGATAGCATGACGCACCAACCCGGAACGAAGCAGTCTTTCGATCACCTCTGGCCCCTCATGAGTCCGAGGGCGGATGGCTTGAGGATCTTGCCGATCTGCGATGTGAGCGGCAAGAAATGAGCGGACGATGCCGCTCTCGCGGCTTTGGTCGTGGCCGAAGAGCAATTTTGATCCGGTGCGGTCCGCGGCAAGAATCAGGCGAGCCAGACTTCGGTCGTCGATCAGCTCGGCATGCGGAACGATGATGTCCCGTTTACCCCGTAAATTGACGTGCCTCCAGCGACCACGCGCCCGCTTGGAGGGCTTCCCCATGATCATGTCGACCGTGCCGACAACCGGATGTCGATTCGCGAGCGCGTTGGCGAGAGGTGCGCAATCCGAGAGCATCCGGCCCAAGATCAGTGGCGCCTCGTGCTGGCGATCGCCAGTCGCATGGACAGACTTTAGCTGCTGGACGACTGCATCGTGGTCGGCGCCGCTGACGGCGATCATCTTGCGGTCGTCGCGTTCGATCAGCTGGCGCGCTTTATCGATGATGCGCGCCACGCGCTGCGTCGTGACGTAGCGAGGCATTCCGGACCCGGTCCTATCGGACAGCGAAACGATGTTTTGATCGGCCAGAATGCGATCGACCTGGGCGCGCCGATCCTCCTCGTTATCGATAAATCGTGCGCACAGCCGATGCAGCTCTGCAACGCGGATCGCGGAACGTCCCCGGGCAATCTTCTCGATCGATTGCGTGGGACTTGTCTTGATCATGCGGACGTTGATGTAGCGCTGTGCCACACGTTGATCCCTGATCCATTCCGCAGTGATCTTATCGGGGATACCAGCGTCGAAATGGTACTCGGAGACTGGTGCAGGCGGGTCGACAACCAGATCGATCCCACGTTCGGCGAAGAAGCTCTGTTGGACCTCCCAGCTGATGTCGGGCCAGCCCGTGCCTTCCACAGGGTCCGCTTTGGCGCGCTTGGCTCGAAATCGTGCAAGGAAATCGGGAATCTTCAGGCCTAGCGAACCATCCGGAGCCATCGGGCGAAGGGCGATGTCCGCGTGAGCATGGCGGTTGATGAAGGCGCTGTGGATCGCGATGTGGATCGGGACGCGGTGCGATTTGCACGGATAAAGCGCGATCCTCCGGGCAATCGTGAGGGCTTCTTGTCCCGATACCTCGAACGAGGGAGGGAGTGCGATAACGGTCGACATGACGACTTGGGGCAGACGCTCGCGCTGCGAAAGCGGCGTCCGCACCTTCTGAATTTCCTTCACGTCGAGAGCATATGCAAGTGCCGCAGGGTCGAGGTACATTGCAGGTGTATCGGGAGGGAGAAGCACCTCCACGTGAGCTAGATCATCCCGCAAAGCCGAGTAGTCGAACGCCGCGATCTCCGGCCGAGGATCCATCATGATGGTTCGGCCAGTATAGGCGAATTGTTGCGTCACGCCGCCGGTATCGGTCAGCCAAATTGCTTTCGCTCGTGCGTACGGAATTGCCAAGTCGCTGTCCCTTCTCCCAACTTAATATATTGAGCGTGTCGACAAGTCGGAAGCCCCGGAGACCGAACAGAATCTGGGTCTTGGTGTTTCCCCAGCATCCATGGTCTCGTAGCAGGATGGATGGAGGACAATTTCCATGAAGAAGGCTGCTACGCTCATCCGTGAAATCGAGTTTAACAACAGCAAGTTGGCGCAACTGCAGAGGGACCATGCCCGCATCGGGCAGGAGCTTTCGGATTTGGCCGCCTCGAACAAGGCCAAGATCACCGAGTTGGTCGGCACCATGGCGGAGAGGCTGGATCTTAGCCAAGTGCCGATCCACCTGCTCGTTTCGAGGGTGTCAAAGCTGGGCGACGGGTTGTTCCAGGCAGATCCGGTCAGCGAAGACGGTACTACGGTTTTCGTGAAGTTCGGGCGCAACGCCTCGTCGGTGAACCGCCAGGTGCTCGTGTCGGCGGGGCTTCACTGGCACGGTCGGGATGGCGGATGGGGCGGCCGGGTAACCGTGACGCAGCTTGCCTCCCTGCGCAAGACGTTCGGAGACCGCGTGCGCGCGTCGAAGGGTGAGGATGCGGACCGGGACCTTGAGGAGCGACCGAGCGCAGCTCCAGACGTGGTTTCCGCCGACGTGGCGGCCGTTGTGCCTGTGGCCGAGGACGGCGAAGGGCAGGCAGGGCGAGCTACTCGCGAAAACCAGCTTGCTTCGGGGTTAGTGCGGCCCTTCGCGGGCTTTCCGCCGCGCCGTCCTCCCGGGATCTAGGCGTTGTAGGATCGTAAGGAAACGGCTGATACCCAACATCATGGAGATGTCGAGGTTGGGATCTCCGCCAGAGCATTGCGTACCACTCTCACTTAGGCTGCCGTCCGCCGAGCTTGCGGGATGCTGCACCGAGGTGCTACGCACGGCATCGGTGTTGCCTTGATTTCGTTAGGTTTTTCTGGTCCGTCATGGGACCGAAATCTGGCTGAGTAGATCGCCTGTCCAGCCTGAAATCCTCGCGAAACCGGCCTGGCCGGGGCGCTAATGCACAGGGCCGTCGTTCGTGACTAGGATCGCAAGCGCATGGCTCTCTGAGACCATCGAGGCGGTTTAGGAGCACCTCGCCATGCTCCGCGTCAACGAACTCCTCCCTACGAAGCACTGCATCCTGAGGGGCATGATCGCGGCTGTTGTCGGTTGGCCGACCGCTAAGAATCTTGCCGTGGGCCAAGACCTATCTTTGCGAGAGCTGGCCAACCCGACCGGCGTTACGGCGGAGCGAGGATCCAAAACCACGGGCTGGTGGATCGCATGCTGCTCGAAAAGGGCGATCCACCGAAGCCGCCTTCATCTGTTGTAGATCCGTCGGTGGATCGCCCCGCCGATCCGCCGAAGGTCGACGCGCGGATGATCCGCAATTCATTCCGATAGCCGACTTCACGCAGTTGGCGGGTCGCGTCGCTCAGCAGAATGGCGCGGACAAGCACCGGGATGCAAAACGCAGCGGCAAGCGAAAAGCATCGCAAACCTGTTCGTCAGGTTCATGGTGCAGGACCAGCGCATGATCGATCTCAGCCTGCTGCAGAAGCACGTCAGCAAGTTCATCGATTTTCTGCGTTTCGACATCTACGAGCAGTACGACAAAATCGGCGCGGGACGAGGAACTGACGATCGAGCAGTTGCGCGAGAAGGGGCGACCGTGCAGGTATCATGCCGCCGGCAGTTAGGAATTCTCGGTCAGAGCATTGCTTCCTGGCTATGTCCTTCTCCTTTATGAATTGATCTACCGAGTGGAACTCGCGGCCGATGTCCGACATTCTTCATCGCGTCGTCGAGCGCTTGAGCCGAGATTAACGAGGCGGCCCAGCTACCCCGCGTTGGCCTTCAGGCCCACCGCCTGAATTCCTGCGATGGCACAGGCCTCGTCATTATCCGACGTATCGCCAGAAACACCGACGGCCCCGAGCAGGACCGTGCCGTCCATGATCAGTACGCCTCCGGCCACGGGCACCAGCGCGCCCTTGGCAATCGTGTTTATGGCGTCGATGAAATAGGGCTGCTCCTGCGCGCGCTGGAACAGGGCGCGCGAGCCGAGGCCCATGGCGAGCGCGCCATAGGCCTTGCCGTGGGCGATCTCGGCACGCATCAGGCTGGTGCCGTCCTGCGCGGCGGCGATCTTCAGCACGCCACGCGCATCGAGGACGGTGACGACGAGCGGTTTGAGCTTGAGCTCGCTCGCCTTGGCGAACGCGGCGTCGAGGATCTTGCGGGCGGTGTCGAGCTTGAGGTCAGCCATTGCTGGGTTCCTTTGCAGCTGGAGAGGTGGAATTAGCGTCGGCGCGATCGAGACTCATTGCCAGCACGCGGGCGACGTGAAGCGCCTCGCGGCCAGCGCCGTCGTGGATCTGGTGGCGGCAGGAGGTGCCATCGGCGACGATGAGCGTGGACGGGTCAGCCTTGCGCACCGCCGGCAGCAGCGACAGCTCGGCCATCTCGATCGAGGCATCGTAGGTGTCCGCGCCATAACCAAAAGCACCCGCCATGCCGCAGCAGCTCGACTCGATGGTCTTGACCTCAAGGCCCGGCACGAGGCGCAGCACCTGCTCGACCGACCTGAAGGCGCCGAAGGATTTTTGGTGGCAATGGCCGTGCACGACAGCTTTCTCTGCGATGCTTCCGAGCGGCAGTTGCAGCCGGCCGGCTTCGGCCTCGCGCACCAGGAATTCCTCGAAGGTCAGCGCATGCGCGCCGACGGCCTTGGTATCGTTGTCCTTGCGCAGCGAAGCCAGTTCGTCGCGCAGCGTCAGCAGGCAGCTCGGCTCGAGGCCGACGATCGGCACCCCGCGCGTGGCAAAGGGTGCAAAGGCAGCCACGAGACGGTCAAGCTCGGACTTGGCTTCATCCACGAGACCGGCGGAGAGGAAGGTACGGCCGCAACAGAGCGGGCGACTTCCGCTCGCAGGTCTCGGCAAATGCACACGATAACCGCCGGCCGTCAGCACGCGCAGCGCAGCGTCGAGATTCTCGCGCTCGTAGATGCTATTGAAGGTGTCAGCGAACAGCACGACCTCGCGACCGGTCTCTGGTCCGACCATTTCCGCCGGCGGCACGAACACATCGCTGCGGAACGCGGGCAGGGCGCGGCGCGCGCTGATGCCGGCGAAGCGCTCGAACAGTTTTCGCAAGAGTGGGCTGCGGTTACGCATGTTCGTTAGCGGCGCGAAGCGCGCGGCGAGGGCGGCATAACGCGGCAGATAGCCGACCAGGCGATTGTGCAAGCTCACACCGTGGGAGGCGGCGCGTGCGGCCAATACCTCGATCTTCATCTTGGCCATGTCGACGCCGGTTGGGCATTCGTGGCGGCAGGCCTTGCAAGAGACGCAAAGCTTCAGCGTTTCCATCATCTCGTCTGAGGACAGCGCATCAGGGCCGAGCTGGCCTGAGATCGCGAGCCTCAACGTGTTGGCACGCCCACGCGTGACGTCCTTCTCGTTGCGCGTGGCGCGATAGGACGGGCACATCACGCCGCCCTCGAGCTTGCGGCAGGCGCCGTTGTTGTTGCACATCTCGATGGCGCCCTGGAAACCGCCGCCGGCACCGGGATAGGCGGACCAGTCCAGTTTTGTCTTGATCTTGCCAACGCGATAGTCCGGCTTGAAGCGGAACAGCGAGCGGTCGTCCATGCTGGGCGCGTCGACGATCTTGCCAGGATTGAGCACGCCGTCGGGGTCGAAGCGCCGCTTCACCTCGCGGAAGTCGGCGACCAGGCGCTCGCCGAACATGCTCTCGTGGAATTCGGAGCGCACCAGGCCGTCGCCATGCTCGCCGGAGTGCGAGCCCTTGTATTCGCGCACCAGCGCAAAGGCCTCCTCTGCGATGGCGCGCATCGCCTTGACGTCTTTTTCCAGCTTCAGGTTCAGTACGGGGCGCACATGCAGGCAGCCTTCGGAGGCGTGGGCATACATCGTGCCGCTGGTACCGTGCTTGGCAAAGACTTCGTTTAGCCGCGCCGTGTAGTCGGCGAGGTGTGGCAGCGGCACGGCGCAGTCCTCGACGAAGGAGACCGGCTTGCCCTCCTGCTTCATCGACATCATGACGTTGAGGCCGGCGGCGCGGAAATCGGCGATGCCGCTCTGCAGCGCGGGCTCGGTGATCTCGACGACGCCGCCCCATTTGCGCGGCTCGTTGTTCCAGCCGAAGCCGAGATCGCCCATCAGCGCGCTGAGCTGCTTGAGGCGCACAAGGTTGTCGGCCTGGTCCTCCTCGGCGAATTCGACCACCAGGACGGCGTCCGGATCGCCCTTGATGGCGGCCGAGATGATCGGCTTGAACATTGCGATATCGCGGCCGAGTGCCAGCATGGTGCGGTCGACCAGCTCGACCGCGATCGGCTTCAGCTTCACCAGATGCTGGGCGGCATCCATCGCCTCGTAGAAGCTGCCGAAATGGCAGACGCCAAGCGCCTTGTTGCGGATGACGGGCCACAGCTTCAACTCGACCTTGGTGGTGAAGGCGAGGGTGCCTTCCGAGCCGACCAACAGGTGCGCCATGTTGTTGCGCGCGTTGCGCGGCACCAGCGCATCGAGATTATAGCCGCCGACCCGGCGCTGGACCTTTGGAAAACGCGCGGCGATCTCGTCGGCCTCGCGCACGCCGAGATCGAGCATGTCGCGGAAGAGGGCGCGGGCGCTTCCGGGAGCCTCGACGTCGGAGAGATCGCGCGACACTTCGCCAAAGCGGCTCAATGTGCCGTCGGCGAGCGAGGCCTCCATCGACAGCGTGTTGTCGCGCATGGTGCCGTAGCGCAAGGAGCGTCCGCCGCAGGAGTTGTTGCCGGCCATGCCGCCGATGGTGGCGCGCGAGGCCGTGGAGACGTCGACCGGAAACCACAGGCCGTGCTTTTTGAGCTGCCGGTTGAGGTCGTCGAGCACGATGCCGGGCTCGACGACGCAGGTCCGCCCTCCGACGTCCAGCGACAGGATCTTGTTGAGGTGTTTTGAGAGATCGACCACCAGCCCGTCATTGACGGTCTGGCCGCATTGCGAGGTGCCGCCGCCGCGCGGGGTGACTTTGATCCCCTCGTCGCGGGCGATCCCCAGCGCCCGCAGGGCCTCGTCCATGGTCCTGGGGACGACCACGCCCGAGGGCATGATCTGGTAGAACGAGGCGTCGGTGGCGTAGCGGCCGCGGCTGAAGCGATCGAACAGGATGTCGCCGGTGATGTCGCGGGCAAGACGAGCCGCGAGACGGTCCGTTTGGACCGATTCCGGTGATTTTCCAGCCATTTCCGCCGCCATGACCCATTCTCGCCTGTTCGCGGGCACCGTCTTGCCTCCCGTCTCGGCCGTTGGCAAGCGAGCCCTGCTTCTTGTGCATTGACGGACCCCGTTGGGCGAGGGACAAGCCCGGCGAATAGTGATATGCGAGCGGCTCGCTGGAGCCCTCAATGCGGGCCACGTTCGAGCAAGACAGCCTCAAAGACCGGGAAGGACGCCTATGACCGTGCATACTGGAAGGCATTTCTTACAGATTCCAGGACCGACCAACGTGCCCGACCGCGTGCTGCGGGCGATGGACATGCCGACCCTGGACCATCGTGGTCCGGAGTTCGCCGAGCTCGGTTTTGCGGTGCTGGCCTCGATGCAGCGGGTGTTCCGCACCAAGCAGCCCGTGATCATCTTCCCCTCATCGGGCACCGGCGCCTGGGAAGCGGCGATGGTCAACGTGTTCGCCCCCGGCGACAAGGTTCTGATGTGCGAGACCGGCCAGTTCGCCGTGCTGTGGCGCGGCATCGCCGACAAGTTCAAGCTCGACGTCGACTTCATCCCGAGCGACTGGCGTCATGGTGCCGATCTCGCCGAGATCGAGAAGCGCCTTGCCGCCGACAAGCAGCATGCCATCAAGGCGGTCTGTGTTGTCCATAACGAGACCTCGACCGGCTGCGTCACGCCGCCTTTGGAGGTGCGCAAGCTGCTTGATCGCGTCAAGCATCCGGCGCTGCTCATGGTCGACACCATCTCCGGCCTCGGCTCGATGGAATATGAGCACGACGCCTGGGGCATCGACGTCTCGGTCGCCGGCTCGCAGAAGGGCCTGATGCTGCCGCCCGGCCTCGGCTTCAACGCCGTCTCGGAGAAGGCGCTCGCGGTTGCCAAGGCCAATCCCGGCATGCGCTCCTATTGGGATTGGCAGGAGGTGATCAGCTTCAACAAGCTCGGCACCTTCCCCTATACGCCGGCGACCAATTTGCTCTACGGCCTGCGCGAAGCGGTGAAGATGATCGAGGAAGAAGGCCTCGAGAACGTCTGGTCGCGCCACAAGCGCCACAGCGCCGCGACGCGCGCGGCGGCGAAGGACTGGGGCCTGGAGACGCAGTGCATCGATCCCTCCGCGCATTCGCCGGCGCTGACCGGCGTGCGCGTGCCCGACGGCTTCGATGCCGACGCCTTCCGCAAGGTGGTGCTGGAAAACTTCGACATGTCGCTCGGCACCGGCCTGAACAAGGTCAAGGGCAAGGTGTTCCGCATCGGCCATATCGGCCATTTCAACGACCTGATGCTGATGGGCACGCTGGCCGGCGTCGAGATGGGCCTCGATCTTGCAAAGATTCCGCACCGGAGCGGTGGCGTGCTGGCGGCCATGGACGTCCTGAAAGGACGTGATGCGGTGCCGATGGCCAAGGCCCAGGTAGCGTAAATGCCGAGGTGGCTTAAGGCCCAAGGTGCCTGATCCATCTAGCTTGAAGAAGAAGTGAGCTAGCTTGAAGAAGAAGTGAGCGCGCGATGAACGCACCAGCGACGAACGAAGACCTTCTCTACTCCGTCACGGACGGCATCGCGCGGATCACCTTCAACCGCCCCCAGGCGCGCAACGCCATGACCTTCGCGATGTATGACCGCATGGCCGAGATCTGCCTGGAGATCAACGCCGATCGTTCGATCAAGGCGCTGATCCTCACCGGCACTGGAGACAAGGCGTTTGCGTCAGGCACCGACATTTCCCAGTTCCGTGCCTTCAAAACGGCACAGGATGCGCTCGACTACGAGGCGCGGATCGACCGCGTGCTCGGCACGCTCGAACAGTGCCGCGTACCCGTGATCGCGGCCATTGCTGGCGCTTGCACCGGCGGCGGCGCCGGTATCGCCGCCTGCTGCGATCTTCGCATTGGAACCGAAACGACACGCATGGGCTTTCCGATCGCGCGCACGCTCGGCAACTGCCTGTCGATGTCGAACATCAGCCGCGTTGTCTCGCTGGTCGGTCCGGCCCGCACCAAGGACCTGATCTTTCGGGCGCGCCTCGTCGACGCACAGGAAGCGCTGTCGCTCGGCCTGCTCACCGAAATCGTGCCTGATGTCGAGACACTGCAGCGCCGCGCCGATGAGACCGCAAGGCTGGTCGCAAGCCATGCGCCGCTGACGCTGGAGACGACCAAGGAAGCCGTGCGTCGCATCCGTCCCACGCTGTCGCGCGAACAGGGCGAGGACCTGATCCTCAAGGCCTATTTGAGCGAGGATTTCCGCGAGGGCATGGATGCCTTTCTCAACAAGCGCACGCCGAGCTGGAAGGGTAAGTAGCGGTCGCCTCGCACGTCGAATTGCCCGCGGGCTCGGCAACGGGCCCGCGCTTTTCGTTCGGATCGGCCCCGCTGCGATCGACCTCATCCCAAAGTCATAGGCAGTGCGGTGCCCGGCCGCTTGAACTCGGCGGCGTTCGCCAGCACAATGCAGGTTGCCTTTCGCCATCGCGAATTGCAAATCCGAACAAGAACTTAGACTAGAATTTGGAGTAGACGCGCGTGGGACATGGAATGAGGGCCGCGGCCGTGCTGCTGGCTTCGCTTTGGGTGGCGCCGGCATTCGCAGGCTGGGAACCGACCAAACCGGTTGAGATCGTGGTAGCGGCGGGCGCGGGCGGCGCCTCCGATCAGATGGCGCGGATGATGCAGGCCGCGATCCAGAAGAACAATCTGATGAAGCAGCCCATGGTAGTCTCACTCAAGGGAGGTGCGTCCGGCGCCGAAGCGCTGATGTACATGAAGTCCAGCGAGGGCGACCCGAACAAGGTGCTGATCGCTTATTCCTTGATCTACATGCTGCCGCTCTCGGCCAAGATCCCGTTCAACTGGCGCGAGCTGACCCCGGTCTCGGTGATCGCCCTCGACCAGTTCGTGCTGTGGGACAACAGCGCCGGCCCCAAGACGGTGAAGGAATTCGTCGCAGCTGCAAAGGCGGCCAGCTCGCCGTTCAAGATGGGCGGCACCGGTTCCAAGCGTGAGGATCACGTGCTCACCGTCTTTCTGGAGCAGAAGACCGGCGCGAAATTTTCCTATCTTCCCTACAAGTCCGGCGGTGAGGCCGCGACCCAGCTCGTCGGCAACCACACCGAATCCAACGTCAACAATCCATCCGAAAACCTTGAGGTCTGGCGTGCTGGCCAAGTGCGTCCGCTCTGCGTGTTCGACAAGGAGCGCATCTCCTACGCAGCCAAGGTGACGGACACGCAGTCCTGGGCTGATATTCCGACCTGCAAAGAGGAGGGCATCGACGTGCAGTACCTGATGCTTCGTGCGATGTTCCTGCCCGGGAAGGTCACGCCGGAGCAGCAGGCATTCTATGTCGAGCTGTTCCACAAGGTGACCCAGACGGCGGAATACAAGGACTACATGGAGAAACAGGCCTTGAAGCCGATCTTCCTGACCGGCAAGGACATGGTGCAGTTCCTTGAGGAAGACGATGCCCAGAACAAGGCGCTGATGACGGAAGCCGGATTCGTCGCGAAATAGATTATTCCGGGTGAGAAGGACACTCATGAGTCCAGTTCTCACCGTGCCCGCGTAAACTCTCCCTCACCCCAACCCTCTCCCCGCAAGCGGGGAGCGGGCGAATTGGCCGCATCATTCCTGGCATAGGCATGTCTCAAACCGATCTTGAAATCGTCGTCGACGATCCGACCGCGCCCGAAGACGACTCGCCCTCCGTCGTCTCCTCCGGCTCCGTCGAGAGTGTCGTCTGCCTGCTGCTGCTCGCGCTCGCCGCAATGCTTGGCTACGACAATTGGCGCACTGGCGCGTCCTGGGACGCGACCGGGCCTGAGCCCGGCTATTTCCCATTTTATCTCTCCGTCATTTTGGGTGGTGGCAGTCTCTACGGCCTGATCGCCGCGCTCCTCTCGCGCCGCAAATCCGCCGAAACTTTCGTCACGCGCGCGCAGGCGTATCGCGTGCTGGCGGTGTTCGTGCCGACGCTGCTGTTCTGCTTGGTGACGCAATTTCTCGGCCTCTATGTCGGAAGCTTCCTGCTGATCGCGGGCTTCATGCGGGCGATCGGCAAGATCGCACTGTGGAAGTCGTTGCTCACGGCCCTTGTGTTCACGGCGATCATGTTCGCCACCTTCGACGTCGCCTTCGACGTCATCATGCCGAAGGGCCCGCTCGAAGCGGCCTTCGGCTACTAGGCGGACGCAAGCCATGGAAGCTCTCGGCCTCTTGCTTCACGGCTTCGCCGTCCTGCTGACGTGGAAGATCCTCGTGCTGATGATGGCCGGGCTCGTGCTCGGTATCTTCGTCGGCGTGCTCCCCGGGCTTGGCGGCCCGAACGGCGTCGCCATCCTGTTGCCGCTCACCTTCACGATGGATCCGACCTCGGCGATCGTGATGCTGTCCTGCATCTATTGGGGCGCGCTTTTTGGGGGCGCGATCACCTCGATCTTGTTCAACATCCCAGGCGAAGCCTGGTCGGTCGCCACCACCTTCGACGGCTACCCGATGGCGCAGCAGGGCAGGGCGGCCGAGGCGCTGACCGCGGCGTTCACCTCGTCCTTCATCGGTTCGCTGGTCGCGGTGCTGCTTATCACTTTTCTTGCGCCCATGATCTCGTCGTTTGCGCTGAAGTTCGGCCCGCCCGAGTTCTTCGCCGTGTATCTCTTGACGTTCTGCTCCTTCGTCGGATTGGGGCGCGAATCCAGGCACAAGATCGTCATCTCGATGTCGCTCGGCCTGCTGCTCGCCGGCGTCGGCATGGACACGGTGTCGGGCCAGTTGCGCATGACCTTCGGCTCGGCCGAGCTCTTGCGCGGCATCAATTTCCTCGTCGCCGTCATCGGCCTGTTCGGCATCAGCGAGATCCTGCTGACGATGGAGGAACGGCTGGCGCTGCGCGGCCACGCGGCCAGTATTTCGCTGCGCGTGGTGCTTGGTGTGTGGAAGGACCTGCCGAAATACTGGGTGACACTGCTCCGCTCGTCTTTCATCGGCTGCTGGCTCGGAATCACGCCCGGCGGCGCGATCGCAGCGTCCTTCATGGGCTACAATCTTGCCAAGCGTTTTGCCAAGGATCCCGAAACCTTTGGCAAGGGCCGGATCGAAGGTGTGTTCGCACCGGAGACGGCGGCGCATGCCTCCGGCACCTCGGCATTGCTGCCGATGCTGGCGCTCGGCATTCCCGGCTCCGGTACGGCCGCGATCCTGCTCGGCGGGTTGATGGTGTGGGGGCTCAACCCGGGTCCGCTGCTGTTCGTCGAGCACAAGGATTTCGTTTGGGGTCTGATCGCTTCGATGTATCTCGGCAATGTCGTCGGCCTTGTACTGGTGCTGACGACGGTGCCGATCTTCGCCTCGATCCTGCGCGTGCCGTTCGCTGCGGTGGCGCCGATGATCGTGGTGTCCTGCGCGATCGGCGCCTATGCGATCCAGAATGCGATGTTCGACATCTGGCTCATGCTCGGCTTCGGCGTCGTCGGTTACGTCTTCAAGAAGGTTGGCATTCCCCTGGCGCCGTTTACGCTGGCGCTCGTGCTTGGCAACCGCGCCGAGGATGCCTTCCGCCTCTCTATGATTGGCTCGGGCGGCGACCTCAAGGTGTTCTGGTCGAACGGCCTGGTCGGCTCGATCACGACGCTGGCGGTTCTGCTGCTGTTCTGGCCTGCCATCGATGGCCTGCTCGCGCGCATCGTATGGACGAGGCGGGCATCGCGCTGACGCGCGTAGGTGTCCGGTTCCGCTCCGGGTTGTCGCCACGGATCTTCGACACAAATAATGGAGGACCGGCGCTCGCGCCGGGCCCCCTTGCTTTTGCGGAACCGGCGGGGGCCTTGATCCTCAAACCACCTTGGCGGCCCTCAGTGCCGCGATCTCCTCAGTGTCGAAGCCGAATTCCGTGAGCACCTCGTCGGTCTGCTCGCCGAACTCCGGCGGCCGCGCCACCATTCTGCTTGGCGTGCGCGACAGCGTAACGGGCTGGCCGATGAGACGGATATGACGCCCCTCATCGTTGGGCACGTCCTGCGCGATGCCGAGATGCCTGACCTGCGCGTCCTCGAACATCTGGTCGATGGCGTAGATCGGCCCGCAGGGTACACCTGCCTCGTTGAGTTCTCTGACCCACGTGTCGGTCGATTTCGTCACCGTGCGCTTCTCGATCTCCGCGTTGAGCGCGTCACGATTCCTGGAACGCGCCGGGGCGGTAGCGTAGTCGGGGTTGGCGACCAGCTCCGGTGCGCCGACGGCCTGCGCGCAGCGCTCCCAGATCCGGCCTCCCGTCGTCGCAATGTTGATGTAGCCGTCCGAGGTCTTGAACACCCCGGTGGGGATGCTGGTCGGGTGATTGTTGCCGGCCTGCCTGGCCACCTCCTTCTCCATCAGCCAGCGCGCGGCCTGGAAGTCGAGCATGAAGATCTGGGCCTGAAGCAGCGAGGTCTGCACCCACTGGCCCTTGCCCGAGACTTCACGCTCGAGCAGCGCGGTGAGGATACCCATGGCGCAGAACAGGCCCGCGGTGAGGTCGGCAACGGGGATGCCGACCCGCATCGGGCCTTGACCCGGCGCGCCGGTGATCGACATCAGCCCGCCCATGCCTTGCGCGATCTGGTCGAAGCCCGGCCGCTTGTGGTAGGGGCCGTCCTGGCCGAAGCCGGAGATGCTTCCGTAGACGATGCGTGGGTTGATGCTGGCGAGGCTCTCATAGTCGATGCCGAGCTTCTTCTTCACGTCGGGTCGGAAATTTTCGACCACTACGTCTGCCTTGGCGGCAAGGCGCTTGAACACGGCAAGCCCACGCTCGTCCTTCAGGTTCAGCGTCATGGCGCGCTTGTTGCGGTGCAGATTCTGGAAGTCGGCGCCCTGCCGCGGGCCGCCCGGCTGCTCGCCGCCCGCATCTTCCGTGAGCGCGTCTATCTTGATCACGGTCGCGCCCCAATCGGCAAGCTGGCGCACGCAGGTCGGGCCGGAGCGCACGCGGGTCAGATCGAGCACGGTGAAGCGCGAGAGGGCTTCGGAAGCGTGAGGAAAGGGCATCGTGGCTGGCTCCGGAGACAGATTGCGCGCCCACAATAGTGCCGAAAGATAATGCGGCAAGCATTGGCTACGTAGCCAGCCATGCGCCGAGGCTGAGATTCTCGTGGGATGAGGCTGTGTTCGTGTCTCTCATTGCGGCCCTGGCTCTGGATTTCGTCACATCGTCCGATTAGTCTTATGCGCGTGTGAGAAGGAACGGCATGACGTCTCTCAGAGGATGCAATCCCGAGTTCTGGGCCGAACTCGGCTGTCGCGGCAGGTCAAGTTTGTCTTCGCGGTGCTCGCGCTTCTGGCTGCGGTCACAGTCCGCGCGCCCGGTCGCTCCGCCAAGGCCTGTCCACCTACCAGCAGCAGGATTACGTGACGGCGTCGCGCATATTCATCCCGCTCGCCGAGCGCGGCAACGCCGCCGCGCAGACCTATCTTGCTTCCTGTTCGAGACCGGCCGCGGAGCGCCGCAGAACTACACGAAAGCTGCGACGTGGTACTTCCGGGCGGCGGAGCAGGGCGACAGCCGCGGCCGAAATTCGCTGGGCCTGCTGTATGACCGCGGCATCCCCGCCGCGTCTTGCTCAATCTTAGTGACTTCAATCTCAATTTATCTGCGCGACCGCAAGCCATCGTCGAGGTATTCGTATTCGATCCCACATCATGATGGATCCTATCAAAGGACAGATTGTGGCCAGTTAGTTCCGGCATGAATGGAGCAATCAAATCGAAGTTGAATCCAGCTTGGAAGGACCATCTCGTGAGCCAGATGAATAAGCCACTTCTTGATCGTTACGAGGCAGCGCTGGAGCGATTCCTTGAGAATCGATCTGCGGAAAACCGTCTTGTGTTGGATGAAGTAGATGCCGAGCTTAGGCAGCATGGTATTGATACGTCGCCGGACTTCCCCGAGCGTATGAGGAAAGCTTTCAATCGATGGAACTACGGCATCAAAAAGTAGGTTAGATGTCCAGAGCTGCTTCGTTGCAGCGGGCTCGATCCGCTGTTATTTCGCGAAAAAAGCACTCAAAGCCGATTCTAAAAATATTTCAGCCGGGAGGTTGAGAAGAAGCAAACTCTCGAATAGGGCGCGCTGTGAACACCCAGCTTTGCGCGCTCGCAGGGTTCGAATTTTCCTCAACTGCGAAACCATGCCGCGTAAGAAGTTCTAGGAAATACGATTTCTTGAAAACCAGCTCCATCCATCCGTGATGGCGAATTGACCAAATGCCCTGGCCGGTCGGATTGAGGCCCCAAGCATAGGGGAGTGCTTCGTTGATGGTTTCTCCAGCGAAGATTATCGCTCCGCCCTCGGTCAGTTTCTTCCGCAGCGCGATCAAGAGCCTCTGATGATCGATGCAGTGATGAAAACATTCGTAAAAGACAATGGCGTCGAAACGCTCATCGAGAGCCTCGATGTCGAGGAATTCTTGATGCAGGCAGCGGACGCTTAATCCCTCGCGTTTAAACCGCTGCGAAACGATTTCAAGATGCTTCTTCTCGATGTCAAGGACCGTGACATCATAGCCGGACAGGCCCATTTGGAGCGCGGTGTTTCCGAACCCGACTCCCATTTCGAGAATCCTTGCCGGCGGTGACTTAGGGATGCACCCAAGAATTGTGCCGGCCGCCACAACATGAGCGCCTATGACCCTTTGATCTCTAGTGTTGTACGGATGAGGTCGCGCGAGAAGGCTTTCGATGTCGAAATCGTGATGCTCGTTTGCGACTTCGTACCGCTTCTGAGCGAGGATCTCATATTGTGCGAGCCAGAAATCCCGATAGGCGAATGAAAACGGGTCCGAAGGTGGCGAAGGGAAATGGTAGCGAAAGCTTTCGAGAAAGGTGACCAGATCGGAATATAGTTCGCGCTGCTGTGCGAGCAGAGCCAACCTGATCATCTCTTCGGCATCCGCCTTGCTTGCAAGTTCGATCTCGAATCCCCGGATGGACTTGGCATTTCCGCTGACGATCTGAGCGTATCGTCTCGCGATCAACTCTGTTGCTGGCACGCGGTCAAACAAACCGAGCCCAAGCGACCTTCGACTCCCGACGAATCTGAACAGGCGTCGAATGCCCTCGGGGAGAAAGGGCCAAATCCTCCGAGCTTTCACTGAAAGCCAGTTGGGCAGTCGCTGTAACTTGATCAGGACCACTCTAACAGGTCGCTTTATTGGAGTTGGAACGGGGGCCCACATTGCTTTAAGCAGTTTTGAGGACGCCTCAATCATCGACAGTTCCAAGCCATCCTCCGCGATCTTGGCGACAACACAAACTTGATGGATCGGCTGCGGCCCAGGGGCCCCACGAACCGGGTTGACGTGACGCTCACCAGCCCCCTGCTGCTGCTCACGAGCGCCGAGATTCTACCAGCATCGATGATTTGCTCTGTGAAGGTCGTAGCCCGGGAGTTTTCGCTTATCAAGCTCCCTCGTGTTTTATACCTCGAAGCGAGGTTGATAAGGACCTGGACTCCACCCGAAGTCGCGCTTCGCACGCGAGCCATCGAACACCATGTGTTTTGACATGCGGGATCCCATCCTTGCGTTCGTGTTCGGAAAGAACCTGGCTAGACCTTGATAGCATGCTGTCCACACGAAGGGCGGAACGGGGATGATCAGACGCCGTCGTCCCAATCCGTCGAACACCCTGCCGATCATTTCATGGTAGCTGACAACTTCCGCGCCTGGCACTGCATAGGCGCGGTTCACCGTTTGCGAGCAGGATGCAGCCGAGATTGCCCCGAGCGCTAGATCTTTCGCGCTCACGGGCTGGCGAAGGCCGCCTCCCCAGCCTGACAGGGGAAAAAAGCCAAATCGCTGGATGAATTTGGCTACGCGCGTCAGATTTGCATCTCGCTCTTCGGCATAGATCAAAGTCGGTCTCAGCCCCGTCCACCCGATGCAAAGGTCTTCACAAGCCGTTTGCAGGCGATACTCCCCATCGGCCAGCATGCGGATATTCGCTCGCTCCTGCAGGTCCTCCGAGTTCAATTTGGTCAGGATGCTTGTCGAGGTAAAAAAGACGACACGTCGGGTTCGACGCAGGTCGAGGTGAGGTAGTGCATTGGCGAGAAGAAGTGGATGCACAGTAGAGTACGCGATCTCGAATGGCGGCAAGGAAAGGTTTTCCGGTTCATTCAGGTCGCCCTGAACCCAGGTGACTCCCTCCACCGTCGATCGAGAACGCCTCGAGAGTGCATAAGGACGCTCGCCTGACTCGATGAGCCTTTGCAAGATCAGCGAACCTACTATTCCCGTCGCGCCAAAAACCATGCTCTGCATGTAAGAACCTCTTTAAGGGACCTGCGACCTGTCATACCCAGTCTTAGGCCGGGCGGGCTGCGTCAGCCCACCTGCTGGCGTGGTATGTTCCGGCAATGGCCCCCATGGACAAGGGGTATTAAATATACTATACAAACCGTTAATTATTGGCAGGGTCGTCAGTTTTTGGCAGATTGTGGAGGGCGCCACTTGGCGGGTAACAAATGTATTCAAGTCAGCAAAAATTATCGTCTCCGGAAGTGGCGGAACTCCGCCGAGAGGCTGGATTATATTTGAAGGATCTGCGCGAGAAGCGCGGCCTGTCTCAGCGGCAAATGGCCGAGAAGGTGGGCGGGAACTATTATACCTTCATTTCTCAATTGGAATCAGGGCGTGGCCGTATTCCACCGGATCGCTATCTGATCTGGGCGGACGTGCTTGGCGTTGAGCCCGAAGTATTCGTAAAAAATCTGCTCCGGTATTATGATCCGGTGACTTATTCGATCTTGTTCGGACAGAACGCGAGCGCTAGGTAGCGCGACTAAGAAATAGAAAAAGGGTCGCGATTAAGACGGCCCGGCGTCATGTCGTTTTGATAGCCTTTGTTGAGCAGCGCCTTTTTTGCTGAGTTCCGGTTGGAACTAGTTCGATCACTTGATTGCTGTAATTCATCGCCGGGTATCGTTATGTTGCATGGGCACCAGGTCCTTTCATTTTTTCGTCCCCCCAAAAACGAAGGGGATTGGAGTCAACAGGAGCTGGGTGAGTTTTATCGCGTTGAAGCGGCCCTGGTGAGCTCGGGGATCTCGGTCTGTACAGATCGCGGCCTGTCCGACGAAGGCGACCCCTGGTTCGTCTTCTGCCGTCAGGACAATGATGAGGTTATTGTTCATTTCGCTCGTATCGATGGCGAATATGTCATCGTTTCGAATTTGACAGAGGGCGTAGCACGCGGGCGGGATTTCAACGTGCTCACGCGCGAGCTTCTGAACAATCATCCCTACATCCTCCCGAAAGCCAATCAGCGCCGCCAGACTGTCTATCTTCATCCGGCTGCCATGCTCGCCGCGCTCGTCGTAACAGGATATGTCAAGAGCGCAGAAATGAGTCTGGGGCCAGATGAGAATGGCCGCGCCAGTGAGAAGCTGTTTGGCTCGTTTTTCAGCGGTCACAGTCTGACCACGCTGTCTGCGCTCGTCGTGGCTACCGTATGGGACACATTGGCCTCCGATCCGGTCCACAAGCTGTCAGAACTTGTTTGGTTCGACTCGGCGAATGCGTCTGATGATCATGCCGCGCTCGCTGTGGCCGACGCTGGAACGACGCATTCCTCTGTCGATGTCAGCATGCTGGTGGGCTTCGATGGTTTTGAAAGAGCGGGTTCGCACAACGTCTTCTCAGCGGACGAGGCGGCAAAGGTTTCTAACGGCCAGGCCGACCAGACCGAGAAGCTCGCGACACAGGGTGATCACATCGCTGTGAGCCGGGCGGCAGACCAGGATGCGGTTAGTACGGCCGATCTGCCGCGAACGGACAAAGCTGGCCATGCGTTCGATGGACGCGCCGATGCGGATCACAATGATCAAGTTGTAAACGTCGCGCAGCTGCAAGACTTGTCGATGTCGTTCAAGCTGGTGGCTGACCTTCCAAATTCATCGAACAATCTGCATGGGTCGTCGACTTTGGCCACGTCGACGGTTCAATTTGGCTTTTCATCTGATGCGGCCAATGCTGTAAGCAGCGTCTACGAGGGATTGCACTGGGATCTCCAATCGTTGCATCCCGTCGTGCTCGCGGCTGCCAACCTTTCTGATGCCGTTCAGGCGACCTTCACCCAGCTTATTTCGGCAAGCTCGGCTTCCATCCCAAATTCGGCAAGCACGGCTACCGCTTCAATCGCTTCTCAAGCCAGCCTGGCTCCCACCGATTTGATGGCTCCGGCACAATCCTTTGATCACTCGGCGATAATCGCGATTCAGGACTTCATTAGCCATACCCCGACCTGGAAAATCGAGACCTTTGGGTCCGACATTCTTATCGTGGACACCAACCTGGCCCATTACACCGCGAGCCAGTGGGGCTTGGAGAGCTGGCGTATGAATGACGGCTCTACCGTCAGCATTCTCGGACAGGGAGTGCATCCGTCCGTTGCGATGGCATGACCGGTCAGCCATTGCTTAAGGATCTTCTGATACAAGGCTTTGCGGCGGTCGGTATCCTAATATCATTGTCCTGCAACCGTTTGTTTGCTTGGCTGCCACCGGGCGTTGCTCGTAACTGTTTACGTTAAGGAAGCTTAAGTTATGTCAAAGCATCCAACCTTTTTGACCGACGCTTTCCGTGCCATTCGCCCGGGTTTCGCAACGGCGATCGTCTTCAGCTTCTTCATTAATTTGTTGGCCTTTGTCGGTCCGCTCTACATGCTTCAGGTTTACGACCGTGTGTTGGGCAGTCGTAACATCGGTACTCTGGTCGCATTAACTATCATCGCTTCCTTCTTGCTGATCGTCTACTCCTTGCTGGAAAAGATCCGTTCTTCGATCCTGGTACGGTTGGGGCTTTTGTTTGCCGACAAGGCCAAATCTCCTTTGTTCGACACCGTCCTGCGCGGCACCCTTGTTCAGCCTGGAGGCGGTCACGTCCAGGTCCTGAGAGACCTGGATACGATTCGCGAGTTTCTCACGGGGACTGGTCTCATCGCCTTTTGCGATGCGCCGTGGGTGCCTGTATTCGTCGCCGGCTGCTTTATCATGCATCCCTGGTTCGGCTATGTGGCCGGCACCGGCGCTATCCTCATTTTTGCGCTGGCGCTGGCCAATGAGTTGCTGACCCGTAACGAACTCAAAGAGGCGTCAAAGAACTCGGTTGCGGCAAACTCGTATGCGTCAGCCACGTTCCGCAATGCTGACGTACTCTATGCAATGGGAATGCTGCGTGGCCTTCGCGATCGCTGGTCCGACAAACACGAGCAGGGTCTGCAACTGCAAGCCAAGGCCAGTGACAGAGCCGGATTCCTGGTAGCGCTCAGCAAATTCGTCCGCGCCTTCTTGCAGGTGGCGATCCTCGGCGTCGGTGCTTATCTGGCGGTCAACCAAGAGACGTCCGCCGGCGCAATGGTTGCTGCTTCCATCATCATGGGAAGAGCGCTATCTCCCGTCGAAATCGCTGTGTCGCAGTGGAAGGGATTTTTGGCAGCCCGGTCAGCATATGATCGAATCCGAAATCTCGTTGGCCTTCTGCCGGAGGAGCCCGAGAAGGTTGCGCTTAAGCCGCCGCAGGGCGCAATCTCGGTGGAGAATATTCTCGTCGTACCGCCCGGAGGTAAGGAGCCGGTCATCCGAGAAGTCTCGTTCGCATTGCAGCCCGGTGAGGTACTCGGCGTTATCGGTCCCAGTGCGGCGGGCAAGTCGAGCCTGGCCCGCTCGCTGGTCGGAGTCTGGAGAGCGGCAGTTGGCAAGATCCGGATTGATGGCTCGGAGCTTAGCCATTGGAACCGCGAACAGCTTGGTCCATATTTGGGATATCTTCCTCAAGACGTGGAATTGCTCGCAGGGACCGTGGCCGAAAATATTGCCAGGTTCGGGGAAGCGGAAGAGGATAAGCTGTTTGCAGCCGCCGAGATGGCGGGTGTTCATAAGTTGATCCAGAACCTGCCTGATGGGTACAACACGCAAGTCGGCGAGGGCGGTTTTGCTCTCTCCGGCGGCCAACGGCAGCGGGTTGGTCTTGCGCGGGCATTGTACGGCAAGCCGTCGCTCGTGGTTTTGGACGAGCCCAACGCGAGCTTGGATTCCGAAGGTGAGCTCGCGCTCATGGAGGCTCTCCAATCGCTCAAGCGAGCCGGCTGTACTGTTGTTGTAATCTCCCACAAGACCTCCATGCTCGCCGCCGTCGACAAATTGCTGGTCCTGGCCTCGGGGCGTGTGACGATGTTTGGCTCGCGTGATGAAGTCCTGGCCAAGCTGATGAATTCGACGGGTTCGCGAATTACGGCCATGCCGAGTGCAGCCGTGAGACAGGGCTGAGTGAGATGCAAAAAACTTCAATTCCGAGCTGGAAGGTACCTGCGATTGCAGGGTACGTCGTCATCGTGAGCACTTTTGTCGTGCTGGGCGGATGGTCGGCTGTCGCGCGATTGGACAGTGCGATCACTGCTTCGGGCGTGGTCTCAGTTGAATCAAATCGTAAGACCGTCCAGCACCTTGAGGGTGGCATCGTTCGAGAGATACATGTTCGCGAGGGCCAACATGTCGACGCTGGCGATACACTTTTCCGGCTCGATCTGACCGCTCCACAGGCCGGATACGAACTGCAGAGGAATCAACTCGACGCTGTGGTTGCTCAGGAGGCGCGGTTGGTCGCGGAGCGCGACGGTGCGGAGCAGATCTCATTTCCGAGCGAACTTACGGATCGGAAAAACAAAGATAATGTAGCTTCGGCGATTTCCGATCAAGTTGCTCAATTCCAGGAGCGGAAAGCTTCGCTAAAGAACCAAACGAAGATTTTGGAAGCAAAGATCGATCAATACAATTCCGAAATCGAAGGTTTGAAGCAGGAGCGTGCTGGCACTGCCAATCAACTTAAGTACGTCAATGAAGAGCTGGTAGATGTCCATTATCTGTTCGAACGGCAGCTCACGCAGAAAAGCCGCCTCATGGCGCTGGAGCGAGAAAAAAGCCGCCTGGAGGGATTGATTGGTCGTTCAATCGCGGACGAGGCCAAGGCGCAGAACGGCATTGGCGAAGCGCAGCTGCAGATCGGACAGATCCGGCAGAAATTCCAGGAAGATGTCGCTTCCGCCATGCAGGAGACGCGACAAAAAATCAACGACCTGCGGGAAAAGACTAGGGTCGCCAAGGACGTGCTTTCTCGAGTTGACATTGTCGCTCCCAGCACGGGCGTGGTGCAGAACTTGCACATTTTTACGGTCGGCGGGGTTGTCAAACCGGGCGAAGCAATGCTGGACATCGTACCGGAGGAGGATCGCCTGATTGTGCAGGCGCATGTTCAGCCGCAGGACACCGAAAACCTGCAGGCCGGGATGCCCGCAGAAGTCAGGTTCTCTGCATTCCATACTCGCATCCTGCCGATCATCATGGGTCGCGTGGCCACGATTTCCCGCGATCGATTGGTCGACGAGCAAACCAGGCAGCCCTACTTTCTTGCGCAAGTGGTGGCCGATGGCATTCCATCTGCGGTCAAAGATCGACTGACAGCTGGTATGCCGGCCGATGTGATCTTCCCAACGGGAGAGCGAACGGTCTTGGACTATCTCGTGCGGCCGTTGAAGGACCGCTTGCGGGGTGTGATGCGCGAGAAGTGATCCGAGCAGGCCTGTCTTGTGCGACAGGCCTTAGCTTTAGTCGAGAAATGTTCCCTTGAGTACGCGGTAGACAGTCAAGCGGATCAGGACAATCTCGAGGGCCGTGAACAGCACCGGAACCCAACCGAAGGCGAGTGAAGCCCATACGATCCCTGGGCTCAGCGCCCCGGCTAGAAGAAACCGATCGATCAGGCGTCCGTAGCGTTCTGGACCTGGCCACCACCAGTGAAGACGCCTTACGCGGATGTGAAAAGGCAGTGGTCCTTGTGGGCTTGTGCCAGGACCGTAACGAACGTCAACATCATCGATCAAAGGGCTTTTCTGATCAGGCATATCGTCGGCCCGGGATCGCCTGCGCAAAACAACTTCTGCAGGTAGATCCTACGCCGGACGTGCGCAAATGTCATGCACAAGCTCGCCCGCGGGCTTGTGGCGAAGTCTGTGACAGAACGCCAGATCCAACAAGCTAGATGAGATGAATTGCGGGTGACGAGCCCACGACGTCGATGTGTTGATCGGGGTGCGCTGCTCCGGCCGCAACGAGAAAGCTGTCATAAATCGTTGGCGCAGGCGGTGGCGCGTTGGGAGTTATGTCGAACCGATAGGTATCGGCTTTGTACTCGGTGGATTCCGTAAAGCCCAAGACCACATGTGCCACATCCAAATTGAGGTGTTGCCATGAAGCGATCTCAGCGCTGCTGCCCTCGCGGTTTAGCAGGGTTTCGTAGAGGTTTTGGATGAAGCCTGCGCTGGGCGGAATGTGCAGCTGCGCCGCGACGCCGAAATGAGCAAACCCTTCCTGGGATTGAGCGAAGGCTTCGGCCATATCAACGAGGCTGATGTGCCCGTCCCTTAAAAGATTGACGTTGACCCAAAATCCCGATTGAGGCGGGCTATCGAAGTTGCCGTTCGGATCGGCAACGTCGGGCAATCGGTCGAACATCCCCATGTAGAGCCGGACCAGGGGTTCGACATAGCTTGGGCCATCCGGGCTGTTGATCACGTCAGCGATACTGTTCCAGGAAGCAAGCTCATCCGGAGTTCCGTGACGGCCAAGGATCTCCAATGCGAGCGTATCGGGAACAGTCACAGCACTCTCCGACCATCAACTGCTTCAAATCTAAGCCCAGTCGTTCAAGATCCGTCAACGAAGCGGTAATATTAAGATTAACTTAACCAAAGGGTGCCTCAAGCAGACGTTCATGAACGCCGATTCAGCCGAGATCGTGCCCTTGGATGAGAGTGAGGCCCGGAATGCGGAGCGCGATTGTCCGAATGCCTGCAGCTTGCAACAACTTTTGTTCGATAAGGCAGAGCCTCAGAGCTCCGTGCTCGCCTTGCAAGGCGTAGGGGTTTTGTGTCTTCCGGACCTTATTCGATCGCACTAAGTTTATTCTGCAGGGTCGCAATCGTCGCAATGAGATTGTCTCGACGTTCCCGCAAATTTCGGACCGACAATGGTTGTGCGGCGGACGTCCGTCTGGATGCATGCTCGAAGGCCTCAAGCGCGTTGAGGTTCTCTTCCAATGCAAACATGTCGTGCTTCAGATCTTCAATCACCAAACGCAGACGGAATTCATATGTGTGCGACCGCGCGATATCTTCGAAGTGTGTCATCGTCGTAAGCCCCATAAACGATCAAAAGAAATGAACACCTGCATCCTTGTTCACGATGACAAGTTCGGCAACGGCAGGAGACAATTAAGCTAAGTGATCAATGTTAATGCCCGAAAGCTCGACTGCGGTTGCTGGATCGGGCGGTGTTGATCTTAGCCAGGGCGCTTGAAGTTCGGTGATGCGGCAAACCTTCGGGCAACGCCAGCTGATCTGGCAGCTGTTGCCTGCTGAGGCTGCCAGTTGTTCCACTCAGGAAGACGATCGTGAAGGCGTTAGTAGTCGAGCTACTTGGCATGAAGAAATCCGATTGACTGTCGCAGCAACCATCAGATTTCTCTTCGTTGGCCAAGCCTGGCATCCGGTGCGATGCGGCAACCCTGCCTGGAGTTATCGCCGCGCCGGATTATCACGACGGCTTGCGCGCTTGGGGCGCTCGATGACCCTGCGAGGAACGTCGCAGTAGATCATAGAGGCTATCACCATTGCGACCATGCCGCTGAAGGACTGCCCGGAATATGCCCCGCGCTTTAACCCTTCGCGATAAGCTTAATGTCCTGGTCCGGTTGCAGGGCGGTGCTGCTCACACCATGATCTGCTGACTACTCCGGCGGAGAGGGACCTTCACGCCTTCACTCGCTGGTCTTGTTAGTTTGGCATCATCTATCGCTTTGCATGCAGGAAGCAGTAAAATGGACGGCGATATTTTCAACAGTCAAGGAAAGCACGTAGCTGTTGTAAGAGGCTCGCTAATCTTGGATGGCAAGGGGCTTGCGCTCTATACGCTGAGAGGCGATCGGATCTACAAGATGACTGGCGAACTGGTAGGTCATCTGCCAAGCACAACCGTTCATCCGAGACGGCTCTCAAGGGCTGCAGACAGGTTATTTGCACCGTTTGAGCGTTAAATTGCGGGCGCCTATTGATCGTCCGGGGGTAGCATCTCGCTGATGCCGTCTGCCGGCTTGTTGCCGTCGGTCTTAAGGCAATTGACTAGTTCCAAAAAAAGAGCGAGCGGGCTTCAGGCTCGACGAAACTTCTTTCATAATTGCCCTGACGGCGTAGCGCCATCGAACAGATGTCTCAACGCATTTCACGTCCAACCCCGCCGCCCGGGCCAATGCGTTGAGAGCCGGCAAGACTTAAGAGAAAATCGTTGTGCCCGCGGGCTCGCGTCCGTAATGGCATTCAATCAATTCGGCATCGAAATCGGCGATGACTTCTTCAACGGCGGTGATGACTTGCTGGAGAGCGGCGATTTGCATGAGTTCCTGGTCACTGATTACACCTGGTCGATTTTGCAGCGCGACCACCAGATCGCGGCGTCTTTCTTTCAACTGGACAAGCGGCAAGCCGTGATCTTGCAAATATCTCATATTGCGCCTCCTAATTCTGCCAATTCTACCCCAATCGGACTGAAACCAAGTTATGGATTTCGTAAAAAGTTGAGCGGTGATACCGATACGGCAGCTCACATTCATCATGGAAGACATGTTATGACAAAAGTCCGCGAATTCTCAGCAGCCGTGGTTTTCGATACCTTGGGTCGGGTTTTGCTGCAGCAACGTGGGCACGTCCCTGACATATTGTGTCCCGGCATGGTCGGTCTATTTGGTGGACACCGGGAAGGGGAGGAGACATTTCTTGATTGCGTGGTTCGCGAAATTCAAGAGGAACTGAGCTGGAGGATTCCCGCTGAAAGGTTTGTCCGAATTGCTCAGCTTGATGGAGCCGACGCGGAGGTCCCGGGCGGGCTGGTGCGGGCGGACCTTTTTGTGGTGCGCGATGTCCCCACAGAAAAGCTATTTGTGACGGAAGGCGAGTTGAAAATCGTCAACGTCGAAAACGTTCGGAGCATCATGGAGCAATTGACTCCCTCGGCATTGACCGCACTTAGAGCGCTGTCGCTTGTTTGAGGTTGTCGGCGGTCATGCCACCGAAGGGACGAGTCAACTCGTACTATTTGAGATGCTATTTCGTTTCTCAGGACTTTGAAGCGGCTCGCTTGAAACTAGTCCGTGTGGAGCGGTCTAACTTAAGCGACTTTCCGAAGTACAGTTTGCGGCTCGATTAGAGGCTCTGATTTCCTCCCTCCACAAGAGGGTACGATATCGTCAAGCTCGAGGAGCCGGTTCATAAGCTGAGCCAAACGTTGCGGCAAGGCCGTGTCGACGGGTCGGAGAATGCAGGCCAATCGGGTGCCAATCTCGTCACAGATCGCGCGATAGTGTTCTGGATCCAACGAGGCCTCACTTGATGGCTGTTTCATCGCAGGATCTCGCTCTGAACGTCGGCAGCGACCACTTGTGACGGCACACCGAATTGCATGTCCGGGTATGTGAAGCCCGCGCAGGCACTGGCGATGAAAACAATGATTCGGACTGTCGCAAACATCACGGTCTCCGCTCTTGTTCAATGAAAAGCTACACGGAAATCATTGCGGGCAAGCTAGGAAAGCCGGTTTGCAGCAGCTTTACGGAATTGGTGAGTCCCTCGTTACCTGCCGTGCTCCTAGGCCCCAGAGAACCGTGCTCTCCGAATGGGGGCGGTGTGTTTTGTGCCGTTTCCTATGACCCTGCACGTCCATTTCGGGCCGGTATTCACAAGAGGCGCGAACAGAGCTACTCGCTGGTAAATGAGCGCGATCGGCCGATAGCTTGATCCAGATAAGCTGCAGCATAAGGATGTACTTTGAGCTGCGAGCGTTCATAGGGGGGAATCCATCGCATTTCCTTGTGCTGGGAATCGCGACTGAAGTGTGCTCGGTTGGGAAGTTCAATTTGATAGGCCAGACAAATATAGTGTGTTCCGAACCCGTCTTTTCCTAGAGCGTTTGTATCGTAGAAATGCTCAAAGACGCCGAGGGCGATGGCTTGAGACATGTCGGCCTCAATCGCGGTTTCGCTCCACAAGATCCGCCGAAAGGCAACCTCGAGCCGCTCGCCCTTGCGCACTCGGCCGCCCGGCACAAAATAGTATTCGCTCGCAGGCTCGTTTCTGCGCAGTCCAAGCAGCACTGATCCAGCTGGATCTGTTATGACGAGGTCAATCGCACAGAGTGGTGCCCATCGAACAACGTGTTCGAACGCGTCGCTATCCAGGATTGAGGGCTCACCCGGGTGCGAATGACGGTCTAGGGAATTAGTCATTGTGCCGACAATCTGGTGAACTCGGCTTGACGCCAAATGGATCCTTTAGGATGAGATAGCCGCGTTCAATAACGCGAGCTATTTGGTATCCGCTGTGCGCTCGCCCGCGGCCCAGTTCCAGGGTCAAAGCTGGTCGGGCGCCGCGGCAGTTGCGGCAAGGGACGTCGGATTGATCGTGATATCGACAATCGATTTTCCGGTTTCATGTCGGTTTTTGCCGACCACGACCAGGGTAAATTCGTCTGGATCGTGACTAGCCGGGTCAGCGAAGTAGCGGAAGCCTGATCCGACGATCACGAGCTTTCCTTTCTTCGGAGGTTTTAGCACCAATACGCCGTAGATCTGCATGTAGGACCAGCGCAATCCCTGGATGCATTCGGGGCTCGTCGTTGTCATGGTCCAGCTGACGATGTCGTCAGCCAGTGCAAACGGCTGTTTCTCACGTAGGCAGCTTGGGCTAGCGTGCGCAGATGCGCATAGGGCGGCAATAAAACTACCTACCAACAATATTTTGCGGGAAATCTGTGACATTGGTCCTCGTCGTGGTTTCGCCCGACAAGACTGATGCCTTGAGATAAATCTATCGTAAGCGCCCTGGAATTGTGCCGAATTCGGTGAACGAGATCTCCGGGCCCGGCAGATATTTGCGAAAGGTCGTTAAAGGACTTGAAAAGCTTGTTTGTTGTCCAATGAGATATGGCCCGCACGCGTCAGACCATCTACTCGCGCAAGCTAAAGCGGGCTCGCCCTTACTTCGTATTTTGAGCCGGTGGCGGCGTGTCCGGATCCCCGTTGTTGTCGACGCATTTCTTGAAGAAATCCCTTTGCGCCTTGCCATCACCCTTTGCACTACCGGCCGCGGGATTAGCCGCTTGACGCGGTGGAAACTGCTTTCCGAGGAGGAGGTTACATTTCTTCGCGACCTCAACTGAAATAGCCAATGCCTGGCCGGGCTGCAGAAGAGCCGCAGATATCAGCATGGCCGGAGCGAGCCGAGACAGTGTTGGGCGTGCGACCATCTTCAACCTCGTCGTTGCTGGCTGCAAAAGGCACTCTGTGTGCTCTATGGGTCATTGAACCATAAGGTCTTTCAGGGGCGTTGATCAAGCCTCAGTCCATCCCGGTGGGGCACCGGGACATACAGCGTTTGCAGCGGGCTTGGGATGATTTCTGGTGTGGGGAAAGTTAAGTGCTGGCCGCCAACTGGAGGTGGCGGTGATTGACTTGGTCAGTTTGCCAGAGCTCTCAGACAGTTACGCGGCTCTCCCTTGCGCTTTGCCTGCCGCAGCAACAGGTTCGATATCCGCTCAGCCACGGCAAAGTCTGGATGGAGCGAGGACAGGCCCGTGTTGAGCATTTTGTCTCAACTCGCAGTCAGCTTGTTCAAACGGAGGCGACCAGCAAGGCTTGATTAAGGAGAGGCAAGCAGAATAGTGCCGTTAGCTGTATTATTTTTGTTCGATGGAAATTTGAGAAATGAACAAGGGCGTTTACGACCAACTGGTCGAACTTGAGCGGCAGATCCGGGATCGTCGGCAAAATATCGAGAATCAGCAAATTCTCATCGAGGTTCTTGAGCGCGACGGTCACGACGTACGAGAACAAGAAACGGCTCTTGAGCTTGAGCGGAATGGATTGGCTGCGCAGATCACGCAGCATCGAGATCTGAGGGATCGCCTCTCTTCCGCGAATAGTGGGACTGATTAACACTGATATGTAGCCTTACCGGCGGAGCTGGATTGCAGCAACGCCACTTGCGCGATTAGTGTTAGTATCGCTTGGAGCTGGCGGCTGTTTTTGCAATGCAGGCGCCAGATGTATACGTCGAGCCGCGGGGTAGGTCCGATCGGTGACTGACCCGGCGGCGCTCAATTCGGGACTGGCACAATGACGCGCTGGGCTATGATCGAGGAGCGGCGATCGGTGAGGCGGCGCGCGCTCTACACGGAGGGGGCATTTCGCTTCGGCGACAAGAGCTTGACGTTCAACTGCATTGTGCGAAACCTCAGCCACTGCGGTGTCGGGCTCGTGATGCATGATATCAACGTCATTTTGACCGTCTTCGTACTCCGGCTGGATACGTCCGGACACATGCGCCGGTGTGAACTCAGATGGCGCGCGGGAAGCCTCGTTGGAGCCGAGTTTCTGGATGACGAAGAATTAGACTGTACGCCGCCATGGTTTGAGAGCGGCCTTCATTAAACCCCTACTGGCTTGCTCCGGTCCGAATGAGCATCGATCCCAGGTGCAGGCTCGCGTCCTAATAGTGGCCGCTCTTCGTGTCGCTCTGCTTCCCTTGGCGCCCCGTTCACGTCAAGTAATGGGGATCGAGGGCTATGCCCGTGACCACCTTCGGATCAACGATTGAATGGTTCTCGGGGCTCTCCGAAAACCCGATCAGGATATCTGCGCGGCTGCCTTGACCGGAGTCAAGCACGTGCAACCAACCGGCGAACCCGGTGGAATCCGGCGTGCGATTCAAGATGTTTGCGTAGAGGTCCGTGAGGAACTGGGAGTTCGAAATGGACGCCCCGTAGGTATTCTGAAACTCGGGGCTGGCAACAAATGCGGCGCTCATCTGCCCTTCGGTGAGTCCGGCGTCCAGCAGATGAACGTTTTCGCTCAAACCAGCGCGATCCGGAGTCCGATCAAATGCGGCCTGGTAAAGGCGATAGGCGAAGCCTGCCGTTCCGCTGGTGTCGAAGGCAACTACTGTATCTGTGAACGCTACGCGGTCCGCATCGGTTATGCCATTGAACCCGTTGGTGGTCGTAATGAGCAGTCCGGACGCCGTGACCTGAATGGTCGCATCAGAATAGGTGTCGTTGACAACCGCGGTGGTGATGCCGTCCACGACGGTCATGTCGGTGATCTGGGTCGCCGGAGCCGCCGCTTGGTACTGGAAGTCGCTGGCGCTCAGACTCGACAGATTGATGTTATGGAAAATGACTTCCTCGTTGGTGCCGAAATTCAAAACGGCGTCGGAGCCGACCTGAGAAGCATGAGCGAGGACGTCAGAATAGTGGCTCACGCCGCTAATGCCGCTCAAAAGAACCGTGTCCCCTTGAGCGCCGCTGAAATCCTCGATCGTCGAAATACCGTCGCGTGCCGCAAAGACGAAGGTGTCCGCGCCTGTACCGCCGATGAGGGTGTCGTGGCCACCGCCGCCTTCCAGCGTGTCCTTGCCGGAACCCGCGGTCAGGACGTTGTCGGCAGCATTACCAATGATCGTGTCATTACCGCTGCCGCCGATTGCGTTGGCGATATAGGAGGCGGCATTGTTCTCGTAGAGGTACGCATTGTAGACATTCCCATGCGCGTAGTTGCCGTTTCCAAGATAAGCCAGCTGCGCGGTCGACAAGATCGAGTAGGCCCCCGGATTGAGGTTGATCGTCATGTCGGTGGAGTAATTTGAGAAATCGTAGGTCACGTGGCCGCCGCCATCCCAGACGGTCATGAAAACTCGGTCCGCGCCGGGCATTGCCTGTGCGACCCCGTTGATGAATTCCTGTCCGGTGGTTGGGCTCCAGCTGTAGACGTTGTTGTGGCCCTGGGACGTATAGTCGGCACCATACATGGTCTGTAGAGCCAGGATGTCGTCCATCATGAAGCTGGTCGGATACCCGTACTGCTCGTTCGAGTAGCCTGTAAGGGGTCCATTCTGATAGCTCCTGTAGCTCATGACGGTATATTCGAGATTGTCATGGGCCGAGGGAACGGTCTCGTTGGCGACGCCGCCTGTTTCGAAGCTATGCTTGAGGCCAAGCGCGTGCCCGATCTCGTGAATATGGGTGAGCGTCGAATAATCGCCGATTCTTGGAGTGGTGTAGTTGTAGGAGGTGCCGAACCAAATATCGCCGCCTTCCGCCGAGCCGTCGGGGTAATATGTGTAAGCTGTCGGGTTTGCGCTTGCGGAATGGGCAAGTTCAATATCGGCCGATCCGGTGCCCGAGTAGACGATGTTCAGATCAGTGAACGTCGAGACCTGCCCCATGATCCATTTGACAACGGTCTGCTCGGTGGCAGACAGCGGCGAAAAGCCGTAGGTATTCTCGCCCATCCCATAGTTCGCGCCATAGACACTGGCTGAACTCGGGAAGCTGTACGTGATCGTGCCGCCTGTCCACATGTAGCCGGACAGAAGTCCATCGACATCCGGATTTCCCGTTGCAGCAAGAACATTCCCCGCTGCAATCCCAGACGCCGCGGCTATCCCAGAGCCGTCGGTCGCGCCTGACGCATGCAGATTCATTCCCAGCGCTTGGCAAAGAGCACACATTTGACATCCCCCGTGAGGGTGGGGCGATCTGTGCCGCCACCTCAGCCCTCGAGGAGAACGCTAGCGAACTCGTTCTGAGATTCAGTGGAACTTGCTGCGCGTGTTTTAGCGAAGCGTGAAATAAGCTATTAACTATGGTCTCGCGCCTGACGACGGTTTACGTCGAGCCCGCAATCGCGCTCAGGTCCGATCGTAGTTCTTTGGGAATTTTGTCGCGCAAAGCCCGCCGTTTGAACGCCCCTTGGCGAACTCGGCGTTAGTGCGCCGACTGGCGGACGACGCACGCCAGCTTATTTTTTCTTCATTATATCGAGAAAACTTGGGTCGATTGTTTTAACGCTCGCTTCCAGGAATGCCGCTCCAACGGGTGATGCTTTTGCGTAAGCGTCAGCAAGAACCGCGCGTTGGTTCTGGAGCCGGGTCAGAAGTGCGCGAACGTCGCCCTGTGCAAGTTCCTTCAGGTCCACATCAGTCAAGACGTTGGTTGTGGTCGCGCTTGCTAAGCGAAGCGGAATCAAATCAGCGCCATTTTGTCCGGTCAGGTAGGACATTTTGAGCGTGTCGACGGGGCGGGCAACTACGCCTCGTTGCCCGAGGAGAGCGAGCGCTAGCCACATCCGGGAGTCGTGCGGAGACATGGCAAGCGCACTTCCAAGCAGATCAAAAGGCACTTCTGACGCGTTTTCTTGGCGCGCTGACTTCGTAGCATTCAGCGCCTGCCCGGTTAGCCTCAATGCGTAGTCTGCCCTTAAGTCTGATCGAAAGGGCGCGATTAACGCTGAGCGAGATGCACGTGAGAGTTGGTCGGCCGATGGTGGAGTGCCGAGTTCAGTGGCCAAAGGCAGCGGCAGGGGACGTAGAAACTCAGCCGCAAGATTGCAGACGGAAATGCCGCCGACTACGATGAAGACGACGAGAACGAAAAGACGGAATTGCCAAAGCGATTTCATTGATCTTGCTTAAAATGACCTGACCAGCGCAAAACCATCCTGACCGGTATCGAGCTATACCGCAATAAGGCTGCTGCCCTGGATGCTGAGCAAGGTCAAATTGCCGGTGGCATAGGCGCCGGTGTCGATATTGATCCGGTTTGATCGGATATCGGGTTCTCGAACCGGGGTATGGCCGTGGACGATATACTTTCCGAAGTTTTCTTCGCTCTCCAGGAACTCGTTGCGGATCCATAACAGATCGGATTCTTGTTGCTCCCGAAGCGGTATTCCCGGGCGCACGCCTGCATGAACAAAGAAGAAATCGCCACAGGTAAAGGAGAGCCTCAGGCTATTCAGAAACGCAAGATGCCTTTTTGGAACGACACCTTTGAGCTCCTCGATCTGATCGTTTTGTTCGGCTGTGGTTGAATTGAGTGATGGGCGGATACCATAGGACATCATGGTCTCAAGTCCGCCGATTCTTCGCCACGAATCGAAATTGCTCGCCTCTCGAAGAACCTGAAGAAAAAGAGTTTCATGGTTTCCCTTCAGAAAGACGGTCTCTCGCCTTTGGCTCCGCTCGATGAGCAAATCGAGCGTTTCGTTGGAGTAGGGCCCCCGATCGACATAGTCGCCAAGGAAGACTTCAATCGGACGAGCCGCTGGACGGCGAGCCTGGTCTACGTCGATGACCCTGAACATGTCCGCCAAGAGGTCGGCGCGGCCATGGATGTCGCTGAACGCATAGATTCGAATGCCCTCTGGAAGCCGGGGCAATTCTGTAGACTTCCGTGATCGCAGCAACCCGAACATCTCAACAGCGCTACCAATCCGCTCCTTATATCCCCTTGCAGAGCGGTCGTATTAGACCCGCGGCTCGTCGGGATGGTTAACATATTCTTGGAGCGGTAACTCACATCTAAGTCAAAAGCGCTGGAGCAGGCGAGCATGATCTAAAAACTTCTGGCTTAGGGTCCTCCAAAATTGCAGGGGGAGCCTATCACATGAAGTCCGCTACCAGGTGGATTGCCGCACTCGGTGTCGCGGCTGCGGTCGCAGGGGGATGCCAGCCTGCGAATGCAGGCTTTGTCGGCTTGCCAAGCATGCTAGGAACGGCCCTCAAGCGCATCGCCTTCGGAAACTACACGCTGCCGCCGATGGCTTTTACCCAGTTTTGCCTGCGTTATTCCGATCAATGCAAGCCCGAACGCGTGATATTTCGCGGCGGACCTGTTCGTTTGACGGAGCAGCGCTGGGACGACCTGAGAGACGTTAATAAAACCGTCAACGCGGCAATTTCGCCTGAAGCCAACACGGAAGGTCTTGCCGGAGAGAAATGGCTGATCAAGCCGGCCAGCGGCGATTGCAACGATTATGCGGTCACCAAGAGGTCCGAACTGCTAAAACGGGGATGGCCGGCCAGAACACTTCTTCTGAGCGAAGTCGTTACCACGTGGGGGGAGCATCACCTGGTCCTTGTCGTGCGGACCTCTGTTGGCGATCTCGTGCTTGATAATCTCACCCCGCAGATTCGTCCCTGGTCACGCGCGCCCTATCGCTGGGTCCGAATGCAGACTGCAAAGAACCCGAACTATTGGGCATCGCTCGACAGTCGCAAAGCCTAAGGCGTCTTGTTTGTTTGATTTCGTTTTTCCTTAGAGGCCATCGCGGCGGCTGATGCTTTGAGCTAGTCCAAGGGCTACGATTGCGTCGACCATGATCGCGATGCATGAGTTGAGCAGGCTTGCGTCACAGAAGGCCTGAGCAACGACGATGAATGTGCAGGAGGCTGCAAGGGCGGGGTAGAACGAATCGCGCCCGCGTCGCAGCGAGCCACGATAAAGCAAAACGAACAGCAGACCTGCTGCGGCGACGCTGAAAAATACCGCGGGCCATCCGAGTTCGATTGCCAGTGTCGATACGGTGGTTATCGGGCGTATCTCGGCGCCAGCGAGATCCTGGTAGATCGAGGCCATCGCGGCAAAGGTACCGGCTCCCGTGCCCTGCCAACCCGCGTCGGTCATCATGCGCTGTACGGTTGAAAGAGATTCAGCAGAGAACGTGTTGGCAAATTGCAGGAACGGTGAGACCGCACGCGCAGGGTCGTAACGCCAGGCGATGATCATGGCTGCGGCCAGAACCAAGGTTGCACCAAGCGTAGCTGTAGCCCATGCGCCGAGGCCCAGGCGCCGCACGGTCTGCACGGAAGCGAACAGGGCGATGCCGAAAATCGTCACAAGGGCATTATTCAGCGATCCTGCCAGGGCAAGACCAATCGTACCGCAGGCAAGCCCCGCCATGGCTGCAACGGAGCCAAAGACGACTTCACGGGCAACGGTTTTGCCTTGAGGAGTGCGGCTCTCGTGACGCTCGAGGGCGCGAACGCCACATGCCAGCGAAGCCAGGATGGCCAACGCGCTGACGGCGCCCTGGATTCGATCTGCATCGCGTGCCGAGCCTGCCGCAAACAGCCCCAATTCGGCGAAGACCAGGAGAATTGCGGTCACCGCGGTTGCACCGGCCAATACGAACAGGACCAGTTCTGCCCGGCGGCGATCGGCGGTCACGAAAATGCCGACCAGTATCAGCGCCAGGTTCGCCAGATACCCGATCAGGGAGACGATTGTAACGCCGAGGTCGACGCTGATATGGCCGAGGGCTTGACGTCCTAAGGCTTCGTTGGCGTAGGACCAGATCGAGTGAGCGCCGATGGGGGTGGGCAGGATCTGAAGCGCCATCCAGACGGCGGGGATGGCCGCAATCAGCTTAAGGCCCCTGGTGACCTGGCTTGCAAACTTGACGTCGGCTGTCCGTGCGGACAGGCCAATCGAGGCAAGCGCTGCGACAGTGAATACCGCAATCAGAGACTGTGCGGCGGCTCCATCCTGAATAGCTGTCCCTGAGGCAAAGACAATGCAGATGAGCAGAAGACTAAAAGCGATCGACAAACGGGCGGCTCAATCTCGAGAATATTGATCGCGACGATATAGCATAAGCGCCGCGTTGCAATCTCGCGCCGGTTAGAAAGTATGAACCCTGAAGCCGGTTTATCTCGGCAAGGCAGCCGGCTGTTTGCGCAGCGAACGCAGGCGTGCGGCGACCATGACGAAGCGGGTTGCCACGCCGCCTAAATATCCAAGCTGGAGTGCGACGATCGAGGCGATGGCGACGGTCAAGGATCGCGACAAGCTGCTTCCGCCCAGCATCAGGCCGGACGTCACCGCCACAAGGGCAAGGAGCGAGACGGGAAACAGAATAAACACCTTGAATCGGGTCCCCAAAACCGCCCCGCCCAATGCACTGAAAATAATGATCATGGCCATGGGGGCAGAATTCCCCGGGGCCGTCTAAATTTCCGTTAAATCGACACCTCAAATGCCGCGATTATGGTCGCGATGCCGGGCAATTGGCGGCGAGCTTCGCCAGGGCGGGACCTAGACCACCTAAAGGGATGACCCCCTGAATTGAACCATCGGGATCATCGACCTTTACGGCAAGTTCGTCCTGGATGGCGAGTGTGGATGCTTCGAGCGGCAAGATCAGGGATGTCCCGGCTGAGCTGATCTCGGCGTGAAGGACAGGGTGGGCCGTCCCGAGGGTGATGGTGACGTCCCGCTTCCGGCGAGGGGGCAGGGGGCGGACCACGGCCAGCAGCACCTCAAAGCCCGGCTTATCCTGGCACCGCACCAACAGGCCCGCCAGGTCCGGATCTGACCTGGTCGTGTCGGCCGTGCGCATGATGGCCAGCGCATCCGGTCCGCCCTTCGGGTTGGCGGTTTTGACCAAAGGCCAATTGTCTGCGGAAGCGGCGCCTTGCGCGGCGTCCGGGCTCGGCGCGGAAGATGAGCCAGGAGAGGCAGATGAGCTAAGAGAGTCGGGTCCCGGCGAGGTCGCTCCGGGAGCCGAGGCGGGAGGGTTCAGTAGGGCTTTGAAGCAATCGAGCCGGGCGCGGTCATCGGCGATCGCTTTGCAGCCATCGAAATCCCGGGCCGATTCTGCGCCTAAAGCGGATGAGGCGCCGAGCAAAAAGATGCTGGCGAACAGCCAAATGCCCAGGCGTTTGGTGTGGTCCGATTGGCGAGACATTGGATAAGATAGCTTCCAAGATAGGGTTAAGTATTCCTTACAATAGCCTGATCATACGTGCATATTTTGATTTACATCACCTTAAAGTGATCTGTGGCATTTTTGGCGCATCGACCCGCAATCGGCGAGTTAGGCCCGCACCGGCCTTGTTCCATAGGTGGTGTTGACCTAACCATTTCGTTGGATAGGCGGGACGAATTCATGCTTCACGATCGAATTGCCAGATACATCGGTTTTTTGGCGCTCGCTCTTGCGCTCGGCGGATGTTCATGGGTTCCGACGACAGGGCCGTATGCCCATCAGATCCGCGCCAACGCTGACGCCACGGGAGCCGAGGGTACCCATCTTCCTTACGCACTGGTCAAGCTCAGCCCCGAGATCGTCTCGATGGTGGGCCGCTTTGAGCCGCGGGGGCTTGCCGGCACCTTCCCGGACAAGTACGTCCCGCCGACCAAGATCAAGTTTGGTGTCGGCGATGTCGTCAGCGTCACGATCTTCGAAGCGGCGGCAGGCGGGCTGTTCATCCCGACCGAAGCCGGCGTCCGCCCGGGCAATTTCGTCACGATCCCCGACCAGACGGTCGATAACGATGGCAATATCAGCGTGCCCTATGCCGGTCTGGTGAAGGCGGCCGGCAAATACAACGGCGAGATCCAGCAGGATATCGTCAATCGCATCAAGAACCGCGCCATCGAGCCGCAGGTGGTGGTGTCGCTGTCGCAGCAGCGCACCTCTCTGATTAGCGTGTTTGGCGAGGTGAATACGCCGACCCGCTATCCGGCTGCAGCCTATGGCGCCCAGGACCGCGTTACCGATGCGATCACGCGCGCTGGCGGCATCCGGGGGCAGGGCTACGAGACCTGGGTCATGCTGCAGCGCGGCAATCGCCGGGCAACGGTACCGTTCGCTAATCTCGTCTATGAACCCTCCAACAACGTCTTCGTCCAGCCGGGCGACCGGATCTATGTCTACCGGGAGCAGCAGAAATTCCTAGCTTTCGGCGCGACCGGTACGCAGGGCGAGTTCAACTTCGATGCCTGGCGGATCAACCTTGCCGAAGCGGTCGGCAAGGCAGGTGGCTTGGTGGACAACCAGGCGGATCCGGGCTCGGTCTTCCTGTACCGCGCCGAGCCGCGGGAGCTCGCGCAGCAGCTGGGCGTGGATGTTTCTAAGTTTGCAGGTGAGCTGATCCCGGTGATCTTCTCTACCAGCTTCCGGGATCCGAGCGGCTATTTCCTCGCCACCAACGTGCAGATGCGCAACGGAGATATCCTGTTCGTGGCCAACGCCGAATCGGTTGACGTCACGAAGTTCTTGACCTCGGTTAACGCCATCATGGCCACCGCCAACAATGGCCTGGTGCTCGGCAGCAATGGCATCGCCTTGTTCAATGCTGCAAGGGCACTTCCCTGATCTGACGACAGGGAAGAAGAGGACGCCTGTCGCGGAGGCTCTCCTGGAGCCTCCGATCTCGTAGACGAACCGGCAACCTTGAGCCGGGCCCCAAGTCGCCTTCCTCGATTGCATTGGCTGCTTTCGGGCTATGTTCGCGGTCAAACATAGTTTTGAGAAGTCAGCGGCGTTGTCCCTTCGGCAAATCCTTCGGTCGAACAAAAAGAGCCGTCCGAGATGGGGCGGTATTTCGGCGCTGGTGCTTTATGTGGCGCTTGCAGGTCCGCCGTTCCTGTTCGGCTCGCGCGATGCCATGACGGTTGCGGCCTGGTGCGCGCTTCTCGGCGCGGGGCTGATGTTTGCGCCGACCCACCGCCTCAGGAAGGGCCATCTCCTGCTTCTGGCTGGGCTCGGGTTCGTGCTCCTCTGTTTTGGCTTCGTTTTGCACGAGCAGCTCGCAGACCACCCCTGGGTAGCGCCGTTCAATCCAATCTGGGCCAAGGCATCGGAGGCGCTGGGCAAACAGCTTACGCCCTCGGTCTCGATCGTCCGCGGCGAGCCGTTCTTTGCGCTCGGCCATCCCTTGGCCAATGTGCTGGCACTCGTCCTCGGCCTCATCGTCGGTGTCGATCCGGAGCGGGCCAGGCGCGGCGTGCGGGTGATGGCCTGGGCCGGGGTCGGCTACGCAATCTATGGCATCTTCGCGCTGGCGTTCGATCCGACCGAAGTCCTCTGGCGGGAGAAGACCGCCTATCTCGGCAATCTCACGGCGACCTTCATCAACCGCAACACAGCCGCCTGCTATTTCGGCTCGTGCGCGGCGGTCTGGCTGGTGCTTCTCATGAGCGCGGTCCGGCGTAACCTGCCGCCCGGACCACTGGAATGGCGCAAAATCCCCCATCACCTCCTCCGGCGGACCCACAAGGACGTGCTGATCCGCTTCGTGATGCTGTTTGTGTGCCTGTCGGCGATGTTCATGACCAGCTCGCGCGGCGGGGTGCTGGTCTCGCTCGGGGTGATGGTGATCGCCTTCATGATCTTCTTTGCCCCCGACATGCCGCGTGGCCTTGGCTTTGTCGGCGCGATCGCGGGGAGCGCTGCCACCGCTTTGCTGCTTCTGCAGGTGCTCGGCGGCAATGTCGGCAGCCGCATCGATCTGCAGGGGCTCAGCGATGCTGGGCGCCTCTCGGTCTACCGCTCCACGATCAGGATCATCGCCGACAACCCGTGGTTCGGCACCGGGCTTGGGACCTTCGCCTATGCTTTCCCGGCCTATCGCAGCAGCGACATTTCGATGCAGGGACGCTGGGACATCGCCCATAATACCTACCTCGAATTTGCCTCCGAGCTTGGCATTCCGCTCGCCATCATCGCGGGGGTGGCTTGGATCGTCGCGCTCGCGGCGCTTGTGCGCGGCGTCCGGGTGCGTCGGCGGCACATGATGGTACCGCTGGCAGCGCTTGCGGTTTGCCTGATCGGGCTTCTGCATTCCGCGATCGATTTCTCGCTTCAGATTGCCGGCTATTCAATCGTGCTTTTCGCCCTGCTCGGCCTCGGCCTTGGTCAGGCGATCTATTTGCGGCAAGCGCAGCGGGAGCAGGAGCCAACACGCAGACGACACGCTAAGGGGCCGCTTGGGGGCGCCGAATCCGGTAAATCTGTCAAGCTGTTACCGTTAATTCCTCAAAATGATGGTTAACGGCCAGCTAACACGGCAGGCGGGCGGCCGAAACAGCTAAATCCACAAGCAAAACAGCGCCCTAAAGCAAACAGCCTGCCGGATCATTCGTCTTTTGTATTCCCGCTGGCTCAGCTATAGTGGTTTCAGTTTTTTTTAAGATGATGGCGATCTTGGCTTTTTCGATCAGGACTTGCCGGGAAGGAGTTTGCGAGATGACCAAGCGGCTGGGGCTCAAATTTCTTGTTGGCGCGGCACTTCTCGTTTCGGTGCAGGTGGCAAACGCACAAATCGCCGGACAGAATCCGCCGCTCGCGCCCACCGCAATCACCGCCTTCAAGGCCGATCCGAGCCAGCTGCTCAGCCAAATCCCGAACGGCGGTCCGGCCCTGCGCAAACAAATCGCCGACCTCATCGCCTCCGACAAGGACACCCTGGCAGCAATCATTGCGCTCGCCAAAACCGCCAACGAAGACCAGCGCACGGCCATCGCCCAGGGTCTTGCCGACGGCGCCAAGGCCTACGCCTCGGGCAACGACCCTGCCTTCGGTGGCGACATCCAACGGACCGTCGTCCAAGCCGGCCTTCCCGAATTGGCCAGGGCTTACGCCGAGGCCGCAGGCGACACCAGCACTGCGGCAGCAGGGGGGGGTGGGGGTGGAGGAGGTGCCGGCGGCGGCGGCGGTCCTACTACGGCGGGGTCTACGACCGGCGGATCGAATTCGGGCAACGCGATCAACGGTAGCAACTTCGCCGCCAATCAATCATCCGGCTTGACGACCGGAGGATCGCTGAGCGGGGCGAACGCTTCGCAGGTAAGCCCTTTTTAGAAAGCTGTAGAGATATTTATTCCGACGCGTCCCTTGGAGCGCCCTCTTGGTGCGTAGCTAATGGAGCGTTGAATAGTTAGGGACTTAAATGGACGCGCCTTTAAAGTTCAGCAGCCAGGGCGCTAGTCAATTGCGCCCCGGAGCATCGCTTGAAGAACCGTTCGCGGTTTCTGAAATCATCGAGCAGCTGACTGGATTTGTTCGCCGACAATTCCCGATATTTGTCTTTGTAATCGGCTGCTCCGTTGCGCTTGGTCTAATCTATCTCGTTACGACGCCTGCCAAGTACACCTCACACGCGATGCTACTGATTGACTCGAGCAAGCTGCGCATACTGCAGCAGCAGCAAACGCCAATCGGGGATGTTCCGATCGACACAGCGCAAGTCGAAACACAAGTTGAAATTTTGAAATCCGAAAATATTGGTCTGTCTGTTATTAAGGAACTGAAGCTTACCGACGACACTGAGTTCGCGAATTCGAGCGGAGGCATCCTCGGATTCTTGCGGCACATGCTTGACGGGGAACAGTCGGAAACCGCTTTGTCTCGTGCAGCTTTGGCTGCCTTTATCGCGAAGCGAACCGTCACTCGCGTCGGTCGAACTTATGTTTTGGACATTGGGTTCACGTCGCTAGATCGGGCGCGTTCCGCTGCCATAGCCAATGCTATCGCGGATGCCTACATCGTCGATCAACTCGAAGCTAAATATCAAGCTACAAAGCGGGCCAGCAGTTGGCTGCAAGACAGAATCAAGGAGCTTCGACAGCAAGCTTCTGAGGCCGACCGAGCCGTGCTCGATTACAAAGAAAAAAACAAGATCGTTGCCGTTGGAGGAAACTCTTCGGGCGGACCACGATTGCTCGGTGAGCAGCAGCTTGAGGACCTCAATACGCAACTGGGCACGGCTCGTGCAGCTGCAGAAGAGACCAAGGCACGACTAGAGCGAATCAATGAAGTAATGCGGAGAGATGTCCCCGATGCGGCGGTTGCTGATTCTCTTCATAGCGATGTGATTAATCGCTTGAGGAATAACTATTTGGACATAGCTGCCAAAGAGGCCATTTGGTCCGCGCGGTACGGGTCGGGCCACTTGGCCGCGCTTAATCTCCGCACTCAAATGGCGGAATTGCGACGAGCGATTTTCGATGAATTGGGCCGCATTGCTCAGAGCTATAAGAGTGATTACGAAATTGCCAAAACGCGAGTTGACGGCTTGGAACGGGAGCTACAAAGGCTCGTTGCGAGTTCGCAGGTCACCAATCGCGATCGACTAGGGCTATCTGATCTGGAAAGTAGCGCTAAAGTTTATCATTCCATCTACGATAACTTTCTCCAGCGGTATATGGAGGCCATCCAACAGCAATCCTTTCCAATCACCGAAGCTCGCGTGATCAGCTCAGCGCGGTTGCCGGATACAAAGAGTGGACCCTTACCAGTTCAAGTACTCGGCCTAGCAGCCCTAATGGGCGTTATATTTAGTTTTAGCGCTGCAGTACTGCGCGAGGCGGCAGATCGAGTGTTTCGTACGACGCGGCAGGTGGAAAACGCGTTGCAAACACATTGTTTGGCTGTGTTGCCGCGATTGAATTCATCGAAGGCGGTGGGGGACCAGGCCCCCTCTGGCGAGGTGCGGCGGGAAGGATGGAAGCCAAGCAAACCATTGCCTGTAAGTGCCGGAGAAAGAGCAATTGACCGCTCAAACGGCTTATTGCGCCAAGTCGTTACCGATCCGCTTTCGTCGTTTGCCGAAGCGTTTCGCTCGATCAAGATCGCTGCGGACATTGGCGGTGATCCTCAAGGCAGGGTGATCGGAATAACTTCCACGCTTCCTGGTGAGGGAAAATCTACTGTTGCGGCCAATTTGGCAGAGCTTATTGCTCACGCCGGAAATCGAGTCATCCTCTTGGACGGGGATCTTAGAAACCCGAGTCTGACGCGTTCCCTTGCATCACGTGCAGGACCAGGGCTTCTAGAGGTTATCACCAAATCGGTAGACCTAAAGGAAGCGACTTATTCAGATCCGGGCACCGGACTGACGTTTTTGCCCACGATTGTGCCGTCTGATACTGTTCATACAAACGAAATTTTAGCCTCAGCATCTATGCGCGCCGTCGTCGATAGCCTGCGCAATCTGTACGACTATGTGGTCATCGACTTGCCCCCCATGGCCCCCATTGTTGATGTTCGAGCCACCACACGTTTGGTTGACTCCTACATCTATGTGATTGAATGGGGCAAAACCAGAGTCGACTTGGCGCAGCATCAGTTACAAGTTGCGCCCGAGATTCATGATCGTTTGTTAGGCGCTGTTTTGAACAAAGCTGAGGTGGGCGTGTTAGAGCGCTATGAGGGCCACTATCGAAAATCCTATCACTACGGCCAATATGGATATAAAAGCGACTAACATCAACTGCGTTGGCGCAAAACGTGTTTAGGATTGTGCGAAGCTTTACCGCTGCACTAGGGGTTATTTCCGCATTATGGGCCGTTTCCTCCTTTCAAGTTTATTCTCGTGAAGATTTGTTAGGGCGTTCCGCGCGAGCTGTGTTGAACGGAGAAAATTTCAACGCGAAGCAGTTGGCGCGACTAGCGGATCGATTGACTACCGTTACATCGGCTGATCAGAACAGACCGCTTACATTTCGCGATATTGCCGTTGTTCGCCTTCGCCTTCTGGAGCAGGGGCGTGCTTTCGAGTATGGCTTGCCAATTGCTTCGGACTTACCGAAGTTCGACGATGCTCTTGTGGCCGCACTAAACGCGGCGCCGTCGGACTCCTTTTTGTGGCTAATGGGTCATCAAATTGAGAATGGTGTTTCTCAACCAAAGGGAGAATTTCGTCGTCTGCTCATGTCCTATGTGACTGGACCAAATGAGGCTTGGATAGGTGTTCGCCGTTGTCCTATAGCTCTAGCTCTATTTCCCTCTTTACCCGACGAACTTAAAGTTCGAGTTGTTCAAGAGTTCGTGGGGTTGGTTCGTTCGGGTCTTTTTGCCGATGCGATCAAGCTGCTGGCTGCACTCGGCCTTCCGCTGCGAAGCAAACTCACAGCTGAATTAGTTCACCTAGACGAGCCCACTCGCAACTCATTTGCGCGAGCCGTGGAAGAGCAGGGATTGGAGGGGGTAACGGTGCCAAGCGTGCCGAGTCGAAGAAACCGTCCATTTTAGGCACCGAGCCTGGGTTCGCTTCTGTCTTCAATCCGACTTTTCTAGGAACTCGGTTATACGAGAAGAAAAGCTCAAAGCTTTTCGTGCATCTTTCACCTCGTTCTTGATTCGAACCTTATTCATGGTCAGCGTGGCTCTATCCATTATACCGGTGCTATCCACAATCTCTTGAGCTCGGATATTTGCACCGAGTTTCGAATTTTCTATTGCTTCGTTTTCAGTGACTTCAGCGTATCGATCTGCGTTCCTGTCATATTGAATCTGTATAGTTGTCGCAAAAAGGTTGTTTGCGATCCAATTGTATTTCGGTGTCATTGGATCATCCGAAAGAATACTGCTCAAATGCGGATACTTGCGTTGCCACAGATATGACCGATAAGAGGATTTGAGCAACCGCTGCATCAGCGTGCCACCTTGCAATGTCTCAGCCGCAAAGTCGCTTCCAGAGAGATTTTGAATGCGTACAGCAGCTAGACGGTTGTGAACAAATAGATTGCCGTCCACTTGCACGTCTCGTCCACCGTTGACAAAAATGCCCTGATCAAGGTCGACGAAAACGTTTTTTTTGATGGTGGTTCCGCTGAAGCAGTCGTCAAGATAAATTGCGTGAACATCGGAGGGCCTATCCTTACTAAACGCGCGGATATCGCGAAAAAGATTTCCAAGAATATGGGTGCCTCGGGAGCTCCAATCGCGGCCTCCATAGATTGCGCCCGAATCGAGTGAATCCGTCACCACGTGACTAAACTCATTCCCAACGATTCTATGTTCATTGCCGGAGAAGATTATCGCGCTATGAGGTCCTTGGGTAAGGAGTGAACGCTCAACAATCTGGCCCACACCGTCCATGAGAACCGCGGGACGATAAGTCCTCGTGTCCTCTCCGTAGCTTGCTATAATAGATCGGGAGATTCGATGGCCGCTCGCAATCAGCTGATCCTTGTTGCCCCCCGATAACTCGGCCCCAGTTTCTCCAGTATGAGCAATAATAGATTGTTCGAAGGTAATCGCACGACCGCCTCGTACCACGAGGCCGCGACTTCCGGTTAAGCCAACAAAGCAATCGTCGAAAACAATGTCATGGCTATCGTTGATGACAACCGCGTCTCCTAGCGATTTCTCGAAGGCGATGCGCTCGAAAATGATGTCGTGGGCGCCATTGGCGTTGACCAGTGTCGACAACAGAGGTATTTCAACGCTCTCCGGGCGGTTTATTCCCTGCCAAGCAAGGTAGGCAGCAAGTCTATTTTCTAGGTCAATGTAAAACGTGCCTGGCTGATCGAGTTCGGCGAGCGCATTATAAACGAAGTAGCGCGCGCTCGTGCTCATTGGATATGGTCCATGAAGCGGGCCGAGGTTTAGGCTCTTCGTCGGTTCATCAGAAGCGACTGCTTGCGCGGTTTCCCAGTGCCAGTCGTAGCCCCAGAAACCGCCCGCCCACAAGTGTTTCTCTCCCAACCAGTTCTCAATTTTGCCGGCCGGGGGAGCAAACACTGGGCCTCCGTTGCCATTTCCGCGATCGTAGACGCGTTTGGGAATTGCAAAGCCTGTCTTCGGCCACCGAGCGGGTCGAAGTCGCATATCACCCTGATATATTTGAAGGCCTGAGGCGCTTGGGGAAAAAGTGGATCCTCGAGGATGTTCAGCTTGAGCAATGGACAGAAGATCTTCACTCAACGGCAGCACAAAGGCTGAGGATGAGGCTACTGGCGGCATCATTCCAGGCGGGCCAATTGTCTCATCTCGATAGCGGCGAGCCTCGAATTCTTTAGCTCCAGTGATGACTGCCGTTGTGCCGCGCTGGGCCTCAATTCGAAGAGGAAGCCCTGGCCATCCAGAGGTATCCGAAGTTAACATCAGCGAATTGGTTAATCGGTGTACGCCCGGAGCCAGCTGGAGCGTGACTGATCCGATCCAACCAGTCTTTCTTCGCGCTCTAACAGCTGCTATGCCCTCCTCCAATGTCGCCACCGTCCGTGACATCTCCGACGGCGACGTTTCGCCGTGGCTCTCCCGCTTTGCTTCATCTACCACAATCAGGTATGATGAGTGGCTCTCAGAACTTTGAGGAATGAAGATCGTCGCGACTGCAACAACCGCGAATAGGCTCTTCGGATTGTTGCCCTGGATACAGCGCGCCACGTTTCCTCTCACTTTTTTATCTACGTCGGTCTATAATAAAATTTAGAACAGGAGGGGCTCGCACCCCAATGCACATGCTCACTACGTCTCGGCGTGAGGTGCTAGATGCTGAGATCTAAGCGGGATTAACCATGAGCGAGAGTGCTTGCTACATCCTGATGCTTGTGATGGCCGGACTCATCATTTTCGGTTTCAGGTCGACCATTCGTGATACTCGGGGGTCTAGGGCGTTATTTTCCATAAATGGCGTCATGGTGACTATGTTTCTCTTGTACGTTTGGGTTTCTGCTGCACTGTCAGTGCTGTTCGATAATTTCGAATTCACCTGGGCTCCTCATTATTCTGGAGCAGAGAATGCCCTACCTATTCTGCTGATTTGCCTTTTTGCGCTCGCATCGTATATGGCTGGCTACTCCTTCTTCGGCAGAATAGCGCTTTCTAGATTGCGTAGTCTAAAGCAATTTGAGGAGTCCCTTTGGGGGCCACCCGAGCCTAAAATGCTCGTCCGGGTCGCAGCTCTTTCGATGATTGTCATCGGAATCTTGCTGAAACTCTATGCGATTCTGCAGACTGGAGGACTGGACGAATCGGTAATCCGACTATCTGGCGGTCTGCGAGAGAACCTCAATATCGGTCAGGAAGACGTTACGTTGACGTGGGTAAGAAATTTCTCGGGGATCGCGGAAGTGGCAGCCAGTTGGATGCTCGTCATCGCTATCCGAAGGCGCCGTGGCCTTGTGCTATGGGGTGCCCTTTTCATAGTAACCGTGGCGCTTGTATATCTCGGCAACTTCGGCAAGCGGACATACCTCCTTGAGCCCCTGTTCGCGGTTGTTTTGGCCTTTCACTTTTATGTTAGAAGATTGCAATTGTCATCGATGCCTTATGTTCTTGTTGGGGTAATTGTCTTCGGAATGGGCTCGCAACTTCTTCGAGCGGTGCTGCCTGCGTACATGAACAACATAGACATATCGTATATCGACGCGAGTTGGTCTCATGGATCATGGCTTGGTTTCTATTTTTACTCTCTGGAATTTGCGTTCTTCGAAGCAATGACCGTTACCATTTACGAAAGCGATCAGATAATTGAGATGTTCGGGTCAACCGCAAATGCATTCTACATTACAAATATAGAGCCTATGCTCTATTTGATTCCTCGTTATTTTTGGCCGGACAAGCCCACCGCGTTCATTGACATGGGGCACGCGACAACTACGCTAATGTTTGGGGGGTCTCCGTCAACCGTCGAGTGGGGAACCGCTGCCTCCTATATTGGCAACTCTTGGGCGCTCGGAGGGCCAATCGGTACTGCGCTTTACAGTTTTATGCTGGCGTTTATCGCTGCCTATAGCGATGTTTTCATGATGAGGGCGACCGGTGAAAACAAGGATGCAAAGATCCTCGTTTACTCGGTTTTGCTCTTTGCAGCCTTTATCCTTTGGCGACAGGGAGGCTTAGGCTGGTCGTTTATGAGTCTAGTCCCAAACCAGATTGGTTACATCTTGGGCTTTGGTTCTCTGCTCTACCTAACAATCGGGCGCTCCCGACGCTCTCGAGAACCCGCGGCGCGTCGTCGTGCTCACTGGGACACCGTTTCGCGCGGGCCTTAACCCACTAACAATTTGAGCAGACGTTTAAAGTGGAAAGTCAAAAAGAAAAGCGGAAGTAGCACGGTCGGGCGGTGCTTCCGAACGAAGTATAGAAAATCGTGCGACCGAAATCTCGGATGGTTAAGCATCGCAAGCCTTTTCAGGAAGCTCGCTGCTCTGAAGCCCGAGTCAAACTGAATGTTCTTTTCGCAACTACCCACGGGCAAGCGCGCCAACATGATATCTAGCCCGCCTGCCTTCGCAGTGATGCCCAAATCAATATCGCCCAGCGTGTGTAGGAAACCCGGATCTAGACCATTTACACGCTCGAAGAACGGCCCCGGAACCAATACAAAATTGCCGTTGAATACGTCGATCGATGTCAAGGTCCCATTTGGAATTACTTCTGTGAACGCGCGTGGCCTTATCTTTGAGGCGCTTCGATAACCTGTGTAGGTTATCTCGCGTCCATCGCCTGAGGTCGTCGATGCAGCCAAGATCGTAGGCTTCCGAAGATTGCAATGACGAAAGTCTTCAAAGGCGCCCATGACGCCGAGTTCAGTCACCAGGAGGTCATCATTGAAAAGCAGGTAAGCATCAAATGACCCAAATGACCGTGCTGTAGTAAATGCAAGGCACATTCCACGATTCCAAAACAGCGAGCCATTTCCTTCGATGACGTGAACGTCGGGGTGAGCGCTCCGAACGGCCTCCCCCGTTCGATCAGGAGACAAATCGTCAACCAAGAAAATAGTATAAGCCAGTTCAGGGATTAACCTTAGGGCAGAACGTAACGCTGATAGGCCCCGAAGCGTGGTAGCTTTGCGATTGAAACAGGTGATAAGGACGGCTAAGCGCACAAGATCTCCGATTGGATTGCGGTAAGTTGTCCAGTAGCTTACATGCCTTAATTGGCCGATAATGAGTTAGTCTTTTATTAGAGCTGGGAAGCAAGTTGCAAAATCTATGAACGAATTTTTCAAAAGTTGGCTGCCACCTGTACTCCTAAACGCAGTCCGCCGTCGCTTTCTATTTCGTCGGTTCGATACCATGGAGCAAGCTGCTGCAGCTAACAAAGACGGCGGCTATGAAGCTGTCGACCTCGTCAAGGTCGTTGTAGCAAAGAATCTCGCGCTTCGTTCCAATTTGCACTCTATCGAATTTGCCGACCGAGGAGCCCTGCGCACTGTCGTGGGTGTTGGGCTGTGCAACCCGGGATCATTATTGAGAGTTCTAGATTTTGGCGGCGGTGCTGGCTTTCACTATACAGTCGCCAGGGCTTACTTCGATAAAGATACCAACTTCCAATGGAACGTAGTCGAGACGCCGGCACTGGTGCGCGAGGCTGATAAAATGTGCAACTCAGAGCTGCGGTTCTTCGGTGATATAGAGAGTGCTAAGGCGGATCTCGGCTCCGTAGACCTCGTTTTTACCAGCGGTGCTCTGCAATTTTGCGAACAGCCATTGTCGGCGCTCGAGACCCTACTTTCTATCCGAGCCAAGCATTTGTTTATCGCAAGAACTCCGCTTCTGGACGAAGATCGAGACTTAGTTTTTATGCAGAAGTCGTTCTTGTCAGACAACGGGCCTGGTCCCTTGCCGCAAGGTTTTAAAAACAGACCTGTATTCTACCCAAACGTGTACGTAAGCAGGTCGAAGGTGGAGAAATTGATATCTGCCGCCTACGACATCAAGATGAAGTTTCAGGACGACGTCAGCTCAGAAATTCTGGGAAGCAAGAATGCTAGGCTTTATGGATATTTTTGCTCATTGAAGTGAATGAGACACGTTATCTCACCATGAGCCAGCTTTGCCGTATTCCATGTGCAAATTTCAGTACGACACCGCCAGCTACCGTTGTGCCAACGATTGAAAGTACGGCAGCATGCTTGGGCTGACCATAAATGATCATCTGCCAAAAGATTAGGTACAGTGCGGCGGACGAGGCGAAACATATGGCAGCACTCTTGGATGTATTCTCGATTAAGAAAGATAATATTTTGACGTGTTCGTGGGATAACCAAAAATAGAGAGATACGGCCCCACCGTAGGCAAAAGCGAGTCCGTAGGAGGCCACTATCATTGGGGCGCCTAGAGCGGCTCCGCCTGCAAAGCCTCCAATTAGGTTGATCAACAGCATCTCGAATTGCAGGCGGAGCAAGGGGCGGATGTTTGGGGTGGACAGCTTGAGATAGTATCCAACAGCTCCAATTGAATTGATCCCGTTTGCCACCACAAGAATGAAGAAAAATCCAAAGAAGTTGAGATCTGCGAATCCGAATCCTATTTCCGAAATAATGGGAGCGGCCGCCAGTTGGCAGGCCGCGGCGATAAGCGAGAATTGGTAGATTGCGGCGTTGGACTGTCTATAGAGATGAGCAGCGTTATTGGAAAGATTTCCGCTCGCGCGGGATCCGACAATGAATAGGGGCTGGATTGCGGCCTGAATGAGCGCTCGCATGTTCGTGGTAACTCGAAGCGCAAGGTCAAAAGAAGCCAACGTATCAAGCGAAGCAAAAATGGACAGGAAGAGCTTCGTAGCCGGTTCGAATGTTAGGCGAATGACGCCAACTATCGTCAAGTCTACACTTCCGCGCCAAAGCTCTTGTGCGATCGACGTCGTACTGGGGGAGCTCTGGTGTGAATGTTTCAGCCGAAATAACAGGTAGCAAAGACAAAGAACGATCTGAACGGCTCCAAGGACTAGTCCTGTTAATGCAAGCCCCGCCGGGCCGTGAATGGATATTAAGGGATACGCAGTTATTCCCATAACAATGCTTGCGATAATGCTAACAATGTTTCGAGGAACGAGCCGTCCCAATCCCTCGAGAATTCCGAGCAAAACACCGCTTATACTCGTCAAGACACCGCTCGCATATGCGGCGATCAGCAGGTCCCAGCTGTCCTTGGTAGAAATAGAAGCGCTAAATTTAGCATCGATGTAGGACTGAATAGGGAATATAAGTAGAGCGCCAATGACAACTACAGGCAGATTGCCGACGAGAAAACCGGCGGCAAAAGTCCTCAACAACGATGGCGTGCGATCCTCCGATCGGCGGATAGCTACAAGGCGAGTGATATTCGTCGCAAGCCCCGAGTCAGGCAGACGAACAATTATCATCGCGCCTTGAATTAAAGCCCAACATCCGACGACTTCGCGACCTGTGAACTCAATCCCGAATCGAAATACAAGAAAAGCAACCAGCGCACTGATGATGGCGGCCAGAATACTAGTAAGCGAAGCCCATTTCACCGACATGAACAGGTGTCGCTTGGAAGAGTTCGCGATGCGCCCAGCGTTCTTACAAAGCGTGCGGGCACGCCTGCCACAAGTGTGCGCGGAGCTACATCGCGTGTGACCACCGCACCGGCGGCAATCACCGAGCCATCACCGATTGTCACCCCGGGCAGAATGACTGCATTCGAACCAACCCAAACGTTTGAGCCGATCAATACGGGTTGACGAATGATTGTGTCTCGATACAGCCTATTTTCGCTAAGTCCATTTACATCATGCGTCACAGATGTGATGACCACGTGAGCTGCGATCAATGTATCTGTGCCGATCTCAACTCCGCCGCCTCCCCAGATGTGAACAAATTCGTTCAGCATGGATCGGGATCCTAAGCTTATTTTACCTGCTTCGTGAAGGACCACAAATCGCCCAATGCGAGCGTGGCTGCCAAAGTAGCCTAACCGAGTTCGCCAATAGAGAGAGCGAAACGAAGATTTAAAAGCCACTAGTAAGAACAGTACGGGCCACACACATCGGCGGATGATCGGCGCGCCTCTTGGCCAAATTGATGCGGTTCCAGTGCGACTGCGCCGGTGCTTCGCGGATTGTTTTTGTCGTTCAGTCATGGATCACTGCGAACAATGCTTCGCTCCGACGAGTTGCGAACGGTGTCACGCCATGTCGCTCTCAGCTTGCCGGACCAGATAGGCCCCATAGTCCGTCTTCTCGAACTGTTTTGCCAAAAAGAGAAGTTGTCCACGATCAATAAAGCCGTTTCTGAAGGCAATTTCCTCGGGACAAGCGATCTTTAAGCCCTGGCGCGACTCGATTGCATGAACAAATTGCGATGAAGCAAGCAGTGCCTCATGAGTTCCGGCGTCGAGCCAAGCGTAACCGCGCCCCAAGCGAACAACGTTTAACATTTTTCTATTAAGGTATTGTTCGTTGACGGCAGTGATCTCAAGCTCGCCACGGGCAGAGGGTGAAATCCTTTTAGCGAGCGTGACGGCCTGAGCGTCGAAAAAATATAGACCGGTTATTGCCCAATTCGAGACGAAGTCCTTCGGCTTTTCAACAACCCTTACGGGAACGCCATTTGCGTCGAACTGCACCACCCCATATCGCTCGGGGTCCTTAACCCAGTAGGCCAAGACAGTGGCGCCCGTCGATAGCTGGTTCGTCTTCACGAGCAGCTCGCGGATGCCATCACCATAAAAGATGTTATCGCCGAGAATCAATGCTGATGGCGCTCCATCGAGAAACGGTTCGGCAATGATCAGCGCCTCAGCAATGCCAGCTGGACGGCGCTGAACGGCGTAACTGAGCTGCATGCCCCACTGTTCTCCATTGCCCAGAAGTCTTCGAAAAAGCGGCGCGTCTTCCTTCGTGGTGATGATCAATATCTGCGTGATCTCTGCAAGCATCAAGGTGCATAAAGGATAGTACACCATTGGCTTGTCAAAAACCGGAAGCAGCTGCTTCGAGATAGTCAGGGTGAGTGGATACAAGCGCGTACCAGCCCCACCTGCCAGGATGATGCCCTTTCGCTTGGCCATTTATTGTTCCCACTAATATAAGTTTGTGCCAGGTATTCCTCAGTGTCGCTGCTGAGCTCGATTTACGGTCGCCTTGCTGCTCGTACTGCGTCTATGAATGCTCCGCGATCACGGATGTAGTCAGATTCGTCATATCGATCTGAACCAAACACAACGCAGACGGAAGAGCTGGTGAATTGACGCAGCTCGAGCCAGTGGAGCGGAGGAACTAACAGTGCCAAGTTGGGTCGATCTAACACGATACTCTTCGGAGCGACGCCATCCTCTACATCTACGATACAGCTGCCTTGCATCATGATCAGCATCTGAAACAGAGCTTTGTGAGCGTGCCCGCCTCTCATGGCGGACTGCTCCACATCGTAGAGCCAAAAGATGCGGTGCACACTAAAAGGAATATGCGTCTGTACCTCTGCGAAACTCAAGGAGCCGCGATGATCGCGGACTTCTGGGAGGGTGACTAGACTGACTTCCATCAGAGCTCCATAAGATCAGCTGCTACTGGTTGGCCTTCAGGAAGGGCAGTTTCGGTTCGATCAACCAATGCCCCTTACCAAGAGCGATACATTGCTCCACGAGCTGCTTCAACCTGACCGCAGTAAGCTTCAGGGAAGAGCGCCGGCTTCCCAACCCTCTAAGGTGGGGGCTGTTTGTCGGAATCTTAGAAGCGACAAGGTGGTTGAACTCTCTCAGGGTCTTTGCGTATGGACGGTAGATCTCCTCCCGAATGAATTTGGTGTACGAGGATCCATACGGGACATGCTTGGCGAGAAAAAGAGCGTCAAAGTGTATTTTCAAGGCGTGGAAGTGAAAGAAGATCAATGGCGCTCCGCGCACGTAGACCTTTCCATCCTTTTTGCTGAGTTCGTCCTGCCGAATATTCCAAGGTGCCAAATTGGCCCCTGGATGGCGTATAATTGTCAGCCTATTAGTAAGCTGAGAAAAGCTGTCTAAATATTTCTGGTCAGCATATCTATCTGATTCCACCATGTCGAAGCACCATTCTATACAGCGTGCTTGCCACCATCTCGAAACCGCCCTGCCTATGGTGTCATTTCTGAAGGAAACCCAGCCGACGTTGAAGAGACCAAAACGCTGGAGTGAAGGCTTGAGGAAATTGTGAGGTATGATGGCCACTGAATTGTCGCCCATTTCTTGAAGGAGTACCCTTGGATCATCAAAGAAAAATAGATCTCCGTCGACGTAAGTCACCACATCTCCATCGTCCGCCTGAGCTAATGTAAATTCCATCAATGACGGGGTGCAGGTGAAGTAGTACTCAACTTGAGAACGGTTCGCTCTTGCAGCGGAGAGGCCGGGCGTTGCCTTCTCAAGTATTTCCAAATTTATTAGCCGAACATTAGGTTTTCGGAGCTCTTGGAGCGCTTGGTGGCAAATTGAGCTTAAGCAAAGTATCCAGACTGTAGAGTCAGAGTCGAAACTTCGCATCGAATCGATCATTGCCAATCCGCGCGCAAGGTAGTTGTGATCAAACATACAACAGTAGTGGTGCTTCATTGGTAGCTCGAAATGATGCGTTCCGTGCGCATTTTTGCGGGGTCAGGTTAGTTGGGCATCCAGAAAACTATCGACACATCGAAAGCCATCGATCATCCGATCCAGTGTCAGTTCGCGATCTACGTACTCGCGTAACGATTTATGAAGACGCACCTGGGGATCTGAGCCATTAGCAAATATGGCTCGGAGAACCTCGGTCAAGCGTTCACTCGACCAACCATCCACAAGCCAACCCGTCACCCCCTCCTTTACGTAGCTAATTTCTGGATGGTGAAATGGGCCATTTGGCCCAGCGTTAAATGCGAGTACAGGTACATCATACGCGAGAGCGTGGTTAACGCTAAGTCCCGCCGCTCCGCCGATGATCGAAAGCTGCGCCCTGCGAAAATATGACGCGAGCACCTTTTCATCAAAGACCGATCCGGTAAGCACGACATTCTTACCCAAATATCTCCCGGCCGCAGCTTCAACGTGTTTTCGATCAGGGCCATCCCCGATTATTACGAGAGTCGCGTCTGGAAAAGTTTCGATGAGAGGGAGAAACCCGCGTACTACCAGTGGCAACGCCTTGTCTGGCGTAATCCTGCCAACTGACAAAATGGTGGGGCTACCGAGATGGGTTTCGAGCGGTATTGATGGCGTGCGCCTAATCTCCTCGACGTCAATCGTATTGGTGGCAACAAACCCTGGTGAATTCGCGCCGAGGCCCATCGATGTGCGGCACTCACTGGTATAGTAGATATTCCCATCAACTCCACTAAACAGCAGCTTTCGGAGGCCCTTTGAGGCCAGGCCGTGCAGAGATCCGATATTGAGCTCTGTGTTGAGTCCGTGTGACCAGAAGAGGACTTTAGGAGATCGCCGTAACAAGCGGCGGGCCGCCAGTTGCCAGCTTGAGCTCATTTGAAGAGAGAATTCCGAAATGATGGCTTCCGGTCGCAACTCAGAGAGAATTCGTCCGATAGGGACGAGAGCGCAATAAGGGGAGGCTGCATCGAGAAATTTGAAGGGGAAGAAGCGCGCGAAAGGCGCGGTTCTGTCGCGCAGTACGTGCAATCCGGTCCCTCTTGGCGGCTCGTCCGCGCAGGCCACGATCCAGCCGAATTCTTGATGAAGACGTTCGAAAAGTCTGACGCGGTAATGAGGGATGACACGCTGAAGAATGACTACGTTGCGCATTTTGCCCCGAGAGACTGTCTGTCGATATTGCGATTTGGCCTTCAAAAGACGGAACGCACGGCCTTAATTACTCTTGCAACCTGACCATCTGTCAGAAATGGGTGGAGTGGAAGTGACAGTATCCGTTGCGCTGCAACTTCAGTTCGCTCAAGGCCGCATGGGTCGATCGGAATTCGGCCCTGGTAGGCCGGCTGCAGATGAATGGGGGCCGGATAGTGGATACCCCAGCCGATGTTGTCGTCGGAAAGAGCTTGGCTGATTTTAGCGCGGTGCTCGGTGTTGATGACGTACAAGTGGTAGGCATGGGTTACTGGGTGACGGAGGGGCGGCGCAACAATTTCCGAAGGCAGCTCAGTATTGTAAGTTTCGGCGATCTCTCTCCTTCGGACGATCTCATTTGCCAGCTTCTTTAAGCGAATTCGCAGGAATGCTGCTTGAACCTCGTCAAGACGTGAGTTGGTGCCTCGGATATTGGAAATGCGTGTTTCGTCCCATCCGTACTGTCGCAGGGCTAAAGCCTTTTGCGCGGCTGGCGACTGATCGAAAGTAATAGCGCCACCATCGCCAAATGCGGCAAGGTTCTTTGTAGGGTAGAAACTGAACGCGCCCGCCGCGCCAAACGTCCCGACCGCTCGCCCGTTGTAAGTTGCACCATGGGCCTGCGCGCAATCTTCTACGAGCAAGAGCTTGTGCTCTTTACATATCAGCAGGAGTTCTTCGAGGGCGCAGGGCATCCCATATAGATGTACTGCTACGACAGCTTTGATCGAGTACGCTTTTGAGTAGTGTCGAATCGCAAGCTCGAGCCTCACTGGATCGATGGTATAAGTGTCTGCCTCGATGTCGACCAAAATAGGAACTGCGCCGCTCGCTTCTATGCCGCTTACAGTCGCTACTGCTGTGTGTGAAGCCGTGATAACAGCATCTCCAGCGCCAACATTCAGCGATGATAATGCAAGTGTGATCGCATCTGTTCCGCTTGCAACGCCGACACAGAAAGTCGAGCCGACAAAGGCGGCGAACTCCTGTTCGAATTTAGTCAGTTCGGGACCAATGAGATACCGTCCGCTCGCAAGTACCTTCTCGAGCGACTGATCGATCTCCGCCTTGTACTGCAGGTAGGCTGCCCCTGGAGCGCTTAATTCTATTCTTTCGCGCATATGCTTCGATCCGGTATTCTATCGTGCTGGAAAATTAAGCTGCCTGACATGTATCACAAAATTAGTTTCATAAGCTCTCACCGATGCCATTTCGAATTCTAGATCCCGCATCGAGTTATCCGGCTGTGGGTGGTGCGCGCTTTTAAGAGCCGCAAACATGCTTTACGCGATGAGGACCCTGTGGTTTCATTCATTGTATTATCAGATAGCGGCGGTCTCGCTCAACTAGATACTCGGTTAAGGTTAGCTTGGGCCGGAAGGGATGAGGAGGCGTCCTTAGTAGAGAAGACAGCACCGCTGCCTTCGCTTTTGGTTGTAAATGGAAGCCCAATTCGAACGCGACAATAACTAGTCGATCGCGATTGCTAAGAATGTTCTGTTTCGACTTGTGGACCGTGGAGACAAAGGATGGGCCTGAAGGAGTCAACTATATTTGTAACGGGCGGAGCCGGCTTCATAGGCTCCGCCGTGATTCGGCATGTCTTGACAGAAACGGAAGCGCAAATCGTAAACATTGACAACCTTACGTACGCCGCCAATCTGGATGCATTGTCTGCTGTAGCCTCTAATCAGCGGTATGCTTTTAGGAAGCTATCGATCTGCGATGGAACTGCACTGCGCGAACTCTTCCTTAAGTTTCGTCCCACCGCGGTAATGAATTTGGCCGCCGAAAGTCACGTTGATCGCTCCATTGATGCGCCTGCGGAATTCATTCAGACCAATATCGTTGGGACGTTCGTCTTACTGCAGGAGTGCCTGAGATATTGGCGCGGCCTGTCCACGGCAGAGCAGGCGCGCTTTCGGCTTCTACACGTCTCAACAGATGAGGTTTTCGGCTCTCTGGATTCGGAAGGGTGTTTCAATGAGCAGACACGGTACGCACCGAACTCTCCCTACGCGGCTAGTAAGGCCTCGTCTGATCACCTTGTTCGGGCGTGGTGGCACACTTACGGCCTACCGACTATCGTGACGAATTGCTCCAACAACTACGGACCTTATCATTTTCCAGAAAAGCTCATACCGCACATGATAATCAAGGGGATGTCAAACGAGCCGCTCCCCGTTTATGGAGACGGAAACAATGTACGCGACTGGCTGTATGTGGAAGATCACGCGCGCGCATTGACGCTTGTATTGGAGAAAGGCGTAGTAGGTGAAACCTATGCGATTGGTGGGCGCAGTGAGCGCACCAACTTGAGCGTAGTAGAAAGCATTTGCGATCATCTCGACGACATATCGCCGGCTTCACATGGTTCGCGGCGAGATCTGATAACGTTTGTTCAAGACAGACCCGGTCACGACAGACGCTACGCCATCGACTGCTCAAAGATAGAGCGTGAACTTGGCTGGCGCGCAAAAATGGATTTTAGCGAGGGCTTAGCTAAGACTGTGATGTGGTACTATGAGAATCGCAAATGGTGGCAGGACATCCTCAATCGCGGCTATCGCAATACTAGGCTTGGGCTCGGGGAGGCTAAGTAGCGGCTAGTAGGTTCGATGGAGAAGTCCTGCTGCACAATTTTGTCGAGCAGCCCCATATTGGGAAGGTTTGATCACATCAAGAAACTTCCTCGTGGCCTGGCACTTGTATATGCCCGCGGTCTTTCCTGACTTGCATTTCGACCCATTCATAGGTTTTTTCGAGACCCGAACGCAACGATGCAGAAGGTTTCCAGCCAAGTTTTTGGTAAATAAGCCTGTTGTCCGAGTTTCTGCCACGGACTCCGAGCGGTCCAGGAATGTGCTTCTTTGTGAGCTTCTTGCCAGCGATCTCTGAAACCAAGTCCACCAACTGGTTGATTGTGACCATTTCCTCAGAGCCAATATTAACGGGCCCTGAGAAATCTGAGCGCGTTAGCCGCGTCGTGCCTTCCAGGCATTCGTCGACGTAGAGGAAGGATCGCGTCTGTGAACCATCACCCCAAATCTCGATCTCGCCTCCGTTACTCGCTTTGGCAACCTTTCTGCAAACTGCAGCAGGTGCCTTCTCCTTGCCGCCGTCCCAGGTGCCTTCTGGTCCGAATATGTTATGGTAGCGGGCGACCCTGTTCCGCATCTGATAATTGCGATTATAAGCAGCGTACAGTCGCTCCGAGAACAGCTTTTCCCATCCGTATTCGCTATCGGGAGCAGCCGGATACGCGGACTCTTCAGAACAATTAGGATTATCTGGATCTGTTTGATTGTGTTCAGGGTAGATGCAGGCAGATGACGAATAAAAAAGTCCTCGGATCTTACGCTTTTGGCAAACCTCCAGCATGTTCAGATTAATGGTCGCGGAGTTGTGCATTACGTCCGCGTCATGTTCACCAGTGAATATATAGCCCGCGCCACCCATGTCGGCCGCCAGCTGATACACCTCATCGAAACGACGATCCACGACCTCGCGACAAAACTCTTGCGCGCGAAGGTCGCCGAGGACAAAGTCGTCTGCCTGACTTTCCGAAAAAGGCGGAAGCTTCAGGTCGACCCCGCGCACCCAGAAGCCTTCTCGCTTAAGGCGCTTAACGAGATGACCTCCGATGAAGCCGCCTGCGCCACAGACGAGTGCAGAGCGCGAATTTCGGGTTGTCATTGCTTCTCCTTTCGAATCTTCTCAACGTTGGTTGCATACCTAAAAACATATTCAAAGCGGTTTGCTACTTGCTTTATATCGTAGTTAGCTTTGGCAAACTCGCTTGCTTTTCGCCCAGCTGAAGTCCTAAGCTCGTCGTTCTCCAAGAAGCTCACTGCTGCTTTCAAGAAAGCTACCGTGTCCGCTGGATGCACAACCAGTCCTGCACCACTCTCATGAACAGTTTTCGCAGCCAGATTTTCAAAAGGCGCGGCTAACAACACGGGGCGGCCGGCGCAAAAGTAAGCATTGACTTTAGATGGCACCGAAAACGCTCCGGCGTCCGGCTCAATTGTGGCGAGAGCAACGTCGGACGTGCCAAGGACGAGTGCTAGATCGGAAAAAGCTTGAAGCGGTAGTAGGACAAGATTATCGATCCCCTGCTGGCGCTTAGCATTTTCGAGAAACGTCGTCCCTACACCTTGGCTGACAACCACAACATTGGCTCTGCCAACGACTTCTTTTGCCAGCTCCACCAAGAGCTCTGGATTGTGTTTGAAACCCAGCGTGCCAGTGTATAGAAAATTAAACGAGTGCTCTAGATGATGTTTTTGGGCCCAAGCATTGTTCTTTGGCTGCGGAGTGATATCACGTGCTGCTCCCCAATTCTCGATAGTGAAAACTTTTGTATCCGTGCCTGACCAGCGTTTCGCCAAATCAGCGAAAGCGTTCGTAATCACGACAATTGCATCAGAGTTGCGGAACTGATTGCGCTCTAAGAACCTGTAATAGCCCCCAACTAAGTAGCCTAGAATACCTATTTTCTTTTGGAGGAGACGCGTCACCGCGATGCTATAAAAGTCCTGCACCCAGAAGACGAACAGGGCGCCGGTCCGCTTGCACGCGGCAATGATCGAGGATTGAGCCTCTGTCGGGGTGTTGCCTGATATCACCAGCTCGGGTCTGCTCGAAAGAATGTGTTCGGCAATGCGTTTTCCATAGGCCACATCGTCAAAACGACGACGTACGAGCGATGTTTTTTCATAAGCGCGCGCGAGTGTGACGCCGATGAAGTTTAGGCATATCGGGTCCTCGCTTGAACGCTCCAAGCGTCCTTTCGGACCTTGATCTCCCCGAAAATACAGATGCGTGGTTTCGTGTCCCCTAGCTGCAAGCTCGCGGCTAAGATCGGCTTGAAATGGATGACCAGCATAGTCGTGCACGAAGATCTTCAAATCGATTCCAATTTTCGTTATCTAAAGTAGGTGTTGATCTTCCGAAATCCACTCAGAGAGTACTTACGTTTCCGTAAAAATGTTCTAGGCCACGCGCGGATCGGGACTATCTAGTGGCGGTAGGCGCCGATGTCATTCGAATTTTCCAGTTGAAGAGTGGGCTCTCCAGTCATTAAGAGCGGATTTCAAATCAAACTGCGGAACAAAGTGCGTCTGCTCGAGCCACTTCGGAGAAATGTTTGTCGATTTGTAAAGTTTTTCTATCCGGGCTTGGTTAATTGAAGTCTTGATGCCTAGTCTGTTCAAATGTTCAAAAAGTGAGCCGATGAACAGCATAATGCGTAGGGGAAATACAAGACTCGGCTTTGCAGCGTCGGTAAGCTCGCAGAAAGCAGCGCATATTTTTTCGGTCGTGAATGAGTCTTGGTATGCAAAGTTGTAAATCGTGATGCGATCCGTTTTTTCGGCGGCGAACATTAGGGATTTCACCAAATCTTTGACGTAACCGCACGCTTTGATGGTATCTTTGCGGCCTGGGTATATGAACAAGTGGCGAGCGAGTAGGGCCGCCAATCGAGTAAAGTTTCCTCTCTCACCGTAGCCGAAGATCACTGCAGGACGAACTATAATCAACCTCCGATTGGAAGGCTGCTCTGTCTGCCATGTTTGATGTATTTGCTCAGCTAATACTTTTGAGCGGCCGTAATGACTCTCGGGGAGCAGAGGTGCTTCCTCGCTCTTCTTTGCTTCGCTGGGACCATAAACCGAAATCGAGCTTGTAAAGAATAGTGTTCGCGCGTTCGCTCTGCGAGCGTAGTCGGTGACGCATATCGCGCCAGATACATTTGTCCAGTAATACTCCCAATCCTGATGCCCCGGAGTCACGTGAACGGCTGCCAGGTTGTATATCTCCGAAACGTCAGGAGCGAGGTCAGTCGGAATGCATTTGGTAACGTCACAGTAGACATAATCGACGCCGGCTGTGCGAAAGCGGGGAGATGATGCTATGTCAGCGCTTACCACACGACTGTACTTACCGCTGGTGGCAAGTTCTCTCGCAAGATGACATCCGATAAAACCGTGTCCGCCGAAAATGACCGCTATCATGGCTTTCAATCACGATAACTCGAGCTTGATATTTGAAAATCTTGCTTATTCGGTTTAAGGACCGAGACGCATTCCACCACTGTCTAAAATGGCACTTTCAAGATGCTCCTTTTACCACATTGATTGTGCTTTCTGTTATCGACGCAATATCAACGTTAACATCTTGGGGTTGGTTAGTAGGCATCAGGTTGCCGAAGGAGTACGATGAGTGTTCTGATCACTATTTTTAGGTCCAACCACAAGCTCCAATGGTTGATGTACCAAAGGTCGTGCTCAACTCGCCGCGTCATTTGTTCAATGTGGTAAGTTTCGCCCCGGTATCCATTTACTTGCGCCCAGCCAGTCAAGCCGGGTTTGACGTGGTGACGAAAAGCATAGTTTGCGATCAGCTGTTCGTATTCAGAGTTATGCGAAATGGCATGGGGGCGGGGTCCCACGAGGGACATATCGCCGCGGATTACGTTAAATAGCTGCGGCAGCTCATCGATGCTGGACTTCCTGAGTAGCCGGCCAACGCGCGTCACTCGTGGATCGTTTCTGGTGGCTTGCTTGATTTGCGGACCGTTCTCCAAGACATGCATTGTTCTTAGCTTGAAGATCTCAAATGTATCGCCATTGAATCCGTCCCGCTTCTGACGGAACAGAATAGGCCCTCGTGAATCTAGTATGATGAAGAAGGATGCCGCCAACAGGAGGGGTAACACCAGCACAACGCCCGTCGAGGCGAAGACTAAATCGAAGCAACGCTTCGCAATGAGCTCGGCGCGAGTCAGCGGAGCGCGCTGCAGCAATGCGGTCCAAGTATCTCCCACGTGAATTGCCGGATAGCTCAGAAAGCGCGCGGCGCGTCCATCTGGGAGGAGGTGGACCGAAATTGGAAGCACGCAAAGCGTGCTTAGGATGCCATCAATTATGCGATCGTTTCGCCAATCAACAAGAAGATAGACGTCTTGGATGTGTTCGCTTCGCGCTAGTTGGATCAAATCTTGAAGCTTAAAGGTCAGCGATGCGGCTATACCGGGCGAAGTAATCTCCCCCTTAGAGATGTCGTAAGTCTTGATCGGTGCATATCCATATGAGAGGAGCTCGCGCAGGGCACGAGACAAGTTTGCCTCTCCTTCTTCGGCGATCACAATGATTCTCTTTTGCGCGAACAGGCCCGTTGTGAGCGATCGCGAAATGAAGTGAGCGACTATGTACCTCCAGCCCAAAAGGGTGATTATGCCTCCCGTGAAGAAGATGATCGTGGCCCCACGGGAAAAGTCACTGCTGATCTTCATCGTGAACGCGACTACGGCGAGCAAGCCGAATAGGCCCGACCACGTCAGCATGATCTCCCGCGCCTGCTGAGGGCGCCGCATCAAATTCTTCAAGCGGTAATTCCGTCGCGCGGTCATGATTGCCACGAAATTAACCGCGATGATGAGGCCCAGGCCGCCGTAGGGGAGGGCGTGCTCTGCAGAGCCGCCCGTTAGCCAATAATAGGTTGAGCTCGAGATAAGACCCGCGGCCACGATCAGCAGCACGTCTATGGCGGCAACTGTTGCCTCTGCTACCTGGGGCCGGAGGAATCCTCCCTTTTTCCTCAGTGGAACTGGCGAACTCCGTTCCGAGGGATCTGCCGAAAGTGGGTCGCCGATAGAGACCCGTGAAAAGCCAGGAACTTTGCTCATTAACACTTTCCCGGCCAAGGTCGGGCTAAGAACTGTCTAAAAATAACCTAAGTTATGGTAACCCGGTTTTAACCGGTGCCTCAAGCGTTTAGCTGCTCTTTTGGTTAAAAGTGATAGGTATTTTGATACCAAGTCTATGGAGGTGGACTTTTCCAAGGAATTCTGTGAAATGCCGCTTGGATGGTAATGCTTAGGGGAGCGGCGATGACGCGTCAGTTCGGTATGGGGTGTGCGGTAGCGTTCGCAATTATCACAGCGAGCTCGGGTGCGGCATTAGCCTTGGGACCTGTTGCAACGCCGCAGATTGAAGAACCCGGTAACGTACTTCAGGCCTCGTTCTTCGGTCGTCCCTATCCGTATGGCTACACGGGATGGGGTCCGTGCATCCGGTACGTCGAGGTTCAGACACCTCGTGGGATCCGCATCCGTCGCGTACGGGTTTGCCGATAGACGATTGCGCTCGGGAGTGAGAAGCGCCCCGATTAGACCGCGAGGTTCGGCGCGGCGCCTGCTTACTATCAGAGGTCAACTTAAGCGCTTTACATGTTATAATGCGCTACGCGCGCTTCCGTGGGTAGTATGTCACCTATCAGGGAGAGGTGGCGATGCGAGAACGGCAATTGACGTTTGAAGAGCGCGCTCGGTGGGGACAATGCCCCGTCTGCAAGGCGCCGGACGGCTCAGCGTGCGACAGCACGATTGGCATCCCTCGAATCTTTGATTTTGAGCTGGCGCGGGAGCTCCACATGGGGCACGCCTGCGGTGCGCACCGTCGGTTGTGCGCGAGATCGGCGTCAACTGAGCCGCTGCCGGCGCTTCTACCTGAGCGCGATGCACGCTGCGATTGCAGTCGTTTTCTATCGCTACAGCGGGAACCAAATGCGACTTCGCGAATTCACTTTGAAATGCCGCGAATCACTGTTGAGATTGTCTCATAAAGTAAAGATCCGCGGCACGTCGGAGGAAAGCTTGGGCGCGCTCATTTGGGGACTGCTTGGAGTTTGGGGCGGTATCAACTTCTTGATCGGTTGGCGCTTGATTACGCGGAAAGAGCCTGCCGCCGCCGAGGAGCCCGCTTCCTTGTACCTGGTCCGATAACTATCGTCACAGCTCGGAACGTGACCCGGCCGATCGCGGATCGAGGTTTTACTGATGCGCGTGCTGCTGCTACTCATTTTTTTCGTTACGATCGGTGTTCTGTCCGTCCAGGGCGAAGCGCATGCGCAAGCCGGCACGGGAGGGACCAATGATGGGCCTGCGGCTTCGGGGATGGTTTATCCGATGCGTCCGAGGGTAGGACCAGCTGTAAGCCAGCCTGTGCCGAATGCCTATCAGTGGTATCCGCCTCAGCAACCCCAGATAAGGTTGCGGCGCGTTCGCCCCGTGTCTCCGAATCCGGTCCGAACAAAGTAAGTCTCCGATTTCGACTGCTGAGCGCGTCGTCCCGCGCAACATTGGACCCTTACCGTCGCCCGTTGATGAACGCGGGATTTACGCACCCTTCGATTGCTCTTCGCCCAACGGAATTCTCAGGCCGGCCGGCCGCGGAAATTCGCTTCGAAGCTAGGACATCGAATAGATCTTGACCCGGACCCCGGGCGGCTGTCGCGGGCCATGGCTTCTATTCACCAAGCATTCGTGAGGCGCGTAGCGACAAGGAAGGCTTGGTGCGGCGTGTCGATGACGCTCAAGCACGTTGCTACGGTCACGAGCAGTGAAGCTTCAGGTCTTTTGCGGACTCGCGTCCGAATTCTTGCTCGGAGGGGATGGCGCCGGCACCTCTCCATTCTTCGACATGCAATCCTTGAAATAGTTCTGCCGATCCGGGCTCATGGAGACGGCGCCCGGGCGCTTAAACGGGTAGACCGTGTAGGCGTAGTGAAGGCAGCGTTTCGCGACCTCGGCCGTCGGAGCGGCTGATACGGTGCTGGTGGAAGATGCCATGAGCGTGGCAGTAGCAATCAGTAGGGCTCTAAAGCAAAACGGGTTTCGGGAATTCATTGATTCTTCCTAAGCCAATTTGGCGAAGGCTACCGACGTGAAGGATCAGTGTCCATCACGGGAGCTCCTCCTGTTTGTTATAGGCTGCGACAAAACTTGGCAGGTGCGAGGGTTTGCAAAACGTACTATGCTTGTCCGAGGCGAGCCGTTCGATATTCGTCTGCGAAGCGGCAATTCTTCGTCACGCCTGTTTGGAGATACTTATGAAGAACTCAGCCCTTGTTGGCACAGCCGTCCTCACCGCGGCCTTGTGGAGCGCTCCTTTCACAATCCAGCGCACTTCAGTTAGCCTTTCCGTAGGTGTTGAAACTGCAGCCGCTGCCGAGCTAGCGATCCCGGAACACAGGAGCGTCTCGCGTCACGTTCGTTACGGTGGCTATTACCGGGAGCGGTCTTACGACCTGCTCTGTGGTGGGCCGTACGTTGGCGGAGGCTGGAATGGCGGAACGTATTGGGGCGGCCCATGGATGGACTTGAGGTGCTACGGCGCTCCTGTCGAGCCGGTCGTAGAAGTCGAGCCAGTTGTGCGCGTCAAAGGCTGACCAGCACTTCACAAGCATTTCATGAAAGGGCGGGCCTTTGGCCCGCCTTTTTTCCTTCGCTAATCCAGCAACCAAGCCTGTTCCCGCGGCTTGCGCGAACCGCCTTCGATTGATCGAACTTTCCGCAGCAACCAATAATTGGAGTGCAAACCGGGACTGTCGCTGGAGTTTACCACTTCGCAGGAAGAGCTGGAAAGCTCTTATCCCCTCCGGGTATTCATGATATTTTAGATTTAGCTTTTTGCTGGATCGACTTTTTCGCGTTCGGAGTTTTTGATGACTTTCAATTATAAGCTTTCTGGGAAGAGAGTTTTCGTTGCCGGTCACAATGGAATGGTTGGATCGGCGATCGTGCGCAGGTTGGCTGATGAGCAGTGCACCGTACTGACAGCCGATCGCCGCCATCTTGATCTCGCTGACGCGGATCAGACCAGGCGCTGGTTCGAAAAGAACAGGCCAGAGGTCGTGGTGCACGCGGCCGGAAAGGTCGGCGGTATCTCTGCCAACAATAGCCTGCCGGTAGAATTCCTGTGCGATAATCTTCGGCTTGAACTTAGCGTCATGTCGGCCAGCCATGACATCGGCGTCGAGCGCCTGCTGTTCCTCGGCTCATCATGCATTTATCCGAAATTCGCCAACCAGCCGATCCGGGAGGAGGAACTTCTGGCAGGGCCGCTCGAACCTACCAATGAGTGGTATGCGGTGGCCAAAATTGCAGGCTTGAAGATGTGCCAAGCCTATCGACGGCAGTATGGGGACGATTTCATCTCGGCTATGCCCACCAATCTTTTCGGCCCGGGGGACAACTACCACCCCGAGCACAGCCACGTGCCGGCTGCTCTTCTGCGCCGCTTTCACGAAGCGAAACTTTCAAACGCACCTTCGGTCACGATTTGGGGGTCTGGTAAGCCCCTGCGCGAATTCCTGTACGTCGATGACCTTGCTGACGCGTGTGTCTTCCTTTTGCAGAATTACTCCGATCACATTCCGATCAATATCGGTGCAGGTACAGACCTTTCGATCAGAGACTTCGCCGAAGCTGTCGCTGAAACGGTGGGCTTTAGCGGAGAGTTTATTTTCGACACAAGCAAGCCGGATGGGACTCCTCGAAAATTGCTCGATAGCTCACGGCTTAATGCGCTCGGGTGGCAGTCACGAACCTCATTGCGAGATGGTCTGGCCGCCACTTATCGCGACTTCCTGCAGGGCGGAGGACGCCATACCCAACCGGCGGAGAAGAGGGCCATCGCTGGGTAACGGGCCGTACGTTGGCAGAGGCAGGAAAGGTGGAACGTACTGGGGCGGCCCATGGATGGACTTAAGGGGCTGCGGCGCATTGTCGAGCCAGTCGTAGAAGTAGAGCCACTCGTTCGCGTCAAAGGCTAATCAAACCCGGCTCCAAAAAAGCGCAAGGGGCGGAGCCCGTCGGTCTGCTCCTTTCGGTTTTCCTGTGATCTAAAACAGCTGCTGGATCTCCAAACAAGCTCTAAGGGATCTTGCGCTTCAGCGCATCAATTCCCGCTTCGGTGATGCGCAACCTGCCGTCCAGCCGCTCGATCCAACCTTTCTCCAGCAATCGAGACACCGTTCTCGGGCCGACGCTTCCAGGGATCGGCTGCGCGGTAAGCACAGCCTGGAGTCCAAGCCGCTCCGCATAATTTGGAACGTGAGAGGGGCGGGCAGGCATGTCACTCCCGGGCCGGGGAATGATCTTCGGGCTTGATCGAGAGACGCGCCTCAGTTGTGACTCCCGATTGTCGAAGTTGACGATCGTAGCGCTGAGCCAGGTCGAGCAGCCTTCGCTTAGTGAACGGATCAGCACGTTGAGCGAGGTCGCGAACGGCGGCGAGCCGATCTTTCAAGAATCCTTCGTCCATTGGAAACACCGAACAACAACTACTATCAATGGCGAAAGACTAACTCGCCCGCGGGGAAACTGGAAGCCTCGCGGCCGAACTACCGCCGGTTCAAAAACGCCCAAATAGCGTGCACCCACGGCTTGCCTGAGCGGCGGGGTTGGATAACTTCAAACCAATCGGCCGATCGAGCCGGGCTTCTGGCCGCAAGGCGCCGACCGAAGCGTCAATGCGGTCGCCAAACTAACGTGAACCAGGAACTCTTGCCTTCGCCACCTGAGCAATGCCTGGCGCGAACCAATTCAGCGCCATTCCGAGGGCCCCTCCTGCCATCTTGTAAAAGGCATCAATCAGCCTGGCGTGCCTGTCAGGCGTAAGCAGCTGCAAGGCCTCCAATGCAATTGCGCTTCCGATGACTAGCAAAACCACAAGGACGATGCGGTTGGGATAGGCCCGTGCAAATACTAGGCCCAGCGCAAAGAAAGCCACGAAATGCTCAAGATGAGGGGCCGCGATGACCGGACGATCGTAGATCGGCCCAAGCGTGAAAAACGCCACGAGCGCCAGCAACAACCAGCCGGAGATGAAATAGAGCTTAGCCATACCGTTCATTAGCGAGAGCTCGATCCCCGCGCAATGGGTTCGGCAGTCGGCATTTCGCCTGTTCAGCTGCCGCGATCGTCGCCTCCCTCCGCGAGCGCCACTCTGCCAAGCGAACCCGCGCACCTGTTGATGTATCAATTTATTTAGTCCAAGAAGCCGCCCGATGAAACCAACCATCGGACGGCTAGTCCCCTTGCGAGTTCCGGTCGCGTCGGGGCTTGCGTCAGCACATCGGGCCATCTCTCCGATCCGGCGGCAGTATCTCCACTTGTTTTCGTCTTTGGTGATGGTCGTACCAGTGAGCCGCAATCAGCATGACCGCGATGGTGAGCAGGCCGCCAACAAATCCGATGTGATGGGCGTAGAAACGGACGCCAAGCATCGCGATTGCATCAACCACAACGCAGGCCGTGAGCAACGTGATGCCGTATATCACGTTGCCGTTTTGACCTCTCGTCGCTTGCCCCGATCTCGAACGCTTGCTCATTGCGGTTGCGCGTCGGTTGTCCCGAATGCTGCCGGGTACACTTGATCCCGCGCAGCAAACCCGGCGCTCGCGTGTGCGGGACTTGTCGCCCATAGTTCCCTTGCGACCGGCAGCGGCGAAATCTGCACGTTGGCCCACCAGGCTCTTTCGTTGCCATGCCGGTGCAGCGCCTGATGATGGGACCGGCAAAGCGGGACCGTGAATTCGTCACTGACTTTGCGGCCCAGGGCTCTGGCTTGCGCAAATTTGAGGTGATGAGGGTCCGAAGGGGTTCGCTTGCAGACGAGGCAAGGCTGCTCCCGCACGAAGGCGAGATGCGCCTTGCTCCTCTTGCGTGGCGGCTCCTTAGGACAAGCAAGGCTGCTTGCCGTTCTATCGGGAGGCAGCGGCTGGGCTTCTTCTACGCTCGCGATCGGTCCCTCGCGTTGGGCCGCGTCGGCAGGGAGCATATGGATGTCCAGAGACCTTTGGACATCCGGCTTATCGAGGGTGGCGGGCGCAGCCGGCGCCAGCATGCTTTCATAGGCCGCTTCGACCGATCGAGCGTCCGGCTCGCGAAGAGTGTTCTTGAGAGGCAGGCTCGCCTTGGCCCAGGCGATGAGATCCTCGCCGCCTGCAAGAGAGGCAAGCTGTCCCAGGAGCCGATCCCGGAGGTCTGCCGAGTCCTGAGGCGCGAGAACGGGGGACCGGTTCAGGATGCCCTTGGACGGCTTTGCTTTGGGCCGTGGAGCAGGCTGGGGAGCGACGCCCGCAGGAGGCCCGGCGATGACGTCGGGAGCGTCCAAATCGTCCTCGCCTGCGATACCCACCAGGGCGAACAGGGCGTAGCGGCGAGCGTAGGAAAGTGCCGCTCCCATCCGGTGTGGGGCCTCGACGTCCTTGCCCGCGCAGACCGGCAAATCAGAGGAAATCCATTCCCCGGAGGAATGGGCGAGCAGGGTGGTTAGATGGATATGGCCGGTGGCCTGCTCGATCCGGGTGGTCTGGATGGTCGCAATCTCCTGCCGGCTGAGGGTCTTGCGGACGATGTCCAACCCCGACGCCAAGGAGGCGTAACGGAAGGTCCGATCGTCCTCCCGTGGAAAGGGCGAGCGGATGACTGCGGTCAGGCTTTTTTCGGGGTTGGTCAGCTCAGCCTGGGCTTTGGCCAGGGCAGAGGCAATCGCCCCGATGCGCTCACTGGACTGGTGCATTGACCGCCTCCACCGGCAGAGCGTCAAAGCTGATGGCGCCTGCCTTGGATCGCTTGGCCTTGATGCCGTGGCCGGTTGCTTCCTTGGCATCATCCGGGACCAGCTTCTTCAGTTCGGCCTTCGCCAGCTCGTGCTCGCCGTGCGCCTCCTTGGTGCGAAGGTAGCTCGCGGCAAATTCCGCCCACAGATTGGATGGCGCCATGTCTACGACCTTGGTCGCTTCAAGTCTTGGTCGCGGCGTTTCGATGTTGAACAGGACGGGGCGTTCGCCGCTTTGAACACAGCGCCAGAACTTCTTCTCGGCCGTGAGCAGCAAATGCTGATAGAGCGGGTCGGCATGAACCTTGATCTCGACCCATTTGCCGCCGCCCGTGATGATCGAGAGGACCGACGAACGGGCGGCGACAACCCACATGTTGTGCTGCAGCTGCGCCATGTGCTTCTCCGCCGCAGCCTCTTCAGTGAACGCCCAGGGCAGCATGAACTTGGCTTCGAACACCGCGCCGGTCTGCTCGACGATTCCGTCGAGTGTTGCAGCCATCCACTTATGGGCCGGGTGACGAACCCGCTTCTGGATGTCCTTGACCGTTTGCCCCGTTGAGCGCTGGTACCAGGCGCGATTGAGAACTTCTGTTATGGTGCCGAGCTGGACGATCAAATTGTCTGAGAGGTCTTCCGGCTCGACTTCCCCACGTTTTTCTTTCCACAGGCGGACGAGCTTGTCTTCATCCTCGCCCATGATGATGCGGGCGTCCGAGCCGCCAATAAAATGTCGGCGATTATTGGCCTTGAAGCTGATAAGTCGCGCGGTGAACGGCAGCTGGGGCGCGTTGTCGATTTGAACGGTACTCAACGGAATCTCCTGCTTTGGACTTGAGCGGCTAGTTGCCGCACTGCCCTAAGCCCCGCTGCCGCGAGGTGAGATACCGATGCCGTCTGCGCCGGGCAGAATCAGTAACGCTCCGATCGCGAAAGAATGCCAGTCCTTTCCTGAGCAAGATCGTTGCTCTTTGCGCAGCTTCCTGAGCACAAAGTGCTCAGGGACGCTCACTCCACCATTCCGGCCACTTCACCTTCTTTGGCAGGCGCGCGGTGGCGATAACGAGACGCTGCTGCTCAACTGTGAGCGGCTGTGGCAGACGCGACAACGCTGCTTCGACGATCCATGGCTCCAGCTCCATGCGGGCAGACTCGCTGTAGGGATCAATCTTGGTAGCCATCCCCAGCCGCTCTATCGCGTGGCTGACGCTGCCGGGGGCAACAGCCAAAAGAGTGATTTGAAGAGGCGCATCAAATTTGCGTTTCGTTTTTGCCTGTTGAATAAGGTCGAGCGCGGTCCGCGCGGCGAGGCCTCCGCCTTCTAACCCGCGTTTTAGCAGCTGCAGGAGAAAGGCTTGGGCAGCTGTCACTTGCCGTTCGCGTCCGCCTTCGCGAATCGTCACCTTCCGCTCAAGTACCGCGGCATAGGGTGCGAGCGATGCTCGTTGTTTGCGGGGCCGTCCCGCTGGATTGCCGCTTTGACCCTTGACGAAGCGCGTGCTCTTCGGAGGCTTGCGATAGCCAACCTCGCTGCCGCAATCCACATCGTGATCCCATCGTTGCTCGTCCGGTAGCTTATCCGGCATGATCAGCTCCTGTCTCAGTCAGGCCAAATGAGGCTGTCTGGATCGCGCGTGCAGCGTTGGACTTCCTCATAGTCCCTTCGCTCGAGAGGTTCGCGTCTGCGGCGGAGCGCTAACTGTGTCGCCCATGGCTCGAGCAGGAGCTGTGCGCGAGGCCAAATCACATCCGGATCCGCTCGCTCCGGATTGTGGTCGGCAATCCCTAGGAGCAAGAGCGCTTCATCAGCGTTGTCTGGGTCCGGCGAGCTAAGATATGGCAAGGATTTGCGCGGCGGCCTCGGCGCGTTCTGCGCTTGCCACTCTTCATAGGCCATGATCCACTTGAGCACCTCCTTGACGGCCATGCGTTTGCCTGCGAGCGCATCCTTGAAGGTTCGCTCTTGCAGCGCCTCCTCCGCCGATACCTCACGGGTTTTGTTGCCCATCGTCACCGTGAGCGTCTTCTCCAACAGCACCTCGAACGCGGAGCTCATTCTCTTGCCCGACCCACGCGGCCGCCCCTTGGGATTGCCGCTGCGGCCTTTGGGAAACCAGCCAGCGTTCTGCGTTTTATTGGAGCCAGCCTGGTCGTCCATTACGCTGCACCTTCCTGCTCACGGCGAGGTTCAAGGCCTGTTAGGGCCGACCACCTTTCAAGCGCGATGTCCACATAGGCCGGATCGATCTCGAGCCCGCGGAAGCGGCGCCCGGTGCGCTCGGCGGCCAGAAGGCTCGTTCCGGATCCCAGGAAGATGTCCAGCACCAGATTGCCGTGCCGCGTGACGTCCTTGATAGCATCCGCAACGAGGCCGGTAGGCTTTACCGTCGGATGAAGGCTGAGATCCTCCTGCCGGTTTCGATGCATCGAGTTGACCGACGCATAGTCCCAGACATTGGTGCGGTTGCGGCCGTGCCTGCCAAGTTCGATCATGTTGAGGTGCGCCGCGGTGCCCACGCGATAGACGAACACCAGCTCATGCTTGGAGCGGTAGAGCGATCCCATCCCTGCGTTTGACTTGTTCCAAATGCAGAGGTTGAGGAGCTCGCCATAGACGGATGATCCGACCGCCGAGACACTGTCCATGTGCCGCCAGTCCATGCAGACAAAATGGACCGCCCCCTCACGCGAGATTGCCGCCGCGGCACCCAATGTCTCAGAGAGGAAGGCGCGGAACTGTGGTTCACTCATCTCGCCCGAGGCCATGGCGAATTCGCCATGACGGCCGGCCGGATTGGCATTACCCTTGATGCGGACATTGTAGGGCGGATCGAGGAAGGCGACATCGACGCGGTTCTCGCCGCCGAGGACCCGCTGCAGGAATTGTCGCTCTCGCGCATCACCGCAGCCGATGCGGTGCTCGCCGAGAATCCAGATGTCACCTGGCCTTGTGCGAGGCGTTGCCGGAAGCGGCGGAAGAACGTCTTCGTCCGGCGCGGCCGATTTGGCGAGGATGAAGTCGATCTCGCCTGTTGAAAAGCCCGTCAGAGTGACATCAATGTCGAGATCGATCGCGGCGAGCTCTCCGAGTTCTTGTTGCAGGATCTCAAGATCCCATCCCGCATTGAGCGCGATCTTGTTATCGGCGATCCGCAAGGCCCGCTTCTGCGGCTCCGAAAGGCCGGTGAGTGTAATCGTCGGCACCTGCGCAAGGCCCATGGTCTTTGCGGCTTGAAGCCGGCCGTGCCCCGCAATGATACGGGCTTCAGGGTCAATGAGAATGGGATTGGTGAATCCGAATTCCGCGATGGAGGCCTTAAGCTGCTCGATCTGGCGCTTCGGATGGCTCCGCGCATTGCGCGGATCGGGAATGAGATCGCCGAGGGGGCGATAGATGATGGAGTGCTGCGAGAGCGCAGCTGCAGAGAATGCTTTGTTCATACGCACCCAAATAATGGGAAGTCGGGTGAATTAGCATCAGCCCGGCGTGCTCTACGCGAAGCTTATTCACCGATTTCACCGATCGCGATGAAGAAACGTATCGGCGAGCTGTGGACGACGAAGTCCGGACAGCCAGAGTGCTGTCTGCTTGGCGATCTGGATCCGTGGGGATGTGATCCGGCGCAATGGTGCGGTTGATTACTTACCCAGCCGTAATGATGACTCGTGCACGATGGCCCCATCCGTGCCCGCCGTCATGACCAACTAAGGATGCTCGCGGCGAGGTGTGCGTCGGGCAAGCTCACGAAGTCGAACCAGCAGCTCTGCTTTCAAATCCGGCAAGTGTCGGGGATCGATCTCTCCCGAAAACACTTTGGCCAGCTCGCGACACACAGCACCGATAGCCAGATCTTCCTGATTAATCTCCATGCTGTTTGAACGCCCAGGCTGAAGACTTGTTCTAAAACCCTTCTGCATCATGTCGGGGCTGCCCTCGAGCGCCAGCGCGGTCTGCCATCACGGCTTCTGCGTCCAGGTTCACTCGGGATGGCACGAGCGTTTCGCTCGCGATCTGGATCCCTGTTTCACGCCTGCAGTTTCCTGTTAAACGCCTGTTTTGGCAAGAACAGGGAATTGCGGCGCCGATCATCTATGGCGATGAGAGGTCAACGCAATTTCAGGCTACTCGCAGGCTACGCTCGATGCGAGGCCTGTTTCCGGCACAGTACATTCCCGAAATTCCCTGTTCTGCTCGCTCCCCGCGACCACGGAATTAGGTTTGCTTCGATCTTCCAGAAGGCGGGAACAAAGGTGCCATTCTTTAACTTGTAGCTGCAGGTAAACCATTTTGAATGCGGTTACGCAGGCCGCGCGCTTCGCGAACGCTGCTCAACCTGGAAAGGGTGCCAAGCCTGGCGCAGGAGAAGTCGGGCTCTCTTGTCTAAAGTGATCAACAACACGCAGGAGGAAAACAGCTATGAATGGGATTATCTATATAATCGGATTGATCGTTGTGATCGGCGCCGTTCTTTCTTTCTTCGGGCTTCGATAGGCGAGGTGATTGGCGATATTTTGATGGCAGTCTCCATTCAGACTGCAGGCGCATTTTGGATCGCACGATCAGGGGTACGGCCGGATCAATGTCCGCTTCTTCCTCCGATAGCGGCGCAAGTGCGGACAGAGCTTGACGTCAGGGTTGACGGTAAGCTGCCAAAACGGTCCCAAAATCTGACGTCTCGTCTGTCCCGATCCACGGACCTCAATCCGCCTGGGGTTCACCCGAATTCAAGATCGTCGGCCCAACCTGCAGAGAGGACAGGACCGCCGACGAGGCCACGGTCGATGACGGCGCGTACCGCCGGCTCTGCTACCAGATCGGTGCGGGTCATCAGATTTCGAAGATCAAATCGGCCATCGGGGCTGATGGTCTTAAGCGAGGCGAGCAGCTCAGTGACCTCGCCGTCGGCTCCAAAAGGCAGGAGCAGCCGCTCATACGCCACCTTGCGGCCATCTGAGTCTTCTAGGTGAGAAACGGTGTACACCGGGCATCGCCGTGCAACACATAAATGATAAACGGGCATCACCGAGGCTGCCAATCGCGGTCCGACATATTCGTCCAGTCGGCGCCCTTTTCCCGTTTGGCCATAAGCGGTAGCCATTCGCGTGCCCTCGCTTTCGATCGTGAGAACGGGAGGCCACGCCGTAGCATCGACGGAGTAATAAACCAGATCGTCGGCTTCTTCTTTCAGGCGGCCGGGCTCATACTCGGAAAGATTTGGCAGCCTTTTCGCCCGCGCGTAAAGCCGGCACCATGTAATTAGGAGGTCGCGCTGGCGGATCGCGGTCACGACGGCTGGCGTCTGGCTCTGGAAATCCATGGGCTGCGGACCTGGAAGCTACCGCCTACGCTAATTCGCATCTGACTAATGGGGCCTTAACGCACGATGGCACGCCCAACACCATCGACCAAAGCAACCAATGTCAGGCGGGTCAGCGGATTGTCCGCATTAGTGAATCACGACGGTTTGGATTGGTTTTATCAAGTCGGTCTACCCCCAAGACCCGACATATTCTCGGCGGTGGGAAGCGGCGGCGTGGGCCATGAGCTGAGTTAAGAGAAAGTGCAGTTTCTGGGGCGCAAAGCGGACCTCGCGCTTGTGGGAATTGTCAGATGCGCCGAGTCTCATTTCCCCGATTGTCTTAGCTCGGTGGCATCGATGTCGGATTGCCTTTCTAGAATAAAGTTGAGCGTCTTCGCGACAGACGTTGCTCTATGAGCAGATAGAGCCGAGCACCGACACAACGCGAGTGAGCAGACAGTCCGCAGCGTCGGCTCCTGCCGACAACGGTAATCCCTTCTTGCCGATTTATTGAGCGTTTTGCTTAATCTTTACGCAACCTTCAGGCATTTGGAAGAAAACTCATGTTCATGAGACTTCACCCTCGCAACGCTGCAGAGGTACTATCATGCGCAAGAACCTTCCGGTCACGGCGACTGAATATCCCATTACGGACGAGACGCTGATCGTCTCGAGGACTGATCTCAAGGGAAAGCTCACCTACTTCAATGATCAGTTCGAGAGGGCCGCCGGGTTTTCGGCCGACGAGTTGATGGGCCAGCCGCACAACATTGTTCGGCATCCCGATATGCCAGAGGCGGCTTTCGAAAATCTTTGGCAGACGCTCAAAGGCGGGAAGCCGTGGTCGGGTGCGGTCAAGAACAGGCGCAAGAATGGTGATTTCTACTGGGTGCTGGCGAACGCGTCGCCAATCCGCGAAAACGGCGAGGTCACAGGCTACACCTCAGTTCGGACAAAACTTCCTCAGGACCAGCGTACAGAGGCCGAGAACGTCTACGCCCTCATGCGGGCCAACAAGGGACAGGAGTATCAGATAAGCGCTGGCATCATTCGCCGTCGATCAATCCTGGACAAGCTATCGTTTTTCACCGGCACGTTGAGGGCGCGCCTAACGACCTTGGTCGCGATCCTTAGCTTTTTCATGCTTGTTGCGGGGGTTGCCGGACTTCTGTCCACCAATGCCAGCAACAGGCGAATGCAATCGATCTATGAGGACCGGACGATCCCGCTGGCCCAACTGTTCGAGATCAACGACCGCATGCTGCAAAACACGGCGGTGCAGCTCGCAGCTGCGGCTGATGGGCGCGCCGGCAGATCAGTTGGCGACGTCGCTGCTGTAGTCAACGGAAATATCGAGAAGATCTCAGGAGTTTGGGCCGACTACTTGGCCACTTATCTGACGCCTGAAGAGAAGATCGTGGCCGAGAAGTTCACCGTGAAGCGACGAGCCTACGCGGAGAATGCGGTCAAGCCTTCGCTCGCCCTGCTTGGAGAACACAGATTTGACGAGGCATCCTCTCTGTTGGCCGGTAAAGCGCGTCAGCTTTTCGACGAAGCGAAGCATGAGCTGGATGCGCTCGTTGCAATACAGGTGAAGGAGGCGAAAGCAGAGTACGAGGCGGCGCAACATCAGTTCTATATAACGATTGCTATCGTCGGCCTTATGGTCCTTGCCGGCCTTGCTTTCGGCGGATTCATAGGTGTGCAGACCATCCGCTCCGTGCTGCGTCCATTGAAAGTGCTTAACGAGGCAATGCTCAACGTTACGCTCGGCAAGCTGGACAACGCCATCCCCGTCGAGAAAGATGATGAGCTTGGCGAAGCTCTTCGCAATATGCGCAGTGTGCAGGCGATCGTCAGATTCAATGCCGAGGAGGTAAAGGCGGTTCAACGCGCCGCTGAGGCAAGGCGCAAGGCTGACATGGACAAGCTGGCAAACGAGTTCGAGGGTACGGTTGGAAGCATCATCCAGACAGTATCTTCTGCCTCAGGCGAGCTTGAGTCCTCTGCAACCAGTTTGTCGTCGACCGCCACAAGATCGCAGGAACTGGCGACGCGAGTCGCCGCTGCGTCGGAAGAGGCCTCGACAAACGTTCAGTCAGTCGCCTCGGCTACGGAAGAGCTTACCTCGTCGGTCAATGAGATCAGCCGACAGGTTCAGGAGTCGGCCCGCATCGCCAATGGAGCAGTGGAACAGGCAAGATCGACCAACGCGCGGGTCGCTGAACTTTCTAAGGCGGCGGCCCGGATCGGCGACGTCGTCGAATTGATCAATACCATTGCAGGACAAACTAATTTGCTCGCTCTCAACGCGACCATCGAGGCGGCCCGTGCCGGCGATGCTGGTCGGGGGTTCGCCGTGGTAGCTTCCGAGGTAAAAGCCCTTGCCGAGCAAACCTCGAAAGCAACCGGAGAAATCGGGCAACAGATTTCCGGTATTCAGGCCGCGACGGAGGATTCGGTTGTCGCGATCAAGGACATCAGCACAACGATCGAGCGCCTCTCGGAGATCTCCTCCACCATTGCGGCTGCGGTTGAAGAGCAAGGTGCTGCGACGCAAGAAATCTCGCGCAATATACAGGAAGCCTCGCGCGGTACGTCAGACGTAAGTACGAACATCGTCGATGTCGAGAACGGCGCCAGCCAAACAGGAGCAGCATCGGGCAGTGTCCTGTCCGCCGCGCAGTCGCTCACGCAGGAGAGTCGCCGTCTTCAGCAGGAGGTCGACCAGTTCCTGAGAACGGTACGGATTGCGTAAGGCGGGATCGGCCCAAGTCGTGAGCACGCCGCCAACAAACCAACAAATCCGATGTGGTGGGCATATCTCCAATACTTACAGCCCGCGCATGCATTCTATGACGGGCGCGTAATGTCCAATTTCATTCTGCAGGCGCTGGGGAATAGAGATGTCACGCTCTTATGACACGGGCGGGCAGTCGGCAGAACGGTACGATCAGGGAGGCGCTTAGGCTACCTGCCTCGTCCTTCCACAGTTGCCGACAGGTTTCACATAGCGCTTGAAAGGTGATCGGCCCAAACCATGATTACCCCAGCCACCATGACTGCCCCAGCCACCATGATTGCCCCATCAGTTGCGGGGTGCTTATGCTCTCCATAAACCCAGCCTAGCAACGGGCGTTTGCTCAAACTAGCGATGGTCAAGGTTGCTCGCGGCGAGGTGAGCGTCGGACAAGCTCACGAAGTTGAACCAGCAGCTCTGCTTTCAAATCCGGCAAATGTTGGGAACTGATCTCTCCCGAAAACACCTTGGCCAGCTCGCGACACACAGCACCGATTGGCAGATTTTCCTGATTGATCTCTATGCTCCTTGAACGCCCAGACTGAAGACTTGTTCTATCCCTTCTGCATCTCTCCGGCGGCCCTCGACTACAAGCCACGGTTGCCATCGCGGTCTCTGCGTCCAGGTTCGTTCGAGATGGCACGGGCTTTCGGTCGACCTGCATTCCTGTTTACGCCTGCACCTGCCTGTTCAGCGCCTGTTTTGGCAAGAACAGGAATTTAGGGCGCCGATCATCTATGGCAACGAGAGGTCAATGCAATTTCAAGCACCTCAGTGGCTCTGTTCGGTTTGAGGCCTGTTTCAGACGGAGTACATTCCGCAAATTCCCTGTTCTGTTGGTTGGCGCCATCCTTATGGTGGGTGTTTTGGGCCAAAAAAGCCCGTATCGTCTCTCAGCGGGGGCTTGGCAATTTGCAGGCCTTCGCTCCATGATCGGCCCATTGGACGCAACGCACGGCGGGAAGCTCGACTGACATGAGACGTCTCAAAATCTGGCGCCGGTGGTTTGCGCAGAGATTCGGCTTTGCGCGACTTTTATGCCTTGGGCTGCTGGTCGTCTTCGCGGCCCTGCGGGTCTGGGATCCGCCGCCGGTGCAGGAGCTGCGGCTGCGCACCTTCGACATCTTCCAGCTGATCGATCCCCGTCACAAGGCGGAGCGGCCGGTCACAATCGTCGACATCGACGACAAAAGCCTCGTCAAGTTCGGCCAATGGCCGTGGCCGCGCACGCGGATCGCGGACATGATCATCAACCTCACCAACAACGGTGCGGTCGCGATCGGCTTCGACGTCGTGTTCTCGGAGTCCGACCGCCTCAATCCGGATCTGGTCGCCGGCCAGATGCGCTATCTCGACGACGCCACCCGCGCCAGGCTGCGCGAATTGCCGAGCAACGACCAGATCCTCTCCGACGCGATCAGACGCTCGCGCGTGGTGCTCGGCGAGACCGGCCTGCCGGCGGTCGAGTCCGAGCTTGACAAGACACTGCCCTTCACCGGCGTCGCGACGGTGGGCGAGGAGAACGCCGAAAAATTCCTGTTCGAATTCCCAGGCCTGCTGCGCAACGTGCCCGTCATCGAGAAGGTCGCCGCCGGCCGCGGCCTGTTCTCGATCAAGACCGAGCGCGACGGCCTGATTCGCCGCGTGCCGATGATCATGCGCACCCAGGGCAACATGATCATGCCCTCGCTGAGTCTGGAGATCCTGCGGGTCATCACGGGAACGCCGACGCTGCTGGTTCGGACCGACAAGACCGGCATCCGCGCCATCCGTCTCAAGGGCGTCGAGATCCCGACCGACAAGAACGGCCAGCTCTGGGTGCACTATGCGCGCCAGGATCCCTCGATCTACGTCTCGGCCGCCGACGTGCTCGACAACACCGTGCCGCCAGGCAAGATCAATGGCAAACTGGTGTTGATCGGCACGTCCGCGGCCGGTCTGAACGACCTCAAGACCACGCCGGTGTCCTCGACCATGCCCGGCGTCGAGATCC
>NZ_CAKZHY010000167.1 GCF_936928535.1 uncultured Bradyrhizobium sp. | reverse complement strand
AAGTCGTGATTTCCCGCGAAGTTGTGGAAGGCACGGCGCGTCCGCTCTACATCTACGCGGATCGTTCCGACCGCGCGGTGGAACGCAGTGCCATGGCGTATTAACTCGACCGAGCTAAACGACCGCTGTCTTACGTATCGGTCTCGTCACTAGTTCTTGTCGCTCGTTGCTGCCGCGGGTTCGGACGCGATGTCAAAGGACGACGTCACTGGAGAGAAAATCAGCTTAGCATGACAGGAGTGAAAAATGGGAGAGGTTAGGCGATTTGTTCCAAGGCCCGAGCAGGAGCGTGCTCGGCTTATTCGAGATGCCCGAGCCCTCTACGACAGCGTCTTTCCGCCAACTGATCCGGCCCCCGAGCGGCGAGACGATGCATCCGCAATCTATATGCCGGCCGGAGCAGAAATCGATCGCGGCGATGGGGGCGTATCATGATTGCGATCATCGCCGTACTTTGCAGCTTGTCGTCTCCAGCAAATTGCCACGAGCAGACCGTCACTACCTCGAATTTCGCTGATATCTCGATGCAGTCCTGCCTAATGGGCGCACCGCAGCTCGCCGACTGGATGAATCAGCATCCGACCGAGCGGCTCGCAGCATGGCGATGCGTACTCGGTAAAAAGGATGGCAGGGGCGCATAGGTCCCCCGGCCGATTTTGTTCCCAAAATAGTTTCGGCGATTCTGCGCGCGATCAGCGACGAGTAAATTTACCTGGGTCTAGGCGGGAGGCAATCCGCCAGGACGGCGATGAGATAAGCGCGGCCGAGCTCGACAAGGCGGTCATTATCAGTTTTCTGGTGGAAGTATTCGCCGTGGGCGGCAGCTGAGCGGTCCCATCGGCGAGAGAAGTCGATCGCCACGTGTGCGCCGGCTGTGGCTTGGCTTCTTGGGCTATCTCCAGTGACGATTTTGACGCTACTTCGATGGGGCGGCCATCGATAAAGTTGCGGTGCGCCGGGGTCGAGATAAAGATTCGGATCTTTGCGGGCTTTTTGCCTCTCGGTTTCGGCCGGTCTCTATCTTTGGCGTAGCGGCACTTATGTCCCGATGGGCTTCACACCGTACTTTTGATAGTAGGTGCTCCTGATTTCACCCTGACCTCGAGGAGGGCGGGCAAAGACATGGGCTGGAGATAGCAATGGGCTGATTGAAGTGATTTCGATTTTGACAACGTGATCGACAGGATACTCTGAGCCATTCGTCGCCCGAACCCAGTTGGCGATCATCAAGGACTCGCTATCGTCGGACGGCAGTATCAATGCACGGCCCTTAAAGCGATAGCCGCGCCTCTGAAAGATGTCGACTACGTTAATTTCGACAGCGGGATTTCGCTTCAAGTTCAATACTGTCCGAGGCGAGGCGATGTCGGCGAAGTAGAGAACGCCGTTTTTGACCGTCAAGGATGCCTTCGGCGAAAGATTTGGCGTTCCATCCTCATTGACTGTTGCGACAAACGACAATATCGCCTGGTTGATGATTGCCTCCATATCAGCAGTGATTTCAATCATGGAGATCCTCCTTTTTCTTCGTGGGCCTTCTAGCCAGCTGTCACTTTCAGCCCGCGTTGCACCGCCGGCCGGGCGAGCCCGCGGGTGAGCCACGCCTGCACATGAAGAAAGCGGTTAAAGCCGACGAGATCGCGTGCTTCGTAGAAGCCGATCAAGTTGCGCACCCAGCCGAGCAGCGAAATGTCGGCGATGCTGTAGTCAGCGCCCATTACCCAGTCTCGGCTCGCGAGCCTTTGGTCTAGGACACCGAGCAGCCGCGCTGATTCGGTTGCGTAACGGTCGCGCGGGCGCTTGTCTTCATAGGCCTTGCCGGCGAATTTGTTGAAGAAGCCGACCTGGCCGAACATCGGCCCAACTCCGCCCATCTGCCACATTACCCACTGGATTGTTTCATACCGGGTGTTTGGATCGGCTGAGATGAATTGTCCGGTCTTGTCGGCAAGGTAGAGGAGGATTGCGCCGGATTCGAACAGCGCGAGCGGCGTTCCGCTGGGCCCATCAGGGTCGTATATTGCGGGAATCTTTCCGTTGGGGTTCAGCGCGAGAAAGGCCGGGTCGTGGGTTTCGTTCGCCAGGATGTCGATCCGGTGCGGTTCGTAAGCAAGGCTCGTTTCCTCAAGCATGATGCCGACCTTCACTCCATTGGGTGTGGAGGTGGAAAAGAGTTGAAGCCGATCGGGATACTGAGCCGGCCAGCGCGCAAAAATTGGATGGTCGATTGTCACTTTCTTCCTCCTAGATAAACGGAGCCGCACCGGGTCGGTAAAGGACTAATCCTCCACCAGGATGCGAGCCGAACTGGCCCGCTGGATCCAGAACAGCGGGCAACGATTCGGCCGAGGTCGGGGATGAAGCCGGGCACGACCGTGCAGATCAGTTGAGAGACGATCGAATGGTTTGGCACCGCTTGCCGCGACGCGTCATACGGTTTGCGGGGAAAGCGTCGATAATCAATGTACGAGCGGAGGGCCGCTCGCCTTCGCTGCTTCCTCACGGACGAACTCGGATAATCGTCTTCCCGCTGATCCGCCGCGTCGGATTGAATGCGGCGACTGCCTCGTCGAGGCTCGCGATGTTGCCGATGTTTGGACGAAGCCGTCCGTCCCGTACTCGCTGAACGATCTCACTCAATTGGGTGCGATCGGACACCAGAACAAAGTCGATGGCCAGGCCATCGGCTGGCCGCGCTTCGGTTGGCCCGGCGATGGTCACCAGCGTTCCTCCGTTTCGAACCAGACCTGCGGAACGCTTCCCGATGTCGCCGCCGATGACATCGAAAACCAGGTGGACTCCGCCAACGCCTTCGAGATCGTCCTTCTCCAGGTCGACGAACTCCTGTGCGCCAAAATCGAGTGCCTTCTGACGGTCGGCGGCCCGTCCCGTGCCGATGACGTAAGCACCGGCATCTCGTGCAAGCTGCGTCACCATCGAGCCGACTGCGCCGGCCGCGCCGTGCACGAGAATGCTCTGCCCCGCTTGAAGCCGACCATGCACGAACAGTCCCTGCCAAGCGGTGAGGCCCGGCATCGCTACCGCCGCACCCACAGAGAAATCGACGTCGCCCGGCAGCGGTGCGAGATTGCGTACCTCCACGGCCACGTACTCGGCCAAGGTCCCGCCGCGATACGAATCCGCGAGACCGAACACCCGTTGTCCCACCGAAAGTCCGGTCGTGCCATAGCCGAGAGCCGTGACAACACCTGCCAGCTCCTGGCCGGGAATCGTCGGCGACCGATCACGGTCGAGCCGATCGGTCCAGGTCGAAGGCCAGGTCAGCTCACCTGAGGTGAATCCAGACGCGTGAACCTGAACAACGACGTCATTTATCGCCGCCTGCGGTTCTGGCCGTTCCACTAGCTTCATCCCCGCCGTTCCCGCAGCCTGGTCCATCACAACGATCGCTTTCATGGAATGATCTCCTCATCGTTTCATTGCTGGCATGTTACGGCGCCAAACTGCGCTCAGCCGGACAAGGCGGCGCCCAGGACAGCGACGATTGTCATGACGGTGCTTCCTGTACTGGTGAATCGGCAGCGCGCGAGCCATCGGACGTGTTCTTTCCCGTCCCGTCGGCGCGCGGATTGCGTGCAGCGAGAACAGTGAACAGGGTGGCAACGACGGCAAGTCCGCCGTATCCGAGCGTGATCTGCACCAGCGAAAACGTATTCGAAAGCTGGCCGGAGATGAGGCTAGGGAAGGCAGCGCCGCTGTAGCAGAGAAGGTAGATGGTGCTGAAGATCGGTGCCCGTTCGGCCTGGTCGCTGCCGTGCAGGAGGCCGCGAGTGGCTGCGCTGATGGCGATGCCCTGGCCTGCACCGGCAACCATGGTCGCGGCGATGAACAACACCAGTGTGCCGGCCGAGATGGCAGTACTGATGCCGATCATTCCAGCCATGAAAGTGATCATACCGACGCGTTGGGCTACCGCAGACGTGAACCACCCACCGATGGGAGCGCCGAGAACGCTGGGGGACATATAGGCAGCAAACACGAGCCCGAGGATCAGAGGGCTACGCGTGTTGAGTTCATCGTGTACAAGGGCAGGCATGAACGCTTGGTAGAAGCCCCCGCTGGCCCATGTGGCCAGAAACACGGCCGCGGCGACAGGGAGCAGATGCCTGACCCGCGCCGGTACGCTGACCTCGGGTAACAGCGATCGCCAAGCGCCCGGAATCGGAGTTGTTGTTTCCGGACTGATTGCGATGAGTGCAACAGACAGTAATAGGAAGCAAATGCAGACCTGGTAGATTAGCTCGCGGGGCCAGGGGCCGAACTCGACAAGGGCGCCAGATGCTATGGCGCCGATGGCGACGCCGAGCATCGGTCCTTGGCTGGTGACAACGGACGCCAACCATTCCGGTCTCCTGGGTGCCGCATCGACGATGTAGGAGGTCAGACTGCTGCTAGCCAACCCGGTGCCGAGGCCCACGAGGAGCCGACCGGCCAGCAGAGTGTCGATGTTGTGCACATTCAGCAACAGCACACAGCCGAGCAGGAGAAGACTGAGGCTACTGATCGCAGTGACTCGCCGGCCCAGATGATTAGACAGCCGCCCCAGCACCAACAGTGCGGATATGGTGCCAACGGCGTACGCGACGACGGCCATCGAAATACCGGCGTTAGTGAACCCGTCTTCTGTCCGGTAGGTGTTGTAAAGGGGGACCGGAGCGGCCGCTGCGGCGAATGAGACCACCAAGGAAACTACCGCTGATGAAAATGCAAGCGGGAGCATTCCGCTCCGGTGAGACTGGCTGATCACTGGTGGCAAGTTTTGCATGGAGTAGCGAATCGGTCGTCTTCCAAAGAATTTCAGGACCGAGTTCTCCGGTTGGTTTGCTTCACTAGGTGGCGGTGATATTGGTGCCAAGCTGACGAGTGGGTGCATCGCTGAGCGCTGCCACAGCCGTCCTTTGGTTATTGTCGATCAGGTACTGCCACCGTCGATCCGCGCGACGTATGACGCCGCTCGCTGAGCCTCCAACGTATTTGCGACTTAGACCTTTGCCACCGATTGACCGATCCAGCACGATCAGGGCGAAATCGCCGGCAACGTACACATGACGCGCGCTGGCCTTGAGCGGCAATCTGTACTCGAGATCGCAATCGAGTCGGGCGGCGATTTCGTTGGTAGTTCGTCCGTCACTCGTGATGAAGACGGGATTTTGGTCATACACTGGCATCATCGCGCTGACCTTCGGAGTGAAACGCTCGAGCAGCGCGTCAGAATCTCTCCTGGTTTGGAAGCGAGCGGATTGGGTCCGGACATCAGGGTCTCCTGCTCGTGTTGGCTGAAACGGTTGTACTGGTCGTTATTCGACTGAGTGACTGTCAAGGTCGCAGCGCGGCTCGAAAGTTTCCAATAGCCAGTACTTATGGTTTCCATAGTGGGGGGAATTGTGCGGCGACAGTACTCAAGTTAACCGAAAGGGTTGATCTTCCGCCGGCGTGTAGCGGTGCTTCTGTGTCCTCCGTCCGATCTGTAGTTACCGGTCGCCCCCGACTGACCAAGTAGATTTTTTGCTGACGTCAAAAGATCAAAGGTCAACGCCGACTTCCCAGGCGGTCGACACGCAACCATCTTGTCCTTGTTTGGGGCCTCCGACGCGCACTGGATTCGTCTCCTATCGGTGACGCCGTATCACTGAGGGTCTTCCTTCGAGTTTCATGATCATCTGCTCCTGTAATGTCTTCAGCGACCGGGATCTCCGCCAAGCAGTGAACACTGCTGACGCCGCGCTGCGCATGCCAAGCAGATCTATGGGCACCCCGGTTGCAGCGCTGAATGCGGCCGTTGTGCGCACACCATGAGGACGATTATCGACGGGGCGTACGGGGAGGGTGCACTAGCCTGTCAGGCTGGCTGCCCGCATGGTCGGACCAAGGATAAATGAGCGCAAACTCGCGTCGAAAATAGCCTTAGGTTCCCTTGATTTGCTGGACAGGCGCCTCTGAGTTTCACGCCCAGAGAATGCCTGTCTGCTTGTTCTTCGTCAGAATCGTTCTAAACTTGCGAGGGCAAGAACGGGCCTCAAGTATTGGAGTTCATCATGCAGGGCGACCCAAAAGTCATCGAGTATCTCAACAAGGCACTGCGTCACGAGCTCACGGCAATTAATCAGTACTGGCTGCACTACCGCTTTCTGAATAATTGGGGTCTCCTAGAGATGGCTAAGGTCTGGCGCAAGGAGTCCATCGAGGAGATGGAGCACGCTGACAAGCTCACCGACCGCATCATCTTCTTCGATGGTTTCCCAAACATGCAGGTGCTCGATCCCCTGCGCATCGGCCAGAACGTCAAGGAGATTGTCGAGTGCGATCTCGCCGCAGAGATGAGCGCACGTGCCCTCTATGAGGAATCGGCGACCTATTGCCACAGCGTCAAGGACTACGTTACGCGAGACCTGTTCGAGACGCTGATGACCGATGAGGAACATCACATCGACTTCCTTGAAACCCAGCTCGATCTAATCGGCCGCATCGGCCTCGAGCTCTACACCCAGAAGCATGTCGGCGGGCTCAAGACTGAAGAGCACTGAATTGTCGCGCCGTCACGGCAATCGAAGAGGTGTGGCGACGAGCAGCTGTAGTGATTTGTGCCGCTCACGCTTCAGTTGTGCTCGATTGTAGGCAACCGTACAGTACACGTCAGCGTTTTCTTCTAAGGGCTGTTCACGGACCCGGACGCGATCAAAGGGAAGGGGCTTCGGCCCTCTGGAGTCAAGCAGGCCTATGTGGAGCGCTTCGAGCTCAGAATAGGAGAGCGTGCGACTTTGGCGCCCAACTTGCAGGGGCGTGTCTACGGCACGATTATGACGCTTACCCACCCCGAGGACGACCCACTGTACTCGGCGCCTGGGCCGTCGGCCTATCGTCCCGAACCGGTGCTGGCCTAGCTTACCGACGGTACCGCCGAGCTCGCACTTTGCTTTAATCTGCCTACGGTGCCGGAACGCACGAGAGGGAGCCTCGAAGAGAGAGGGGGGCGGGCTTCGGTTCTGCGCTCGTTTATGAAGCGAATATCATTTTGTCTCCGTCCCTGCTGACGGATCGCACGTCGAAGCGGACAGGTTTCTTCCAGACCGCAATCCTCTTGGCTTCTGCGATCGCATCGGCCTCCTTGGAGGCCCTGATCAGCAAAGAATCGCACGCCAATCCGCCGGGATGCGTCACATCGGGGAAGTAACAGTCCATCATGAAATGAGACATCACGTAGCCTCTCGAAAGGATGGAGACTAGACGGGCATAGTGGCACGATTCTATCGCAATGCGCCCGCGCTTCAGGGCCCGCCGGTTCACGTGGCGGACCTATCACTTCCGCCAATAACGATTGGCTATCGACTCCATAGCGAGAGGAGATTTTCCTTTGACGCGTCATGGACCCAATGTTCGAGCTACGTCGCGCGCTCGTTTACGGGCCGAAGTCGGGAGGCCAAAAATGGCACTCGCTTTGCAGGTTAATTTCGCCTTGTGGGGAATGATCATTTGCGCGGGCCTCGAGATAGCCCAGCGGGCAAGCTAAGGGTGCGCCATCGCACCACTGAGCTGCCTTAGATCGGCTATGCTGACCATGTACCACCTCGCCACCTAGGATCGAAGGGCCGGAGCGCGTCCAGGAAAGGGAATGAGATGCGTACACCGATAATCGCGGGCGCCGCCCTTGCATCGCTGGGCGCAGCTTGGGCCGATGACGGTACGGCAGAAAAGGCAAAGAAAGCCGACAACTGCAGCTACATGCTTATGGACGGGCAGTAGGCGACCTCCGGGTTGGCTCAAATGTTTGCGTCCGCTCACCCGCGCCATACCCTCCGCGGTCTAAACTTAGACGATCCAGGTCCACTCGCGATTGCCAGAGCCCTGCAAAGGAGCAAGCGGGAGAAGGGCGGCGAAACGAGCCGCCATGGAGGCGAAGTTTGCGGGCCGCTGATACTGAAGTCCGCAGCGCTCCAGCGGAGAAAGCCGGATCTTTAATTAGGGCTACGCTGCGTGATAGACGAGCCGACAACGATCGCCGAGGGGTATTTCGAGAAGATCGTCCCTGGAGCCTTTGCCAAGACGACCCAGAACGGACACGTGCTGGCACTGATTGCTCATGATTGGGCACGCGTAGTTGCGAGGCAAACTGCGGGGACGCTCCGGCTGAAGGATACACCGATCGGGTTAGCCTTCGAGCTAGATGCGGACCTCTCTCCATCAGCGATCCGTACGAGTTGCGGGATTTAAAGATCGAGTTGGCGAAGGCGTTGGGCCGCTCAAAATTCTTCGCCAGTCCGCTGGACCGCGAGCCGCGCTCGTTGATCAGCTTTGACACTGAGCCGGTCGACGTCGCCCTCGAACTGCGAGCGCAACTGCTTATCATGGTCGGGTGCCCAGCCTTTCTTTCGTCGAAATTCGAGCACTAGTTTTGGCTTTTGAAAATGGAGAAGTTAAGTGGCTATGGGTACGGTAAAGTGGTTTAACCCCACGAAGGGATATGGGTTTATACAGCCTGATAACGGCGGCAAGGATGTATTCGTCCACATTTCAGCGGTGGAGAAGGCTGGTTTCAGTTCGCTCGCAGAGGGCGCCAAAGTGAGCTACGACGTCGTGAACAATCGCGGCAAAGACTCGGCGGAGAACCTCCGGATCGGGTGACGCACCCAATTTGCTTTTCAAACAAAAAAGGCCGCAGCGGCGAACCACTGCGGCCTGCCGGGCTAAAATTTGTAAGTGAAATATGGGATCCAGCCCCGGCAGAACTACCCTATCGCGACTCTGCCAGGGTGCAATGTCGGTGATGTCACACTCTGGAAAATGTTGCGCGTACGTCAGTCTTGTTGACGGAAGAGAGGGAGGGCCCGCCGGGGCTGGCTAAAGCGAGCCCTCAACCTCACGTGCGAGGCCATGAATTCCCCCCAAGGCCTCATCGCAGGGTCGATAGTCTGCACCCGATCGCGTCGGATTGATGTCGAATTTAATATCGAAATCTGGCTAGTCGCTTCTGACGGAATCGATACAGCCAACCTTCAATCACCGCTGATGCCCAAGCCCCATTCCTAGATTGAGCGCCTTCTGGCGTAGCGCGCCAACAGTGCGCTTCATTTCCTTCGCAATTTTCGCGACGGGAGTGCGGGCCTTTGAGTGCGACTTAAGGCTTTTAATATCGTCCTTCGTCCACTCGCGGCGAACGGTCTTCTTCGTTTTCTTAGCCAACGCGGCGCTCCTTCATTGTCGATGGGCACCGTTTAACACAACGTGTTTATCACGCAATACCGCGCATTTTCATTGGCGTGGCAGAAATAACCGCGCGCCTTCCTTTTGGATGTCAAATGTCAAACGATCTCGTGGTGCAACTCGGCGCAAAGCTAGACCAATTCCAAAGCGATATGAATCGGGCCGGTGGCGGAGGCGGTGGGTTTAGCTGTGAATAAGCGCCGAACTTTGACCCCCATCAGCTTACAAAATTGACGCCATACCTGATGAACATTCCCGTGATGGTTCAATGAATTCGGCTGCGTTGGCCGCGGTCAACCTTTGGCGCCGATCGGGGGGCAAACCGCGCGCTGAATAACACTTTTATTGGCGGGCGCGTTATGCCTGTTGCCGCACCACTAGAATTGTGCCGTTTCGCGCTTCGAGTACAGGTGCTCCGAATGGCCGCCGGGCTCTGTGGTCGAGCCGCACTTGCAGGTGCCATTTCGCACCACCGTCAGCGGGTAGCGTGCTCGAAGGCCGAGCAGGGTACGCCGGCCACCGAATTTTTTCTCGGTTCGTCAAGCTCGGTCCACAGAGGGTCTTCAGACCGTCCAAGAGATCGCGCTACACCAGTCCAAGCTCAGCGGTCAACTCAAGCTGATGGCCTACTACGCCGTGCCGCCGCCATTGGAGGAGCCGCGTTTGCCGCGGTGTGGTTCTCGCGCACGCAAAGCGCTCGTCGTTCTTGCCCCAGAGAGGTGGCAGACTCGAATCCAGCGTGAATGACTCAGACTCAACCCAAACCGACATCTGTATAACAGGCTTGCCGATCCGGAGTCGCATAAGGAGGCATCTCCGAAGAAGTGTTGGCGGTCGGATGCCCAAGCAAGCTCGGAATCTGCTCGTCGCGTCAACCGCTCCAAACGCTTGTCCGGCTTCAGCCTCCGCAACGTTCCCTGGAGATCAAATGGCAAGATCGATGTCTGCCGGGACGCTTCCCTTGCGCCTGACAAGGCGCGCGCCGAAATCGTCCTCGAGTGCCAGACGCGACAACGCGAGCTCTAGAAGTTCGGTATCGGAAGATACGTGAGCCCGCTTCTTTGCAGCTTCTATCAGGCCTGCGGGCACCCGGCCGGACAATCGCGCCTTCTTTGCCCCACCGAGCAGCCCGACAGCGCGCGCCTGTTCGAGCACCAGCCGGTTGCGCTTAAGCGCAATGTGCTCCTTGGTCTCTGTAGACGTGCGGGTCCGCGTAACCATAGCAACCACCAGCGTTGAGCAAAATATAACAATTGTTCAATGTCAGTGCAGGGCCGGAATGAGGGCTTGTCCGGCGATCTCTGCTCGGCACGTCGTTGGACGCGCACAAAAGCACCAGGGGGATTATCGACGGATTGACCTGCCGCGCCAATGGCAGGTGGGATCGTCGCCCACCAGATAGCGCATGATGAGACTAGTATCGATTGCGAGCATGCCGCCGTTTCGCCTCCGCGGCGATCCCCGCCTCCATATCCGCGATCGACTTTGCTGGCCCCTTATATGGCAGGGACCCGAATACGCCTTTCGGTTGGGCGTGCAATTCGACGCCAAGAGAACCAAGTACTTTCATAATGGTGCTGAACTCGGGATGTCCCTCTGGACTAAGGGCCTTAGCGTGAAAGACCTGTATCCTTAGCAAGAGCGGACATACCGCGCGCGCGGGCAACAATGCCGATAGCGTCGGTGACAAAGCCTGGATCATTGGTTTCAAAGGCTTCGCTTAGGTAAGCGGCGATCGCCTCAGGACTGTCCAGATACTCGGATGCGTCAAATGGTCTAGTTTTGGCCATTGCTCTTCTCCAACACCACTGGCGAGCGCTCCAAATCACTAACGGATTAAGACAATTGGTCAGTTTCTCTAACCTACGCCACGCCGCATTTTATAAGATACAAATGCCGCAGCAACAACTCAATGCCGTCGTTTCTCGCTCGATCTGGCTGCCAACCACCGAGTCAAGGGCGAGCTTGCGGGACCAGGGTCTCGCCCGGACGCGTATGATCTGCCGGTCGAGCGGTCAAGCCATTGCAAGCGACGCGGCGGTGATCGCGATCGTGCTCCTAACAGCAGGGTTCGACGCCTCGCTGGCCAGCCTACGGCGGGCCGCCGAGTCTTAGTGCGTTCGACATCAGTCCTCAGGCGATCTATCCGCCAGTTTGAGCATCGGATCGGAGTTGCCGTATTCGATCGTTGAGATTCAGGCGTAAAGACAACTCAGGCCTAGCGATGTCATCGAATTGTCTGAATGTCTTGTCCACGTGGTGTTCGTCTGTCGATTTCCGCTCACCCCATAGACACGTTAACGCTTCGATTTCGCTTCGCTCCGCTTTTTAGGTCGTACCTTCGAAGCGATTTCAGCCTCTTTTCCTTCAGTCAGCTTCACCTTTCGGTGTCCTTTCGGCTCGATGAGTACGTCTCGCCAAACACCGAGCTCGGTCGCCAGCTTGCGCACACTTACCAGCAATGTCGTCAGAGCGCCGACAGCGAGCGTTCCATCCTTCAAATAAGGTGTGACGTGCGCGATCACGCCGAGAATGGTGCCGTCGCCCATTGTTCTGGTCTCAGCTGTCTCCACGATCTCAATGTCCGGTATTTTTTTCAACTCAGCTTCCAGAGCGTGGCGATATTGCTCCAGCGTCGCTGGCGAGGTGTCTGGATCGGCCGTGAATTGAAAAAGAAGTGGCTCGGCAGCGGACATAAGAGTTCCTTTCAGGGGTGTGGTTGTCCGAATACGATGAGCTGTAACGGAGCCCAGCGCGCCGGGAGCTTTTCAACCGAATTCCCGCGTGCGACGAATTCCGCCAAGGCGACTTGCAGTGCGATGTCCCTCGGCTCGCTTCGGAGCGCATGCATTCTGGGAAGCACGGCTGCCAGCAGGCGGGGCTCGATGGGCCATTGAGGTGCAAGGAGTTGCCGCGCTCCTGCGACCCGCAAGGCTCCTTGTAATCCAAGGAGGTCGTCGGCGGGTAGGCTCGGCATTCCGAGTGCCCTCACGGCCCGCTTTCCTGCGTGACATGCGAGCAGCACGACGATGTCGGCGGCGAGATCAAGCGTCGCCAAATCCAGGCCATCCAGGTACTCCTTACCCAATTCCAGCTGGCTCTCCAGAGGTGAGCTTTGGAGGAGGTTCTGTCCGTGGCAGCAAAACCAGACCTCGCGCATTTTCCGCAGCTCTCCGCTGTCAGACATCTGGAGAACGAGATCTCGCGCCGGCAGGTTGGCATTGATCGAGATGGTCACCCCACCTCGCTCCCGCTCCTGCGTCGATGCGGCCGTCGCAATCTCTGCAGTCTCCGGCAGACTTCGATTGTCCTGAAACTCGGTCGCGTAGACCGTGGCCAGCCCCGACCGAGCTACCGGAATGGGCGTGGTCAGAGCAGAAAGGGACGGCATGAACGATATCCCGCGTGCCAGACCGAGCGGGCCTTCACGGGTCGGTATGAGCTGCAGTGGAAGGCCGTGCAGCACACGATGAGGGCAGAGAACGATCCGTCGGCGCCTAAGAACTATTGCTTCAACCCAGGACGGCAGCAGGAGGCGACGGAGCGAGGGCCGCTCCATGGCCGCCATTGCGGAGCCGCCGCCTATTCCCTCAATGACCTCGCGAGCGATCGATCGCATCATCAGACGGAGCCTGGCTGATACGGGATAAGCCGCTGCATCCCACCCATCGCGATCGAAGGCGGCGATCAGCAAGGTTGCATCATCGAGCCAGCCCCACCACAGAGCCGCTTGATCCTCGTCGAGGGCTGCTTGAGCATCCGCAATGGCAACGCCGGAGAATGTCTGTGGGGCGGTCCGCCGCCTCATCAATGCTCGCCAGGCCTGCATCCGCGGCTGCGGGTCCGCAGCTGCACGGAACGCCTGGAGCGCCTCTGCCATATGAGCTGAAGGGCTTCCGCGGGGCGCGAGGCCGCGAGCCTTGGCACTGTCCAGCAGTTGTATGGCTGCCGCTTTGTCTCCAAGGCCGAGCAATGCCATTGTACCGATTTCGTACAGGCGGGTACGGCCGCGCATGAACCCGGCCTGCAGATAGGGCGCATCGGCGCCCACACGCTCAATTTCGACGATGCTCAGAGCCCGCCGGCAACACGCCAACGCGCGCTGCCAGGCGCGACCCGAGACGTCGCTCACCGGGTCCGACAATGCGCGTTGCTGATGCGCTTCCGCCTCCCGCAGATCCAGTTCCACGGAAGCGGCCGGGACATCGCAACCCGCCGTTGCCTGCCGCCCGCGCGCGATCGCCGCCAGTGCCGCATCTATCTGTCCGTCGCTCGTCAGAACACGCGCAAGCGACGCTGCGGCATGCGCCGCAAGAGCGGGTTTGCCGATACGCTCCGCCTCCCGCAGGATCGACTTGCTTTCCTCAATCAAAGCACTTTCAATCGATCCTCGACGTGCGCGGCCGAGCGCAGAGCGCACATCCTCAAGCCGCATCGAAACGAGCACCGTCTCGCTCATATCGCGGTGTCTCTACATACTGGCGATCTGTATCGCAGTTCGCTTGTAACGGTCAGATTTCTGCCGATTGATATCGGCGTAGGCCAGCCCCGCCGTTTCACAATAGGACATCGCTAATGCGCGTTTGCGGGTCAGCTCGGTGAGATGCTGAATTTCGGCAAGATAAGAATTGCCCTCCGTTTGAAGGGTCATGGCCTTCAGCATTATCGTGGCGAACGCGTTCCGATCGGGGCACTCGACTTGCCCTTTGGGCTCCACGACAGCCTTAGCTTCTTCAAGCAACCGAATTGCTTCTTGATCCTCGTTCAAGGCCTGATGCAGCCGAGCCCGCACCACCCGGGCTTCTGCGCCGACCAAAGTCGTCGCTGGGCCGTAATCGTATGCTTGGAGCACCGGAAACGTCAGGCCAGCTAATATAGAAGGTATCGGTTTGCGCGAAGGAGTGCCGATCAGGGATAGGACGTCGGTTTTTGTCGGATCCCAGAGCACGGGCCTTCCGAATGGGAAATCGAGGATGGCCAACATATCTCCCGCGGGTTCATCCGCCGCAACTCCCGCCCAGACTCTGGCGATGATGTTGCTGTCGCAACGTTCGACGAGTTGAAGCTCCCGACATAGCGTTGCGGCCCGCATGCGGAAGTCGGCGGCCTTCTTGTTCTGGTCGAGAAACGCAGCGGCGCGCCCGGCGAGTTCCAGTGCTCCGATCGCTTCCAAGCTCAGCTCACGCTGGATGGTGGATGGATTTTCCCAACGAGAGGGCACGTCCGTTGAAAGCTGAATAAAGGTATCGGCCGATGCGGCAGCGTCCTGGAGCGCCCGAACATTGTCTACTCTTCGGTCCAGGATAGACCCCAGATCCGGTCCGATCGCGCGGGCCTGCGCCTCAACCCCGGGTTCGAGCGGAATCAATAGATGAAAGGCGAGTGGTTTCATCGTTTGCCGCACCCATGCCATTCGACGCGCGAACTGCAGGAAGGGCTGCGATCGCGCATCCGGGGTCGGCATCTGGCGCGGCCGATAGGGATCTGGCCGAACGCCGACGCCCGAAAGCCGTGCTGAAAGATTTGCCCAACTCGCTTGCGCGGCGCGGTCCGCTTCCTGCGCTTCTGCCAGCCGTCTTCGCTCGCAATTTGCGATCTCTCGTTCGAGATCCTGCAACCGCTTGAGAGCCTCTCCAGGCAATGCGCGCGACAAGTCAGCCGCGAAGGCAATCTGATCGAGATAGAATTGAATGTTGGTTAACATGAGGGCCTCTTGCAGTTCGGGGCTGCGACGCGCTCTTGTAGGTCCGTGTATCGTGGGGAGTATGCTACCCCGAAGCGATGCTTGGCGGCACGACTTTATTCTCTCTACGAGCGTGAACTGCCGACTTGACAACCGGCGACCGCACCATCTTCGAAATCCTGACTATCGATAGCGGCGCCGGCTGCGCTGCCAGGCCGTTCCAATTGGCCGGGTCATGGGACGGGTTGTTCCGAGTTGCGACGGCGGTTGCGGATAAGGCGAGCCTCACAGGTTTTGGGCTGGTTCGCCCCCGCCAGCGAGGCCGCAAAGAGTGCGGGCCCATCAACAAAATCGGTGCATAGGACACGCTAAACCGTATTTCATACGGTAGAGCGTGTTTTGTCCGGCCGCGCGAAATGCATCATCCTGCCGGATGAGGCGTCGGACTCCGGCATATACCAGGCAGTTGCTTGCGCATAACGTGCAAGAATTTCGGCTGCGCAAATCGTGGTCGCAGTACGACCTTGCCAACGAGTCTCGCTTGCGTCAGGCGCTGGTCAGCGAGATAGAGGCCGAAAAAGCCAATCCCACCCTGCTGTCGCTGCACAAGATCGCCTCCGCACTAGACTTGCAGGTCGCAGAACTCCTGCTGCCGCAAGGTACCGTACTCACACAGGGGACGAAGCCGCCTGCACGGGTCCGGAAAAAGGATGCCAAGAAGAGACCGGGTCGCCCTTTGAAATCGCTGCCGCGCTGAGCAACTCGGCGAACCTCTGCCACCAGGCGCATTTGTGACGTGGAGGCGGCGACTGCTGCTAGGTCGCCGCAATCGTCTTATCCTTCCCAAAAGCCAAGGAATGGGTAGCGCGATCTCCGCGAGGTGCGATGCGGCTCTGCGGCAAAAAGCCGGCCGCACACTATTCGCTTCGTCGCGCATCACGCTTCTGGGATCTTCGCCTTTTTTGAAGGGCGTCCGGGCCCTCGATCAGGAAGTTTCACGCCATACGCGCGGGCGATGTCCTCCGTGAAACCTCGGTTTCCCATCGGGCGACCTGTCGTGACGGCGGTCCGGATCTGGTTGGCCGCATCTCGCGTCGTGCCTTTGGCGAGAAATGCCTCCCAGTCGCAGACGCGGCTAGCAAGCGCTGCGACCTCGACGATGTCCGAACATTCGGCCCGGTGTGCGCGGTAGCTCGACCATGGCCAGAGTGCTGGATGCCCGCACAGCTCGGCGCGAACCGGATTTAGCAGAATGTAACGAGCCGCCTCAAGCAGGTGCGCTTCACCGAGTGCTGCGGAATAGAAGCGGCTTTGCCAGAGCGCGCCGACGTGGTCTTGCCTGCGGTTTACGAGCCGCGCGAAGCTGCGAGACGCTTCGCCCATGCAGCGACCTAGGCCCTCGGGGGTGGAGGGGGTTAGGATCAGATGAACATGATTGGGCATTAGGCAATAGGCCCAGATCGCCGTGCCGGTTCGCTGCGTTACTTGATGCAGGATGCGCAGGTAGCTTCCGTAGTCCGACTCGTCAAAGAACACGCGTTGACGCTTTAAACCGCGATGGGTCACGTGGTGGGGGTGACCAACTGCAATTAGGCGGGCGGTACGGGGCAAGGCGCCCTCGGTTTTAAGCTGTCCCTATTTTTATATTTTTATCTTCTCATCCCGGGTCGCCCAAGTGAAGCGCTCGGCTGTGATTTGCGGGCGAGTTTAGTTCAATCCAATCGGCGGCATCTCATCTAAGCGCACGTAATTTCTGCACGCAATTCGGTACACGGACACTTTATCGGAAGCCGCTCGGCAACGTAAGGAACTGATTTCACGAGGACATTTGCATTCTCAGCCAGATGCGCATACTTTTGCTAAACCACTACATGCGCACTCTGCCCCATCTATCTTGGTGGCAAAATGCCGGTTTTCAGGTCATTTCGATCACTTTCATTCGCCTACAGGTGGCCAAATGACCGCCTGCGACCCAATTGATGCACGAATTTACGTACGCGAGCCGGTCGATTCCGCGCAAATGTGGCAGTCCGCCTCGCGGTCGCAATGTGGTCACAATTGAAAATTCAGCCGATGAAATCACCCCGCGCCTTCCTCGCTTTCGTCGTTGCTGGCACAAGCGCGCGTGGGGGCAAAAGCTTGGAATCGGCCGCGCGATCGCCGGTTTTTTAAGGTGACGCTATCCAAGCGGCGCGCCTACGCGCCGCCGCCGAAGGCAAAAGAAGTGGCCCGCCTTTCCGGCGGGCCCCAATTCAAGAGACTCTCTCTAGAAGAACCGGATCAGGCTGACGCGGACAGCAATCTCGTCCGCAAGTCGCTGATCTGATGACGGGGCAGAAGAACCCCTAACTTGCCCACCCTGAGAATAAAATGACCGAGCTTGTCTGTCCGGCCGGCGCAAGTGACCTCCTGCCTTACGATCTCGATCTGCCGAAGCCGCTCTTCGCCGGTCGGTGGAGGCTCAATATGCCGGGCGGCAAATCCGGCGCGCCAGTCGCTGCTTATGCCCCTGAAGCTTTTCGCGTCGACATTGATGAGGGCCGCGGCGTTCGCAGCTGGCAGCTTGCAGTCGGCCACGAGATCGATGAGAAAACCGCCGTCCGCCTTCAGCACGGATCGACGAAGCGCGGCAATGTCCGGGGCGCGCTCCCAGTCAATGTTGGCCAGCGCCCTCAGTCGCTGCCGCTCCTCGGCCTTGAGCGGAAGACGCGCCATTGTACTCGCCTGTTCGGGCTTCCACGCTAGAGAAATGGGACGGCCTTCCTCCTTTGCGATTTTGCGCAGCATTGCCCGGGCGAGTTGGTAGGGCATGTAGATCCTGCGACGACGACGAAAGTCGCGACAAAAGTCAGCCAGACTGCTTTTAGCACCGCGCTCGGCAAGATCGTCCAGAAAGAGCCTCATCCGAGCTTTTTCTTCGGCTCGCGGTAGCTTGTGAAGCGCCAGCTCCAGGTCGCCCTCGCGGTATAACGCAAGCAATTCGCCCACCTCTCTTTGCTCCAAGCGAAACAAAGGCTCCACGTCGATCCCTCGCAACCGCCCCTGACATACAAGCTTAAACACGAATGCTCCGTGTTCTCTCAGAAGCTTAAAGCGAAAGTGGTGCCGACCGCGGGAGGGCCACTTTGCTGCATTTATGTCCCGCAGCCGTGCCAGCTCGATCTCGCCGAGTGAGAGAACGAATCTGCCGGTGGATTTCGCATTCGGTAAACCCGGCGCGCCGCGTGATGTCGGCCGGCGCAACGCATCTCTCGTCACCTCGTCGGAGAGCGGCACGCCGTAACGACAGCGAAGATCGAGAATGAAGTCGACGTTCTTTTGCCCTTCATGGCGGTCGGAGCATTTGCTGTAGACAAACTCTTTCCACATCAAGGTATCTGCCCGGGAAGGTGCTGCCTGAATCCAGTGATCAAAAACGCCCGCGGCATACTCGCGCTTCATGCGTCCAAGGTCAGAAGCACTTATCCTGAGCAGGTCGGCGGCGCGCTTGTTCAAGAGCTTGCCGGCTGCGATTAGCCCAAAAATGAACCCGGCCTCTTTGCGCAGGATCTGCCGACGCAGATCAGCACGTTTCGCTAATTGTGAGGGCCAGACGATCGCTTCGATGCGGGCCAACCGCTTCGCTTCATCCGACGTGAGCTGGGCGGCGCCGAGCGCGTCGAGGTTGACCATTTTTCTGTAGCGCCTGACGCCGATTCCGAACAGCGCTGCCCATTCCTGAATGGATACCGAACTGTCGCCGGTGTGTCGCCGGATGTCCTCGCGATAGCGCCGGTAGACGGCTTGGCATTGCTTATCGCGCATCGGCCAGTCAGGAGACCACTCGATATTCGCGAGATCAACCCGCATGGGATGGTCCGCCGGTAATCCATAGGCGGTAGCATTATTCTTTGGGCGAAAGCAGGCCAGGTAGCGGTCGGGCAGGGCCGTCCCGCGCGACCGCGCATCAGACAGCGCGTGGGGGTCGTCGAAAAAGCGCTTGCTCGCATCCGGGAAGGGATTGCTGTAGTCCCGAACGATCCGCTCGTCCTCCTGGCTGGGAAGCGTTCGGCGCTGGCGACGGTCAAATTTCGTGAAGTAACGATCTAACGCGAAGGCGCAAGCGGAAGCCTCGATAGGACCAAGCGCCTTGGCGCGGACACTGCCGAAGAAACATTCAGTAAAAAATCGTCTGGCGTGGGACTGGACCGATCCCTTCAATCCGAGGTGCCTGAAATGCTTTCGTGTAACCTTCCCGAACAGGGGAAGTGATATGGGAGCGCCTCCGTAGGCGACAAATAGTCGATCCGATGCAGATTGAGGCCGCACGCGCTTCCAGGACTCAATTAGGAGGGCAACCGCCCGCGAAACCCGAACGAGCTCTGAACGTTTGCCAGCTTCGATGACTATTGTATGCGGCTTGCCCTTCGGCAATGCGTCCGCCAGCTTGATCTCCATCACCATGGCCAGAGGTACGCCCGCGAGTGCCATGAGGGCGAGCGCGGCCGGAAGCGCAGCAGCGGGAATGTCCGTTGTGCGGCTCGCATCAGGCCAAAAATTCTCTCGCAACAGCATCCGCATGTCGCCACCGCGCAGGACGTTCTGCGCCGCCAATGGCTTTGACGATACGGTGCCGAAGGGCCTACGCATGGCCACTCACGATGCCGGCGATCACCTGGGTTGGCGGCGCCGGGGCGGCCTCTACCAGGAGCACGCGCGACAGTGGTTTCGACGAGAGCTTGCGCAAGTTTACCAGCTTGAGCAGAGCCGGATCGTACTGACGGGGTGTCGAAAATTGTGGCCTCAAGTGGACGTAGTAGGTCCAGAGCGTTACCAGCGATGTTGAAAAGGAAAGCTCGACGTCAGCCAACGGCATGCCAGCACGCACTGCGAAGGTCACACCCGAGTGTTTGAGCATATGAGGGCGTACGTGCGGCAGGCCAGCGAGCTGCCGCACTTCGTCGAACCGCTTGATCATGCGTCGCCTGATGTCGCGGTCCTTACCAGGCTCAAGGTTCGCGAGGGACTTACCTTCCTCATCATGAATGATGTGGACATACCGGCCGGGGAACTGCTTGCGTTTGACCTCGTCCTCCGCAAACCAGCGTTTCGCGAGCTCGACCAGCGAACCGATCAACCAGGACGCACCTTTTCGCTTCGGCGTAATGTCGGCGCCGGCGCCCTGACGTTCGATGAGACCTAGTTCGGCGTTAATGTGCCCGAAGATGATGTCTTGAAACCATGTGAGGAGCAGGATGTTGGCGTGTCTCGTGCCTCCGTACAGATAGATGATAATGAATCTCACCACGCATTCGTACCGCTCATGCTTGTCGTGGTGGCCGATGATGTTACCCGATAAGTCGTAGATCTTGCCTCGCGCCGCGGAGATCAACCGGATGATTTCCTCGGCAGTCAGGTACTGAACGGCCGGCCTCCGCACGTTTGGGATCTTGATCACAACGGGATCAATATTGCATTCCTGAAAGTACCACCGCACCACCATGACCAGGGTCTGCACATGCATCCGGGCGGTTGTTCGCGCGATATAGCGGATTTCTGACGGATCGGCGTCGGGCGATTGCGACTTGATTTGTCGCGCGGTGGCCCACTCGATGTACTGGGAGCCTGTGCTCCAGCCCAGACACTCGAGTGTGTCATTGCCCATGTATTCTTCGAGATGCTCAAGCTCGTTTGCGACCGTATTGTAGCGATCCTTCGACAGAGCATCCGGACGCGCGCCCGGCATGTTCTTCCGCAGCCACCAGGTGAACATTTGAGAGACGGTGACATCTCGCTTGAGGACGCGGCCGAGCACAGCCCGGACGCGAACTTCGACCATTTCAGAGAGCTTGGCGTTGGCTCCAACGTGCGCTTTGTAATTCTCTCCCTTCCTGTAGGGAAAACCTGTCGTCCTGCGATCGAAGCCGTCGGTCATCCAAATGAAGTTATTGCGCGGATAAAGGCGAGGGCCCTTGCGCTTCGGACCGCGTCGGTTCGAATGAAGCTCGGATAACGCATGCGCTACATCCGCGAGCGAGTGCGCCGTCTTGATCGGGTGGCCCTGCCAAACCAAGAATCGGGTGATGGCCTCGCGCCAGTCGATCTCACCCCCGTCGATTTTGAGAATATTTGCCGGGATCAGGCCTGCAAACTCGGCGGACAACCGCTTGCCCTGTTCCTCGTCTTTCGGAAACTTATATTTTTCGACAAGCTCCATCTCGCTGGTAGCCATGAAGCGCTCGATGGCAAACATCTGAGCGTCAGACGCTTCGAGCGGCTTCGCCGGAGCAAACCCGTTTACCCCAGAAAAATGTTGTCCCATCTCAACGAGCCTCTTGTACGTGCGTCCGGCGTGTAATTCTTACCTAGTAATGTGCTATCAATAGTCCACCAGGCGAATTGATAGTACTGTACTATAAATGAGTCAAAGATTTTTGTGATGAAGCAAAAGCTCGAGATCCGGTTGCGCGAGGCCCGGGAGAGTGGCCTGCCTTGGCATGCCATCGGCGCGACCATGCGCGAGGGGAGCCTGGCCCACTCCAAGAACCCTGACATTTGGACGCGCGCGGCCGAGGCGACACATCTCTCCGAGCTCATGCTGCGCCGGTATGTCGCGGCACTCGACAGACTAGGCCAAATTGAGATCACTCATGGTCTTGCACCCGGTGAACTTCTCCCTCCGACCTTTGCCCCCACTGAATTGGCTATCCGCCTCTATGGTCGGGATCCGGCCGCTGGGCTGGCGGCACTTAAGGCTCTCAAACAACGAAAGATGACCTTGCGCGATATCCGGCGCGAACTGCAGAAAGCGGAAGGATTTAGATCCACAAACGTAGCAGAGCGCAGGCATTTTATTGAATCGTGCAGCGAAGCTATAGCGCTTCAAGCCCCGAGACTGTTCGGTCGTGGTGCCGTAGCTCAGCGGCGGCCTTTTGGATTTCGTTGCTTTCATCCCCTAGGATTCGAGTTTCAAAACGAGCAAGGATTCGTTCTTGGGGGTGCCGACCTCTACATCCGGGAGTTCGGCCGCGATTCGCTTGATTTGCTCGCGCAATCCGCCCTGTTGGCAACCTATCTTCCGTCGTTCTACATTGTCATTGGTCCCGACCTCGCGGAAGGTGATGACAAGCTAGCCATCACGGTTCTCGATATCCTTCGAGCAAACTCGGTGGGCGTCTTGCTGCTCCGTGATCATGATGATCCAGTGGTCGTGCGCCGTCCTCAAGTCATACTGAAGCCGGATCGCGTCAAGGATTACATTGCCATTTCAAAAGAACTCGCCCCCCGACCCGATTGAGAGAGGCAAAGCTAGATACGCCCCTCCGCCATCATCCGACGAAACTCGGCAACCGTCTGCGGAGCTGCCGCTCCAACAGGAACAACCCGAGACGCTTCGGACGCCGTGGGTACGCCGCCCGAGCGAATGTCGCATCGGCTCATCTTGGCAATCGACGTCTTGCTAGTGAGGAGCTTGCCGGCGATCTCAGCTACCTCCAACTTGCCGTCGCGCACGGCAGTTCGGAGCGAGGTGCAGGTTAGTGGGCCCATCGGCCAAAACAGGGCGGCCGCCTCGCTCAGCGTCAATAGTTCGTCGTCGCTCCACTGGGCCGGGTCCGGACGAGCGCACACCCGGGCTGGAGGTGAATCCTTGCTACGCTGCGTCATCTGAACCTCCCGATGGATCATTAACCGGTTGGATCTCGTCCTTGCGGATAGCACGGATCCTGGCAGGATCACGGCTTGCATGAGGCTTGCGGTGGCCGCCGCTGGCGATGCCGGTCTTTCGGCGAGACTTTGCCAGCCGCCGGTGATACTCGAGCCAGGACTCGGCCAGTCGTGTCCGCCCGATGCGGGCAAGGTGCACACGTCGGAGCGCATGCGACAGCACCAGCGCGGCGCTGACGTTCTCGAATGCGCAGTGGAGCAGCAGGCTCATAGCCAGATCCACTCGTCCCGAGACGCGGAATGGCGGCCGGAGCCGCAGCACGATGCCGACCGCAGCGCTTGCATCGCCCGCGATGGCCGCCTGCCAGGCAGGAAAGATCGACCCCATCCTCGAAATGCCGCGTGCAAGAGCGGCGCGCCGCCGACCGTTGAGGTCATCCGGTGACAGCCGGCGCCAGTAGCTGAAGGGGTCTTCGGCGCCCCGCTCACGGCCACGTTGCTCTCGAGCATAGCGTCGGTGCTTCCTCTGCATTGGACGAACTCCTTCCCTCGATTGTCAATTCAACGACGTGACCACGTCGCGTCGAGCCATGCGTCGACGAGCCACTATCCCCGTCGGGACGCACAACAGCTGCGACCGCTTGGGACGGTGGCCTTTTGCTTTTCTCGGATGTGGAGCACCGGCGGCACGAGAGGCCACCGGTGCCATCTGGAGCAGCCGACTTGCGCCGTCTCTCCCCTAGCCACGCCGGACCGTGCCATGGCAGGCCGGGCCACGCCCCACCACGTAACCGCTAGTTGAGACACTCGACACGAAATCTTCCGAACTTCGGCCGCCAATCGCCGATGCCGCGCGCAAAGCCGCTGGCTGCAAAAATGTCGGCGATCAATGACGGGCTAAGCAGGCTCGGCAAGAAGGACGCCTTGAAATCGACATTCCAACTGTCGAACCGCGGTCGCGTTCGCATGGTGCGCGCCGTGCCAACACGCACCGGCACGCGCAGACGAAAGCGCTCCTGCTTCCACAATTCGTCGATATCCTGCGGGCCGTCGTAGAATAGCTTGGCGGGGCCGTCGACTTCGATTCCAGCCGCCGCCTGTTTGCCCCGTCGCTGCATCTTCGCACCAGCAATGAATGCCGCTTCGATCGCTTCGGCGGGAATGCACGGCGCGCCGTCGGCGAGCCACAGACCGCCATACCACTCGATGCGCGCGATCTCGCGATGATCAGAAGCGGTTTTGAGCCGCTTCCCCGTTATCCTCGCGAGCTCGCACGCGATTGGGTCCAGCGGATCGCACAAGCGGCCAGCATGCATCAGAAGCGGACGGATGCCGATTAAGCGCAAGGTTACGAAGTCGCTCACCATTGCCTTCTCCATGAAACGGATCCGCAATTGCGGGTTGATCAACGAGCGGGCGCGGGAAATCGGCGCGCTTGGGTACACACGATGCGTATCGACGCCCGCGCAAAATGAGCGTGAAGTCGACATGACAGTTTACGCAGAGCGTCGTCAGATCCTCCGCAAGCTCGTGTTCGAACCGAGCGTAGGTGCGGTGATGCACCTGTAGCTCCGTATCTTGCGCGCTTGCGTTACAGATGCGGCAACGCATACCGGAGGCCTCGAGTTCGGCGAGGCGCGCCGGATTGTTGCGCCACGCGTTGCTCGTGATGTAGCGCACGTATCGATTGCTCCGCGCCAACTCGTCGTGACGGTTCGGATCCTGTTCAGTCATTTGGACCTCTGAAGCCATGGCCAACAATCGAAATACGGATTGAATTCTGTCGCCTCCGGGGATGGCTTCGTTGTTGCCTCGACAATCCGGCGGATTTCCGCGCCCGAAAGCGCGCGGCGACTGCGCAGCTGTTCTGCAACCGCGAGGATCGCGCTTTGGTGACGGCGCACAGTTTTCTCGGCACGAGCTTGCAGAATCTGCAGGTGTCGCTCGACCCTGGACCGGATTTCCCGATCGCCGCGCACTGCATGCAAGACGTCCTCGTATGAAGAGAGATATGCCAAGGTGTCGCCGAGGCCGCTCGATGCGTGCAGGCTCGCGATGACTTGGGTGACCTGAGCGAGGTCCGAATCGTCGGCCATGCCGCAGCCGAGCCCGACATCGCCGATCAACTGACGCTCCGCTGTGCGCCCAGCGAGCATGACGATCGCACGCCGCTCGATCGCGTCACGTGTCACTAGATCGTCGGTTTCCCACTTTATCAGCGTCCGACCGGCCGATCCGCCACTGCCTCCGACAGCACAGCGCTTGAGGTCCCCGGAAGGAACTACGAGCGTAGCGACCGCGTGGGCCGCTTCGTGAACGGATATCCGCTTGAGTGCGGCCGGCGCGATGTCCCCGGCGGGTGCTGTGGCCTGCACGAGATCGTCGACTTCCAGGGAGCGGTTGGCGTTGCGGGCAATCCGGCGCGCGCCACGCACGGCCATCATGATTTCGGCGCCGGTGGTTCCATCCATCAGTTGCACGACGTCGGTCAGATCCGCCTCCGTCAGCTGTCCATCGAGATGGTGACGCAGGATATTCAACACGCCCTCGTGATCGGGACGGCTGATCTCGATCGCCCGCTCCAGGCGGCCTGGACGCAGCAGGGCCACATCGACACCCTGGATGTTGTTGGTGGCGGCGACCACTACGATCCCGGCACGCTTGCCGGCTACCGCGTTGTCCAGGCTGAGCAGAAAATCAGTGATCACAGGCGTCCACCAATCCGCACCGCGCGGCGACATGGTGGCGCGGTTCGGCAGTGCGTCGATTTCGTCGAGAAACAGAATGCAGGGTGCCACCGCGGCGGCGCGCTCGAACATGGCACGGGAAATTTTGATCACTGAATCCAAAAATCCTGGGGAGTTCGCGAAGAGATCGGCGATCGAATAGGCGACCAGCGGCACGCCGCAGGCTTGCGCCAAGATGCGCGCGTATAGCGACTTGCCAAGGCCTGGTTCCGAATAGACCACCGCACCGCGGTCGACACTCTCCCAATCGAGGACCCCGGCGCGGTAGTCGGCGATGTCCTTCGACAAGGACAAGCCCCAGGTCCGAGCCGCACCGTATTCGACAGCGTCTTGGAGCTTCGGCAGCCGATCTGCAGTCCCGGGTCCTGCCACTGCGGCCGAAGATTTGCGAAGGCGCGCAACGATCTCGATGGGCGAGGATTCTGTGCGGAAGGCGGCGACCAGATCGTGAAATGCGAGCCCGGTGACGACGGCCTCATCGACAGCGCCCTCGAGGCGCCGACCGGTAAACATCCTGATCATGCGCGCGATCACTTCGCCTCTGGGCGAAGTGATCCGAATGGTCAAGTCGGCTGCCGTCGTCAGCGCCGTTGGTAATCCATCACGCTCCGCTGCGACCCCGACTACGGACCGGCCTCGAGCGAGGTCGGTTGCGATCTCCCTGTTGCGCGCCGCCTGGAGCTGCGGAGTCTTCAGGGTCTCGGTGGCGATGATCCGCCAAGGCGCGCCGAAGTACCGCGCGAAATGCTCGCGAACCGGCTCGATCCAGCTCGGGCCCGGGACCAACACAACGAGCCCAAGCCCGGGCTCGCCCTTCAACCGGCGCCGGACCGGTGCGCTGGTCGCAGACAGTATTGCACTCGCCACGATCGAGTGTTCCGCAGAGAGGCGATGCTTCGTCGCGACAGGCGCGCACGATACGGGCGACTCGCCGCCGACAAGACCATTCGCGGCGTTTGGGACCGGGTTAGCAGAAAAATCAGCGGGCTTATTCGCGCTCCAGTCCCCGACCGGGACAGCCGTATCCTTTGGCAGAGTGCGCTCTCTCTTCACCGCAGCCCGGCGCCTTGCTCTGGGTGGGCTTTTGGGGGGGTGAGATTTCGCAAGTGCTTTGCGGATCATGAATGGCTCCTGGCGATCGTCTTCAGGCCAAGCGGCCCGGACACCACATCAAGGGTGAGGAGATACGCGCTGTCGAACGCGATCACCGCAGGCGACGGCTCGCGGTCACCCCGAGCGAAAGCTGGTCGAGCAGCATCGGTCCGTCATCGATTAGCAATTCAAAGAATGCGCATGCCCATCCCGGCGGGACGGTGGCGGCCGTTGTAGGACCAGACGAACCGTGATTTCGCGTAGTGAGGCTCGCGCCGGATTTCGTCAGCCAGGGTGAGTGGCTTGAGCAGATAATCCGTGATGACGAGTGTCCACCAGTCCGCGCCTAGTCGCGAAAGGCAGGTGTAGTAGGAGACCTCGGACATTCTATGACCCCCCAAACGCCTAGAGCAGTTCCAGGATTTCGCAGATCGCGTCCTGCTCATCGTCTTCGAGTAGACTGAACGGGTCGCCTTCGCGCGACGCAAACGTTTCGTAGTCGCCCGTTCGCCCATCCGGCGAACGAGCCTCCTGCACATACTTCATCCCGAAATTGCGCTTGAATGCTTCGATCGACCAGCCGTCGACAATGAACTCGCCGACACCATGCGAAAGATGCTTCCAGCCATTCGCTGGAAAGACAACCTGCGGGCGCGCGGAACCGGCCACGACGCGACGCAAGACGTCCATCACCTCTGCAGCGTCGACTTGGCCCGGCGGCAAGGGGGGAATCTGCCTCACCGCTGGTGGATGGCGGCGCGCATCGGCCAGGATGTCGCCAATGTTCGGCAGGAGCGGCCCGTGATCCTCCGCCTCGTCCCACACTCGCCGATTAAGGACGGATAGGGCCTCCCGAGCGTCCTCGAATGCGTCGTCCGCGATGCGCCGTCGGCGCCAGTCGCGCCAGAGTTTATCGATCGCATCGAGCCAAGCGCTCGCCCACTCGCCGGCCACCGGCCTGCACCAGAGTATTGCGAGGTCAGGGCCGTTCCACTCTGGCGGCGCGGCCGCGCGAAGCTTCTCTTCCAGCCCGATACGCTCGGACTCGTTCATGGCCCAGGTCCGCGCGTCCCTTATCTCGATCTTGACGTGAGGTCCCATAAAATACCGGAGCGCCTGCTGATCCCACCTGTGCTCCTGCTGGACCGTTGCCGCGGTTGCGGGAATGCCCTCGGACGCCAAAACTGCGAGGACCGGCTTCCACTCCGCGTGGTCTGTCACCAATCCCATAGAGTGGTCGTCGTCCCAGGCGGCTCTACTCATCTTGACCTCCAGTCATCGAAAGCAACAGCAGAGCCAACGTCCCGCGAACGGCACTACGCGGTCGAAGCACCAATCCAATCGAACCAGCAGACCTGGCTCAAGCCGTTCTTAGTCGAGGTCGCTACGTGGCATCTGCTTTCGTAATCTCTTGGGAAGCCTAAGCCAGCAGAGCCCATATAGATTGAGCGCGAGTGTGTTCGCGGACGAGGCAATGAATGGTGCGCGGTGAGCGGATTGCTGGTCGCGCTGGTCTCGATCCTGTAGTGCGACACCTTTGGAACGTCCGAAATGTTTACTATGTTCATTGCAGCGAGAGCGTCGCAGGATCACCAGGGCACCATGTCCAACGTATGGGCTCGCCACTTTTGCGGAGGTTGCGCCAAATTCCCAACACAAGTGGCATCCGGTGGATATTGTCTAGGCGAGGGTAGATAGACCGAACCGCAATAGGGCACCTTGCGTTGGGTTGGTTTCGGGCGGTCGTCGGAACGGCCAGGGCCAGCCTTCCTTTAGATTTCGATGACAAAGTTCGGGTCGAAGTGCGGGTTGTCCCAACTGCGCTGCCGCGGGAGCCACGGACCGTAACCCTTTGCGTTCGACACCACGCGCGTTGAAAAGATCACGGTGTCCTCGGACTCATGGGTATGCCCGTAGATCCAGAGGTCCGGCGCCCACAGCGCGCCGCAGTCATCGTCGGCGACCGGCGACATCAGTGACCTGAGATCGCTGCGGTAGGCGGCGTCGAGTCCATGATCGGCATACAATCTTCGGCTTTCATGCGACATCGCGGGCACGGGCACGGGCACGGGCGCGTGATGGGTGACGACAACCAGCTTTCCGTCGCCGCGCGGCTTGCGTATTTCGGCCTTCAGAAACGCTCGGGATTTCAGGTGTCGTGTAAGGGCGTGATGTGGCTGGAAACGCCGCTGGTAGGCCGCAATCCTGATCTTTTTGTAATCGTTCATGCGATCAGCGGCGACGCTCATCGCGCGATGCGCGTCTCCATTGAGGGCGAAGTCTGTCCAGAGCGTTGCGCCGGCGAACGTGATGCCTTCGATGCGAACGGTCTCGTTCTCGAGGACGTGCACGTTCGTGCCGGCAGCCGCGTCCTTCGCTTTCTCCAGGGTCCGTTGGATGTCGGTGCCGTAAAATTCGTGATTGCCGACGACATAGATCACCGGCCGGTCCGTCACGCGCTCGCGCAGCCACTTCACCCCGCGCTCCGCACGCGGAATGAGATCGCCGGCGACCACCAAGACGTCGAACCGCGGCCGCGCGTCGCCGGATGGCAGATCCCAGCCGCGGGTCAGGTCGACATGCAGATCTGACAGGATCCACAACAGCACGCTTCAGTCCTCATCGGTTGGATGGTCGTCGAGCAGCTCGGCCTGGCTCAGCGCCTGCACGATCCGGTCGATTAGTTCTTCGGGACACTCGTCTATGCCGAGTGCGACAGCATGCACGTTGGGCGAGCCTCAGCACGGGCATCGGGTCGTTGACGAATTGGCCTTTGCCACACTTAGCCCTTTCTTCCGTCGTCGAGGGGCCCGGCGTGCAGCCTCGGCCTTCGGATCGATCCGCAGGATCCATTCTGCTCGATGCAGAACGTATTCTCAGTGGTGTAGCCGTCGCAAATCTCTCTAGGGACCACGCACGATGCTACGTGGACCCAAGGGGGCGCCGCGGATGTCGATTTCCACCAGGCCTTCGCACGCCAGCGCACACACGGCGGCGATGATGTTGGAGCGCGGCCGCGCACGCTCCTCGATTTCGACGATCGTTTGCGGGCCGTATTCGGCGAGTACTGCTCCGATGCTCAGCCTGTCGCAAACGGTAACCTTGTAACGTTGGTTGGACCAGACGGCCTGCACGGTCGAATAGACCGGCTCACGCCAGATATCGGCCGCGTCGCGCTCCAGAAGACGAAGCCCGTTCGCTGCAAGCACCTCGCTGAATTCAACGGCCTGTTTGGCGGACCGGCGCTGCCGCATTTGACAGACAGAGAGCAGGAACTCGCCATCCGGCCTTCGCAGCACCACACTCATCAGCGCGGGCGGCGTACCATATGGGTTCGGAGCCTTCCGATAGTGAATCGCACGAACCTGCGCATCAAGGCTCGCCTCCCAGAGCGCGTCACGTTGAAGGAGGCTTTCGATGGGAATGGCGACCTTACACTTCGGGCTAAAAAACAGCGGGGGTGTTGCCGCTTTGCGGAGGAGTTTGCCATGCATGACTGAATGTCCTGAACACGTTGCGGGGAAGGGCGACGGTGCTCTGGACGGTGGTGATCGATGAACATGTCGGGCGTCTCCTTCTTTACCTCGAAGCAAGCTGTATCCGCTGGGGCGTATCATCGGGCGTCTCAGCGCACGAGTTCACGATGTCAGCGCCGCATCGGAGCGAGTTGAAAGTACCGCGAGGGCGCACGTTTGCTCAGATCAAGAATCCAGGACGGCGCACTCGGCGAGTGCGCCGGCTCGGTTGCCGCGTTTGCGAGTGCCGATTTTTTGCGTCACTTTTTGATCGAAGATTGATAAGAATGATGATACGTTATATAGTATCAAAACATTGCGTCGAAGATATGGCAGCGTGCTGCTTTCGCGGATTCCATTAATGCTGATCGTCGCCGCTTTCAGGTGCGACGCGGCAGGCGCACGAACCCCCGCCGGTCGCAACCGAGCATCTCGCAACGGGCGGCATAGTCCGCCTCGCTCTCGTTCTTGTCGTGCTGCAGCTGGTAGAGATCGTCGTCCTCAATTGCTACGGACGTCACGCTACCTGCCGATATCGAGCGATTAACGGCGACATGTGTGATGTGCTGCGTCCCGCCATGAGCAGGCGCTCCAGAGCCTGGACGTTCTCCAAACCTTCTTTTTCGGCGAGGTAGCCGGCCGCATGCGCCAAGCGCCGCCATAGTCCCGCGGGCGAAGGACTTTCCCGCATGGCTCCGCCGTGGAGACAGATCAGTCCCCCGCAATGGTGCACGATCGTCTCCTCATCGAAATCGAACCTGCCGAGAACGCGGCCGTCCCTGCTGACAATCACTTCGATCACCGCGTCTTCTCCGCGTGCGATGGGGGCGGAACTCAGGCTCTCGCCCGGTCTGTTTAGGATATAGGGATACGCTATAAAGTATCAATGTGAAAGAAATGGCTGCCCAGGGTCATGGTAAATCGGAGACGCCGGCGGTCGTTTCGGTCGATTTACAGTCCTCCGTCGAGGCGAACAGTGCGACAAACCCGACCTCCAGGGCTGCGGCTATCTTCAGCAGCGAGTCCAGGGTCGGGTTGGCGTCGCCGAGTTCGATCTGACTGACTAATGCCTGGCGGACCCTGGCGCGATCAGCGAGATCGCGCTGGCTCATCTGAGCCGAAAGCCGCAGCTCCCTGACCCGGCGGGCCAGAGTGCCACGGAGCCGATATTGTGCCGTGAGGAAGGATTCAGATACGGCCACGTCCGCTCTCGCTCCTGGGCGACGGCGCCTGCCACGCATACGGCAGTGCATCCATGTTGCCACTTTGGCTGGGCTGATTCCAGTGCTTCGAAGGATTCGCTATCTTCTGGCTGCGTGTGGAAAAACCGAATTTTAGGACGGCTGCAGGTTATGTCGCGGGCGGAAAGGATTGTTGCGGAAGCGAAGACTCCCTTGTGCGACCATGAGTAAGGAATTCGGCACCGGCGTAGTTGCCCACGCGGTATCGGCAGCGTTTGCCTGATCGGGGAGGAGCCGGCATCAACCGGCTTGCGGAGAATAGGCGAATCGGCCTGCGAAATGTGGGCTCGGAGAGCTAAGGCCAGAGGTTCCCGAGTCGTTAATCAGGGGTAAACGACCGAAAAGATTTGCTCCGCCGATGCTTTTGCGACTCAGGCTATGTCTCAATGAACTTCTAGAACGGAGTAGGGTCGTAATGTCAGGCACCAATAAGAGCTGTTCGATTGGCGGGCACTTCATCGCCTACGTTGTCGTTACCGGCTCGACGCTCGCGAGCATGGCGGTTGTTCTATTCGCGGCGGTCCCCACCTTGCTTCAACACTGAAAATCGTTTCGGTAGGCGCAGGCCTTTGGCTTGCTTCACGAACGGGACTCATCCTAAGCAATCGATCGAAGCTCTCTTCCGAGATCTGGAGCGAGACATGCGGAATTCAACAAGAGGCCTGCCTGCGAACGGCTTCGCGATCATCGTCGACGGCTGTGTGAAAACAGAGTTCGCGACGAGGGACGGGGTCGAAAGCGGCGCTAGGGACCTGAAGCGGCGTTTTCCGATGCTGCAGGTCGAGATTTACGATGCGCAAGCGCGCGCGGATCGCGACGTTGGTGCTATCTGAGGACGTGGGCCGATCGAGACGTTCGCTTCTTCGATCCAGCCGATGCCGCACGCACAGCGCACAAGTTCGCGCTTTCAATCCGGTGACTCCACGGGATAAATCGTCTGCCGGAGAGCATGACGATGGTTCGGTTTCCGAAGAGCAAGGCAGCCACCGGCGTCGAGCAGACGCTCGCACACCAGGACAGTTCGGCAGACGATATCCAGTCCCGCATCGCCGAATTGAGACGCCTGCCCCGCGAAAAGCTCGCCGACGCCGTGTTCATGCTCTCGATGGAGGCGAAACGGCAGACGCAACAGGTCTGGCACGCGATCAGGGCTCGCGCCGAGGTCGAGTACGACGGTAACCCGCCACGGAATGCCGATCTAGCTGTCTATCTTGCGGACGAGGCGGTCTCGACCTTACGCCACCATGTTGCCGATGCACCGACCATGCTCGGACTTCTGGTTCATCGGGCGCGCGACGTCCGTTTCACGGTCCGCCGCGAGGAGGCTATTGCCCTGCTCGCCGCGACGGTCCGAGAACAGCGGCTTGAAGGAATCCTTGAAGGACTGAGGCTCGCCGGGCTCCTGACCGAGCCGGAAGGACCGCCACGCCGGCATCGATGGCGAAGTGGCGAAAGCCGGCGGCGGATCCTGAACGCCAGCGCCAGTCTGGGACGTCTCTGTCCGTTGGATGGCGCCCGTAGGCTGAAAGTCGTGGTCCGAATCGCGGCAATGGCGCATCATGCCTTCATTTCACCTAGGGATTGCATTCCCGGCGTCAGGATGGAGAAGGCCCCGCCGAGGGGCCTCGATGACATGGCGGATTTTCTAAGCGATGTTTGTAGGCGATTTCAGCCGGGGCGTGGCCAGGTTTCCGATCGTCGCCCTTGAAGGGCCGAGCGGCATCGGGAAATCCACGCTGCTTGATTTGATCTCGGACAATCTGGTCCGGGCGAAGGTTTCGTTCGATCTGTGCAGCAACAATGACAGCGGCCGCTGGAGTGGGGAAATCCGGGACCTGGCTAAGGCGCCTGATCGGCCGTTGACCCTTGCCCTTGCGACCGCAGCGGCCCGCGCCGAGCTGAGAGAGGGGGCGCAGCGGCCTCAGCTTTGCGACCGCTTCGTCGTTTCTACACTGGTCTATCAGCGTTTTGCAGGTGTGCCCGTCACCTATCTCTACGACGTGAACCGGCTCGTGCTGGCACGATCAGTCACGTTCGTCTTACGGCTCGAGGCGGAGGCGCTGGCGGCGAGACGCGAGAGCCGTCCTGGCAGGTCGGACTGGTTCAAGGATCGATTGAAGCCTTGCAAGGAGATCGAATTATACGATGCGGCCGCCGCGTTCCTGAAAGGGCATGGCCACGACGTGCGGATGGTGGACGCATCGCCCGACAAGACCGCGTTGGCGCGGCAGCTTGCCGCCGAGATCGCGGGCATCTGGCAGAGGGCCGGCTCGTGACGAAGCCGCAGCCGCCGATCGAGAGCGGCATCGACCTCGTCCTGGTGAACTCGCCCCTCAAGGATTACGACCAGGCGCCGCGGCGCAACGACTTCACGCTGCCGACGCTGGGGTTGGCCTATATTGCGACTTGTGCCAACCAGAGCGGCTTTTCGGTCCGGGTGCTGGATGCCGAGGCGAGGGGGCTTGGTCTGTCCCAGGTCGCCGCACTGATCAACCGTGTTTCGCCACGCTGGGTCGGGCTCAACCTGCTGGCGCCGACCTACGTGCATAGTGTCCGTCTCCTGCAACTGCTCGATCCTGCGATATCCGTGATGCTCGGCGGCCACCAGGCCAAGGCCCTGCCGCGTGCGATCCTTGAGGATTGCCGCATTCCGCGGATCGATGCGCTCGTCCTCGGCGAAGCCGAAACGCGTGTCCCGCACCTGCTCGGCGATGTGACATCGCGTGCCGCGCTGCCGGGCGTGTTTTGGCGCGAGAGACGGACGGTCGTGATGCCGAGCGTGCGCGCCCATGACCCGCTTCTGCTGGCGCCAGACCTCGACGCGATGCCGCTCCTGGACAGGGATCACCTGGATCAGGACCCGTATTCCGACGGCGGAGTTCTGGAATCGGCGATGGTGGCATCGCGCGGATGCCCTTTCGACTGCTCGTTTTGCGGTGCCGCGATCAGCAGCAATCCGGACGTCACCATCCGCATGCGAAAGCCTGACAGCATCATGGAGGAGATCCATGATCTCAGGGCCCGGCTTGGCGTGCAGAGGGTCCGGTTCGTCGACGATCTCTTTCTGGCCAACCAGAGGCTGATGCGCACGACGCTTCATGCCTTTGTCGATGCCCGCATCGATATGCGCTGGGACGCGACCGGGCGGATCAACGTGCTGGCGACGGCGCGGGACGACCTGCTCGATCTAATGCGCGCAGCAGGGTGCCGCGAGGTCGCCCTGGGCATCGAGAGCGGCAGCGACCGAGTCTTGGGCCACGTGGACAAGAAGATCACCGTGGCTCAGGTCGTGCGCGCCGTGACCAGGCTTTGCCGGGTCGGGATCGATGTTAAAGGTTATTTCATCCTTGGACTGCCTACTGAGACCCGCGACGAGCATCAGGAGACCCTGGCGCTGATCAGGCGGCTTTGGGACCTGACGGACGGACTGCCGGGGCGTTTCCGCTGCAGCGTGTTCGAATACCGGCCCTATCCGGGGACACCGGACTGGCAGCGGCTAGTCGATGCTGGCCACTTGCCGGAGGCCATGTTGGACTATTCGGACCGGATGGATGACGCCGACTGTCCACCGGATCGGGACGAGTTCAACTTTTCGACCGGCTTGCAGTTCGGCGACGTGCCGGTCGACGTCATTCGCCGCAATCTGGCGATGATCATGCGGGAGCAGCGATTGCGATGAAGCGGGCGACGATTTTGTTTCTGGGACCATGCCGCAAGTTCGACCCGGCAACGTCCAAGCCGTTTCCCGCATTCTCTCCCCAGTCTCGCTCGGGCAAGTTCCTGCGAAACGCGATCGACGCCACGGCAGCGTCCAGCGACGTCATCATACGTTTCGACAACGTGATACCGCGCGCGCTGTTCGACAAGGAAGGCCGGGAGCGCTATCCGAGCTGTGGTGAACTCGTCGAGGAGCTGGAGGGGCACGCCTTGTGGAAGCTCTCTAGGTCCGACGTCGTGATCGGGCTGAGCGCAATCGTGGGCGAGGCTCTCCAGAGGGTCCAGAGCACACGACTTGAAGCCGGCGATCGGGCCGGGCCAACGCTGATGCGCCTCGAGCATCCCTCCTTCATGATGAGAAGGCCGGTCCACGAGCGCACGGACTATGTCCGACGGTTGCGGGAATGCATTCACTCGGCGGTTGGCGTGGCAATCAGTCCCAATGCCGTCGCAATGGCAAGCGCCTGAGACCGTGTCGCGAGGACATGCATCGAGACTTCATTCTCGACGTTCGGGATATCCCCAAGACTATACGATTTATCGGTCATGACCTCGGCGCGTTCGATCAACGCGATGTCTTCGCCCGGCAATTCGGCGACCGACAGAGGCCGGCGGTGCGACGGGAGCCGATCGCGCATCAGCGTTTCATTGGCGTCGGGGGCAGAACGATTGCGCATCATCGCAAGTTCTCCTGAAATCTAGAGCCGAAGTCAGGCTGTCGTCCTTCTGTCGGTTTCTGCGTGGCCGCCTCATGCGGTGGCACGATGCCTCTATCTTCGCTTGTTTGGCCGAGCGGCCGTTCTCACGATCGAGACGCATATCTCTCTCTGGTCAAAGGCGGATGCTGCCTCGAGCGCGCCAGTTGGCGGAGCCGGATAGACGGGGACAACAAAGCGGGTTGGCTTGCGATTGCGATGCAACTTTCAGTAAATTTCGTGTCTGGCTGGTCCAGGCTGGGGGAATGAATGACACGATCTTTTGTCGTCGTGGCCAGTGCGCTTTCGCTGGTGGGCGCGATCTATTGCGGACCAGTGCGCGCACAGCAACAGGGGGCGCCGGCCAACGCCGCGGGGCATCAGACTCCGGAACCCGAGCCACAGCGTACCGATCAGGGCGATCCCAAGCCGGCGCCGACGGCGGGCGCCTCGGCTCAGGCCGCGGCGCCGAGTGACCCCCAGAAGCAATGCGTCAAACCCAACGAGTTTGCTGTCGAGCTGCGATCCGGGCGCAATCCTGTCGGGGCCGCCATCGTGCTTGCGACGAATTTCTTGCCGACGAATCAGCGTGTCGACGTTGGGGTGCGGGCTCCATACGAGGACGGCGTCCGATACTTTGCGGGGATCGACTACGGGGACGAGACCTATCTGTTCAAGCGGCAAGACGCCGTCACCCACCGTGCGACCGAGTCCGCCCCGCTGGTGCAAAGACATCTATTGGAGCCAGATCAGACCATTGTCACGCTGAACATGGCCGACGATCTCGCCTGGTTCTGGAGCCGGGTCGATCTCTATCTCTACACCTGCAACAACCCGGTCGGCCAATCTCCCTGGCGGGTTTCCTCTGTAAGCGTTCGTCTCAGCCCGTATTGGTTCAGCATCTTCGCGGTGATCGCGGAGGTGCTTATACTGTATCTCTGGATCGCGTTCGCGCTCCGCAAACAAGATCATACGTTTGCATCGTTTCTCAGCGCATTGAACCCCGCTAAGGTTTCTGCGGGACCTGACGGGAAGGGCAGTCTTTCAACCTTCCAGACGCTCGCCTTCTCACTGGCGGTTGCGGCGCTCATTACGCTGCTCTTGCTACAGACGGGCACGTTGGTGGATCTCTCCGGTTCGATCCTGACGCTCCTCGGTATCAGCGGCATCGGGGCGACGATTGCAAAAGGAACAGATAGCCAGCGTAATACGCTCTCCGCCGACAATCGGGCATGGCTCTTGAGGCACGGCTGGATTCCGGTAGCCAAGACCGTTGTGGATCCATCGAACGCGACGTGGCGCGATTTCTTCTCAACAGACGGTGTCTTCGATGTTTACCGCTACCAAAGCTTCATCTTTGGCCTCGTGGTGATCGGCGGACTGATCGCAGCCGGAGTCAACCAGCTGTCGACATTCGTCGTTCCGAACACGATATTGGGCATCGTTGGCCTGAGCCAGGTCGTCTACATTGGCGGCAAGCTTGTCACGCCAACCAATATCTCCGATCTCAATGCTGCGATTGTCGGGCTTCGCACCGAGGAGCAAAAGCTCAAGGCGGCCGCGGTCGCGAAAAAGCAGGGCCAGGTGGCCAGCCTTGCCGAAGCCATTCCCTTGATCGGCCAAGAGACCTACGACGCCTATCGGCAGAAGGCCCGTGATGTCGCTGCGATCTTCACGGACGCAACGGGTATCGCCATACAAGACGCGGCGATCGAGCCGATTGTCACGTGAGAGGGGCTGGCATGAGCAAGAACATTCTGGTGTTCGCCGACGGTACGGGCAACGAGGGCGGTCTCCTGCCCGACGAAAGCCGCACCAACGTTTACAAGCTGTATCGGGCGACGCGGACCGGGCCCGATTCCATAATCGACCCCAAACAGCAGTTGGCGCTCTATGTCCCCGGCATCGGGACCCCGGCGCCGGGCCGGAGCAGTCGTTGGAGCCGTCTCAAAGAGACCGTCCAGCAGATGTTCGGGTTCGGCATTACGAAGAAGATTGTCGATTGCTATGTCGCTCTTGTCGGGGTCTGGGAGCCGGGCGATCGCATTTATCTGTTCGGCTTCAGCCGCGGAGCCTATACCGCCAGGTGCCTGTCGCACGTGCTCGAGGCCTGCGGGATTCCGAGGAAGGAGCCAAACGGGGAATCCATCAGCCTAGATCCGAAGTCGTTGAGGCGTATCGCTAAGGAGGGGGTCTCCTGCGTCTACTGGCTCGGCATGCCGCGGGACAGCGCGGAGATCGACAAGCGGGCAGGGGAGTTCCGCACCTCCCACAGGTCGGAAGTCGGGCGCGCCGTGGGCGCATCGGCTTATTTCATTGGCATCTGGGATGCTGTTGCTGCGATCGGGTGGCAACGTTTCTTTCCTGATTGGGCCTACGACCGGCACTTTGCGTCGGATGTTCAATACGCGCGGCATCTGCAGTCGATCGACGAAGGGCGGAAGGACTTCAAACGAGTGCCATGGGGCGGCAGCGGAACCGTGAAGTGGCCGGACAGGCAGGGCGAACCGGAGCAATTCGACCAGATCTGGTTTGCCGGCAACCATGCGGATATTGGCGGCAGCTATCCGGAAAACGAGTCTCGCTTGTCGGATGTCACGCTTGCCTGGATGATTGACTTCATCACACAGAAGATACCCGAGCCAGGTCGGGTGTTGGTCGATAAGGACATGCTACGGCTTTACCCGTCCGCCGATGGCATGATGCACGACGAGTGCATGGTCGGCGTGGGCGGGACGTCGCTGCACTGGTCGAAGGCGGTGCGCGATGTTCCAGCTACGGCGCAACTTCATGAAACTGTCTATCAGCGGCTCGCGATGAAGTCGGTGCGCAATTACACGAGCTTTGGTCCGTATCGCCCAGTCGCGCTACAGGGGCATCTGAAGGCGAAGAAATTCTTCGAACCACCTTCGGACGGAGATGCCGAGACCAAACGCTAGCTAGCACGAAGGGGACGCGAGCGGTTTCAAAACCTATTAGCTAATCGGTAGCGCATCGCTGCGGCACTGACGCGGAATCGACGCGCAATGGACTCAATACCCGCTTCATCCTCGATGTCGAGCCCGCTGGCGTTAACGACTTTCATGAGAAGTTCACTGGGCATGAGCAGTTCGGAGGCGAAGGCATTGGCCTCAATCTCAAGGGGATCGACGCCCTGAGACGAAACATCATCACGGAGGAGAACTCGGAACATTCGGTCGACATGAACCGCCTTTCTTATCTCCGCTCCGTGAAGTTCATGATGGCCGAGTTCGTGAGCAGCCGAAAACCGCTGACGATTTGGGTGATGAAGCGCATTCACGCCGATGATGCCAACGCCATCCTGTATGTAAGCCATACCGGAGAGATTGTCGTCCAGCGCCGCGTGCTGCAGCACGATGTTCCGTGCCTTGATGATGCGTTCGACCGGCACCGGTGGCGCGCTGATCCCGAAGTTTCGGATTAGCGCTCGAGCCGCCTTTCGCGCCTTGTCCGGATCGGCCCTCACGCGTCACCCTTCTTTCCGCGATGGGCCAACGCATTCTCGATGAGCTCGCGGATTTGGGCCTTGCCGAGGGGAGTGACGCTGTCGTCAGAAAGTAGAAACATCCCAACATCCTCCTCTGGCTGAGCCTTCGGTAACGAAGGAAGGAGATCTGCCACCTTGTCCAGCTGCAAGGCCTCCGCCAAGCCGTAAACGTGATGCAACAGCACGCTCTGGCGACCGCTTTCTATATTGGCCAGCGACGCCCTTGAAATGCCGACGCGAGCCGCCAATTCGGCTTGTGTAAGCTCGAGCTTTCTTCGCCTCGTCGCCACGGCCTTGCCGAAGGTGAGATAAATCGTCTGATGGCCCATACGTCTGTTTGTCTCAAGCGAGCCTTCTTGTCAACGAGAAGCACAATTGTGTTTATAGTAAACATTTTGTTGTGTGTATTGACAACATTGCATGAGCTTCGCTAAACGAGGCAGCAGAGTTTGGTGGATTCGAAGGAGGGGTGTTCATGTCTGAGCACAACGGTGGAACCAGGCACGAAACGGTCGTTATCATCGATGAAACGCTGCACGAAGAAAACCGTCAACTCAGCAAGTCGCATCCGACAGGTGCCGATATTGTGCAAGCGGCGCAAAAGGAGCCGATCGACGGCTTCTTTGTGCTCTACACGCCGGAAAATGGCGGTTTGAGAGAGCTCAGGCAGAGCGACGAAATCGATTTGCAGCACACCAAGGTGCAACGCTTCTACGTCATTCCGGGCGATCGACTTTTTCGATTTCAAATCGATGGCGTCGAATACGAATGGCCGATTTCGCCTTTGTCAGGCTCGTTGCTTTATCATGTTGCGAACCTGGACGCAGGCAAGGTTGCGCTGTGGACGCAGGGCCACGCGACGGATCGCGAGATCTCCCCTGACGATGCTTCGGTTGATCTCGCGGGCGCCGGCGTTGAGCATTTTGTCTCAAAAGTTAGAAAGCCCAAAGACCCCACGATCTTCATCAATGACACCGCGCATATCGTGCACCAGCCGCACTTGAGTGGTGCGCAGATCCGCGCTTTAGGTGGCATCGAAAGCGATTATCAGCTGTTTCTGGAGCAGCCTGGTGACGATCTGCCAATCTCGAACGACAAGTCGGTCAAGATTGAAGACGGACAACGCTTCTATTCCCTTCCGCCGGCAACGTTTGGCTTATGACACCGCACATACAAGCGCAGTTCGAAGCCCTGAGGCGGGATTACCCGCAGGCTCAGATGCAGCCCGGACCGGGTGGAGCAGTCATCACCATTCCGAACGTTCCACTGGAGCCGTCCGGAAAGTGGAACAAACCTTCCACCACAGTGCGGATTGTGGCCCCGGCGGCGTACCCGCAGGCGCGGCCGGATTGCTTTTGGGTCGATGCGGACGTGAGACTTTCATCTGGGGGGCTGCCGCAAAATGCCCAGCCAAACAACCAGCTCGGCCCAAACCTGCTCTGGTTTTCCTGGCATGTCTCGAAATGGAATCCAAACGTCGATACACTGCATACCTATCTGAGAGTCGTACTCGATCGGTTGAGGCAGGGCGTTTGAAATCATCGCTGATTTTCGCAGGCTCGTCTTTCACGGGCATGAAAAGCCAACTCATGGCCGCTTCGCCGCGGGAGGCAAGCTGCGTTCTTCTGGCGAACCGGGGAGGGCCGGGCCGCTTTCTCGTGGAGACCGTGGTTCACGCTCCACAAGACGCCTACGAGACGCAATCGGAGATGCGGATTGTTCTCAAGCCCGAATTCCTCGCCAAACCTCTGAAGCAGGCTCGGCAATCGTCTCAGTGTGCCTTCTTCTGCCATACGCATCCGTTCGATCAATTTCCGAATTTTTCCGCCGTCGATGACAAGGGCGAGGCCGTGTTGATGCCTGCGGTTTTCGCGCGCGCTCCGGGTGGCCCGCACGGCACGCTCGTGCTGGGCCAAGAGGGCTTCTCTGGAAGAGTTTATCGGGCAGAGGAGGACATCCACGCTTTGGCTGAGATCTCCGAGGTCTCCTCGGTTGTCAAATTCTTCGGGATTGAGGCCGCGGAAGAGGCCAGCGAGGCCGTCTTTGACAGGAATGTTCGGGCCTTGGGTGAGCAAGGGCAGTCTCTGTTACGCTCGCTGACGATAGGAGTTGTGGGGCTTGGAGGCACGGGATCGGTCATTGCACAGGAGCTTGCATATCTCGGCGTCGGGAAGCTGGTTCTGATCGATGACGACGTCCTCGAAGAGACCAATCTGAACCGCGTGGTCGGCTCGGGGCATGCGGACCTTGGGCGGAGCAAGGTTGCAGTTGCGGCGGACGCGGTCAGACGATCGGGGATGGGAGCGACCGACACCGAAGAGGTTGCGGGGTCGGTGCTTGACCAGTCCGCCGCGGCAAGGCTCTTCGGCTGTAATTTCGTCTTCTGCTGCACCGACAATCACGGCAGCAGAATGGTCCTCAATCAGATCGCGTATCAGTATCTGCTGCCGACGATCGACGTCGGCATCCGCATCGATGCGGAAGGGGGACGAATCAAGGCGATGGCGGGAAGGGTCCAGATGCTTGCTCCTTCTCTGGCCTGCCTTCAATGCAATGGATTTCTGGATCCTGAGATGGTCCGGCGCGAACTCATGTCGGACGCCGAACGAGCTGCCGATCGGTACATTATTGGCGATGCCCAACCGCAGCCTGCCGTCATCAGCTTGAATTCGACGGTGTCCTCGCTGGCGGTCACGATGTTTCTCGCGGCAGTCGCTGGCTTTCCCATGCGAGCACGACACCAGAACTACGTGATCGGCGAAGGTACGGTGCGCGGCGTTGCGACCGTCCCGCTCAAGGATTGCATCGTTTGTTCGTCCAGCCGCGGCGCTTTAGCTAAGGGTGACTCGTGGCCGATTCCGTGGCGCAACAAGTAGCCGTCGGCGAGGCGCTCAAGCTGCCTCGCATCGATGCGCCGAGAACGGCGGTACTGTGTATTGGAGCTCCGTCCAATCTCGCCGCAGAGCTGGAGGCGCTGAGCCTGAAGCCAATTCAACTCGATGCCAAAGATCTTGAGGTCTTGCGGGCGCAGATTGAAGGACATGCCGCAGGCTCCAGAGCCGTCATGATCTTCTCGGGGCCTCTGATCAACGATCTCCCTACTCAGCAGCTCCTTCGAAAAATTATCAACGCCGTAAAGATCTCGGCTGAAAAGCAGGCTTTGCTCATTGCAGTAATCGTCGAAGGTAGTGCGGATGATCTGGCCAAGGGCATGGACATCCTCGGGCCAAGCTACTTTGGCTCATCCGCGTATGCTTCCGACAAAGCCCAGATCGGTCTGGCGGTAAAAGGCGTGCTTCAACACGATCCCGGCCCCGCTTGGCGAGACTTGGAGATCGGCACAGACGTGAACATCGAGGATAGAGCTCTAATCCAGCGCGCGTTCTCGGACTGCGAATCACTATCGGTGTGCAAGATAGCTCGCGATAAAGACGACCCGACGAAGCCGCGTAAGAATACGGTTTATCGCGTAGATGCTGTGAAACCGACGGCACCTCACCCGGTGCCATACCTCGTTAAGGTCGATACTGCTCAAAGGGTAACTTCGGAGCGCGCCAACATTGCGGAGCTATGTTCCGACACGATCCCGTTTCCATTCGTGCCTCCTATGATTCCCGTGCGCTATGCTCCAGGCACGGAGAGATCGGCACTGGTGTTGCACTTTGTCGATCGTGCTATGCTGCTGTCGGAATATGCGAAATCTCATAATCTGAATCGGGCCGTACTTTCCATTTTTGACGATGCGCTGCGAGTCTGGCGGTCCCATCCGACGACGAAAAGCTATGCGTTGGGCAATTACGTTCTCGACACTGCTCGCATAATAAGGAGTGCTCCGCAGGATTATGGTGCTGCGCACGCGAACCTGCCGGACGCTGCGAGCGTGCCACGACCCGAAGTTCTGCTTGAGAAGTTGCGGAATATGCCCCCTGTGCCTGTGAATGAAGTTTGTTCGCACGGCGATCTTCATCTGAGGAATATTTTTGTCAGGCAATCGGGCGAAGTCGTCCTCATTGATTTTCTCCGCAGCGGCATTGCGCCAGCCTCCCGGGATCCCGCCGAGCTGGAGTGCTCGATCGCTTTCGATCCCGATGCCGGACGGCGGTTGGACAACAGGCTTCTACACGAACTCTACTCGCCACCGCTTCTCCTTCCGAAGATGATGCCAAGACCAGGTAACGGCAGATTCGATGCCGTCTGCCAGGTTAGAATGCAGATGGGAGCAATCGTCGGTGAGATTGAATATCAGTTGATGGTGGCCGCTCATCTGCTTTGGTGGGCGCGCAAAAAGAATCCTGAAGCCTATCGATTGGCGGCCGGACTGATTCTGAGTGCAGAGGCTGGCCTATGCGCTTCCTAATGGCCTTTTTCGAATGGCTGGCCTCTCTTTGGAAGAGGTCGCCGCCACAGACAACGGCACCGGAGGTTCGTACGCCCCCTTCGCGGGCACCCGCATATCGCTGCGTCGTGCAGTACGGTCCCATCCATTGGGTCAGTTCTCAGGCCGAGGCCAAGCCGTTGCTTTCAAGCAACGGGATCGTCATGGTGAAAGGCACCTCGGGTGCGAAGTGGCTTCTCATGAACTGTCCGGATGACTGCGGGGAGGTGAGGAGGATCAGCGTATCAGAGGCGATGCCTCCAGCTTGGAAATTTCGCTCGGAGGCCGATGGCACGATTTCGCTATTTCCTTCGGTCCATTTGACTTCGGGTTGTCGCGTCCATTTCGTGCTGCGGCACAACAAGGCTTACGTCATTTAGCGGTTCGAATCGGCAGTGGGGAACCGAGTTATTTTGGCTATTCGGATTTCCTGCGCGCGACGTGCTCTCGAGTATGATGCATTTCGGGCGAAGGCGCATCCCCCATTCGCGACAGAAGGACAGGGAGCGGCCTGATCTCGCGTGGCGGAGCGCGACTTACCGAGCGAAGCGCTTCGTGTTATGCGGCGGTACGGCGTTGAAAGCTCGGCTGAAGGCGCTTCTGCTCCCGGTTGTAGGCGCTTAGCAGGGCCTTCACCCACAAGGACATGCCTTCTGCCTTCAATCGAATGCGTTGCGAGTGATTGTAGTGTTGTTCCGTGACCTTAGCGAGTCTCTCGCGCTCCTCCCGATCCGGATCCGAATTGGGCTGTTTGTGGCCAAGTATGGCGCTCGCAGCGCCACCCAGTCTGCGGTCTTCCAGGAACGTCGTGATCGTGTCCCGGCAGTCGTGCGGAGTCCACGGACGGATGCCGAATTGTTCGAACAGGTTTGGCCTCACCTTCAACGGGCGCGGCGTCGGCCCGGGCTTCCCTTTGCGGTGGGGCTTCTGCCTCACTGTGTGGTCGTAGACCTGCCCTTGGAGCCGGTAGATCAACTGATCGAGCGAAGACTTGCCCACATGTTTGTCGGGGGAGCGTGCAGGGAACATCCACGGGGATTCTCCGCCAGCTTCTTTGTGGTACCGGTACATGATCTTGAGCGCTTCGGGTGGAATTGGAAGTGAATGGGGCCGGCCGCCATCTCGACCTCCCTTCATTTCTTCCATTTTCCAATTGGCGATCTTCCATCCCGTGAGCTTGCGGTACTGCTTGTCAGTTGGGAAGAGCCGGCCCGTCCCAAGCTTTGTTAACGCGCCGGTTCGCTGCGCGGTCAAAGCCACGGCCCAGAGCGCGCCGAGTGTTCCTGGATGGATGTCGTGTTCGCCATTGGCCAAATGTCTATAGCGCTCGGCGATGACAAGGGTGCGGGCGATTTCCTCGATGGTGGGACTACGGGGGGGCCGCTTCTTAGGCTTGTATCGGTAAGACCACCGGTCCCACCACTGGTATTGCACCTTGTCCAATCCGGAAGCGGTCGCATGGTTCTTCCAGGCCCATGTCAACATCTCTTTGGATTGCTGTAATGCGCGCTTTACGGCGGATGGGGCGTGATTGATGTGGATAGAGTTTCGCACTCGCTCCAGATCGCTCAGTTCGATGTCACGCACCATCTTGTTGTTGATCGGTCCGAATTCCTCGAGTCTCAGGTAGCGCTCGTACGCCTTGCGATAAGAAGCCTTCAGGTCCGGTTTCTTGTCGTTCAAGAACTCGTCGGTCAGCTGCTTCCAGGTCCAGAACGGCGGCGCAGGTATAGCCTTTGGTGCAGGTATAGCCTTCGCCTTATCCCGGGAAGCCAATATGTGGTCCAACTTGGCCTCAACGTCACGATCCCGAACAAGGTTGCCCTCAGTAGGGAGAGGCATGTACTCGAGAAGAACGTGCGCCAGGTCGTTCAGGTCCCTATTGCGCTTGGCGCCGAGCGTGATCTGTTCCGCAACGTATCGGGCGTCCTCCAGCGAGAGCTCACGAACATCCCGAAGGCGAAGCGTTTTCTCCTTTCTGCGGACGTACCAGATTGGCTTGTGCGGGGTGATGCGGATCGTGAGACCCTTGGCTTTGTTGTCTCCCAGCTCAACCACAGTGCGAGCGAGCCGCTCGTCTTCACTCATTGCAACAGCGTCATAGAGGTGGCCGTCGGTCAGCCGTAGCGACTTACGCAGGAACTTCGGGGGCGGCGTCGGGAGTGCCAACCTTGTACAACGCTCATACAAAACAGCCATAAAAATCACCCCTGCGTTCTTGGAGCGCTCCCAAGTGCTATTATTGCAGTATATTCAGTATTATCAATAACTTATTAACGCGGAAGTTGGTGCCGTGAAGGATGTAAATACGTCCTTCCAAGCTGAATACGAGGGTTCGATTCCCTTCACCCGCTCCAGCTTTTCATAGATTTGGCTGATAGACGCAGCGACAGGTCGGATTGATCTGCCGACCGGCGGCTCGACGCGCCTGACGCGTCCGTCCGATCGCCTGGCCGCGTTGCTGCAACAAAGACATTCTGCGGCTTCGCCCCGAGCGAGCATGGCGATGAGACTTCAGTCCGCGCCGCACGATAATGCACCCGCATATTGCGGCGCGATCCATCATCGCACCGTCTGCGAAGGCCTGGTTCCATGGCGGACAAAGGGCCGAGTCCCATTTCTCCAAACGGCTCCAAAGTCAGCCGCGCGGGTGCTTGTCAACAGACGCGACGCGCAACCGATGGACAAATCCAGCAACATTCTTTCGCGCTTACGGCGATTTCGTCTTGAGGTTGTAGACAAGTTAACGTTCTATGAACGTGCAAGGGGAGGGACAGTGGGGCTGTTTCCGATCACCTGCGACAGAACGATACCGGCTTTCCGTTTCGATCCGCGAGGCGAACGGAGAGAGGCATTCGCGCGCGGACGGCTCTCCCATTCCATCACAGCAAACTCGCTTGCCGAGTGAACACGACATGCCCCGTTGGGCAGATTGAAGAGCGGAGAGGAAAGACCGATGGCCAAGACCACCAACGGGACGACAGCGACAGCCGACAAGCCGGCGCTCAACGGGATCGACGGTGGCGCTGCGGCCGAGCCGGCGGCCGCAAAGGACCGCGCGCTCAACCCGGAATTGCTGGCGCAGATCACTGCGTTCAAGACCAGGATCCAGGCCAGCGTCGGCGAGGTGGTGCTGGCGAACTTGCCGCGCTACCGCCACCAGACGCTGGCCGACCTCGTGCACCTGGTGGTCGAGCCAATGACCCCGCGATCGCATCGCCATCGCCAGGGCCTGCGGCGAGGGCAAGGTCGAGGAGACCGCCGGCATCGTGATCTGGGCCAGCGTGTCGGAGCCGGTCGACGCCAAGATCCGAGAGCAGATCCAGGCCCGCGTGTGATTGCCTCGATCGAGTCCGTCGATCGCGATGACGCCAAGAGATGAGAAAGTTCGCGAAACATGGCTCGCTTCTTAAGACCAAAGCCGATCGGATTGTATCGCTATGGCTCCGAGGGGCTCGATGGCGACTTGGAGAATCTTTCGTTCGCCGATCCGATACCGGAAGCGATGAGAGGGTTTGGTTCGAATTTTTATGGTCCCCGCAACGTGTACGGCGGCGGCGCTCGTGTGGCGGACCGCAACATGCCGACGAGATTGCGCTTCACAGGGCGCAAGCGAAGGCTCGTCGATTTCGATGGTCAGCAACACATGTATCTGGTCAGCCGCCGCTTCATCGATCTCGTGGAGGGTTTCCAGAAAGAAGTTCAATATTTTCCGGCCGAGTGCTCGTGGGCGGATGGTTCACCGGCCGGGCAGTTCTTTTTCTTTTTCACAACGGTTTTGCTCGACGCGGTGATCCGAGAGAAGACGACCGCGACTTGGACCCCGCTCCGTTCCGGCGGAGGCCTGTGGCAACCCAAAGAGGGCGAGACCTTTGCCTTCGACAAATCTCGCTTGGGCAACACCCACATGTGGGTCGATCCAAACATGCCAACAAACGGTGCCCTGATTACCGAAGCGCTCCGTAACGCGTTGACAGACGCGAATATCCAGTCGTTTCATGAAGCGACCTACTTCGAAGAGATCTGAACGCCTTCATCGGCTGATCGAGCGAGAATGGACATGGCTGTTCCGATCCAGACCGGCACAATAGGCCAAAGCCCCGCCTTCGCCCTGCCGCGCGAAGGCACAACAGCCAGTAAAGCGGGCTTCCAGGCCGCCCATATGTTCGGCAGGGATTTTGTGAACGGCGAAGGCAGTTGGTTAAAACTGCTTTTTCCTGGTTTGGGAGCGGCCGATGGCTCCTGGCCGTGGAATTTCGCGCTACTCGGCGAAACCAAGGGAACGGCCGCCGCGAACGAACGGCGGTTCATGCGGGGCAGGATGTGCTCGCATTCGATGCGCTGCTCTACAGCAACACTGGCTCTGGGCCGCTTCAGATATTGAACTCTCTGGAGACGGAATTCAGCGCAGCTTTCAGGGACGGAGACCAAGCCAAGATCCTTGAGATACAGCAAAAGGTCATCGCTCTCGACTATTATCTGAAAAACTTGCAACTGGGTCAGAGGTTGCTGCCGAATGGAGAGGCGACGCTCGCCTTCAACCGTTCGGATTATCGAAAGTTTGTATATCAGGGGTGACTTACGATCTCGATGACTCGACCGCTGTTACTAAGTATCTTTAGGCCATATCGAACAGGTTCACAGAAGCAAACGTTCTTGGCGATGATTTCTACAACGAGATTTTGGGGATAGTTTAGAAGAACGTCGGCGGTAGTTTCGATTTCAACTCCGCGAGCGATGCCGCAAAGCTTGATCTTGCGATGATCGGCGACAAGCAGGAATTTGCCCGTATCCTATTTCCAAAAGCTATCGAACCGCCGCGCAATTGGCTGATATCGCCATAGGGCGAGTCGCCTCCCTCGTTGCTTGGGACGCCAATTCAAAAATGCTAGACTGCGTCAAGTACAATGAAGTGCTTAATTCCGACGCGGGGAAACAACTCTCCGCCGGCTTCACGGACATTTATCAGCGCCTCATCAATGAAAACAAGCTGATGACGGAGCCATCCATCAGCTGGGAAACAGCCATTGCCGAACTAGCAAAAAGCGGCACTCCGGCTGACGTGAAGGCCGCCGTTTCAGCAATGAAGGACGTCGACGGCCTCTACAACCAGCTCGGCACGGCCAGGGATTTGGTGAACAAAAGCTCGCCAAAATTGATCGCCACCGGCAATCCCTGGGATCCGGCTCTGACACCAGGTGGGTCGAGCGGCGGTGCAGTGGCAGCGGTCGCCAGCGGCATGTGCACGCTCGCGCTCGCCACCGATGGCGGCGGCTCGATCCGGCGCCCGGCCGCTCATACCGGCCTCGTCGGCTTCAAACCCTCACGCGACACCGTGGCGCGCGGCAAAGGTTTTCCGGCGATCCTGGGTGAGTTCGAGGTTATCGGCCCGATCGCGCGCAGCGTCGATGATGTCCTCGCTGCCATGGAGGTGATTGCGACACCTGCGTGGTCGCGCCTCATGGCCGAGCCGATCCCGCCGGCCGCGCATCGCCTATGTGCCGACATTTGGCAGAGCGCCCGTCGATCCCATCATTCGCGACGTGATCGAACGTACGATCGCCCAGGCGCGGTCGCTCGGCCTCGACGTCGAGACCCTCGCGCCGTTCACGCTGGCCGATCCGATCGATGAAGTGTGGCCCGTGATCAGCCAGACCGGCGTCGCCTGGCTGTTGGAACGGCATCCCGGTTGGCAGGGTCAGGTTGGTTCCGCCATAGCCGAGATGGAGGCGGCCGGCCGCCGCTTGTCAGCTCGCGACTATCTCAATGCACTCGATCAAGTCGCGGCCTTACGCCGGTCTTTCGACGCGTTGTTCGCGCAGTACGACTTCCTGATCACACCGTCCGCCGCGGCGATGCCGTGGTCGGCCACCGAATCCCATCCCGCCGTCATCGACGGCCAGCCGGTTGGGCCGCGTGGCCATGCCGTGTTTACGGCTATCGCGAATGCGCTCGGCCTGCCTGCAATATCCCTTCCCTGTATCGTCGAGGAGAGCGCGCTTCCTGTCGGACTGCAAGTGATTGCAGGCCGCGATCATGATGGCCAGCTGCTCAAGTTTGCCCACGACTACGAAGGCCGGTTGTTCGTCCACCGATGGCCGAGATCACCATGATGGGGTGATGCGATCGCCAAAATCGGCGTCACCTGAAGACTCTGCACCCCCAGGCGCCAGCGTTCAATCCTTCAACGCGTAAGCGATGATATAATCGCCGCGCTTGGTACCGAACGAGCCGTGACCACCGGCCGCGGTGACGACATATTGCTTGCCGCCCGCCTCGTAGCTCATCGGTGTCGATTGGGCGCCGGCCGGCAAGCGATCCTCCCAGAGCACCTTGCCGTTGCGCACGTCGTAGGCCCGGATCGTGTACTCGTAGGTCCCGGTGTAGAACGCGACCCCGCCGGCGGTCGTGATCGGCCCGCCCAGCATCGGCACGCCCAACCTGAACGGCAGCGGCAGCGGGGTGGTGTCTCGGATCGTGCCGTTGGGATGCTGCCAGACGATCTTCATCGTCTTCAGATCGATCGCGGCCATCAAGCCCCATGGCGGCCGGTAGCACGGCACGGAGAGCGGCGAGAGGAAGCTCTGGATATCCACCCCGAACGGCGTGCCATACATCGGCTGCGTACCGACCTCGCTGCCGACGGGCTTCTCCGCTGTCGGCGCCGGTGGATTGCCGGGACCACGGGGAATGAGCTTCGAGACGAACGGCAACGACATCGGATTGGCGATGGCGATCTGTCTCACCGGATCGACCGCGATGCCGCCCCATTCGAACATGCCGAGATTGCCCGGGAAGACCAGCGTGCCCTGCAACGAGGGCGGCGTGAACGTGCCTTCGTAACGCAGCCGCCGGAACTTGATCCGGCACAAGAGCTGGTCGAAGATCGTGCCGCCCCACATGTCTGCGCCGGTCAGCGTCGCCTCGGGGCGGAATGTCAGCTCGGAGAAGGGCTGCGTCGGCGCGGTGCGATCGCCGGGCGCCGCCCCTTGCGGTACCGGCCGCTCCGGCGCCGGCACGATCAGCTCACCAGTCCGTCGATCGAGCACGAAGATGTTGCCGACCTTGGTCGGCTGGATGATCGCGGGCACGACGCCCTTGGCCGTGGTCACGTCGACCAGGCTCGGTTGTGACGGAACGTCCATGTCCCAGAGGTCGTGATGCACCGTCTGGTATGACCAGACGCGCTTGCCGGTGTTGACGTCGAGCGCGACGATCGAGCTGGAATAGCGCTCGACCAGCGCATTGCGATTGCCTCCCCAGATGTCGGGCCCGTTATTGCCGGTGGGGATGTAGACGAGGTTCAATTTCGGATCGAACGAGGCCGTGATCCACGAATTGGGCGAGCCGTTGGTGTAGTGACGCGTCTGCGACGGCAGCTCATTTTCATCCGCCGCGCCTGAGTCCCAGGCCCAAACCAGCTTGCCGGTGTAGACGTCGAAGCCGCGGATGACACCCGAGGGTACGTCGACCGCATAATTGTCGATCACCGCGGCGGCGACGACCATTATCTTGTCGCTGACGACAGGCGGCGACGTCGGCTCGAAGAAGCCCGCCGTCTTGATCCCCATGCCTTGCTGGAGGTCGAGGCTGCCGTGATCGCCAAAACCCTCGCACAGCTTGCCGCTGTCGGCGTCGAGCGCGATCATGCGGCCGTCATTGACCGGAAGGAAGATCCGGCGAGGGCAGTCGGCGGGCGCGGGAGCGCCGCTGCTGTCGACCGCACCTGTCGCGGTTTCGTGGTATGAGACCCCGCGGCAGGTCATGTGCTGGAATGTCTTGTTGAACACCAGCTTGGGGTCGTATCGCCAGCGTTCCTTGCCGGTGCTTGCGTCGAGCGCGAACAGCACCTGGTGCTGCGAGCAAAGATAAAGCGTGTCGCGCACCTTGATCGGCGTGACTTCGAAGGTGGTCTCGCCGGAATCCTCCGGTGTCGGCACGTCGCCGGTGCGGAAGGTCCAGGCGACCTGGAGCTTGCCGACATTGTCGGGCGTGATCTGCTTCAGCGGTGAGTAGCGCTGTCCGAATTGCGTGCGTCCATACGCCCGCCAATCGCCATCCGGTTGAGGATCGGCTTCGCCTTGCGGCACGGCAGACGCTTGCTCGGCGATCGTGCCGTTGACGTCGTGATAGCTGGACATCAGTGCGATGATGAGGACAACGGAAGAGGCAGCTACGCCGATCCAGAGCGGCAGTGTCGCTCCGAGGTAAGACACCGGCTGGTCTCGGAGGACCCCGCGGACGATCACTGGCGTCAGCAGCCAGAGCGCCATGGGGAAGACGATGTCGCCGCGCGATGCGAGCGGCCACCAGTCGAACTGAACCTCGGAGATGGCCCACGCCACCGTGCCGACCAGCACGATCGTAAACAGCCAGAGCGCCTGATGGCGCTGCGCCAGCAACAACGCAGCCGTCGCGAGAATGCCGATACCGAGAACGATATAGAAGATGGATCCGCCCAGCGCGGCGAGCCAGAGGCCGCCCCCCGCGAGCACCAGACCGATCAGGGCATAGAGGAGACCTGTAACAAGGACGGCCCTGGATCGCTGCATGGCTGCTCCGGCGCGGCAAGAAGGTCGAGCGCTGCAAGTGCAAACGCAGCAGACGGCGCTGAGTTGCAGTCACTGTGGTCCAGTCAACCAAAACTGGCAACCTTCAACTGCTGCGTCGATGCAACATCTGCGAGCAAAAACCTGCGATCCGATGTGATAAGTCATTGTTCGGAATTGCGCGCTTGTTGGATACGATCATTCTTGCGCATCCTGTCCTCAGGACTCGCAACAGCTCGGGAACCACATCCATCATGTATCTGGGCATCGATCTCGGCACCTCGGCTGTCAAGACCGTTCTGGTGGACGCCGCCCAGCGTGTGATCGCGAGCGAGAGCAGGGCGCTGACGAGCGCCTCCCCGCAACCGGGTTATTTCGAGCAGGATCCGGCGCAGTGGATTGAGGCGACCTTTGCCACGCTGGACGCCTTGAAGGCCTCGCATGGACAAGAGCTGGCGAGGGTCGAAGGGATCGGGCTGTCCGGCCAAATGCATGGCCCCACGCTGCTTGACGCGAACGATACGCCGCTGCGGCCTTGCATCCTCTGGAACGACGGTCGCTCCGCCGCTGAGTGTCGCATCCTGGAGCAGCGCTGGCCCGCCTTGCGCGCGATAACGGGCAACAAGGCGATGCCGGGCTTTGCGGCGCCAAAACTGCTCTGGATCGCAAAGCACGAGCCCGAGATTTTTGCGGCGACGACCCGCGTCCTGCTGCCGAAAGCCTATCTGCGCCTCGTTCTATCGGCCGAGGCAATCGAGGACGTCTCTGATGCGTCGGGATCGCTATGGCTGGACGCGGCTCGCCGAGACTGGTCCGATGCGGCCCTGGCCGCGACCGGCCTGTCACGCGCACACATGCCGCGTCTGGTTGAGGGGTGCGCGCCGGCGGCCACATTGCGCCGCGAGCTCGCGCAGCGTTGGGGCATGGCGAGGTGTCCGATGATCGCGGGCGGCGCCGGCGACAATCCGGCGGGCGCCGTCGGCATCGGCGCGATCAGGCCCGGAACTGCATTTATCTCGCTGGGAACCTCAGGCGCCTTGCTGGCGCCATCGGACCATATTGCTGCGAACCCGGAACGGGTGGTCCATACCTTCTGCCACGCAATCCCAGGCATGTGGATTCAGGCCGGCGCGATCCTCTCGGCGGCATCGTGTCTGGCCTGGGCCGCGCGCCTGTTCGGTGTTCCTGAAAGCGAGCTGCTGGCGCCGCTGGGGGCGCGAGCGCAGGCGCCGTCTCCCGTGAGCTTCCTGCCATATCTTGCGGGCGAGCGGACGCCGCACGATGATCCCGTCGTGCGCGGCATGCTCGATGGGTTGAGCCACGGCACCGACCGCACGGCGATCGTGCAGGCCGTACTGGAGGGGGTTGCCTTCGCGCTGGCCGATTGCCGGGACGCGCTTGGCGATGCCGGCATTGCGGTGACGGAAGCCGATGTCATCGGCGGTGGTTCGCGGTCGCGGTTCTGGCTGTCGGTGCTATCAAACGTTTTGAACGTTCCCATTCATCGCTTTGCCGACGGCGAAACCGGCGCGGCTTTTGGTGCGGCGAGATTGGGGCGGCTTGCTGTCACCGGCGAGGCAATCGAAGCCGTCTGCACGCCACCGCAACGCGTCGAGACTTTCGAGCCCGATCGCGCGCTGGCGGCGGCCTATGCCGAGCGGCTTCCGGCCTGGCGCCAACTGTATCGGCCACGCAACTAGAATTGCTTTGGTTGCACATTTCTCCCTGTTCGCTGTTGCTCTGTGCGATGGCCTTTTGTTTAATGGGTGAACCGCGCTCGAAACGAAACGCGGACAGGAAACGCATTGTGCGCCGGGAGGCACGATGAACGAACCGATCCTCGAGATGCGAGGGGTCTCAAAATCTTTCTTCGGCATCAAGGCGCTGCGTGCGGTCGACCTGACGGTCTATGCCGGCGAGGTTCACGCCTTGATGGGCGAGAACGGCGCCGGCAAGTCGACCCTGATGAAAATCCTGTCGGGGGCCTACCGGCCAGATCCAGGCAGCGAGATCAGCATTGAGGGCAAGCCGGCGCGGATCGAAGGCCCGCTCGGCGGCAGGGCCGCGGGCATCTCGATCATTTATCAGGAACTATCTTTGGCCCCCAATCTGAGCGTCGCGGAGAATATTTATCTCGGCCGCGAGATATCTCGTTCAGGTTTGTTGGCGCGTGGCGCCATGCGTGAGGGCGTCGGGCCGATTCTGGAGCGGCTGGGCGCGGACTTCCTGCCATCGACGTTGGTGGCGCATCTCTCCATGGGGCAGCGCCAACTCGTCGAGATCGCGCGTGCGCTGCACGCGCGATCGAAGATCCTGATCATGGACGAGCCGACCACGGCGCTGTCGGCCGGCGAGAGCGAGCGGCTGTTTGCTCTGATCCGGCAACTTCGCGCCGAGGGCCTCGCCATCATCTATATCTCGCACCGCATGGACGAGGTCTATGCGCTCGGCGATCGCGTCACCGTGCTGCGCGATGGCCGGCTGGTCGGCTCGCTGGACAAAAAGGATATCCGTGCCGATGCCATCGTCCGCATGATGGTCGGACGCGACGTCTCCTCCTTCTACAAGAAGGATCACGATCCCGAGGCCGGGAAGGGGCATCCCGTGCTCACGGCAACCGACATGGCGGACGGGCTGCGCGTCAAGGGCTGCTCGCTCACCGTTCATGCGGGCGAGGTGGTGGGGCTTGCCGGACTGATCGGCGCCGGCCGTACCGAGCTTGCGCATCTCATCGTTGGCGCAGCGCCCAAGATTTCAGGCCGTCTCGACCTCGAGGGCCAGCCAATCGAAATCCGCACGCCCGGCGAGGCGCTCGAGGCCGGCATCGCCTACCTGACTGAAGACCGGAAGGCGCTTGGCCTGTTCCTCGACATGTCGTGCCTGGACAACATCAATCTCGCCGTGATCGGACGCGATGCCAAGCTGGGCTGGCTGCTGGATCGCGACAAGGCGCGTGAGCGCGCCGACCGGGCGTTTGCGGGACTCAGTATCCGCGCCGCCAATGCCGGCGTGCCCGCAGGAGGCCTGTCCGGCGGCAACCAGCAAAAGGTTCTCTTGTCGCGGCTGCTTGCCATTGCGCCAAAGGTGCTGATCCTCGATGAGCCGACGCGCGGCGTTGACGTCGGCGCCAAGTCGGAGATCTATTCCATCATCGACAATCTCGCCAAGGCCGGCACCGCAATCCTCGTCATTTCGTCCGATCTGCCTGAAATCATCGGTATCTGCGACCGCGTCCTGGTGATGCGGTCGGGGCATATCGCAGGCGAAGTCAGGCGAACCGAGACGGCGCCTTTGACTCAGGAAGACATCATGGCCCTCGCTACGGGGACGGAGCATCTCGATGCCTGATAACGGATCCACGCAGGCGAAGGCCGCACCGGTAAACGGCACCGCCGCCGCCGAGGCGACGAAACGCCAACGCATCAGGCTCCTCATCCGCGCCGCCGGCATGTTGCCGGTGTTGCTGTTGCTTTGCGCCGGCTTTCATTATCTGTCGGACGGACGTTTCTTCACCGGACAGAATCTCGGCATCGTGCTGCAGCAGGCTGCCGTCAATACCGTGCTCGCCGCGGGCATGACCTTCGTCATCCTTACCGGCGGCATCGATCTCTCGGTCGGCTCGATCCTGGCGGCCTCCGCGATGGCTGGCTTGACGATTTCCAAACTGCCTGACTTGGGCGCGCTTTGGCTGCCGGTCGCCGTGCTCACCGGTCTTGGCTTCGGCATCGTCAATGGCGCGCTGATCGCGCTGTTGCGGCTGCCGCCCTTCATCGTCACGCTGGGGTCGCTCACTGCCGTGCGCGGACTGGCGCGTCTGCTCGGCGCCGACACCACGGTATTCAATCCGTCGATACCCTATGCCTTTATCGGCAACGGCTCGCTCACGCTGATCCCCGGCGTGGCCTCGATTCCCTGGCTGTCGGTCATTGCGCTGCTCGTCATTTTCGTTTCGTGGGTGGTGCTGCGCCGGACCGTGCTGGGCGTGCACATCTATGCGGTCGGCGGCAACGAGAGCGCCGCACGGCTTGCCGGCATCAAAGTCTGGGGCGTCCTGATCTTCGTATATGGCGTGTCGGGCATGCTGGCCGGCCTTGGCGGCGGCATGCAGGCGGCGCGGCTCTATGCGGCAAACGGCTTGCAACTCGGACAGAGCTACGAGCTCGACGCGATCACCGCGGTGATTCTCGGCGGCACGTCCTTCGTCGGTGGCATCGGCTCGATCTGGGGGACACTGGTCGGCGCGCTGATCATCGCTGTGCTCTCGAACGGCCTGATTCTCACAGGTGTCTCAGACATCTGGCAATATGTGATCAAGGGGTTGGTGATCATCGGCGCCGTGGCGCTGGATCGCTATCGGTTGCAAGGCTCCGCTAGAACTTGAACGGTTCTGCGCGCACCCGAGCGCGCGGTGTGAAATTCGGTTGCGGCAACTGGTCTGCCGTACCGTGTTTGAAGACAGACCAGGGAGGAAGACAATGTTGAAGATGACCATGCTCGCCGGCGCCGCGATGGCGCTTGCGCTGACCACCGCACCGGCCTCTGCCAAGGAGCTCAAGTCGATTGGGGTCTCGCTGGGCTCGATGGGCAACCCGTTCTTCGTCGCGCTATCGAAGGGCGCCGAGTTCGAGGCCAAGAAGACCAATCCCAACGTGAAGATCACCACTGTCGGCTTCGAATATGATCTCGGCAAGCAGGTCACACAGATCGACAATTTCATCGCGGCCGGCGTCGACCTGATTCTGCTCAACCCCGGCGATCCCAAGGCGATCGGGCCGGCGATCAAGAAGGCGCAGGCCGCGGGCATCGTCGTGGTCGCAGTCGATACCGCGGCCGAAGGCGCCGATGCTACGGTGACGACCAACAACGTCCAGGCCGGCGAGATCTCGTGCCAGTACATCGTCGACAAGCTGGGCGGCAAGGGCGACGTCATCATCGAGAACGGACCGCAGGTCTCCGCGGTGATCGACCGCGTCACCGGCTGCAAGAACGTCTTCGGCAAAAATGCCGGCATCAAGGTGCTGTCGAGCGACCAGGACGGCAAGGGTTCGCGCGAAGGCGGCCTCACCGTTGCGCAAGGATATCTGACCCGCTTCTCCAAGATCGACGCCATCTTCGCCATCAACGACCCGCAAGCGATCGGCACCGACCTCGCGGCGAAACAGCAAAACCGCAGCGGCATCATCATCACCGCGGTCGACGGCGCGCCTGACATCGAAGCCTCGCTCAAGGATGCCGGGTCGCCTCAGATCCAGGCGTCGGCATCGCAAGACCCGTTCTTCATGGCGCGGCGAGCGGTGCAGATCGGCGTCGGCATCCTCAACGGGCAGAAGCCGGCCTCGACCGTCGAGCTGCTGCCCTCGAAGCTCGTGACCCGCGATAATATCAAGGATTACAAGGGCTGGACCTCGGACCGCTCGCAGTAACATCGCGCAATTATTGTTGCCATTGGCCAATTCGAGCAGGACGCCCCGGGAAACCAGCCCGGGGCGTGTCTGTGAGGTTGACCCCAGCGACTGATATGTCAAAGAAGGGCAGGTTTTCGTCGGCGATTCCAGCAAGGCTCGGCTGGAAGCACAAGCGCACCTCTGCGCAGCTCGTCGAGGAGATGATGGCGAGCGATCTGACTGATGCCAAACGGGATGTCGTCCATGGCAAGCGTACCGTTTGAGCTGAAGGGCAAAAGCGTCTACGTCGCCGGCCATCGCGGTATGGTCGGCAGCGCGATCGTGCGCCGGCTGGCGCGGGAGGATGTGAATCTCGTCACCGTGGACCGGCGCGAGGTCGATCTCTGCAACCAGGCCGCCGTATTCGATTGGTTCGCGCGCGTTCGGCCGCAGGTGGTTTTCCTCGCCGCGGCCACGGTCGGCGGCATTGTCGCCAACAACACGCTGCGGGCCGAATTCATTTACGACAACATCGCGATCGCCGCCAATGTGATCGAGGCGGCGCATCAAAACGGCGCCGAGAAGCTGATGTTCCTGGGCTCGTCCTGCATCTATCCGAAACTGGCACCGCAGCCGCTGCATGAGGATGCCGTGCTCACCGGTCCGCTGGAGCCGACCAACGAGCCATATGCGATCGCCAAGATTGCGGGCATCAAGATGGCTGAGGCCTATCGCAGCCAGTACGGTAGCGACTTCTTCAGCGTGATGCCGACCAATCTTTACGGCCCCGGCGATAATTATCATCCTGAGTTGAGCCATGTCGTCGCCGCCCTGATCCGGCGCTTCCACGAGGCGAAACTGTCTGGCGCCAAGAGCGTCGTCGTCTGGGGCACGGGGACGCCGCGACGCGAGTTCCTCTACGTCGACGATATGGCGGATGCCTGCGTGCATCTGATGAAGACCTATTCAGGCAGCGACCTCATCAACATCGGCACCGGCGAGGACATCGCCATCGCCGAGTTCGCGCGCGTCGTCGCCGGGATCGTCGGCTATCACGGCGAGATCAGTGTCGACACCTCGCGCCCCGACGGCACGCCGCGCAAGCTGCTCGATGTCAGCAGGCTCGACAAGCTCGGCTGGCGCGCGACGACCTCGCTTCACGACGGCTTGAAGCGCGCCTACGAGGCGTATCAGGCGACCCTGCTGGTTCCGGCGCAGCCTTAGGAACCATCATCGCAAGCACGAGTTGGCCGCATGGGCAGGGCGACATGCGAGACCTACCGTGCAAGACATCGTGCGCGTGCGCTCGACAGCGCAAATCGCCGGCCATCCCATTCATCCGATGCTGGTACCGATCCCGATCGCGTGCTTCATCGGCGCGCTGCTGACCGACATCGCCTATCTCGTCTCTGCCGAGATCATGTGGGCGGATTTCTCCGCCTGGCTGTTGCTCGCCGGTGTCATCTTCGGTGTGCTGGCCGGCATCGCCGGACTGACGGATTTCCTCGGCAATCGCCTGGTGCGCGCGCAGACGCCCGCCTGGCCGCACCTGATCGGCAATGTCGTGGCGATGATCCTCGCCATCATCAATCTGCTGATCCACACGCGTGACGCCTGGACCTCGGTGTGGCCGTGGGGGCTCGTTCTCTCGGTGCTCACCGTGCTGATCCTGCCCGTCACCGGCTGGCTCGGATGGGCCATGGTGTACCGCCACGGTGTAGGAGTTGCGCGATGAAATCTGTGCTTACGCCCGTGCTGTTGTGCGCGCTACTCGGCCTTCTCGCTGGTTGCGATGACGGCAGCGGCGATCCCAAGGCGCAGATCGGCGCCAATCCTGTGCTCCCCGATATCCAGCAATATCTGCTGCCGCCGATGCATATCGCCCGCATCATCGGCTGGAAGAAGGACGAGACGCCTGCGGTTGCGCAGGGTTTGCAGGCCAAGGCGTTCGCCACCGGCCTGCAGCATCCGCGCTCGCTCTATGTTCTCCCCAATGGCGACGTGCTGGTGGTGGAATCCAAGGCACCGAAGGCTGCCGCGATCAAGCGGCCCAAGGAGATCGTGATGGGCTACATCGAATCCTGGGCGACCTCAGGCGGCGACACCGGACCCAGCAATCGCATCACGCTGCTGCGAGACAGCAATGGCGACGGCATGCCGGATACGCAGAGCGTCTTCCTCGACCACCTCAATTCGCCGTTCGGCGTCGCGCTGGTCGGCAACGACCTCTATGTCGCCAACACCGACGCGATCGTGAAATATCCCTATGCCGAAGGCGACACCAAGATCACCGCGCCCGGCACGGTGCTGACGCCGTTGCCGGGCGGCCCGATCGATCACCACTGGACCAAGAGCCTGGTCGCGAGTCCTGACGGTTCAAAGCTCTATGTCGGGGTCGGCTCCAACAGCAACATTACCGAGAACGGCATGGAGGCCGAGCACAATCGCGCCGACATCCTCGAGGTCGATCGCGCCAGTGGCCGCTGGCGGATCTTTGCCAGCGGCCTGCGAAATCCGAACGGCCTCAGCTTCGAGCCACAGACCCACGCGCTGTGGACGGTGGTGAACGAGCGCGACGAGCTCGGGCCTGATCTCGTGCCCGATTACATGACCTCGGTGAAGGACGGCGCCTTCTACGGCTGGCCCTACAGCTATTACGGCCAGCACGTCGATCCCCGCGTCAAGCCGCAGCGGCCGGATCTCGTGGAAAAGGCCATCGTGCCGGATTACGCGCTGAGCTCGCATGTCGCCCCGCTCGGGCTTGCGTTCTCCAGCGGCAGCAGCCTGCCGGATGCCTATCGCAATGGCGCTTTTGTCGGCGAGCACGGCAGCTGGAACCGGCAGGTGCTGAATGGCTACAAGGTTGTCTACGTGCCATTCACGGACGGCAAGCCGAGCGGGCCGGCACAGGACGTCGTCACGGGCTTTCTCACCAGCGACAACCAGGCGCGCGGCCGCCCCGTCGGCGTCGCCATCGACAAATCAGGCGCGCTGCTGGTCGCCGACGACAGCGGCAACACGGTATGGCGGGTGACGGCGGCGCATCCGCAGGTCACGCAACGATAGGCAAGCTGCGCAGCGAGAGGAGAGGGATGATGGGCCTTGCCCAATATGCGATCGTACCGGTCCAGGACGAGTGGGGCGTGCTTCACGACGGCAACATCAAGAGCAGATACGCGACCAAGGAAGCCGCGTTCGAGTCTGCGGTCGCCGCAGCGTCACTGGCGCTACGCGAGGGCCACGAAGTCCATGTCACCGTGCCCGGCCGCGAAGCGGGCGAGAACGCGCTCGGGATCTAGCTTCCTCACACGATCAGCCGGCCGCGTCGCTTTGCGATCCCGATCGTGGCTTCGGCGCCCGCGTTAAAGTCGAGGCGATCGGCTTCGACGCCGTCGCTGAAGATCACGCCGTTCTCTGCCATCAGAGAACGTATGCACAGCTGTTCCTCGGATGCCAGCCGACCGCAGACGAGACTTGTCTGCGAGTGCCGGCTTGGGAAGGGCTCGCGGACGGCGAAGCGCAGCTCGGGGGCGTCCCAAGGCAGGGCCTCGTAGCCCGCCAGCGCGGGCGGCTGGCCAAAGCTGCCGGCGATTGCAAGCGAGCCGGTGACGATACTCTTGAACCAGGCGGTCGATCCCAGCCCCGTCGAGACGATCAGCCCGCTCGAGGATTGCCGCTCTGTCGTTCCGCCGGCCGCGATCTCGTAGATCGCCGAGACATGCGTGCGGGCGCCGATGAAGAGATCGTTCACAGCATGCAGCACCTGGCCATCGCTGAGCCTCGCTTCCGCCATCGTCACGGCCTGGCTGTCGCGCTTGTCGGCGGCGACGTCCGGCAGCAGCTTTGCGAGGTCGCGCGGCGCGAACGGCAGGAGAATGCCGTCGTAACGCGCGGGATCCGGGTTGAGCCCGATCAACGGATGGTCGTCGAGATATTTCATCGTGTTGGCGACGACGCCGTCCTGGCCGAGCGCGACGACGATGTCGTTTGGGGCGAAGATGAAGTTCGGCAGGAAAGTGCGCTCGATTACCTGATAGCGTCCCCATTGCTCCAGCACCTGAACCGTCGCATGCCGCTGCGCATGATAGATCTCGTGCTCACGCTCGTAGTCGCTGAAGTCGGCGCCGAGATGCTCGACATAGAAGCGCGCCTGCGCCGCCGTCAGGTAACGCGCAACCAGGTCTTGCAGTCTGGTCTTGCGGGTCACCAGCACGATCTTGCGGTCATTGGCGGCGGGCATTGGCGGCCTCCGGCTTCGGCTTCTCGATCAACTGGCTGAGCAGATCGGGCGAGACGTTGAGCTGGCCGATCTTCTCGGCCTTCTCGGCGATGCCGGAGAAGGCCTGCGCGATCAGCTGGCCCGGCTGCATGCCTGCGGCTGCGAGCGCCTGGATCACGCGAGTGTCGACGCCCTCGAAAATCTTCATCAGCGCGCCGACGCGATAGGCCTCGGCGTCGGCCAGCGTGCGGGTGTTCTCGGCGTTGAGCCCGACGAAATCCTTGCGCTTGCCTTCCAGCACGATGTCGGCGGCCATGCCGGCCTCGCGCAGCTCGTTGCGCTTGGCGGCAACGCTCGCCTCGGCGTCCATCTGGGTCTCGCGGATGGAGCGCTTCTTCTGCTCGACCGCGATCTCGGTGTCGAGCTCGCTCTCGCGAATGGCGCGCTCCTGCTCGACCGCGAAATTGCGCCTTGCGAAGATCGCTTCGTCCGCGGTCTTCAAGATCGCTTCGCGCGCCTGCGCCTCGAGCGCCTTCGCAGTGTCGGGCGTCGGCTTGATGCCGCGGATCGACACGCCCAGGATTTCCAGGCCAAGGGCGTCGATGTCGGCGCGTCCCCGCAGACCGCCCGCGATGAAGTCGGCGATGCGGTCGGAGGCTTGCAGCGCGTCCTTCAGCGTCAGCTCCTTGATCGCCTGCTGCGCCAGCACCTCGACCGTGCCGAGAATGCGTTCCGGCAGCTTCTCGGGATCGTCGCTCTCATAGGTCTTGCCGTCGGGCTTGAGCGTGAAGTTGAGCATCGAGGCCGCCTTCTTCGGCTCGCTGACGCGGTAGGTGACGTGGCCTTGCACGGTGAGGGTCTGAAAGTCGCGCGCGATCTGTTGGAAGATGAAGGAGGCGTCGCGGCTGCCGACAGGCACGGCGACGAGTGTGGTCACCGGCGCGTAATAGAACGCGGAGAGGCCGGTGCCCTCGGCGACAACAGCGCCGGCGCGGTACTTCATCAGATAGGTGGTGGGTTGGGCCTTGACGAATCGGATGCCGAACATGGCTTGCCTCCTGCGGCTATAAGTTGGTCTGAGCAACTAAGTAAGTTGGACTGTACAACTAACTATGCTACTGTCAAGGCCGAAACAGGGGAGGCCGCTGATGGCGGGCGAGGTTCGGGCCCAAGGGGCTGTAAAATCAGGGCAATTGGATTTCCCGCGGCCCCTGACCACGGTCGACGTCGTGATCTTTTCGATTCTCGATGACAAGCTTCAGGTGCTGCTGGTGCAGCGTCCGGCCGGTGAGGGCGAACCGTTTCCGCTCAGCCTGGCGCTGCCGGGCGGCTTCGTCGACATCGCCAGGGATCGCGACCTCGCCGCCTGTGCGGCGCGCAAGCTGAAGGAGAAGACGGGGGTCACCAGCCCTTATCTGGAGCAGCTTGGAAGCTGGGGAAGTGCCTCGCGCGATCCGCGTGGCTGGTCGGCAACCCACGCCTATTTCGCACTGATCCTGGCCGACGCGAGCACGCTGACGTCCGATGCGCGCTGGCTTCCAATTCGAGACGGCAAGCTCAGGGAGAAGCTCGCCTTCGATCACGGCGAGATCCTGGCCAGCGCGATCCAGCGCCTGCGCAACAAGGTGGAATACACCTCGCTGCCCGCCTATCTGATGCCCGCGGAATTCACGCTGCCCGACCTGCAGCGCGTCTACGAGATCGTGCTCGACCGTCCACTCGAGAAGAGCGCCTTCCGCACAAGGATCCTGTCGGCCGACATGATCGAGCCGGTCGCGAAGATGCGGCGCGGACCGAACCGGCCGGCGCAGCTCTATCGCCTGAAGAAGAACAGCGAGCCGGTGTATTTCGTACGGACCTTCAATCCGCCGGAGTGAATGCCGCCGCCCGGGTCGCCCGAGCCCGGATAACATCGTGTTAGGTTTATCGCATAACTGGGTAATTGTGTTAGCCCGGCGAAAGCCTATTGTCGCGCCAATCAAATACGCATCGGCAGTGACAAACGCGTGCGGAGCGTCCGCACAGCGCGCGGAAAATGCTGCCCAGTTTCTTCCAAGAAGCCCGCCCACGGGACGCCAGCAACCAATGTGGAGGACTCCCAGGATGACCGCAATCCATCAACTGAGCCAGTCGAGGAAGGCCGCTGCGAGTGGCTGGATCGGGTCGGCTCTCGAATATTATGACTTCTTCATCTACGCGACCGCCGCGTCGCTGATCTTCCCGCAGATCTTCTTTCCGTCTGAAAATCCGACCGTCGCCATCGTCGCCTCGCTGGCGACCTATGGTGTAGGCTATGTGGCCCGCCCGATCGGCGCCTTCGTGCTCGGGCATTGGGGCGACACCCACGGGCGCAAGACAGTTCTGATCGTCTGCATGTTCCTGATGGGCATCTCGACCATGGCGGTGGGCATCCTGCCGACCTATCAGCAGGTCGGTATCCTCGCGCCGATCCTGCTGGTCATCCTTCGCCTGATCCAGGGATTTGCCGTTGCCGGTGAAATCTCCGGCGCGAGCTCGATGATCCTGGAGCACTCGCCGTTCGGTCGCCGCGGTTTCTTCGCGAGCTTTGCCCTTCAGGGCGTGCAAGCCGGACAGATTCTGGCGGCAGCCGTCTTCCTGCCGCTGGCGGCCTATATGCCGACCGACGCCTTCAACAGCTGGGGCTGGCGTATCCCCTTCCTGCTCAGTTTCTTCGTCATCGTCGCAGGCTACATCATCCGCCGCGAAGTCGACGAAACCCCTGCCTTTGCCCGCGAGGACCGGCGGGGAGAAACGCCGCGGTCGCCCATCGTCCAGGCCATCAAGCTGAATTGGCCCGACATGCTCAGGGTGATCTGCATGGCGCTGATGAACGTCATTCCCGTGGTTGCGACCATCTTCGGTGCCGCCTACGCGGTGCAGCCGGCCTACGGCATCGGCTTTGCCAAGGACGTCTATCTTTGGATCCCGGTCCTCGGAAACATGCTGGCCATATTCGTCATTCCCTTCGTCGGCAATCTCTCCGACAAGGTCGGCCGCAAGCCCCCCATCGTCGTCGGCGCGCTGCTCTCCGGCTTGCTCGCTATCTTCTATCTCTATGCCATCAGCATCAGAAGCGTGCCGCTGGCCATCGTGCTATCGTTGTTGATGTGGGGTGTGGTCTATCAGGGCTACAACGCGATCTTCCCGAGCTTTTATCCGGAGTTGTTTCCGACCCGCACCCGCGTGTCGGCGATGGCGATCTCGCAGAACATCGGCACCACCATCACCGCGCTGCTTCCGGCCCTGTTCGCGACGGTGGCGCCTCCCGGCTCAGCCAACATCCCGACGACAGTGGGGGCGATCGCCTTCGGCATCACTGTTATCGCGGCGCTGGCAGCCGTCACGGCCCGGGAAACCTATCGCATCCATATCGACGATCTCGGCAATCCCGCAGCCGTTCCGATCGCGCGGGCCGACTATGATCGGCAGCGTGCAGCCGCAGCGCACAGCGCTGTCGCAGCCCGGACCTGACGGCGAAAGGCCATGCCGCAGCGATCGATGATGTTCGCGGCGGCATGGCTTTACTGTATAAGCTGACTATCGAAGTTTTGTGCGCGTGAGCGCTGCTATGATGAGGTTGCTCGATGAATCCCGCTGTTGTTGCCGTTGCAATCACAGGTTCTGTTCCGCGCAAGAAGGACAATCCCGCGGTGCCGATCCTGCCAGCCGAGCAGGTCGAGTCGACGCACGAGGCCTTCGAGGCCGGTGCCACATTGGCACATATCCACGTTCGCAATGACGACGAGACGCCGTCCTCCGACCCGGAGCGGTTCGCTCTGGTGCAGGAAGGCATCCGGAAGCATTGTCCTGGGATGATCGTGCAGTTCTCGACCGGTGGGCGCGGCCGGGATCCCTCGGCCCGTGGATCTTCGCTCTATCTGAAGCCGGACATGGCCTCGCTGTCCACGGGGTCGGTGAACTTTCCGACCATCGTCTACGAGAACAGCGCCGCCCTGGTCGAGACTCTCGCCACCGGCATGAAGGCAAATGGCGTTCGTCCGGAAATCGAGATCTTCGACCTGTCGCATCTGCATGGGGCGCGACGCCTGATCGAGGCTGGGCTGATGGATGCGCGTCCGCATGTGCAATTCGTCATGGGCGTCAAGAACGCGATGCCTGCCGACGAACATGTGCTCGACATTCTACTGGCTGAGCTGAGGCGCCTGATCCCGAAGGCGACCTGGACCGCGGCCGGGATCGGACGCCATCAGGCCGAGGTGATGGACTGGGCCCTGTCGCGCGGGGCCGACGCGGTTCGTACCGGGCTCGAGGACAATATCAGGGTCGACAAGACGCGCCTCGCCGCCAGCAATGCGGAGCTCGTGGGCATCGCATGTGAGGCTATCAAACGCCACGGCCGGCGTGTGGCGACTGCGGCCGAGGCGCGATCCCTGCTCGGGATCGCGGGGTAAGGCTGCGGTCTTTCTCCTGACATGCTTCCGGCTGCGTTCTGCTATTCGGAACCAACATTCCTGTGAACTGAGTCTCCGGGTAAGACAGGGCTCACAGGCGTGATCGGCGCCTGCCGGGCAGGCGACGACTGGAATGCGGTTCTTGAAATCTGACAGCAGGCTCCTCGGGCTCCTGCTGGTGCTTGCGATCACCCAACTCATTGCATGGGGTACGATCGGCCTTCCGGCCGTCGTCGGCCGCGACCTCGGGGCCGATCTCGGCATGAGTCTGCCGGCGGTGTTTGCAGGTAGCTCGGTGCTCTACGTCACCATGGGCCTGTGCGCGCCCTGGCTCGCCAAGGTCTTTGCGCGGCACGGCGCGCGCAAAGTGATGATGGTCGGCACTGTTGTCTCCGTGCCGGGCTATGTCGTTTTGTGCTTCGCGCGCGAACCGATGCTCTATTTCGCCGGCTGGGTGATCCTCGGCATGGGCGGTAGCGCCACGCTGTCGACCGGGGCCTATATCATGCTGAACGAGGTCGCGGGGCGTGGCGCCAAGAACGCTATCGGCGGGCTGATGATGGTGACGGGTCTTTCCAGCAGCATATTCTGGCCGACCACCTCGTTCCTCAGCGATTGGCTCGGTTGGCGCGGCACCTGTCTCGTCTACGCGGCGATGATGCTTGCCATCAACCTTCCGCTTCTTGCGTTTGTCGCGCCGCGGCGGAAAATCGCGACAGGCGATCGTGGTGAGATCGTCAAGGCGGCGCCGTCGCCTGCGATTCCCAAGAGCACGTTCGGTCTCGTGGTGGGCGTGATCACGATGAACGCCTTCGTCAATTTCGGCATCGGTGCCATCCTGATCGAGCTGTTGCGGGCGGAGGGCCTTGCTCCCGCGCAGGCGCTTGCCTTCGGCTCGATGCTCGGTGTGATCCAGGTCAGCGCCCGCGGCCTCGACTTGCTCGGCGGCGGGCGATGGGACGGCATCACCACCGGGCTCGTCGCCGGCACGGCGCTGCCCGTTGCCATGGTGCTGCTGATGCTGAGCGAGGGCGCGACCTGGGCGGTGGCGACCTTCATCCTGCTCTATGGCGCCGGCAGCGGCGCAATGGCGGTGGCGCGAGCGACGATTCCGCTCGTCTTCTACGACCAGGCCGAGTTCGCCAAGGCGATGTCGATGATCGCATTGCCGCTCAATCTGGCCTCCGCGATCTCGCCGCCGCTGCTCGCTGGCTTGCTCACCCAGTTCGGCAGCCGCGGCGCACTTGGTCTCACCCTGGTCTTTTCTTGCGCGACGGTGCTGATCCTGGTCCTGCTCGGACGGCGTCGTCCGCGACTGGCTGCGGCGGCCGCGGCCTGAGGCGTTATTCGCAGCGTGGAATTCGTCGCTGCGGGACTGCGTCCGCCGCCGGGACAGGGATGGCCGTATGCCGCCAGTGCAGTGCTCGGGGCACCAAAATAGTGTATCCGCAGGGAGCGCAGTCACGGCCTCCAGCCGCCGCGCCAACATCCAGTTCCCGGAGGAAATCGACATGTCGGCCCTGCCGCTCTCAGGCATCAAGATCCTTGACCTCACGCGTGTGCTCGCCGGGCCCTTGTCGGCCCAGATGCTGGGCGATCTCGGCGCCGAGGTGATCAAGATCGAGCGGCCCGGCACCGGCGACGACGCGCGCGCCTTCGGCCCGCCTTACCTGACCGATCCTGAAGGCAAGGCCAACAATAACAATTCGTTCTATCTTTGCGCCAACCGCAACAAGAAGTCGGTCACCATCAACATCGCCAAGCCCGAGGGGCAGTCGATCATCCGCGAACTCGCCAAGGACGTCGACGTCTTCATGGAGAACTACAAGGTCGGCGATCTCAAGCGCTACGGCCTCGACTACGAGACGATCAAGGCGATCAACCCAAAAATTATCTATTGCTCGGTGACCGGTTTCGGCCAGACCGGTCCTTACGCGCCGCGTGCCGGATATGATGCGATCCTCCAGGCCATGGGCGGTCTGATGAGCGTCACTGGCCATATCGACGGCGAGCCCGGCGAGGGCCCGATGAAGGTGGGCCCGTCGATCGTCGATTACATGACCGGCATGAATACCTCGATCGGCATTCTCTCGGCGCTCTATCATCGCGACGTCAATGGCGGGCAGGGACAACACATCGATGTCTGCCTGTTCGACACCGTCATCGCCTCGCTCTCGCACTGGCTGCAGATATTCCTCGTCAACGGCAAGACGCCGCCGCGCCGCGGCACCTGGGGTAACGGCGGCATGCCGGCCGGCGTGTTCCGCTGCACCGACGGCGAGCTGATGCTGGTGGTCGGCAATGACAGTCAGTTCCGGAAGACCTGCGCCGTGCTCGGCCAGCCGGAGCTCGCCAGCGATCCACGCTTCATCAAGAACAACGACCGCGTCGTGCACGGCAAGGAGATCATGGCGATCTTTGCCGGCCTGTTCCTGAAGCAGCCGGTGGCCTACTGGCTGGACAAGCTGGAGGAGGCTGGCGTGCCGTCAGGCCCGATCAATAATTTCGAGCAGGTGTTTTCCGATCCGCACGTCCAGTCGCGCGGCATGCGGGTCAACGTCGAACATCCCTTCGAGCCGAATCTCTCGCTGATCCGCAATGCGCTCACCCTCTCGGGGACTCCAATCACGGACTACCGCGCTCCGCCGCTGCTCGGGGCCGACACCAAGGATGTGCTGGCGACCATCGGCTACGACGAGGCCAAGGTCGAGGCGCTGAAGGCGCAGGGGATTTTGTGATCTTCTGCGGCGGCCGGCGCGGATCTTCGACCGTAATGAAATGCAACCTGTTCTGCAGGAGCCGTCACGCCTCCGTCGATGATTGCGGCGTGGCGTCGCTGCTTCGCCGTCCGGCGCGGATGTCGGACGGCGTCGCGCCGTAGCGCTGGCGGAAGCTGCGGTTGAAGTAGGACAAATCGCCGAAGCCGCATTCGAAGGCGATGGCGCCGATCGACAGATCGAGTGGCTGGGGATTGGCGAGCAGCCGGAAAGCGCGATCAAGACGCTGTTCCAGCACATATTGACTGAGGCTCGTGCCGTCCCGCTCGAACAGTTTGCGAACATAGATCGATGAGATGTCGTGGCGCGCCGCGAGCGTATCGGCGGAGAGATTGCGCTGGGTGATATTCGCGACAATGTCCGCCTTGAGCGCCGCGAGGCGTGCGGCGCGGACGCCGCGGAACCTGGCCATTTGCGCCGCCTCGCGCGTTGCGCCGACGGCCAATGCAACGAGGTCGCGCAGGTGGATCGCGCAGAGCGACCGCAACTCCGGCGTCATGCCGTCGAGCTGGCCGTTGCCGAGGATGGAGAGATAGCGCGACAGCAGCCTCATCGATCCCAGATGATCCGGCAGCAATTGCATCAGCGACCGATCGATATCGCCAATGGCGACTTGCGCACGGGGAACCACCAGCGCCACGAAATCGATCGGTTGTCGGTATTCGCAAACCCCGGTCGATGCGTTGGACCACAGCACCGCTTCACCGGCGCGGAACACCACCTCGCGCTGGCGCTGGCTGATCACGGCTTCGCCTTTGGTCATCAGCGCAAAGACCAAGTCGTCGCTGCCGTCGACAACCAGCTGCGGGGTCCGCATCACCCGGTTGGCGGAGCTCGCGATCGAGGCGATCGTCAAGCCGGGCAGGCAGTCGATTCTCGCCTTGCTGCGGAACGGCTCGCCGCGTGCCGGCTCCATCTCCATCTTGACGACCGAGCGGCCGAAGACCTCGCGCCAGGCGGGGATCTTGTCGCCGGCGGCGAAAGCATCGGTCGAGAATGTGTGAATATCGGTCACGTGGTCTCCGCGAGAGGTCGCGCGATTGATCCCAACATCCGGATTGGTTTCGCGCAGGAATCGCGTTTCGTTTCGGCAATGTCGGTATCGTAGTGTGTCGGGACTCGCTTGACTTGGACTATGTGGAACGCGGCTTGCGGCCTGAACGGTACATCTCCACGCCGAGCCGGATCCCCCGACGATTCACCGCAATCGCATCGCTCCCGAGTCCGGCCACGCCAGCCTTGCGACCTCACGGATCTCCGACGGTGAGCCGCCGAACCGCCGGCGAAAGCTCCGGTTGAAATAAGAGAGATCGCCAAAACCGGCCTCGTGCGCGATCTGCGCTATGGTGAGGTGGCGATGGCGCGGATCGGTCAGCATACCTCGCGCCTTGGTCAGACGCTCGGCTAGCACGAAGATCGAGAACGACGAGCCGGCCTGTTCGAACAGCTTGCGCACATAGCGCGGCGAGATGCCGTGACGGACCGCGATCAGCTCGGCCGATAAATCGCTGCGTGACAGCGCCCGCAGGATGTCGGCCTTGATGGCCGTCAGCCGCGCGGCGGCGGCGCCACGCTGCCGCGCCACCTCGGCGTAGTCGCCGAGCGTTCCGATCGCGAGTGCGGTGAGGTCGATCAGGTGGTCGGACACGCTCTGTGCGATTGCGCCGTCGATCAGGTCATCGCCGCGCTGCACGATGTCGACATAGCGGGTGAGAAGACGCAGTGCAGCATTGTTGCCGGGGATCGGCCGGCCGAATGCGCAGGAATAATGCGGCGCCAATCGCGCGATGGCCGGAAGCGACAATGCGAGTGTGATGAAGCTGCCCTCCGTCAACATCGACGCCGTGACCGCCTCCTGCGGCGCGATCACGGCGGCGCTGTCGATTCCGTCGAGCAGCTCCTTGCCGAACTGGGTCACCGAGGCCGAGCCCGAGCGCGGCAGGCTGACGACAATGACGTCGCGGCCGCGTGCGGCGAGCTCCTTCGTCATGCGGTAATGCGCCGGTGTCCGCCAGCCGGCGGCGAGACCGACATTGGGCAGCAGGTCGAACGTCACGCCGGCACGGAAGGGTGCATCACCGAGCGGCTCGATATCGACATTGGCGATGCCGCGCCCATAGACCTCGCGCCACATCTCAAGGCGCCTGGCGTCCGGAAAATCGTCCGTTGAAATGCTTGCCCGTTGATACGTCCCGGAATCCGGCATCGTCCCCGCCGATCGCTTCTCGTCACGTATTGGACGTTGCAACAAGGCGGCAAGTTCGCAGACCACGTAGTTTGACGGAGGGCGTCCTGGCGGGCAGCGGGGGGTGCCCAAACATCGTGCAGGTGCCGCAGAGGCGCGCTCCGATGTATCGATCAGTCCAAGACAGGCGAGCTTCAGCAGGCCAACTTGCGGGAATACGCGGGAAACCAGATGCTTGATGCCCATCAATTGCTTTGGACACAAATTGCCGCCGGCGTTTGCCTGCTGATTCTTGGCTCACTGCTGTTCAACCTGGTTCGCATGCGCCGCCTGATGCAGGCGGCGCGCAACTGGCACAAGGTCGAGGGCGTGATCACCGTCTCCAGGGTCGATCAGCCGCCCCAGCATGTCTCGGATGACCTGAACGACGCCACTCCGATCATCCGCTATCGCTATCGCGTCGGCGGGCGGGACTTGGAGAGCGACCGGGTCGCGATCGGTGGCGAGCCGATGATGACTCGTGTGCTTGCCGGCAAATTGGTCGGAAGATATCCGGTCGGAGCCCGCGTCGACGTTTATGTCGATCCCGAAAATCCGCAGCACGTCCTGTTGGAGCCGACCGAGCCGCGCAATATCACGGCCTTGGTCGCCGTCACGATCGTATTTGGCCTAGCTGCAGCCGTTCTGATCGCGCATTCGGTCGCCGGACACGTGCTCTATACCAGCAGGGGTGTTCCGCTGTTCCTGTTCCCACTGCCGATCCTTGCGCTGCTCGGCGCGATCTCGGGCGTCGTCGCATTCTTTCGCGCCCGGCAACGCGCCCGCGCCAGCATGGGCTGGCCGAGTGCAGCCGGCATCGTCATCGCCTCAAACGTGATCGAAGAGGCCATCGCGGAAAAGAGCGATGACAAGTCGGTTGTCGCGCCGAAGATGATCCACCGCTACCAGGTCGACTTGCGATATGCTTACGAGGTCGACAAGCGCGACTTCGTCGGTACCGAAGCGCACTGGGGAATGACTGCGATCTATGGTCGGCGCGACGTCGCAGAAAAAGCCGCGGGCCGTTACCATCAGGGACAAGCCGTCACTGTCCATTACGATCCGGAACGGCCGGGCACCGCGGTGCTTGAGCCGGAAAGGCGAGAAGGCTCGTCGGCACCGCTCGTTCTTGCGGCCATTTGCGCCGTGATCGGTGGCATTCTCTCAGCGTTCTTCATCCTGGTCGGATTTGACTAGAGAGGACGTGGCGTCGATCCGGGGCGGCACCACCGGTGGTGCGCAACCGCCACACTGTCTGAAAACCAGCAATTGTACCGTATGAACCGTGCCGCTGTATCGGACCGCCCAAGACAGCATTCCGCCTCTGGTCAATTTGTCGGCGATGTCAGCTTCGACTCGCAAGACCAGGGATTGATTAATGAAATTGAAACACGCTGCGCCCCAGCCGACGATGGCAGAGCGCCTTTGCATTGCGTGCTCGCTGAAACGTGCCGTGCCGCTGGTGCTGTCGGCGGCCGGGACCATCGCGCTGTCGATAGCGCCGGCGAGCGCGGCTTGCGTGCAGGCCGGTAACACCGTGACCTGCAGCGGCGCGACCACGACACCTTTCGGCACCGGCACGGAGAACAACCTGGTGCTGACGGTTCAGCCGGACGCCTCGATCTCGGTCGGCGCAGGCGTGTCTGCGATCTCTCTCAACAATAGCAACACCGTCTCGAACAACGGCAGCATCGCCGTCGGGAACAACAGCGCTGCCATCCAGGTGATCGACAACAATAACGTCACCAATGCCGGCGCGATCAGCTCGACGGCCTCATTCAGCGACGGCATCAACGTGCTTGGCAATGGAAACACCGTGACCAATTCCGGCACGATCAGCCTTGCAGGTGCAGCATATGGAATGTTCGTCAACGGCAACGGCAACGCCGTCAACAATTCCGGTGTCATTGCAGTCGGCAGTAAGACGAACAGCGGCGCTGTTGGCATCTGGATGCTCACCAACAACAACCTGACAAATAACGGCACGATCACGGCGCTCGGTCAGGGCGGCGCCGGCGTCATGTTCTGGGGCGACGGCAACACCATCACCAACAACGGGACCATCAGCGCGGCCAATGGCGCGGGGGTGTGGATGAGCGGAGACAACGCCACCATCGTCAACAATGGCACGATCAGAGGCAGCGGATCCGGCAGCTTCTCGCTGGGAACCTTCGGAACGGGCGGGACCACCGTTACCAACAACGGGATGATCGACGGTCAGATGCTGTTCGTCGGCTTCGGAAACACCAACGCGCTGATCAACAATGGCCTGATCACTATCACCGATCCGGCAACACCGCTTTTCGTCGGCGATCTCGGCGTCAGTGGTGTCTTCACCCAGTCGGCGCGAGGCACGTTGTCCTTGCGCGTCGACAATGCCGGAAATCGAGACGGCCTTGGTGCCAACATCGCCAATCTCGGCGGTACGATGCGGGCGGTGTTGCAGTTCGGGCTCTATCAATCGTCGACCACCTACAAGGACGTTGTGGAGACGTCCGGAGCCATCGTCGGGCAGTTTTCCAATGTCACCGCGTCGTCGGCCTTCTTCAACACGACCGCGATCTACAATCCCACCTCAGTCGACCTGACGCTGACACGCATTGCTTTCGGCGGCGTGGCGGGTGAGACCGCCAACCAGCGCGCGGTCGGCAATGCGCTGGAGGCCGGCTATTCCACCGCGCTCACCGGCACCGCCGCGACATTCTATTCGAACCTGTTGCAGGCGGGTTCGGTGCGGGTTCTCGACCAGCTCTCCGGCGAGGGCACCAGCGGCATGGAGAATTCCGCCTTCGCCGCGGGTACGCAGTTCGGCCAGACCATGGATGGCCAGATGAATGCGTGGCGCACCGGCAATCGCGGCAGCGTTCCGAACGGCGGTGCGCTCGGCTATGCCGTGGAACGCTCGAGCGGCCCCATGTCGGCCTTCGCCGCGTTGAAGGCGCCGGCGATGGTGCAGCCGCTGTGGAACGTCTGGGCCTCTGGTTTCGGCGCGGCGCAATCGTTGTCGGGCAATGCGACGATCGGCACTGCCGCCTATAGCGACCGCGTCGGCGGCGGCTCCGTCGGTCTTGACCATCTGCTCAGTCCGGACCTGTTGGTCGGTCTCGCCGTCGGCGGCTCCAGCGCCAGCTTCTCGGTGAACGATCGTGCGACCAGCGGCCGGCTCGACGGCGGGCATGTCGGCGCCTATGCGATGCAGCGCTTCGGTGCGACCTATTTGTCGGCGCAGATCGCCTACAGCCATTTCGGCAATTCGACCACGCGGACCATCACCGGCATCGGTGCGGATGAAATCGCCAAGGGATCATTCGGCAGCGATCAGCTCGGCGGCCGGTTCGAAATCGGCCGCGCCTTCCAGTACGGTGCGCTGACGGTGACACCCTTCGCGGCGATCCAGGCAGCTCAGCTGTGGCAGGTGGCCTATACCGAAACCAGCAGCGCGGGAGCGGCGCCCGGCGTATTGGGCCTGAGCTATGCCGCCCACCGCGTGTCCTCGTTGCCGAGCTTCCTCGGCGCAAAGTTCGACGGCCGCGTCGATCTCGGCAATGACATGATCTGGTCGCCCTTTGCCAATGCAGCCTGGGTGCATGAGTTCAACCCGACCCGCGACGTCACGGCGACGCTGGTCAGCATGCCGGCGCCGTTCTTCACGGTCGAAGGCGCGCGCGCGGCCTCCGATTCCGGACGGGTCGAGCTTGGCTCGCGCCTGGCGCTCAACCGCTGGTCGGAACTGTCTGGACGGGTCACCGGCGAATTCTCGCGGGCGGGGCAGAGCTATGCCGGCATCGGATCGTTCAAGGTGAGCTGGTAGGGCACTTCGTCCGTCCGGCAGCATCGCGCAATGCCTCCAGCCGATGACTCCGGCTGGAGGAGACACGCCATGCCGGAATCTGTTCGCAGCGCATCAATTGGTGACCGGAGCATGACGAGGGTGCGGCCTTACGTGAGGCTTGCGCGCAATCCCCAGATAAACCCGGTCCGTACTCGCCCAGGCTTTCGCTCCGGCCCCGACTCAGATTCGATCTCTCCACTGAGTTCGGGGAGACAAGTGCATGTCCTATACGATCGGGTTCCAGGCGAAGAACCAGAAGGCAATTCTGGCGACTGAAGCAGCGACGGCCAACCAGGCGGTCGCGATCATTGCCGCGCTGCGGCAAAGTGCCGAAGAGATCAAGTTCATCCGCTCGCCGCAGGAAGGCGACATGGGCATCGAGATGCTGCTGCTGCTCGCCAAGGAAGAGGCCGATGAGATGCCGCAGCGGGCGTAGTCCCGCCGAGGCGTTCACACCACACTTCGAGATTCAGCGAAACATGCTGGCTACAGAATAGTGTAGTCAGCAATCAGTCTCGCTTGAACCGAAGGTGGCCCATGAAACGCGAAGCGCTCCGCGTCGAACCGATTTCGTCCTTTCTCGATCGCGTGAGGGCGCCGACGTCGCCGGTCACGCGCGCCGGCAACATGATCTTCGTCGCCGGCCTGCCGCCGTTTCACCCGGAAACGGGCGAGATCGGAGGGATGGGAATCGAGCGGCAGAGTGAGATCATCATGGAGCAGATGAAGCTGTGCCTTCAGACGGCCGGCGCCTCGCTCGACAATGTCATGAAGTGCAACGTCTACTGCACTTCCACCAAACATTTCGCCACGTTCAACGCCATTTATGCGCGCTATTTTCCGGTCGACCCACCGGCGCGGATCTTCGTCGTGACCCCGGAATGGTTCGGCCCGTTCGACGTCGAGATCGACTGCATCGCGATGATGTGAGGGACTAGCGCGCCGCCACTCTTGTCGGCGCCTTCGCCTCGCTCCGTCCCGCCGTCAGCGCCATCGTCGCGACGCTGACGACGCGCTGCACCACGTCCTCGACATCGTCGAGATCGCATAGTCCATCGGACAGCTTGATCAGGCGTTCGCTCTCGCGGATGGTGTGGTGCGCCATGGCCAGCGCGAAATTGAGGCCCCAATAGATATCGACCTCGCTGCGGTCGGGCAGGGACCGCCGCATCGCGCCGGCAAATTTCCGCAAATGGTCGATCTCGCGGTTCTTGATGCGGCGGATCGGCGGCACTGACTCGATCGAGGCGCGGATCATGAAGCGCGCCGCAGTGGAGCGCTGGTTCTCCGGCCCCAGGCAGCCGCGCAAGGTCGGCCGGACCAGCGCGCGCAGGATCACCTCGATCGGCGCGCGGCCGCCGCCTGCTTCCTCGGCCGCCTTCAGCTCGCGCAAGCGCTCGCGGTTGGTCGCGATCGAGCGGGTGACAAATAATTCCGCGATCAGCTCGTCCTTCGAGCCGAAATGATAGTTCACCGCCGCAAGGTTGACGTTGGCTTCGGCGACGATGTCGCGCAGCGTCACGTCGCCAAAACCGCGATCGGCATAGAGCCGTTCGGCGGCGGCGAGAATGGCGGACCTCGTATGATCGCTCGGCATGGACGCTCCCCCTGAGGGAGTTGCATTTCAAACAGTTGTATGAAACTATCGTTTGAAGGCCGGAAAAAGTCAATCCGCATGATGGACTTGCGCCGCATCAAAGCGGTCCGGGTTCCACCAGCTATCTGCGAGCCGCCGGAATGGCGCTTGCGGGCCGCGCATGGCGGGAGGACAGTCCGGCGCAAAACAGACTTTCAAAGCGAGACCGAGGAGCGTCCCATGGACTTCGATATTTCGCCCAAGCAAAAGGAATGGCTCGAGCGCGTGCAATCCTTCATGGCCAAGCACGTGCGTCCGGCGGTGCCGATTTATGATCAGCAGGACAAGAGCGGCGACCGCTGGAAGGTCATCCCTGTCCTCGAGGACCTCAAGAAGAAGGCGAAGGCCGAGGGCCTCTGGAACATGTTCATGCCGCCGAGCGAGCATGAGGACGACGAATTCCGCGGCGCGGGATTGACCAATCTCGAATATGCGCTGCTGTCGGAAGAGATGGGCCGCATCACCTGGGCCTCTGAAGTGTTCAATTGCTCCGCGCCCGACACCGGCAACATGGAAGTGTTCATCCGCTACGGCTCCAAGGAGCAGAAGCGCAAATGGCTGCGTCCGCTGATGGACGGCGAGATCCGCTCGGCCTTCCTGATGACGGAACCGGCGGTGGCCTCGTCGGATGCGACCAACATCGAGACCAGCATCAAGAGGGACGGCGATCACTACGTCATCAACGGCCGCAAATGGTGGTCGTCGGGCGTCGGCGACCCCCGCTGTAAGATCGCGATCCTGATGGGCAAGACCGACTTCAACGCGGCCAAGCATCAGCAGCAGTCGCAGATCCTGGTTCCGCTCGACACGCCAGGCATCAAGGTCGAGAAGATGCTGCCAGTGTTCGGCTTCGACGACGCGCCCCATGGCCACGCCCAGGTGCTGCTCGAGAACGTACGCGTACCGAAGGAGAACATCCTGCTCGGCGAAGGCCGCGGCTTCGAGATCGCGCAGGGCCGCCTTGGTCCCGGCCGTATTCACCACTGCATGCGCACCATCGGCAAGGCCGAGGAAGCGCTGGAGAAGATGGTGAAACGGCTCTCCTCGCGCACCGCCTTCGGCAAGAAGATCGTCGAGCACTCGGTGTGGGAGCAGCGCATCGGCGAAGCCCGCACCAATATCGAGATGACGCGTCTTTTGTGCCTCAAGGCCGCGGACATGATGGACAAGGTCGGCAACAAGACCGCGCAGGCCGAGATCGCCATGATCAAGGTCGCAGCCCCCAACATGGCGCTGAAGATCATCGATGAAGCGATCCAGGCGTTTGGCGGCGCGGGCGTCTCCGATGACGCCGGTCTCGCCAAGGACTACGCCCACATCCGCACGCTGCGTCTCGCCGACGGTCCGGACGAGGTCCACAATCGTGCCATTGCACGGCTCGAGGTTCGGAAGTATGCCAACTCTCCGAAGCACTAAAATCGGGGAGGGCTGCGTGCTCCCCACACCGTCATTCCGGGGCGATGCGTAAGCATCGAACCCGGAATCTCGAGATTCCGGGTTCTCGCTGCGCGAGCCCCGGAATGACGACAATGAAAAGAGGGAGCGTCACCGTGGCTGACGGCGTCAGGAAAGACGAGGAGTTCTCGGGCACCAAGCCGGTCGAGGAGCGTCATCGCATCGACGAGCTCAGGCTCGAAGGCTGGATGCGCGACAACGTCGAAGGCTATGAGGGCCCACTGGTCGTGCTCCAGTTCAAGGGCGGCCAGTCCAACCCGACCTACCGTCTCGACACGCCGAAACGCTCCTACGTGATGCGCCGCAAGCCGTTCGGCAAATTGCTGCCGTCGGCGCATGCGGTCGATCGCGAATATCGCGTCATCGCGGCCCTTGGAAAACAGGGTTTTCCAGTCGCGCACGCCTATGCGCTCTGCCAGGACGACGGAGTCATCGGCTCGGCCTTCTATATCATGTCGATGGAAGACGGCCGGGTGTTCTGGGATCCGACGCTGCCGAGCCAGGACAACGACGCGCGACGAAAAATCTTCACCAGCAAGATCGAGACGCTGGCGAAGCTGCATATGTACGACCCCGTCGCGATTGGCCTTGGCGATTTCGGCAAGCCCGGCAATTATTTCGCGCGCCAGATCGACCGCTGGACCAAGCAGTATCGCGCGTCCGAGACCCAACACATTCCGGAGTTCGAGAAGGTCGCCGAATGGTTGCCCAAAACCGTGCCGGAGCAGGCGCGCGTCTCGATCGTCCACGGCGACTATCGCCTCGACAACATGATTTTCCACGCCACGGAACCGCGCGTCCAGGCCGTGCTCGATTGGGAGCTGTCGACGCTCGGCGATCCCATGGCCGACTTCACCTATCTGTTGATGCAGTGGATCATGCCGGGTCTCGAGGGCGCCGACCTCAAGGCGCTCAACATCCCGAGCGTGGACGAGGCTGCGCAGATCTATTGCAACGTCACCAAAATGACGGTGCCGGATCTAAACTGGTATTTCGCCTACAATCTATTCCGCCTTGCCGGCATCACCCAAGGCATCGCCGGCCGCGTCCGCGACGGCACCGCCGCGAATGCCAAGGCGCTGGAGTCAGCCAAGCGCACCGTGCCGCTGTCGAAGGCGTCGTGGGAGTACGCGCAGAAGGCGGGCGCGGTGTAGGGACAACGAAGGCGCGGCAGGTGGCCGTGCCCTTTTGTTGGGGTACGGCGGTCTCGCCACACGCTCGCAATGACGGCGTGGCAAGTCTCGGTTGTCATTTGACAGCGTGCTATTCGACCCTATCTCCTTTCGCAAGGAGACGGTCATGATCCAGCAACTGCGCATCTACGAGATCTTCGAAAAGAACAAGGCTGCCTTTCACGCCCGCTTCCGCGACCACGCCGCGCGCATCATGCGCACGAAATATGGCTTCCGGATCGTGGCGATGTGGGAGACGAAATTCGGCGACCGGACCGAATTCGCTTATCTCCTGGAATGGCCCGACGAGGCGGCCAAGACCTCTGCATGGGCAGCCTTCATGGCCGACACCGAGTGGACCGAGATCAAGCGCGTCACCCATGCGGAGCACGGACTGATGGTAGGTCAGATCGAGGACCGCCTTCTTGTGCCGGTGGACTACTCACCGTCGCTCAGCCTGCTGAACTGATCCGCCTTCGGAGCCGCAATTATGATCGATCACGCCACTCTCATCACCTACGTCTTCATCGTCCTTGGTTTTGTGTTCATTCCGGGCCCGGCGACGTTGCTGACCATGGCGAGGGCCGTCAGCTCGGGAACGAGGGTGGGCGTCGCGACGGGGGCCGGGATTGCGGCCGGTGACTTGATCCACACGGGCATGGCGATCGTGGGCCTGTCGGCCATCATCGCGACATCCGCGCTGCTGTTCAGCGTCGTCAAATATGCGGGCGCGGCGTTCCTGATCTATCTCGGCATTCGCGCCATGCTTGACAAGGCGCCGATCGAGCTAAATGGCGGCGCGCCCGCGATCGGCGCGGGCCGCGCCTTTCGGCAGGCTGTGCTGACCGAAGTGCTCAATCCCAAGACCGCGCTGTTCTTCCTCGCCTTCCTGCCGCAATTCGTGCGGCCGGAGCACGGTTCGGTCGGGCTTCAGCTGGCGATCCTCGGTGCCGTCTTCGTGCTGCTCGGTCTGCTCAGCACCGTCGTGTTTGCCCTTGGCGCCGGCCGCCTCGGCAATCTGCTGCGCCGTCATCCCGCCGTAGTGAAGTGGCAGGGCAAGGTGGTCGGGACCATCTACTGCGCCGTCGGCCTGCGACTGGCCATGCAAGAACGGTGAGGCACGCCGCTCGCCCTGAGCTCGAGCCCCTTGGGCGGATCAGCGCAGCGTAATCCGCCGTTTACACGACGCGAGGGATGTGGCGGATTGCGCCCCACGTTTCAATTCTTCGCGCAATGGGCGATCAGCTTCTCCACGAAGCCTGCGCATTTCTCCAGCTCTGCCATCGCGATGAACTCGTCGGGCGTGTGCGCCTGCGCGATCGAGCCGGGGCCGATCACCACGGAGGGGATATCCGCCATGCTGGTGAACAAGCTCGCTTCGGTGCCAAAAGCGACCTTGGCGTGGTCGTTGCGTCCGGCAAGGCTCTTGGCCAGCGTGACGATGGCCGTGTCCGCCTTGGTGTCGAGCGCGGGGTAATCGAGGATCTCCTCGAAATCGATGCCGCATTCGGAGTGCCTAGCCTTCATCGCCGGCTCGAGCTCGGCCTTGGCCCAGGCGACGATCGCATCCGTCACCTCCTTGGACTCGGTGATGCCGATGCCGCGGCATTCGAAATCGACCGTGCAGGTATCAGGCACGATGTTCAGCGCCGCGCCGCCATGCACGATGCTGGTCAGCAACGTCGAGTGCGGAACATCGTAGAGACTGTTGCGTTCGGCCTCCGTCGCTAGCTTCATGGCGCGGCGACGGATCTCGGTGATCATCTCGGCGGCATATTCGATCGCGTTGACGCCGTCGGGCGCGATCGAGGAGTGGCGGGCGAGGCCGTGGAAAGTCGCGCGCACGCCGTGCTTGCCCTTGTGGCCGATGATGACCTTCATCTCGGTCGGCTCGCCGATGAAGGCCCCGAGCGGCTTGACTGTCTTCTTGGCAATCTCGGCAAGCATCGGCCGCACTCCGACGCAGCCGATCTCTTCGTCGTAGGAGATGGCAAGATGAATCGGTGTCGTCAGCTTCGCGTCCAGCATTTCCGGCACCATGGCAAGGCACACCGCGACAAAGCCCTTCATGTCGGTGGTGCCGCGGCCGTAGAGCTTACCGTCGCGTTCGACTAGCCTGAACGGATCGTGGCTCCAGTCCTGGCCCACGACAGGCACGACGTCGGTGTGGCCTGACAACACCAGACCGGGCTTGTCCTCCGGTCCGATCGTGATCCAGAGCGAGGCCTTCTGCCCCGTTTCGTCAGCGATGCGCTGGCCCTTGACGCCGAGGAAGCCGAGATAGCTTTCGATATGCGCGATCAGCGGCAAATTGGTACGATCGCTGATGGTGTCGAAGGCAACGAGCTCGGCGAGCATGTTGCGGATGCGGTCGGGGCGTGAGCTCGGGAAGATCGGGTTGGGCATTGTCTCGTTCATGAGATGGAGAATGGCGTCGGCGCCTGCACGAAACATACCAATGGAGTGGTGGTTGGGGCAAATCCGACCGGATGGTTTCGCCGAATCTCAGGCGAGTGCGGAGAGATCCGACGGCAGCATGCGCTTGAACAGGTCGAGCATCCGGCGTGCATCCGCTGCTGGCTGCGAGATCGCGTACCGGACCGCGGCTGCGATCTGGATCATCGCCAGCTGCGAAAAACCGGTGAGGGCAGCGGAGGGCTGTTTCGGCGCGACGCGATGCAATGCATCGCGGAGCAGGCCAGCGAGGACGGCAACGTCCTCCTCGTCGATCTTCTGAAGCGTTCGGTCGCCCTGCGTCGCCCGCCAGATGTGATGCATGACAGGGTAATCGCGGAACATCTGGTAATAACCGTCGGTGATGCGGCACAGCACCGTGTGCAGGTCGGATAGCTTCTTCATCTCGGCGAGATCGCGCGCAACGCATTCGCGGCCGATGACATTGCAGCGCTCGGCGAGCGTCCCGATCACGGCGCTCTTGTCAGGAAAGTATTGATAGAGCGAACCGAAGGCGATGCCTGTGCGTTCGACGATGTCGCTCATCCGGAACGCATCGCCGCCTTTCTCCGTCAATATCTCGCTCGCAGCGGTCAGGATGCGATCAAAACGCTCCCGGCTGCGTTCCTGCGTTGGCACCAGCGGCGTGCGTCGCTCGGCCGGCTGCGTCGCCTTGCCCGTCCTGATCTTCCGTTCCGGCATCCTGATTCCCGCCATCCGCGCTTGACGTGATGAATAAGAGAGTTTATCGCTTTTATCAAATACGAGAGTTTATCGTCTTTTGCGGAGGCGTGGCATGCGGCAGGTTTTCACGACCGGGTTACTGTGGTTTTCGGCCCTGGGCTGCGGCGTCATGGCGGGCGTCTATTTCGCCTTCTCGACCTTCATCATGACCTCGCTCGGCCGGCTCGACCAGGCGGCCGGCATTGCGGCGATGAACGCCATCAATGTCGACATCGTGCGCTCGCTGTTCATGCCGCTGTTCCTCGGCACGACGGTGGCGGGTGCGGCCTTGGTGGTGATGGGTGTGTTGCGCATCAGCGAACCCGGGGCGGTCAGCATGATCGCCGGCGGCAGCCTCTACGTCCTCGGCATGTTCGTGGTGACCGCGGTGTTCAACGTCCCGCTGAATGACGCGTTGGCCGCGCAGCAGCCATCAGCGCCGGAGGCGGCCGTGGTGTGGACAGCGTATCTGAAGGACTGGGTATTCTGGAACCACGTGCGGACAGGGGCGTCGGTGGTCGCGAGCGCGTTGTTCGTCGTTGCGCTTGCCGCATAACCGATCTCGTAGGGCGGATTAGATCCGCCTCTTCGCAGCAGGTGCCGGTCGGGCACCCGGTCTTCCCTGCGCCCTCTTTCAGTCGAAGGTGAAGTGATCGGCAAAGCTCGGGCGGGATGAGCCGCGAGATGGCGAAGGTGTGTCTGCTTGCTCCGTCATTGCGAGCGGAGCGAAGCAATCCAGACTCTTTCCGCGGCGGCAGTCTGGATTGCTTCGCTCCGCTCGCAATGACAAGGATGCGGCAGTTGCACGCCGATACTCAGGTCTCGTGCCCCTGACGCAGCGCTGCGTTTCTTCGACGGTGCGCTGCTGAGCTGGGGCCTATGCGTCAACGAGTGCGCTGCCTCCTGGGTCCCGGCTCTGCGCAGCAGCGTTGCACGCTGCAGCGCGTCCGGGATACGAGAGAGTCGTCAGACCGGCTTGCCCGTATATGGCATCGACGCGGTCAGGCCGCCGTCCACGGGGAATGCCTGGCCATTCACATACGACGCCTCGTCGCTGGCCAGGAACAACCCCATCGCGGCGAGCTCGTGCGGTTGGCCGGGGCGCTTCAGCGGGTTGAGCTGACCGATCTTGTCCTGGGTGCCGCGTTCCTTGGCGCGATCAAAGATCGGCTTGGTCATTCCGGTTTCGATCAGGCCGGGACAGACCGCGTTGATGCGCACGCCGGTGCCGGTGAGCGAATACGCCGTGGTCTGCACGAGGCTGATCACGCCAGCCTTGCTCGCGGCGTAGGGATGTCCGCTGGCGCCGGCCTTGAGGCCGGCAACCGATGCGGTCAGCACGATCGCGCCGGATTGCTGCTTCACCATGTGCGGCATCGCATGCTTCACCGCGAGAAACGGTCCGATCAGATTGACGCGCAGCACCTCCTGCCAATGTTCGACGGTCTGCTCGCCGAGCGGAACGAGCCCGCCGGAGATGCCGGCATTGGCCCAGATCACGTCGAGCCGGCCATGCGTCGTCACGGCCTTGTCGATGACCGCCATGACGTCCTTTTCGGAGCCGGCATCGGCGATCATCGCCTCGGCGACGCCGCCGGCCTTCTTCACCTCATCGACGGTTTCCTTCACCGCCTCGGTGCGATCGACCGCGATCAACTTGGCGCCTTCCCTGGTGAACAGCAGCGCAGCCGCGCGACCGATGCCGCTGCCGGCGCCGGTGATGATGACGGATTTGCCTTGCAGGCGGCCCATGCGTTTCTCCCTCTGCTTCGCGCGCGACGCTTGCCGCGCGACGGAATTTCAAACAAGATTTCAAACGGCAAAGTGTCTTGAGACACGTTCACACCTCACGTACAGCGACATCAGACGGGATGGAAGGGTTTCGATGGCAGCCAACGACAAGCCTGTTGTGGTCACGACGCGGTGGTGGTGGGTCCGGCATGCGCCGGTGCGCAGCGACGGTGGCAACATCTACGGACAGAGCGATCTTTCCTGCGACACCAGTGACACCTACGTCTTCAATGCCGTTGCCAAGGTGTTGCCCCGCCAGGCGGTCTGGTATTCGAGCAATCTGATGCGCACGCATCAAACGGCCGAAGCGATCTGGGAGGCCGGCTACCCGCGGCCTGCGTCGATGAAATGGGAAGCGGACCTTGCCGAGCAGAATCTCGGGCGCTGGCAGGGCATGAACCGCGCGGCGTTCGTTGCTAGCCGTCCCGTCGGTTCGAACTGGTTCGCCGACATCAACGAGCCCGCGCCCGGCGGCGAAAGCTTTATGGATCTCTATGTCAGGACGTGCCGGGCCATCGATCGGATCAACAATGAGGTGGCCGGGCAGGACGTGATCGCGGTCGCGCATGGCGGCACCATCAAGGCGGCAATCGGCCTTGCCCTCGATGGCCAGGTGGAGCGGGCGCTGTCGTTCGACATCGACAATGTCTCGATCACGCGGCTGGATTATTTCGCAAGCCCTGAGCGCTCGGTCTGGCGGCTGCCGATGGTGAATCAGCAGCCATGGATCGCCGACGATGCGCATGCCGAGATGCATCAGCCGGCGGGCCCGGAAGTCAAGAAGCTGGCGTGAGTTAAGCTGTCATTCCGGGGCGATGCAAAGCGTCAAACCCGGAATCTCGAGATTCCGGGTCCGGTCCTGCGGACCGGCCCGGAATGACATCGAATACGAAGATCAATCTGGGAGAGAAACATGACCTTGTTCGACATGAAGGGTAAAGTTGCCGTCATCACCGGCTCGACGCGCGGCATCGGGCTCGCGATCGCCGAGCGTATGGCCGAGCACGGCGCCAAGGTCGTGATCTCCTCGCGCAAGGCGGACGTCTGTGAGGAGGTCGCCAAGGACATCAACGACAAGTTCGGCAAGGGCACCGCGGTCGCGATCGCCGCGAACATCTCATCAAAAGAAAATCTGCAAAACCTCGTCGACGAGAGCAATCGCGCCTTCGGCAAGATCGACGTGCTGGTGTGCAACGCCGCGTCGAACCCGTATTACGGTCCGCTCGCCGGCATCTCCGACGATCAGTTCCGCAAGATTCTCGACAACAACATCGTCGCCAACAACTGGCTGATCTCGATGGTCGTGCCGCAGATGATCGAGCGCAAGGATGGCTCTGTCATCATCGTCTCCTCGATCGGTGGATTGAAAGGCTCGACTATCCTCGGCGCCTACGCGATCTCCAAGGCCGCCGACATGCAGCTCGCGCGCAACCTCGCTTGCGAATACGGCAAGCACAACATCCGCGTGAACTGCATCGCGCCCGGCCTGATCAAGACCGATTTTGCCAAAGCGCTGTGGGACAATCCGGAGAATTTGAAGGCCTCGACCTCGCGCTCGCCGCTGCTCCGCATCGGCATCCCTGACGAGATCGCAGGCGCCGCGGTATTCCTCGGTTCCAAGGCCGGTGACTTCATGACTGGCCAGACCATGGTGATCGACGGCGGCGCGACGATTAGCTGAGGTTGCTCTCGTGTCCCGGACGCGGTGCGGCCCGCAGTGCCGCTCCGCAGAGCCGGGACTCAGAAAGCCAAGATCGAGATCGTAGAGACACGGGCCCCGGCTCTGCGAAGCAACGCGAAGAGCGTTGCATCGCGTCCGGGGCACGAGAGCTGAGCCTCAATCCACCGCCGCGTAAACCAGATCCCGCACCAGCGTCCTAGTAAAATCGCGCTGCCCCGGGCCCTGGCTCATGAACACCGTGAACAGATCTTCCTTCGGATCGATCCAGAAGAACGTGCCGGCAATGCCGCTCCAGAAATACTGGCCGACGCTGCCGGGGAAGGGCACGATGCCGGCCTCGCGGCGGACCGCAAAGCCGAGACCGAAGCCATGGCCGGGCGACAGCAGCGTGCCATTGGTGACGACGTCGGGTCCGAGATGATCGGAGGCCATCAACTCCAGCGTCTTGCGACCGATGATCCTGGCGCCATCGAGTGTGCCGCCATTGCGCAGCATCAGGGCGAAACGGGCATAGTCCATCGTGGTCGAGACCAGACCGCCGCCACCGGACTCCATCACCGGCTGCTCGAGCATATTGAACAGCGCGACCTTGTCGCCGGTCCAGGGATCGGCTTCGAAAGGCTGGGCAAGCCTGCCAGCATTGGCCTCTGAGGTCGAGAAGCCGGTCTCGCTCATCTGAAGCGGCGTGAGGATGCGCTCGGCGAGGAATGCACCGAGCGATTTGCCTGTCACGACCTCGATGATGCGGCCGAGGATGTCGGTGGAGCGGCTGTAGTTGAACTCGTCACCGGGATGGCAGACCAGCGGGAAGCTCGCCACCAGTGCTGCGTGCTCGGCATTCGTGATCTTGCGGCTGCGGACGCGGGATTCCTGGTAAAGCTTGTGCACCGGGCCGTCGCCCTGGTGCTCGTAAGTGAGACCCGAGGTGTGGCGGAGCAGGTCCTGCACCGTCATCGCACGCTTCGGCGCAACCAGTTCCAGTCCGCCGCCGCTGACCACGCCGACCTTCTGATTGTCGAACTCCGGGATGAATTTGGCGACGGGATCGCCGAGGAGGAGGTGGCCGTCCTCGACCAGCGCCATGATGCCGACCGAGACGATCGGCTTGGTCATCGAGAAGATCCGGAAGATCGAATCCAGCGCCATCGGCGCCGCCGCCGTCGGGCTCTGCTTGCCGAGCGCCTCGAACCAGCCGATTTGGCCGCGGCGGGCCACCAGCACGGTCACGCCGGGGATGGTTCCCTTGTCGATCTCGCGCTTGAACGCATCCGACATCGCCTGCAAGCGGGGCCGCGACAGGCCGATTGTTTCGGGGCGGGCGTCCGGCAGGGCCGGTGTCCGGGCTGCGGAGGCGGCTGTCGTGGCGGCATGGGCGTTCATGGGGGCTCCCGGTGTGTTTCTTGTCGTTCCGGAGCGACAGTGGCCCAGAAGCTGCGCTGTGAACAAGCGGCCCCAATGCGCTTCTCCCTTGCAATCCGGTCGTCCCCTGTGCTTGAAAGCGCCCCTGAGCCGCGGCGACGCAGGTTCGTAGGAGTGTAGCTCAATTGGTAGAGCACCGGTCTCCAAAACCGGGGGTCGCAGGTTCGAGCCCTGCCACTCCTGCCAGCGAAATCAACGACTTAGCAAAAAGTCTACTGAACCAGGCTACTAGCCGCGGTGTGTGGCAACCCCAATTCTGGCACACTGATGCCGCAGGGGACCGTCCTCCCATGATCGCTGGCATTCTTCCGCTCGATGGCCCGGGGCTACCCGAAGACGCTCCGCCTCCAGATCGTCTCTGAGAGTGCGATGTCGGCGATCGAATCCGAGCCGGAGGCAAGAGGTGTCCGGCGTGCGATGAGGTCGGAGACGAATGCATCGGCCTGACGGCGAAAGGCCCAACTGCTCCCGCGCGCCAGCTGCGTGCGATGACCATCCTGATCGAGGATGATCTGCGCCTCTTCCTCGGCAAAAGGAGCGGGCAGTTCGATGGTCAGGGCGCCGCGCTCGAAATCGATCGTCAGGCCTTCGTCCCAAGTCCTCTCGGATCCGTTCGCGAGTTCCAGCACGCAAGGGATGCCGCCGTAGTCGAGCGTGACGCGCGCGCTCCCCGAGGGATCGACCTTACCGTCCGCGACTTCCGGCGAGGGTCCTAGGAGATAGCGCGTCAGATTGATGATGTGGCTGAAGACGTTCAGGAAGGTGTCATAGCCTGACCGTAGCGCTGCCGGCATCCAATCCGGACCGTCCTGCCAGAGCTCGAGCCCGTCCGGGCGCGGCTCACCGGTCATCACAAAAGTGTCGTGCGATCCGCCGGTTTTGCCGGCGAAGCACCAGCCTCGTGCGCCGGTGATACGTCCGAGAGACTGATCCGTTTGAAGACGCGTGAGCTCAGCCAGCGCGCGCGTCACGCCGGCATCATGACGCTTCATGTAGCCAATCGCGTAGATGAGACCTTGTCGCCGCGCGGCTTCGACCAGGGACGTAGCCTGGACCGTCGTGTAAGCCATCGGCTTTTCTGACAACACGTGCCGGCCGCTGTCGAGAGCATCCAGGACGATCGGGCCGGTCGCGCGACGCTTCGTCGCGACGACGACGGCGGAGACCTCGCGGTCCGCGAGCAGCTCGTGGTGTGTGCCGTATATTCGCGAGACGCCGAATTTCCGTGCCGCTGCGGCGGCGAGCTCAGGCCGGAGATCTGCGATCGCAACGACGCGACAGTCGGGATTGGCGGCAAAATTGGCAAGGTGGCACATCTGGCCGACCATGCCCGTCCCGATAATCCCTATGCCTGGCCTCACGTGCTACATCTCCTCGGCGTGCTTCCGGATGACGAGGAAATGCGCAGGCTGTCCCCAGGTGTTAATGAACGCTTGGTCCGATTGGGTGAGTGCGGTGATCCCTGTCATATTCCGCTGCTCGATTGCGCAGAAGATACGACGGAAGCTCTCGAGCGTCGCAATCAAGGCCCCGAGGTCTGGCTGGTCGTCGACGAGAATCTCGGTGCCTCGGATCGTCGCGCATAGCGACGCGAGCTTCGCGATCACGCGCGGCAGGCTGTCGCCGAAGGGATCGTCGATCATTCTATCGACATCGTGAACCAGCGCTTCGATCGAAGTCGAGATCGCGCTCACCGCTTCGGGCTTGCCAATCAAATAGAGCTTGCGTCCACTTAGGAAGCTCAGGCGGCTGCGATCGAGATGACGCGTCGCGCGGAGCAGCTTCTCGTCGCTCGTCAGGACCTTTTTGTGCCAGTAGACGTCGAGACTGTCGCGGTAAGATGGCCACGCAGAATGGATGTCAAATCCCTGACCCTGCGCGGCCGTGCACAAGGCCGCCGCGTCGAGGAAGTAGCGGTAACGGACGAAAGGGTTGTCGAGCACGTCCATCGCCCAGGATTCGAAGCCGCGAGTGTGTGGAATGCTGTCCCACTTCGCTTCGAACAGCGTCTTCGCGGTTTCGAGCGCTGGGCGGCTCGTCAGCGCCTTGCCGGCCGAGTAGATCGCCTTGAGCGCGAGCTCGAAGAAGCCACCGTAGCGCTCGTAGTAGGACACGACGGCGTAACCGTCCGGATTGAGCAGCCGGTGAAAGACTCCCAGCCAATTTTTAGTCGGCTGCACAGTGTAGATGAATCCTTCGGCATCGATGACGTCGAAGCGACGATCACTTTGGAATCCCTCGACATCCGACAAGACGAGCGCTCGCAGACGTGACGTTTGGTTGAAGTGCGCGAAGTAAGCCTGAATTTTCTCGTGCGCATGCCGGTTCGGCTCGGCGAGCGTCATGTTCGCGCCCCAGCCGGCAAACACCAGCGCGTTCTCGCCAGAATCTGGGCCGAACTCCAATACATCGGCATCGCGAAACAGGCGCGGCGGTAGCATTAACTTGTCCGAAAACAGCTCGCGCCGTTGGTTGGCATAGGCTTCGAGCTCGGCGGAGGATTTGAAATTGCCGAACGTCGGCAGAACGTTCTGGCGCTCGTAATAATTGAAGAGCTTGTCCTCAGCTATGCAGCGATCCCGAGTTCGCATCGAGTCGGTCGAGCTCGCCCCAGATGTCGGACGGCGCGAAGATCGAGACGATCTGGAGCGGACGTTTCAAACTTTCGCGCAGCCGGTTGCTGACCTTGTCTTCGTTCTCCTGGTTCACGGCGAGAAGACAAACCAGCGGAGCGGATCTACCGGCGAGGTCCTCCGGCGAGCGGATCGGAATCCCGGTGCCGGGCAGGAACAATCCCTGGCGCTCCTTCTGGTCGTCGACCGACAGATCGACCAACTCTGCGAGTTCGTGGGCATTCGCGAAGGTGCAGGCGCGGCAGCCGGCTCCGTAGATTGCGATCTCGGCGCCGTTGGCGCGGGCCTTGGCGAGGATCGGGCGGAGACGCGCGCCGTACTCCCGCGCGCGCTGACCGAATTTCTCGCCGACACCGGCCGGCGCTGGCGGCGCTGTCACGGCGCCCGCGGCACGGCGGGCGGCGATGGCGAGACTGCCGCCACTGAAATTGTATTTCTTGACCGATACCGCCTCGAAACCATGGCGCGCCAGCAGCGCAAGCAGCGTCGGCTCGGTGAAGTAGCTGACGTGCTCCTCCCAGAGGACTGAAAGGTCGCCGGCCGTGGAGCCGGGCGCGAAATCAGGCACGTCGATGAACAGCAACCCGTCGTCGCTGAGCGCGATCTTCACACAAGCGAAGAAGTTCTCGAAATCGACGATGTGTTCGAGCACCTGTCGCGAGACGACGAGATCGAATTTGCCGGCTTGTTCGACCGCATCGTGGCACAGTGCCGGGCTGATCATGTCGGCATAGACCTTGATGCCGCGCTCGCGGGCGATCTTGCCGGAGACCGGGTTGGGCTCCACGCCGACCAAAACCTTCGCGCCGCGGTCGCGCAGCCTGTCCATGAACAGGCCGTCGTTGCATCCAATCTCGAACACGGATTGATACTTCGAGAATTTGGCGATGGTATCGAGTTCGTCGGCCTGATGAGGCTCCGGCTTCCAGCTGCTGAAATTGTAGTTGAACTGCCGGTACAGAATGTCGGGGTCGATCGGCTTGACGATCTGGGGCAGGCCGCAATCGCCACAGGCCAGCACCTCGAACGGATAACGCTCGTCCTGCTCGTCCCTGGTGCGCCGCAGCCGGTGGGCAATCGGCATCTGTCCGAGGTCAATAACCGGACGCAGGTTCGTCGAGTGGCAGAGGCGGCAATGGTCGGTCACTGATTATTCTCGCCATTTGGTAGGCCTGACGAGGCGATTTTCGACGAATCAGGCGGGTCCGGCAATGAGATGTTTGCAACCAATCCTTGGCCGACATCTATCCTTGCGCCAGCCTGTCTGCCGCAAGGGCACCAATCTTCGCGACGTAATCCTGAACCGCGTCGGCGTCGCCGCCATCGGGAGCCCAATCTGGAAACGCCGTGCGGGATGGCTCGAACGGGCCGGCGGTGGTTTCGTGAAACACCAGCCACTCGGAGGTGATCAGGATCGAGTGGAACACTTGTTCGGGCATCCGGTAGTAACAGCGCTTGCCCTGGCCGTAAGGCGCCATTTCGAGCACGTCGCGAATGTGCCCGTCATCCTCGAAGATCACCACCTGCGCGGTGCCTTCGATGACGTGGAACGATTCCGGTTTGCCAAAATGCTTGTGGGGCCGGACATAGGATTCGCGGTGATGCACGATCAGCATCTCGTGCAGGCCGGACGAGGGATCGGGATGGGTGCACAGCCGGCTGCGCAGACGCGGGTTGCCTGCCGCAATGCGCTTCAGCTCGGCGATGGTGGCATCGTCAGCCGTGACGATGGCATCGTCGGAATAATAGACTTCCGGATTTTGTGCGCGGAGCGAGGTCGGCCGGCGCAGGCCGTCATTCGAAGAAGATGAACCCATGGTCGCCCCGGTAGCCGCATTTGTCGTAGATCCAGGCCCAGGTCTCCGGACCGTGGAAGCTCAGGCAGGTGAGCTGCCAATAGAGCAGGTTCGCCTTCTCATAGGGATTTCCGTGGTGCGATGCCCTGCGGGCGTTGCCAACGTTGATCGCAACTCGTGAGTGCCAAACCTACACTCGCTACTGTTACAAACGCGACGCTTTTGCAATCCACTGCAATAGTCGGTATCACGACGCCAAGATGTAGTCGAGCCGCTGCCATGCCTGCCGAGTCCACAGACACCCGTTACAAGGCCTTGCGCGACGATAGGGGCGTCCTCGACGATCAGACCGTCGTCGACGACAAGGCCTTCATCGACGACTACGTCGGGCGTCTTCACCGCGCGACAGCGGTCGACGACGATGTCGTTGCCGGCATATCCGCCACTCGCGCGACTTGGCTCCGTACGCGAGAGCGGGGGGGCCGGGTCATATTCGTCGGCAATGGAGGCTCGGCGGGAATCGCTTCGCACCTGGCGATTGATCTGACGAAGAACGCGTCCGTGCCGGCCTTGTGCTTCAGCGACGCCAGCATGATGTCCTGCCTTGCCAACGACTTTGGCTTCGAGGACTGGATCGCACACGCCTTGCGGTTGAGCGCCCGCGCGGGTGATTGCCTTGTGGCGATCAGTTCCTCGGGGCAATCGAAGAATATCCTGCGTGCCGTCGAGCAGGCGCGGACGATGAGGCTCGAGGTGATCACGCTGTCGGGCATGAGTGCGGACAATCCCCTGCGCGAACTCGGCGACGTCAATTTCTGGGTGGACAGCCGCAGTTACAACATTGTCGAGACCACGCATCAGTTCTGGATGATGGCGGCCATCGACCTCATCATCGGGCGGGTCGAATACCCGGCGGCCTGACCGTCTGATTTGCTGCCGTCGATTTGACTTCCCGGGTGAGATTGCGTCATCGCCCGTATGTCTCGTTTTCCGGTTCCATGATGAAAAACCTGTTCTACGTCCGTCACACCTGCCGCCTGTGTCATTCGGACAAGCAAGAGCTGGTGGTCCCGATGGCGGGCATGCCGATCGGAACGCCAAACTTCCAGGTCCCGAATGCCAGGGTCGACGATCCGGTGTTCCGCGCGGCGGTTCCGATGGCGTTGCATCTTTGCCGGGATTGCGGCCACCTCCAGATTCTCCATGTCGGAAATCCCGAGGTTCAGTACCGCAACTATGTCTATACGACCTCGCTCTCGCTCGGACTGCGCGAGCATTTCGCGGGCTACGCCAATGACGTGATCGAGCGCTTTGCGATCCCGCCGGGCTCGCTCGTTGTCGAGCTCGGGAGCAACGACGGATCGCTGCTCGGCTTCTTCAAGGAACGCGACATGCGGGTGCTGGGCGTCGATCCAGCCGTCGACATCGCGCGGCGCGCGAGCGAAGCGGGCATCGAAACCATCGGCGATTTCTTCACAGACAGCATTGGCCAGCGCATCCTGAAGAGCCATGGCGCGGCCAGCGTCGTGATTGCCAACAACATGATCGCCAATGTCGACAATCTCGATCCATTGGTGATCGGGGTTCGCGACGTGCTCGCACCGGACGGGCTGTTCGTGTTCGAGACGCAATACGGCGTCGACGTTACCGAGAAGAACCTGCTCGACACCGTCTATCACGAGCATCTGTCGTATTTTAACATCAAGCCGCTGACGCGCTTCTTCGCCCGCCTCGGGATGGAGTTGATCGACGTCCAGCACATCTGGACCAAGGGTGGCTCGATCCGCGTGACGGTTCAGCGCGCCGGTGGCGCCAAGAAACCGTCGGCGGACGTTGCGCGCTTCATCGCCGAGGAGGACCGGCTCGGCGTCGATCAGCCGGCCTATTACGCGCCCTACGTCAAGAGAATCGCCGCCATCCGCGACGAACTGGTTGCGATGGCCGATGCCGCCCATGCGCGAGGTCAATTGGTCGCCGGCTACGGCGTTTCGGTCGGCACCACGACGCTGCTGCCGCAGTTCGGCCTCGAGAACAAGATCGACTTCCTGGTGGACGACGACCCCAAGAAGGGAAGCGTGATGGCTGGTCCGGGCTACGACATTCCGATTCTGCCCCCCGCCGCGCTGTACGAGCGCAAGCCGGCCTTCGTCGTCGTCTTCGCCTGGCGCTATGTGGACCCGATCCGGGCCAAGCACGCCCGCTATTTCGCCGAAGGCGGAAAGTTCGTGGTGCCGCTGCCGGGCATTTCCATGGTCGACAGCGCCGTCTGAGGGGCGGTCGTGTAGGGGAGAGATAAGCCCTTGATTGGCTTGAGCTCTGCCCGGTCGTCCGGGCAAGGTCGATTGGGCCGGGAAAGCTCCCTCGATCTTGACCTTTGGCCTTATCCGCAGTAGATACCCCGCACTCGCAGCCGGCCCGTTAGACGCGGATCTCCGGCGCGGCTTTGAAATCCCCGAACATCAGAGCCCGGTTTTCCGGCTCGTCCTTCGAGACAGAGGGCTGGGCCACAGGCGGCTGTTCGGATCCCTGAAATCCTTTATTGGCGTCTCAAACGATGGCAGTCAGCCCGTTCAAGTTCTTGCAGGAAGTGCGCTCGGAGACCGCCAAGGTCACCTGGCCGACCCGTCGTGAGACCACGATCACCACCATTATGGTGTTCGTGATGGTCGCCGTGGCCTCGATCTTCTTCTTCGCCGCCGACCAGATCATCCGCTACCTCATCACCTTCCTTTTGGGCATTCACTGATGGCAACAGCCGCCGCAACCCAATCGTCCGACAAGCGCTGGTATATCGTCCACGCTTATTCGAACTTCGAGAAGAAGGTCGCCGAATCGATCCGCGAGCAGGCCAAGCAGCGCGGGCTCGAGGAGCTGTTCGAGCTGGTGCTGGTTCCGACCGAAAAGGTCACGGAAGTGCGCCGCGGCCGCAAGATCGACGCCGAGCGCAAGTTCTTCCCGGGTTATGTGCTGGTGAAGATGAAGCTCACCGACGAGGCGTTTCATCTGATCAAGAACACGCCGAAGGTCACGGGCTTCCTCGGCGCGGAAAACAAGCCGATGCCGATCTCGGAATCCGAGGCCATGCGCATTCTGCACCAGGTGCAGGAGGGTGTGGAACGGCCGAAGGCGTCGGTGTCGTTCGAGATCGGCGAGAACGTGCGTGTGGCCGACGGCCCGTTCGCCTCGTTCTCGGGTGTGGTCGAGGAAATCGACGAGGCGCGCTCGCGCGTGAAGGTCGCGGTGTCGATCTTCGGTCGCGCGACGCCCGTGGAACTGGAATTCGGTCAGGTCGAGAAGGTCTGACCGGGTACGTGTGAGACTTCGGTCTCGCGCAAAGAGAGGCCGTGGGAGGGAGAGGGCGGTTGCCAGCCGCATCCGACCCAGACCACGAACCTGAAACCGCCGGCGTCAGCCGGCACAACAGGAGTGATACATGGCAAAGAAAGTGACCGGATACCTGAAGCTTCAGGTCCCGGCCGGTGCGGCGAATCCCTCGCCCCCGATCGGTCCCGCGCTTGGTCAGCGCGGTCTCAACATCATGGAGTTCTGCAAGGCGTTCAACGCCCAGACCCAGAAGGAAGAGAAGAACACCCCGATCCCGGTGATCATCACCATTTACGCGGACCGTTCCTTCACCTTCGAGATGAAGACGCCGCCGATGTCCTACTTCCTCAAGCAGGCCGCCAAGATCCAGTCCGGCTCGAAGGCGCCGGGCCGTGACAAGGCCGGCAAGGTGACCAAAGCGCAGGTGCGCGAGATCGCCGAGAAGAAGATGAAGGATCTCAATTGCGACACCATCGAATCGGCCATGAAGATGGTCGAGGGCTCCGCCCGTTCGATGGGTCTGGAAGTTGCGGGGTAAGCGGTCATGGCAATCGGAAAGCGTTTGAACAAAGCTCGCGAAGGTGTTGACCGCGAAAAGCTTTACCCGCTCGCGGACGCCATCAAGATGGTCAAGGAACGCGCCAAGGCGAAGTTCGACGAGACCATCGAGGTCGCGATCAATCTCGGCGTCGATCCGCGTCACGCCGACCAGATGGTCCGCGGCGTCGTGACCCTGCCGAACGGCACCGGCCGTACGCTCCGCGTCGGCGTGTTCGCCCGCGGCGCCAAGGCTGACGAAGCCAAGGCCGCCGGTGCCGACGTCGTCGGCGCCGAAGACCTGGTCGAGAAGGTGCAGAACGGCGCGATCGATTTCGACCGCTGCATCGCCACTCCCGACATGATGCCGCTGGTCGGCCGTCTCGGTAAGGTGCTCGGCCCGCGCGGCCTGATGCCGAACCCGAAGATCGGTACCGTGACCATGGACGTCACCGGTGCGGTGAAGGGTGCCAAGGGCGGCTCGGTCGAGTTCCGCGTCGAGAAGGCCGGCATTCTGCAGGCCGGCGTCGGCAAGGCCTCGTTCTCCGAGGAGAAGCTGGTCGAGAACATCAAGGCTCTCGCTGACGCAGTCGCGAAGGCGAAGCCGGCTGGCTCCAAGGGTACCTACATCCAGCGCGTTGCGGTGTCCTCGACGATGGGGCCGGGCGTGAAGGTCGAGCCGGGCACCATTCTCGGCTAAGTCTGGAAATTGCATGAGGCGAGGGGCGGATCGGGCAACCGATTCCGCCCCTCGTCGTTTGTGGGCGGCATTCACCGGAAACAAGAACAATGGCTGACAAGGTCCTGGTCTACTCGCGCTTTCCCAAGACAATGATGGCCCGCTTCGCCGAGCGGTTCGAGTTGCTCGACACCGGCGGCAAGCCGACGCGCGAGGTGTTTTCGGCGGACCAGCTTGGCGGCATCCGCGCGTTGCTCACCGCCGGCGGCTCGCCATTGGGTGCCGAGGCGATGGACCTGTTTCCAAAGCTCGGTGCGATCGTCTGCTACGGCACCGGCTTTGACGGCGTCGACCTGAAAGCCGCAGCAGCGCGCAACATCGCGGTCGGCCACAGCCCGGGGGCCAATGCAGCCTCGGTCGCCGATATCGCGATGACGCTGATGCTGGCGACGACGCGGCGGATTTTGGTGGCCGACCAATATGTCCGCAGCGGCGATTGGGCCGCTTCGAAACAGTCGCCGATGATGCGCCCGCAAGCCGGCATGCCCGGCCGCCGCATCGGCGTCTATGGCATGGGCGAGATCGGCCGCAAGATCGCCGCGCGCTGTGCCGCTTTCGAGAGCGAGGTCGGCTATTTCAGCCGCACCAGGTACGATCTGCCCTATCAATATTTCCCGACTTTGGAGGCCCTGGCCGACTGGTGCAGCGTGCTGATGATCGCGGTCCGGGCAGGGGCCGACACCCAGCACGTCGTCAACGCCGATATCTTGGGGCATCTCGGCAAGGACGGTTATGTCGTCAATATTTCGCGGGGCTCGGTCATCGACCAGAACGCGCTGGTCGCGGCCTTGACCGACAAGACCATCGCCGGCGCCGGCCTCGACGTCTTCGAGAAGGAACCGCACGCCCCCGACGCACTGACGTCGCTACCGAACGTCGTGTTTGCGCCGCATATCGGCGGCCATACCCTCGAATCGCACGTCGCCATGCAGAACTGCGTGCTGGCGAACCTCACCGCGTATTTCGAGGGCAAGCCGCTGCCTTATCAGGTCAAATCGGCCTGAATCGGCCCTTGTCGGCCCGGATCATCCAGGACCAGCAACGGATTGGAACTGGTGTGAATTTTGCTCTTGGCAATCCGGCAGAGAGCGGTTAAAGAACCGCTTCTGGACGTGCCGGCCTTGGCTGGCGCGTGCGTGCACGCATTCCGAAAACCCGACAGACAGGAGATCATTCCTTTTCAGGACGTCCGCAAGGATTTGCCCGAAAAAGGAAGGAAAATCCATCGGCCGGTGGGATGCGGGCAAAGGTCAGGCGGTTCGCCGGCTGACCTTGTCCTGTCCAAGACTGCAGGCGCCTGCGGGAAATTTCGATTTCTCAACGGCTTAATCGCATGGCCTGCATAGACGGGTGAAGACCGGATTTCACTTCGCCTTCCACCTTAAGGTGGTTGCGGAACGGGTCTGGTTCGGACCTCGACACGCCGTGGGCCCTTGGGCTCCCGGAGGGCAGGCTTTGAATTGTCGTCTCGCCCGGCGCGTGTCCGAAGGGTTTTGGCCCTGAGGTTCAGGTTTTGGGTGGGGCGATGGGTGCAACCCGGCGGTCCCGCTTTTGCGATGACCGCCAACCGGAAAGAGCTTGCTGTGGAACGAGCGGCAAAAAAGGAAGCGGTCGAACAGCTCAATGGGGTCTTCAAGACCACGAGCGTCGCGGTCGTTGCCCAATATTCCGGCCTGACCGTTGCCCAGATGCAGAAGCTGCGCATGCAGATGAAGCAGGCTGGCGCCTCGGTGAAGGTCTCGAAGAACCGTCTCGCCAAAATTGCTCTTGAAGGCACTGACGTCGTTGCCATCGGCCCCATGCTGAAGGGACCGACCGTGATCGCCACTTCGAACGATCCGGTAGCGGCGCCAAAGGTCGCCATCGAATTCGCCAAGGCGAACGAAAAGTTCGTCATCATCGGCGGCTCGATGGGAAAGACCGTCCTGAATGTCGACGGCGTGAAGGCGCTTGCCTCGCTGCCGTCGCTTGATGAACTGCGCGCCAAGATCGTCGGCCTGCTTGTGGCCCCGGCGACCAAGCTCGCTCAGCTCGCCAATGCGCCCGCGGGTAAGCTCGCGCGCGTCATCCAGGCTCATGCCTCAAAGGGCGAAGCGGCCTGACGCCCTTCGCAAAACTCAAACCCGAACCAGACTTACACTCAAGGAAACTGAACAATGGCTGACTTGCAGAAGATCGTTGACGACCTCTCGAGCCTCACCGTGCTCGAAGCTGCCGAACTCGCGAAGCTCCTCGAAGAGAAGTGGGGCGTTTCGGCTGCCGCGGCTGTCGCCGTGGCCGGCCCGGCTGGTGGTGGCGCTGCCGCCGCTCCGGTGGAAGAGAAGACCGAGTTCACGGTCGTTCTCGCCTCTGCCGGCGAGAAGAAGATCGAGGTCATCAAGGAAGTCCGCGCGATCACCGGTCTCGGCCTCAAGGAAGCAAAGGACCTCGTTGAGGGTGCTCCGAAGCCGCTGAAGGAAGGCGTGAACAAGGAAGAAGCCGAGAAGATCAAGGCCCAGGTCGAGAAGGCTGGCGCCAAGGTCGAGCTCAAGTAAGCAGCGCTTACGGGCAGGGTTCCGGGTTGAGGCCCGGGACCTTGGTCCGCCCCGGAAGAGGGCGGCCTGATGCAAAAGGCGTGCGACGGATCGTCCCGACGCAGGCCAAACACGAAAACGTGTGGGGATTTGAGGGTTTACCCCTCGAATCTGCACTATTGTCGCCCCATATCGGGTCGGCAGCACGAAAGCGCGGTGGGCGGGGATTCCGGATTTCCCTGTAAGCCGTTGGGAGAGCAGGCTATTTCGGGCTTTTGCAGTCCGTGAAGACGATGGTTGTGACGGGCGGGCGTGCCTATGCGCCCCGCGCGTCGTTTTGCGTTTTGAAGGTCTGAATAACAGATTCAGGACATGACGGCCTGAAACTGGATTTTCGGTTCCCCAAAACGGGTTCGAAAAATTCAACCCGGGGAGCGGCGGCAGCCGCGTTCCGGACGGTTCGCCCAGAGCGGGCGACGAAAATGAGAGGCCACGATGGCGCAGCAGACATTCACCGGTCGCAAACGCGTTCGCAAGTTTTTCGGACACATCAAGGAAGTCGCCGAGATGCCGAACCTCATCGAGGTTCAGAAGGCGTCCTATGACCAGTTCCTGATGGTCGATGAACCCGCGGGCGGGCGCCTCGACGAGGGCCTGCAGGCTGTGTTCCGTTCCGTGTTCCCGATTTCCGACTTCTCGGGCACCTCGATGCTGGAGTTCGTCCGCTACGAGTTCGAGCAGCCCAAGTACGACGTCGACGAGTGCCGCCAGCGCGGCATGACCTTCGCGGCCCCCCTCAAGGTGACGCTGCGCCTCATCGTGTTCGATATCGATGAAGAAACCGGCGCGAAGTCCGTCAAGGACATCAAGGAGCAGGACGTCTACATGGGCGACATTCCGCTCATGACGATGAACGGCACCTTCATCGTGAACGGCACCGAGCGCGTCATCGTTTCGCAGATGCACCGTTCGCCGGGCGTGTTCTTCGACCACGACAAGGGCAAGACCCATTCGTCGGGCAAGCTGCTGTTCGCTGCCCGCGTGATCCCGTATCGCGGCTCCTGGCTCGACATCGAGTTCGACGCCAAGGACATCGTCTATGCGCGTATCGACCGTCGCCGCAAGATTCCGGTGACGTCGCTGATGTTCGCCCTCGGCCTCGACGGCGAGGCGATCCTGTCCACGTTCTACAAGAAGATCCTCTACAAGCGGACCAAGGAAGGCTGGCGCGTTCCGTTCGACGCCAACCGTTTCCGCGGTTACTCGACCATCAATGACCTGATCGACGCCGATACCGGCAAGGTCGTGCTCGAGGCCGGCAAGAAGCTCACCGTTCGTGCCGCCCGCCAGCTCCAGGAGAAGGGGCTCAAGGCGCTGCGCTTGTCGGACGAGGAGCTCGTCGGCAACTACCTCGCCGAGGACCTCGTCAACCCGAAGACTGGCGAGATCCACGCCGAAGCCGGTGAGGAAATCACCGACAAGTCGATGAAGGTCCTCAACGAGCACGGCTACAAGGAGCTTCCGCTGCTCGACATCGACCACGTCAATGTCGGCGCCTATATCCGCAACACGCTCTCGGCCGACAAGAACATGACGCGTGAAGACGCGCTGTTCGACATCTACCGCGTGATGCGTCCGGGCGAGCCGCCGACGCTGGATTCGGCGCAGGCGATGTTCCAGTCGCTGTTCTTCGACGCCGAGCGTTACGACCTCTCTGCGGTCGGCCGCGTCAAGATGAACATGCGTCTCGACCTCGATGCGCCCGACACCCAGCGCACGCTGCGCAAGGAAGACATCCTGTGCGTCATCAAGACGCTGGTGGACCTGCGCGACGGCAAGGGCGAGATCGACGACATCGACCATCTCGGCAACCGTCGTGTACGCTCGGTCGGCGAGCTCATGGAGAACCAGTACCGCATCGGCCTCCTCCGCATGGAGCGCGCGATCAAGGAGCGCATGTCCTCGGTCGATATCGACACGGTCATGCCGCAGGACCTGATCAACGCCAAGCCGGCGGCTGCCGCCGTGCGCGAGTTCTTCGGCTCCTCGCAGCTGTCGCAGTTCATGGACCAGACCAATCCGCTCAGCGAGATCACCCACAAGCGCCGCCTGTCGGCGCTTGGACCGGGCGGTCTGACCCGCGAGCGCGCCGGCTTCGAGGTGCGCGACGTGCATCCGACGCATTACGGCCGCATCTGCCCGATCGAGACGCCGGAAGGTCCGAACATCGGTCTGATCAACTCGCTCGCCACCTTCGCGCGCGTGAACAAGTACGGCTTCGTCGAGACCCCGTATCGAAAGGTCAAGGATGGCCGCGTTACCGACGAGGTCGTGTACCTCTCGGCGATGGAAGAAGGCCGCTACTCGGTCGCGCAGGCCAACGTGCCGGTCGATGCCAAGGGCCGCTTCACCGAAGATCTCGTGGTCTGCCGCGCCAGCGGCACCCGCGACGTCGTGCCGATGACGCCCGACAAGGTCGACTACATGGACGTGTCGCCGAAGCAGCTCGTTTCGGTCGCCGCAGCCCTGATCCCGTTCCTCGAGAACGACGACGCCAACCGCGCGCTGATGGGCTCGAACATGCAGCGCCAGGCGGTGCCGCTGGTTCGCGCCGAGGCGCCGTTCGTCGGCACCGGCATGGAAGGCGTGGTTGCGCGTGACTCGGGCGCTGCGATCGCGGCGCGCCGTTCGGGCGTGATCGACCAGATCGACGCGACCCGCGTCGTCATCCGCGCCACCGAAGATCTCGATCCGACCAAGTCGGGCGTCGATATCTACCGGCTGATGAAGTACCAGCGCTCGAACCAGTCGACCTGCATCAATCAGCGTCCGCTGGTGAAGGTCGGCGACATCGTCAAGAAGGGCGACATCATCGCGGACGGTCCGTCGACCGATCTCGGTGAGCTCGCTCTCGGGCGCAACGTGCTCGTCGCCTTCATGCCGTGGAACGGCTACAACTTCGAAGACTCGATCCTGCTCTCCGAGCGGATCGTGAAGGAAGACGTGTTTACCTCAATTCATATCGAAGAATTCGAGGTGATGGCCCGCGACACCAAGCTCGGACCCGAGGAAATCACCCGCGACATTCCGAACGTTTCGGAAGAAGCGCTGAAGAACCTCGATGAAGCCGGTATCGTCTACATCGGTGCGGAAGTTCGCGCCGGCGACATCCTGGTCGGCAAGATCACGCCGAAGGGCGAAAGCCCGATGACGCCGGAAGAAAAGTTGCTGCGCGCCATCTTCGGTGAAAAGGCCTCCGACGTTCGCGACACCTCGCTGCGCGTTCCTCCGGGCGTGCAGGGCACGATCGTGGAAGTCCGCGTGTTCAACCGCCACGGCGTCGACAAGGACGAGCGTGCGCTGGCGATCGAGCGGGAAGAGATCGAGCGTCTGGCCAAGGACCGCGACGACGAGCAGGCGATCCTGGACCGCAACGTCTACAACCGTCTTGCCGAGCTCCTCGAGGGGCGGCAGGGCATTGCCGGTCCCAAGGGCTTCAAGAAGGACACCAAGATCACCCGTGCGGTGCTCGAGGAGTATCCGAAGTCGCAGTGGTGGCTGTTCGCTTCGCCGAACGACAAGCTGATGGCCGAGATCGAGGCCATGCGGAAGCAGTACGACGAGTCGAAGAAGGGGCTCGAGCAGCGCTTCCTCGACAAGGTCGAGAAGCTTCAGCGCGGTGACGAATTGCCGCCTGGCGTGATGAAGATGGTCAAGGTCTTCGTCGCGGTGAAGCGCAAGATCCAGCCCGGCGACAAGATGGCCGGCCGCCACGGCAACAAGGGCGTGGTGTCGAAGATCGTGCCGATCGAGGACATGCCGTTCCTCGAGGACGGCACGCACGCCGACATCGTGCTCAATCCGCTGGGCGTGCCCTCGCGCATGAACGTCGGACAGATCCTCGAGACGCATCTCGGCTGGGCTTGCGCCGGCCTCGGCAAGCGTATCGGCCAGACGGTCGATGCGTACCTGTCGAAGCAGGACATCAAGCCGCTGAAGGAAACCTTGAAGAAGGTCTACGGCGAGGACGAGACCATCAAGACGCTCAACGACAACGAGCTGCTTGAACTCGGCCACAATCTGAGCCGCGGCGTGCCGATCGCAACGCCGGTGTTCGATGGCGCCAAGGAGACCGACATCGAGGAGATGCTGAAGCTCGCGGGTCTCGATGCGTCGGGTCAGTCGACCGTCTACGACGGCCGCACTGGCGATGCGTTCGATCGCAAGGTGACGGTGGGCTACATCTATATGCTCAAGCTTCACCATCTCGTGGACGACAAGATCCACGCGCGTTCGATCGGACCGTACTCGCTCGTCACCCAGCAGCCGCTGGGCGGCAAGGCGCAGTTCGGCGGCCAGCGTTTCGGCGAAATGGAGGTGTGGGCGCTCGAAGCTTACGGCGCGGCCTACACGCTCCAGGAAATGCTGACCGTGAAGTCGGACGACGTCGCGGGCCGTACCAAGGTGTACGAGGCGATCGTGCGTGGCGACGACACCTTCGAGGCCGGTATTCCGGAATCGTTCAACGTGCTGGTCAAGGAAATGCGCTCGCTCGGCCTCAACGTCGACCTGCACAATTCCAAGGTGGGTCCGGCGCCAACGTCGGAAGCGGCCGAGTAACGACCTTTCATGCCCGGCCTTCGCGGCCGGGCATTGGCGCCCCTCCCGATGCCTTGAGGGCAGGGCGCCCCGCTTAAGTGATTTTCGAATTTGCGGCCGGAGGCGACCGGTACGCGAGGAGAAGACGATGAACCAAGAAATTATGAATCTCTTTAACCCGACGACGCCGGCTCAGGTCTTCGACCAGATCCGGATCTCGATCGCGTCACCGGAGAAGATTCTGTCCTGGTCCTACGGCGAGATCAAGAAGCCGGAGACCATCAACTACCGTACCTTCAAGCCCGAGCGCGACGGCCTGTTCTGCGCCCGCATCTTCGGGCCGATCAAGGACTACGAGTGCTTGTGCGGCAAGTACAAGCGCATGAAGTACAAGGGCATCATCTGCGAGAAGTGCTCGGTCGAGGTCACGCTTTCGCGCGTCCGGCGCGAGCGCATGGGCCATATCGAGCTCGCTGCGCCCGTTGCCCACATCTGGTTCCTGAAGTCGCTGCCCTCGCGCATCGGCCTCCTGC
>NZ_CAKZHY010000166.1 GCF_936928535.1 uncultured Bradyrhizobium sp. | reverse complement strand
GGCGGTTCCGCAAAACGTCAAGCCAGCTTCAATAGGGTCGCGGCTAAGCGCTTACGCATTTAGGTGGCTTTGAAGAAGTCGAAGTGAACGCATGCGCCACATGCTCTCGTCGGATGCTGGACACATTCAACGATTTCACGCCATGGAACGGTGAGCAGCCGAGCTGGCAGGGTTCACGGATTCGTCTTGAGGTTCTTCGTGAAATGTTCAACGAACGCGCGGGCTGCGAGCTTCGCTCCGCGGCCGGCGGGGAATATGGCGTTGACGTCGGCGGCGCCCATGTTCCAATCCCTCAGGATCTGCACTAACGCGCCCGACTTGAGCTCGGCGCGACAGCCCCAGAGACTGCAAGCCACGATCCCGATCCCGGCGACGCCGCCAGCGACGGCCGCTTCGTGGATGTTCCCGGACAGAGGAGCTTCCACCTTTATGGAAACGGTTTTTCCGTTCTTCTCGAAGAAACAGACGCCATTAGTACCGGGGACACCAATCAAGACGGGATGTCCGAGCAGATCGTTGGGCGTTTTCGGGCACCCAGCCCGCTTCAGGTAGGCCGGCGAAGCGGCGATGAGCAGAGGATTTGATCCTACCCGTCTTAAAGTCGCGGACGAATCGTCCAACTTTCCGGACCGGATTGCGACGTCGATCGCGCTCCTAATGAGGTCTTGGCGACCGTCGTCCATGGCCAAATCGATCCGCAGCGCAGGGTGCTTCGAAATGAAGGCGGGAAGGCGTGGTATGACCTCCCGAATCGCCATGCTGGGCGACAAGCCTATCCGGAGCACGCCGCGAAGCACGCCCTTGCCGTGAATGGCTTGGGTCGCTTCTTCCAGACTGTTAAGCGCGGGCTCTACCTTCGCGAGGTAGTCGGCCCCGGTTTCGGTGAGCACAACGGCCCTTGTCGATCGCGCAAAGAGAGCAGCGCCGACCTCGCGTTCGAGAGACGCGATGAGTCGGGACGCCGAAGGTTGCGAAAGTCCGAGGTCCTTGCCGGCCTGCGAGAAGCTACCGGTATGTGCGACACGGACGAATAGTGTTAGAGCAAGGAGCCGATCAGTCATCTCGTCTTTGCGCAGAGTTCGGTTATCGTCGAGCTTCGTCCTGGATCAACTTATTCGAAATCTGAAGGAGTGGCCAGCGTCGCAAGGCGGTGATCTTCACGGCACCTGGTGTATAGCCCGACGAAGACGATCCGGGCCACGGCTGCCGAAACGTACGGCGCACGGTGGGCGAAGCGGCTAAAGCCGCCCAAATCCTTCGAGCGCAATTGACCCCAGCTCATAGAAATAGGATGTGGGGCGCGAAAAGTCTCGCTTGGGACGACCCTAATGTAAAATGACGCCTACGCGGCGCGTTGACGAGGTTGGTCGCAGATGGAGTCCGTTCGCGCACTGACAAGGAAAGTGGCGAAATCCTATCAGTTCCGGAGGTGTGCGAATGGCAGAGGTGAGCGGTCAGCCTCGGTCTCTCGTTACGAACTGAGCGTCGACGCGCTCAATTCATGCATTCGATCGGGAACGGTGCTCACAAGGACGGTCGTTCCAATGATCGTTGGAGCGAGAGTACACGTTTTTCGGTCAGCTAGAGGGTGACGTGTACGCTCTGTGTACACCGGGAGATCAAAGAAAAATCCATTCCCGACAAGCGTAGGTTCAAAGGCACTAAAGAGATCACATTGTAGGTAAAGCCAGGCCTGCGGCCGTCAGCCCGTCTGGACGGACGCGCGCTGGGTTCCGGTCTCGATCGCCGCCACTTGCGGACGTTCTCGATTCCGATTTCCGCGTTGCTCCGAAGCAAGGCACTGTCTGCACACAAGAGTGGGGCGCCGATAAGTAGTTCGACGAGCCTTCCGGGAAGCCAAACGAGGGAATGTCGTCTGCACCAAATGAAGCGCATCGGCCTCCATGAATAGCCTTGAAGTATTGCAACGCTAAGAGTCACCGGATGCCAATCGCGGTTAAAACACGTTGTATGAAGACCCTGTTTGTTGCCGACCTGGCGATTTGTTGTTGTTGACGTTCAACCGCGTGTCGGTGGAGGGCGCTTCATAGTCAAAAGCTCCGTCACATCATGTCGAGCAGCTGCGGACGATATAGCAACTGCCAGCCATTTCCCATCAGGGTATGTCTTGGCTTGATCGTAGAGGTTGACCAGGTGCGAGCGCCAACCATAACGCCGTTCCTCAAACTTTTCTCGCTCTGCGCCCCCTAAGACCACAAGGACAGTAAACCGCCTGTATTCTGGTACGAAGGTGCAGAATGCCTTGGACTTCTTGTAGCGCAGCGACCAACCGCGCTTCTTGCCGCCATATAGCCAATCCGGCGCGAAAACACCGGGGTAGTATGCTCCGATCCAATTCCGCAGCTCGGCCCAATGCACGGACGCCTTCGGCCCGAGCCAGTCGCGGACAGTGTTGTCATCGGGCGGTTCCGATTTTTCCGTGATCCTGTCGCCGATCTGGGGAGACTGCTCCATGCCGCTTTCCTTCATTACATCTCGAAAGGTTCGGAAGAATTGGCGGGCTGCACCTCGATCTCGGTCAAGGATTTTTGCGCAAATTCTTGCGTTTTTAATCGAGGTTACGCGAGATATTTCTTCCGCCCCTCAGCCCCTTATTGACGCCCGGACGGATCGTTCGTCAAAGAAGAAATAGGGGCTGCGGATTCGTGGATACGAAATTTGGACTTTCGGCACAGTCTCGGAGAAGGCGTAGCCGAGCTCTGCATCCAGCAAACCGCGATGGCATCTCCAATAGCGATATTGTCTATGTGGCGGAGTCATCGCCTTATATTCGAAGCGTCACGCATGCTATCGGGCTGCAAGCCATGCGTCCCCGATCAGGGGCGGGTCAATGCAAGACCTCATCTTTCGCCTGCCGGACTGCGGGTGGGCCAATCGTTCAGTGCGATCCCTGTACACGAGCTGCCATGCGTAGAGGCGCGCACGGCACGTTAGGAGCGTTGAAACGAGATGTCCTGACTGATAAGGAAATGACAAAATCCTTATCAGTTACCAATTTGGAAGTGCCCTCGCGGCGGAAGTGGCGTTTCAGCCGGCAACGCTGATGGATGCTGTTCCCATTCTCTCCGCCGCTCGGTCACCTTTATTTTTGAACTGCCAGGCGGGCGCGTCGAGAGGCCGCTGATGCAGCGATCACTCAGCGACGTTGATCGAGCCGCAACCGTCGAAGGGCGGCAAAGAGCCAACAACGGAAGTCGCGCCTTCGCAACTGGCCAAATGAAAGACCGCCCTCTTCAAGGGCGGATCGAAGGCGACAAGCCGACGTCATGGCCGGCCAGGAGGAACGCAGATACACGCAGAACAGCGCGATTATAATGAGGCCGGTATTGATGCGCGAACCTCGCGGTCAATTTCGGTAACGTCAACCACTGCTTCCGACGTGTGAGTGTGGGAGCAAGATGGAGCCGTTGGTTTGGTGGCCAGCACCGTGTTGTACGGGTTGCCAAACACAAACACCTTCGACGTACGCCAAATGATTCGCTCTAGTTCCACGAATGTGCGCATCTTTAGCCGGTACTTCCACAACAGCATGTGTTGAATGAAGTTCCAGGTTACTCCCCAGGCCAAGAATGGTAGTCGCCGATAGCGGATTGGACTGAAGCCAAGTCGGCGCATCTTGTAGACGAGAAGGTTGGCCCCGACAAAATTGTAGCGCCAATTCTCGAAGAAGGCGGTGACACTCAGGTAGTCTTTGGTGCGGCGACAATGATCCAGCGACCCCGGCGAATGGATCAGCAACCGTCCTCCCGGCTTGAGCATCCGCCAGCATCTAGCTAGCCAAGCGTCCAAGTCTTTGGTGTAGCCAATCGATTCGAGCGCATAGATGGCATCAAAGTGTTCATTTGGGAGATCTAGGCTGTCGAAATCGACGACTATTACGTGTCCACGCCCGCCAAGGCTCGCAAATTTCCGCCGGCAGATCTCGGCCTGCACAGATGAATTAGTCACGCCCACAATCTCGATATTGCTCCGCCTGGCCAGGTATTCGGCTGCCGCGCCAGAGCCGCATCCGAGATCGAGAAATCGCATCCCGTCTTTCGGCTTCAAAAGTGCACATTCGGCCTCGTAAGGGTGCGAAAATGCCAATCGTGGAAATACACACGTGCTGTAGTTCGCTTGCTCGTCGCGATAGGTGCCGAACACGTCATCATATGTGCGCTTTTCGTCGTCGTGTTTGAGAAAGTCGTTTGGCTTTGGTACCCATTCAATCAACTGGCGCTGCTCGAATTCATTCAGCTTGTGTCCGATCTTGCTCGCGTCCTTCGGTCGGGTCACCAAAAGAAAAAGTACGTAATGGAACAAGTTGTATGCCACAAACAACGTGCTGATGGCGGCCGCTGACAACTGAGATAGTAGAACAATATTCAAGGCTGCTCCTAGAAATTCTGTTTTTCGCAGGCATGCAGCCTATGGCGATCGCGATCAGCGGTTCAATTGAACGTAGGTAATCGTCGGCTATCCAAAGTGGTCATGGAACGATGCGAAGGTCTATGGCGCTCCCCCTTAAAGGCGACCAACTTCACGACGGTCATTCGCGACCGGCTGAGCCGACGGCAAATCCTGTCGCTCGCTGTGTCACCGAAAGCGGAAGTGAGTGATTCTCCGCGATGCAGCAGGAGCGAACGATGACTGAGGCTGCACCAATGATCGCACGACCGCCGCTCTCGGTCGCGGTCCCAGAAAGCCCGCGAGTGCCAGCGCGTCGGCGCGAGTGCACTCTTGCTCTGAACGCCTTGGCCATCGTCGGGCGGCTTACTAGGGGCGCGTTCAAGCAATCTCTGCAGACATTACAGGTCGAAGAGACAGATGGCGGCGGCCACCATCATTCGTCACGCTGTCAAATTCATAGTGATGCTGTAAATGCTCGACGTATGCGCAGGCAGTGACGGCGGCCTCCCAGAAGTGGCCGGCCATAAACCTTTGTGTCGTTCCTGTGATCCCTTGTGATGCCCGACGTCTACCGACGTACAATTGAGCCGGTGATCGCGATCATCTTAGATACCGTACGCGGTAGCGAGAGACCTCCCCCCAGCCCACCTCGCTATCGCTGCCCGCCTTGGACGTTCCTCCTGAGGCGTGGGCCGCCTGCGGCAACGCAGGCGGCCTTTTGCGTCGCGACGCACTCCGTGCGCCTGGACCGACCCGCGCAGGCAATTGCAAACAAGGCGGGCGGCGTAGCGCCCCCCGTGTTTCCCTTGATCGAGCCGCGGGTTGCCGCTCCAGTAATTAATGTCTACTGCCACAGTTGGCTGCGGGGCGCCCGCTTAGAAAAACATCGTCGATCCCCCGATGCGGTCTTGGCAAGAGGGCCCGCCCGCGTCCAATAATCAGATTGCGGCCATGCCCGAAAATCGTGATCGATCCAGCAAGGCGGATTTTGTCCGCATTCTGCAGGACCTTCATCATCTTTTGTTGGCGGCAGGGAAGAATTTTTGAATAGCAGTGAAGATCACGCCGCCGAACGCGCGGATGCCGTGGCTTGATCGTTGATCGGCAAAGTGAATTGCACGGTGATCCCTGGCCCGGCGTTCCGCGTGGCCCATATGCGTCCCTCGTGAGCTTCGACAATCGAACGGCAGATCGATAGTCCCATGCCCATGCCGCCGGGCTTGGTGGTGTAGAATGAGTCGAATAGGTGTTCGAAACTCTCCGGTTTCACTCCCGGGCCAGAATCCTGCACGGCGACGAGCACTCCGCCCGATGCATCTTTCCCAGTGCCGATCAGCAACGCGCGCGAGCCTTCGCTGACACCGCTCATCGCTTGGACGGCGTTGATGATCAAGTTAAGGATCACTTGCTGCAGTTGGACTCGATCTCCTTGAATGAGTGGCAAGCCCTCCGCGAGTTGTGTCTGCACCGAGACATTGTTTTTCATCACTTCGCCACGGGTCAGGGCAATGACTTCGACGACCGCTTCGTTGACGTCCAAGGCATCCTTCCGCGGGGGCTCCTTCTTGACGAGGGCACGGATGCGGCCGATGATCTCGGCCGCACGCTGTCCGTTTTCGACGGTACGACCAAGCGCTTCCCGGGCCTTGTCCAGATTTGGCGGCTGGCGATCCAGCCAGCGCAAGGCCGCCCCGGCATTGTTCATTCCCGCCCCGAGCGGCTGCATGACTTCATGTGTAATCGAGGCCGCCATCTCCCCCATGGCGGTGACCCGTTGGATATGGGCAAGATCCGCCTGCGTCTGACGCAGGGCCTCCGCGGCGCGCTTGCGCTTGGCCACGGAGGCGAGCAGGGCGGCCAGATCGACGAGCACGAAACCGGCGATCCCCACTGCCAAGGGGGTCCGATCGAGGGTCGCGTCCTCGCGGGTGACCTCGGTCGTGGCGGGAGCGGTACAGATGGCCGCCCGCATCCCGGTGTAGTGCATGCCGGAAATGGCGATGCCCATGATGATGGCGGCGGCGAGCTTCTGCCCAGGGTCCGTGGTTCCGAACGCGAGCCACAGCGCCGCCGTCGCCGCGCCGATCGCGATGATCACGGAGAGCGCGAACCACAAGGGGTCGTAGCTCAATTCGACGGGCCCCCGCATGGCGGCCATGCCGGTGTAGTGCATGGCGAGGATGCCGAGCCCCATGAAGACGCCGCTGAGGACGAGGCGGGGGCGCCATGCGCCCGGGCTACTGATGACGTAGAAGCTGCCGCTCGTGCCCAGGATCGCCAGCACGAGGGAAAGGACAGTTAAGCCGACATCGTAGGACACCGGCATCGGCAGCTCGAAGGCGAGCATGGCGACGAAGTGCATCGACCATATGCCGCCTCCCATGGTGAGCGCGGCCGCCGCCAGCCAGATGCGGTGCGTGGGTCCTTGGGCCAGCGTGGGTCCTTGGGCCAGCGCCACGCGTCCGCCGAGATCCAGCGCCGTGTAAGACGCGAAGCCAGCGACCAGGATGGACAGGGCAACGAGAGACGGATCGTATGTCGGGGTAATTACCATCGGGATCGTCCCCATTTCGGAGCAAAGACGAGCGCGGCACCATCCGAGGCATCCCAACCGACTTTCTCCGGATGCCGGCTCCTACGACTGCGCCACGCGAGGGATATCGTCAGTACGATGGGGCAAGGACTCGCTTCCCTCAAGGGCGACGAAAGTTCGGCAGCGAGACTGTCTCAAGTGAGGCGCGCCATCTGCATGGACGTCGGCGGCACCGGTCCGATGGGCCACCAACAGCGCCGCCAGACCCCCCGCGGCGTGGGCTCGACGCCTGAAGCCGGCGTTTGGGTGCCGATTGGCTGTGCTCGCAATATGAATGCGTGCACCTCGTCTGTCGGATTGCCGCCGTTCATCGCTACCAGACGACGGCGGCCCTGATTGTTCGTCGCCCCATTGTTAGAGCAGCAGCTGTCGACACCGGGGAGTGTGTTGAATACACGCTTTTGACATCAGCCGAACCGGCCAGGACCTATCCGAACCAAGCGCTAGATACGGAATCGAGCTCGCAAACGGATGGGGAAACCTCCAAACCTTTCCCGTTCAGATGCCCGATTGAATGTTGGTTGAGGGTCACAAGCGGCGTTCTGGCGCCGTGGTCGAAGGCGTCTTGGCTGCCTCTGTAAGGAGACTCACAATTTGAGCGGCGCAAATTACGGCTCTCGCCGGACAACTTTGCCCCCTGGCTGTCGAGCAACACGAACAGCCTCGGCATATGTCTTGGTCTTCTTTTCTAACCTATTGGGCGGGATCGCGCCGCTGCTCGCCGGCTAGCTAACCGCGGTTGGTTGCTCACTGCTGGCGCGGTTAGGCGATGGTTGTGTCGCTTGCTGTCCCCTGGGCGGACTGGACGGCAGCGATTGCTGCAAAGAAGATTATCATATCAATGAAGGACTTCAGCAACGTTTGCAAACCTTCCCCACTGTCTTGTCGGCCTTGTTCTTCTCCCGGTGATCTCGGCGTCGCTGCCCTGTTCGTTCGTAGTCGTCGGCTTGCCGTTGCCCCTTGCCAGCTTCGCCCTGCGGGCAGGTCCAGGTCGTGCGGCAGGATCACCGCGCTGCCATCGTGCTGCGGCAGAAGTGGTCACGCGACCAGGTGGAAAATTGGCCGCGAACGCCAGATTTTCTGAGTCCATCGAGGAGTCGTCGTACCCACGACGAAACTGCGGATAGCTCGAGCGCTGCGCGATCTTCGGTCCCTAGGCGCAGGTAGTAGGCGTTAGAGCTCGAGCACCATAAAACCTTCGTATCGTATCGGTGACCCCTTTAGATGCCCAACGGTTACCGATCGTTCAATTGCGCCGCTATGGCGATCAGCTTAGGCTTGACGCGCTGGAAGGGTGCATAGGCATCGCGAATGCAACAGTAAAACGGGATCATGGACGAATAGCGAACGACATTGGTCGCGAGATGAACAGTCACTTTTGGCCTGCAATGCTTGCTGCATTGATGACACCGATTGGGAGGATAAAGATTGTCGCTACTGGGTGCGCATTGATAGCGAGTGGGTTGATGATCGGAACGACGCTGTCGTGGATGGACCGAACCGCGCTGGTCGCACGATGGTGCTGGGCCTCCAATCTGAACGGCGCTTTAGTTGGCGTCAGATGTGTCATGCCATCATGGCCTGATCGCAAGCGCAGGGCGATCAGGTCTTGCAAGCGTGAGTGAGCCATGCCCAATTTCATCGCAAAGATCATCGATCGTCACCTGAAAATCTGGAATACGCGAGACGCCGCTGAGCGCATCGCCTGCATCCCTTCAACCTATGCAGAGGACGTGGTCATCGGCGAGCAGGCAGCGTGGTTTTCGGGTTATGCGGGCGTTGAACTTGCGATTAAGGCGGTACAGGCGCAGATGCCGGGAATGGACCTCGCGGTCACCGGCCCAATTCAGACAACGGGGGACATGTCTACGTACCCGTGGGCTCTTGCAGGGAGAGACGGCAACCCCGTCGTCAAGGGCCGGGAGGTGATCACGGTGAAGCACGAACGGATTATCAGTCGATACGTTTTTTTCGACAGCGAACGTTTGGGACGCCCGCGGCATTCGCGCATCTTCGCTTTTCGAGGTCTTTTGCGCACAGAGAAAAGTGCCGGGACCGACGACCGAAGGGCCACATGTACAATATATGAGAACATGAACCGTCGTTGCGTTCGAAACCAGCTGCCAATCGGGCGCACTCTGGATCGTTTGACAGCCACCTCAGCCGCACTTCTGATTATCGCCGGCGCATGAACGGTTAAGATGGAGAGGCAGTCGAATAGAGTGCACCATCGCGCCGCCAAAGCGAGCGCGGGCGGGCCTTTCCGTCTGTGAGAGATGAAGGTTCAGACCCATCGCGCGCCATGTGTCATCGGTTCAAGCAATCCGTATCCTTCAAGGAGCGGCTTGCCTGCGTTCTATCGCGGTAAAATGCTCTAGCTTAGCGTGCCGTAGCTATCTTGATTGCACTTGCCTACAGCACGCGCGTCGAATGGCATGCATATCCGCATCGCGAAAAACGCCGGTCGGGACGGTTTGGGCTGACGATACCACACCCACCGATTAATCGGGCGCGAGGGTCAAGAGCAACTGGCAGCGTCGGCAGCCGCTGGTCGTGGCGCGCTCTATTCCGAAACGCCACTGCTGGCTTTGACGCTTTGAGAGCAGACGAAGAGTGTGCCGAGGAGTTGTGGTCGGAGTTTGAGCCTGTTGAATGAGCGCGATGGTGATTAATGACAACAGCACAACCGATTTCGCACTTAATAGTCTGGCCTTACCTCACGGAATGTCTGGCTATACCACTGCCGCTATCGCGCGTTCTATCTCAGGTGCAAGTGTGGCTTGTGCGGCGTCAACTTCGAGATCGGCCCAGCACATGGTTTTATAGTTGAAGCCGGCGGATAGCGTGGGCTTCACCACCAGGAAGTAGGGCGATAGATCGAAATCGCGCGGTGCATAAAGAGACGAATGACGGATCTCGGCGACGTCGCATCGCCCGGATTTATTCTTCATGTGCGTGACCTTGGGCAAGATTGGGTAACGCACGGCGTTGAATGCCTGCGCAATCAGAGTCGAGCAGATGATCCGACGCGCATCGCCGGAGCCGAGCGCGACGGTTCGTCGACGCCAACGTTGCGTGAAGGGACAAGGGAATAGATAGCGCACGAGGTCGATGACGTTCTTGAAATCGTAGCTGAGACCTATGCGTTCGAATGCGTAGCGGCAGACCTGTTCGCGGTCCGCATCGCTTAGCCCCACTGGCCGGCAGATGCGGGTGTGGCAATGCAAATACTTCGATAGAGGGGCCGACACGACGCCTTCGTCGATATTGGCTTCAATCAGGACGTGCGGCTCGCCACCATTTGTGGCGCCCCATATCGGTCCGACGTACAAGGCCGAATGCGACCATGACGACTGAGTGATATATTTAATGCTGCTGGAGAGACGACCTTTGCCCTCGACCAGCAGGACGTCAGCGGGTTGAAGAGTGCGGCGTAGGGCGGTCGTTGGATCGTCCGTGGTGAGGGGCTCACACTGATGGGCGGGCTTCCTCAGCCGGTCGATCAAACGTTCGACGTTGTCGAACATCCAGCCCATCACAACTCTTTCCTTGCTTTTTGCCGGTCCCGTATGGCAGTCCCAGACGACTGTTCCGTTCTTATCCAAGCCTAGTCAGAAAAGACGGCCCGGACCATTGCACTGAGGTCGATCTCTGCACTGCATTTGTCTGAGGCGACCATACCAAAGGATTACAATTAACCACCTGGGCCGGTCCTGGTGATGAGAACACCGCACCTTTGCCCGGAGGCCCCCTATCGGTCCGTTCGCAGGATGACTCTGCTCTTCATCGGGCGCACATAGGAGATCGCGGGGTCGAGCAAGGTGACCAATGAGGGCACTGAGGGCCTCTATCGGTTTTGCGCTGGAGCCAATGTTAAGTTTGGACCTTCGCGTCGTTTCACGTACGCGCAAGGGTCAAGTCGCTTCAGGATAAAGTGGATACCATTGGTTGGCAGGACCGCTTGGCTTCGTCGAAATGACTCAAGAATGGTGCGCATGACCGCGGAACTCTAGACCGATTGAAACAGACGTTCCCCTTCCTCAAACCGGAAGCATGTTGATCACTGTCCCAAGAACAAAGCACAGTGATCCGATCAGATAAAGCCAGTTCGCTAAACTGCCCATGCGACATCCCGTGGATCGGCCGGCTGGGGCTCTGCAGTCTTGTTCATTTCAGCATCTCTCTCCAGGAGAACGCAGGAGAAATTTATCAATACGGCGGACAGTCGGCGTGTCGGTCCGTGGCGCCCGTCGCAAAAGCGCCGAGGTCGATAAACTCAGTACGAAGCATCGGGATGACCTCGCTGCGCTCAATAGCGCACGTCCGTTGTCACGGCCGGTACCGCCAAGTGATCCATCTGGCATCAATCGGTGCAGCAGACGATCTAGCGGCAGCTGGCGGCAGTCCGAGTGGAATAGCGATTGCCACGCGTCCGCCTTGAACGTTCATGGTGGCACCGATTCGTGTTCATAGTGTCCGTTCACCGCCGACGAGAATGGCCTTCTAGCGCTGCCGAGGGAAATCACGTCCCGACATAGAATCGATAAACGATCGTTATTGCCGTCCCCATCCGCAGGTGCCATAGCCAGGAACTCAACTGGCGCCAACGGCAGAGACTCCGTTGCCGCTGTGGACCAATTGTTGTCGCGCGCGCCAATGCATCGACCTTCACCATCCAGTTCATGACGCAGCTGCTCACGTCGACTTGTCGTGCGCACCCTCGCAGACGCAGGTCTTGTAGCGGCACGTGCCAAGTCCCGGACGTTACTAAATACGAGCTGACCAACGAGCGTTACGTCGCTCTCCGGCGCAGTTTCTTGGTACGAAAACGTACAGTTGGATAGCTCGATTGCTCAGAAAGTATTAGGACGTTGAATCTGATGTATGAAGTTCGCAACAGATTACTACGTCTGCTCCCACCTGAAGAACTCAAGAACGTTCTGTTGCTCTCGGAGGAGGTGCCGCTTACGAAGCGGCAAGTTCTTCATCGCTACGGCGTTCGCATGCAACACGTGTACTTCGTCGAGAGTGGTCTTGTGTCGGTCGGTGCCAAGGTGGGGCCGCAGGAGTTCGTTGAGGTGTGGCTGATCGGCTCGGAAGGACTTGCGGGCATACATCTCGCGTTGACGGCAAAAGCGCAGCCGATGCACCGTCGAATAGTGCAAGTGGCCGGCGCGGCTAATCGACTGACGGTGGATCGCTTTCAGGAGGCGATTGCCCGTCTGCCGACGTTCCGTAGCGTGGTGCACGCCTATATTGCTTCCGTCCTTATTCAAACCGCCCAATCAGGAGCATGTAATACAACCCATCAACTACAGCAGCGCCTTGCGCGATGGCTCCTGCTCGCTCGCAATGCGCTTGGCTCTAACGAGATCCCTCTCACGCACCAAGTGCTTGCTCAGCTTCTCGGAGTGCGTCGCGCCGGCGTTACGGACTGCCTTCTTCAACTCAGGAAGGATGGGCTTATCGAAATGATGCGTGGCTGCCTCGTCGTGCGTGACGCGTCTCGGCTGGCACAGATCTCCTGCCATTGTTGGAGCTTTATCGAGCGCGAGTACGAACGACAACTGCTGAATATTGGCACTCCGAACGGCGAACCGTTGGTGCATGGGAGCCGATAGCATTGCGATGCCCAACCAACAGTGACTGGTTGCCAGGTTGTTGCAGGTGGCTCCCCGACTCATCGATCTACTTCTTTCAAGCGAACCCACTCAATCTGGCCTCGGTGATGTCATTCACTCATGCGGCTACGAGATGCGGCTAGGCAAGTGGCAAGGCAGGCGCACGACCCCGGTGGTACCTGGCTGTCGAGAATTAGGAGAACGGGAATGGAAGAACAAGAAGCCTTGCAAGTTATTCAGATTCTCTTCGATCACGGTTGCGTACCGGATATCGATATCGCGGATGCTATGGCGCAGTCTTGGTTCACAGAGGCAGGTCTCCACGATTACGAATATGAGCGCGGAATCGGGTTTGCTGGCGACCACAGATGGATAGTCTTGAGTGGGTGGGGAAAATTTCGGATTACCCAAGCCGGACTTGTCGCCGCGATGGCAGCAGTAGGTGTAACGCGAAGCCAAAAGTGAATCGATCTAATGGGTCTAATCAGGGCAGCGTTGAAAGTATTTTGCAGTCGTGCCCGCGAAGTCTGCATCTAAATGAGCCGGTCGCAGAATGCTGCGAATAGAGCAGAACCGTCTCCTAATATGAAGTGAATGGGGATCGCAGAGACGAATGCGAGTGTCGTTCACTAAGCTTCCGTAGAAGGCTGCATGAGCCATCGTTTGACGTCTCGCGCACGTCGGACTGCATCGGGTCTCCTCTAAAAAGCGTACTTCGGCCTGCTAGCAAGGTCTGGGAAGGCCTTACCAGAGTCGGCGTGAAGACACTGAAAGCCGCATCCCGGACCTGTCGAGGGTGCGGCTCTCAAGTAGAGGAGCAAGGGTTTCCAGGTTTTTGACCCATTGCGACGGAGATGCCGCTATGACGCAGCGACTTTGATGGAGTTCAACCGCCGCGGCGTCCATACAATCTTGAAGGCGTCGCAACCGGCTCCTCAGGCGCATTGAAAACTGACGTCGCGAGCAGGATGGCCGCGGCAAGAAGCCAGTAGTACTGGGCATCTAGCTGAGAGAATTTAAGGGCAAGCGGCACGATCGCAAATAGAATAGCGACTGCGCGATCAACCAAGAGGTGCATCCGGTAGGGAATAATGCGGACCAGCCCGGTGGGATGGTCGGTCATGGCAGCCAAGAGCAGCGCGGCGACACCGACAATAACCGAAAGCCATATTGCGAGCGGTCCGCTCTGGCCAAGTTTCAGCATGAACGGCGCCACGATTAGGAGGAAGGCGATGGGATAATCTATCAGATAGGCGTGGAAAGACTTGGTGATAAAGCGGAACGACATCGGCGACTCCTTTGCGATTGTTGGCGGTGGCGCTTGCGCCGCGGAGATTGCCTGAATCCAAAAGGACGATGGGCCGCTCTATAGCGGCGGCGGGCACTCTGCACACAAACGTCGGGAACCTGGTTATAGGCACCGAAAGCTATGCGGGAACGCCAAACATTAAAAATGCCGGATCGTTATTGTTTCCATTCCACTCGCGCGCCGGAGTAGGCTAGTGAAAGGCCGCTGGTGTTCCTCGCCCTTGCTTGTGTCGAGCGGTAACGGAAATGCGCTTCTCCGGTCTTCAAGAACAGGATGACCTGGCCGCCTTGAGTGTCGGGTTCAATAGATGGGAATGATCGCCTCCAGATCTAAAAGTTCGAAGTGTTCGCACGTAAGCGCAGGCGCTGCCGCGACGAGTGGCCGGTTCAGGCAACCAACACAAACCCGCAGAGTTCTCAATACTATAAAGGCGGTGCGGCGTTATCGATTGTCTCGCGGTTGCTCCAGACCTTTGCATGTTGGGGAGCTCAGGGCCCCACGCAGCTTCGAGGTTGGTCTTTCCGAGGCCGGCCGCGGCTGGGTCAATCAGCGGCGCTTGAGACGAGTGCTGCAGAGGCGTCGCGCCGATCGTAACGCACGGTGGGCGTACGCATCGCGACGATTTCCTCCCCAACTGTTGGATGCACAGCCATGACTGACATTAAGTCTTTCATGGTTGCGCCACTGCCGACCGCGACCGCAAGCATCTGGATCAACTCGCTGGCCTCGTGGGCGAAGATATGGATCCCAAGGATCCGGTCAGAGTTGCTCTCCACGACGACTTTCAGAAGAGAGGCCTCGCAATCCCCTGTTACGGCCGCCTTCAGCGGGCGGAAGCGGACCTTGTAGATGTCGACTTCAGCGTATTGCGCTCTCGCTTCCAGCTCCGTCAAACCAACAGTGCCGATCTCGGGGCTGGAGAAGACGGCGGTTGGGATATTGGAGTAGTCTACCTGCCAAGCATTTTTGCCGAACACCGTGTCGGCGAATGCGTGGCCTTCGCGAATCGCGACGGGCGTTAAGTTGAATTGATTCGACACATCGCCCACAGCGTAGATATTCCCGATGTTCGTGCGCGAGTTAGCGTCTACGATGATTGCGCCGTCTGCCGCAGTCTTGACGCCGGCGCGATCAAGTCCGAGGGAGCCCGTGTTCGGAACGCGCCCGAAGGCGAGCAGTACCTGGTCGGCCACAAGCCTCGCGCCCTGTTCGGTCGTAACGTCAATCCTTCCTGCGTTGTCGCCACCGCCGACGGCTCCGGTCCGTCTCTTGAGGCGACAGATGCTGTCGCAAAACATCAGCTTGATGCCACGGTTCGTGTAAGACCCCGTCATCGCTTGGCGCACATCCTCGTCAAAGCCGCGCAAGACATTGCTTCCGCGACACACGACGCTGACGTCGCTTCCCAACGCTGCGAACAGACCAGCGAATTCCATCGCAATGTACCCGGCGCCGCCAATGACAAGCTTCCTGGGGAACGTCTTCATGTCGAAGACGTCATCCGAGGTGATGCCAAGCTCAATGCCGTCGAAGGGAGGCAACTCGGGCCGTGCGCCTGTCGCGATGAGTATCGTGCGCGCGCGAACGCGGCGGCCGTCCTCGAGGAGGCGCACCGTATGGTCGTCTTCGAGCACAGCGCGAGACCTCACGACCTCGACGCCCGCACGTTCTTGGCCTTCGCCGTAGAGCCTTTCCAGGCGTGCAATCTCGCGGTCCTTCGCCGCCACGAGCGATGGCCAGTCGAAACGCGGGACTTGCAAGTGCCAGCCGAACGCCGTAGCGTCGTCGAACGCGCTGCAGAAGCGGCTCGCGTAGACAAACAGCTTCTTCGGCACGCAACCGCGAATAACGCACGTTCCTCCCAGTCGGTACTCCTCAGCGAGCATCACCCTCGCGCCGTATCCCGCCGAAACGCGCGCGGCTCGAACGCCGCCCGAACCGCCGCCAATGACGAACAGGTCGACGTCGAATTCCGGATCGCGGGGAGGCGACTCTGAAGCGTCGGCCGCCGGTCTCGACACGCCTCTGAGGCCCTGCAATCCATTTGTGTCGCTCAAGTCAGGTATCCAATTCACTCTGTGCGGACGGTCTAGCCGCGTGCGCCGATCGCATCGTCTATGCACGCGCGTTGGCAAATGTCGCTTTAGACGGGTGCCTACTCTGGATTTGAACCGCCCTGAGCTCTGCCGGGCATGCTGTTACTTCGGACCGGCGGAGGAGCCAGGGGCCCTCCTTCTTTGGGGAGCGCATCGGGTCGCCCCAATTGTGCGAATGGCCTTGCGTTCAAGCCCTCCTGGTCGCCTCGAACAGGAACCATATGCGACGTTCCGCCTGGTCGATCCAATTTTCGATCAGGCTGGCCGAGGCGACATCGCCATGTTCGTCGGAGATGTTACGTGTCTGCCGCAAGCGCTGGGTGAGAGCGAGGTTGTCTTCCTTCAGCTCGGCTAGCATGTCGTCGGGTGTAACGAAATCAGCGTCATTGTCCGCGATATGTTTCGCCCTGGCAATGTGGCCGATCGAACGGATCGCTGTGCCCCCGATCTTGCGGGCTCTTTCCGCTATATCGTCAGTCATCGCGAAAATCTCCGCAGCTTGCTCATCGAGAAGAAGGTGATAGTCCCTGAAGTGCGGACCTGAAATGTGCCAATGAAAGTTTTTAGTCTTGACGTAAAGCGCAAACACATCTGCCAAGAGTACCGTCAGTGCAGCCGAAATATCTTTGATAGCATTTGAGCCGAGGGTAGTCGGAGTATCGAGTGGTGCCTCACGGCGCTTTCTCGCGTCTTCTAAACTCATTTTAGTCTCTCCTTCCAGGCGGCTGCTGTGTTGCTCTTCACCGTTGGTGGCTCTGAATAAGAATGCTTCGCGAATAGAGACTGCCCGTTTGCAGGGTCAGCCCTTTGATGTTGATACGGCTGGGTAGCTTCGTCTCATAGACCATCGACGTCTGCTTATGTCGGCTTGCCCCGAGTGCCTTATCTCTGCTTGAGATCTTCGACCAGCATCGCGGTGGCGTGGCGGGCGAGTGCTTGTGTTGGAGCATTGGTATTACCGCTAGGAATGTTCGGCAGGATCGAGGCGTCGATTACCGCGGAGCGCCATTGAATGATCCTGAGAGTGATCGCACCATGCGGGTCAAACAGTGACTTCGCGTCGCGAGCGAGGGAAATGATCTCTCGACATGAAATTGATAGACGATCGTTATCACCGCCTCCGTCCTAATGTGTTGCCTACCCCTTCCGCGCAACTATTAGGCGTCTCTGCTCGCCCGCTCTCAAGAACTTTCGGTCAAATAAGAGATTCGCTTCGTCGCAAGAAGAGCATGTTTGCACGATCCGATGGACTGTTGCGCGCTCCGTCGATGACATCGATTTCATAACTAGAGGTCATTGGCCGAGCTAGGGCTGCCAGAATAGTTTCCTTCGTATGCAAATGAATGCGGAAGATGATGGCCCACGGCGCGCCGGCTTGGGGACAATAAAGACGGTAGTTGAGACGGACCAGGCGAGGGGGGCCGGTGGCCCATCGCCTCCGGTATGAGTTCGAATCTGCTCGTCACCGCAATAATACCAGCACGTATAGCAACCACCATGACCGAAAATACCATGACTAATGGAGCCGCCATGAGCAACGCCGTGATCGAATGTATCCTGAGCCGAAGCGCGGCCAAGTACTATGACCCAGCGGCCACGATAAACGACGACCAAATCCGCGAACTGGTGCGGATCGGCACCACCGCACCGACATCGTTTCACCTGCAGAACTGGCGATTCATCGCGGTGCGCACGGCGGAAGCCAAGGCGCGACTGAGTCCGATCGCTTGGAGTCAGCCTGCAATCACCGAAGCGGCCGTTACCTTTATCGTCTGCGGCCAGCTGGCCGACTCGAGCGTAATACCAGAGCGTCTAGCGCCTCTGGTGAAAGCAGGCATTATGCCTGAAGAGATGGTGCCGGAATGGGAAATTCCTGCGCGCGATTTGTACATGGAGTACCCGCAGCGCCAACGCGACGAGGCAATACGCACCGGCACCTTCGGCGCCGCTGCGATGATCTATGCGGCCCGTTCGTGGGGGCTGGGCTCGACGCCGATGATCGGTTTCGATGCTGACGCGGTGCACCGCGAGTTCGGACTGAACAAGGAGGAAGTACCAGTCATGCTCTTGTCCGTAGGGGCCGAGCGCCCGGGAAATTGGCCGCAGAAGCCGCGTCGTCCGGTGGCCGATGTGCTGGAACTTGTTTAGAACTCTATTACAGCAGCTGCGATGTCAAGAGCTGCAGCCTTAAAGCCAGAAGACGTGCCTGCGGATTGCAAACTGACCCCCGATGCGTTCACTAGGGCGATCGGCTTCACGCCAAACATGATGTCGACCTTCGCGCAGAGCCCGATTGCGTTCAACGCCTGGGCCGCTCTGCTCGCGTCGTTGAGCAAGGCTCTCGGCATGAAGACCCGTGACAGCATCGGCCTCGCTGTGTCCGAAGTGAATGGCTGCAACTATTGTCTGAACGTTCATTGTTTTACCGCCGAGCATATGGCCAAGCTGCCGGCGAATGAAATTATTCTCGCTCGGAAGGGGCATGCCATCGAGCCGAAGCGGGACGCCGCCGTCCAGTTTGCGCGCAAAGTCATCGAGAGCCGGGGCAGAGTCAGTGAAGCCGATTTGCAAGTCGTCCGCGATGCCGGCTATACGGACGCGAACGTCATGAAGATCATCGCCCTGGTGGCCATGTACTCTTTGACGAACTTTTTAAATTACGTGTTTGATCCCGAGAAGGACTTTCCCGTTGTTCCGCTGGCCGACTCCGTCTGAGCTCTATCCGGTCGCAATCGGCTATTTTGAGAGGCTGCGGGTGGCGTGGGAAGGGCCCAAGGGGATCTTGCAAAAAAAAGCGAGCTTACAAGGGGGCAGTAGTTTGAGACAAATCTCCTTTACAGAGGTGATTGTCAATCGCCATGACGTCAAATCCCCACTTTGGCGCGCTGATATTTAGTCGAGGAAGATCGTTCGTCGCGGAAGATACTTCGTCGCGGTTCAGTCCGCTCGGGCTCGCAGTTGTCAGGCGTGGATGGTTTCGCCGCCTTCGGCATCTACGAAATACTGAGGCGCCTCACGCCTGTCGTACTTCCCGTAGTCTCGCACAATCCGCACTCTCCGGAGCCTGGCCTTGTCATCCAGCACGGAAGTGTCCTCGTAAGCCAGCGCTGCAGCCGCGTCCTTCCAAGATATGAGCAAAATCAGGGCGCCAGGCGTGAGCAAGGCCTCGAAGATGTCCCAGGACGTGCAGTCGGCGGCCCACGGATTTAGGCCGAGCCACTCGGCGCAGTCGTACGGGTTATCCGTCTGCTTCCACTCCGTCGGACGAGTCGCATTAATCAACGTGACCGTCGTCCCCTCGCCAAACTCGGTCTCCTCGAGCCTCTGGTCCGTGAGGGCGCAACCCGGCGGCAGTCGATTGTCAGCGGTGATCTGGCCGACGCGCAGGTGGTAGTCAGCGAGGATTTCGTCGCGGCCCTCCTGCTGGGCCTCATGATGAGGCAAGCTGGTACGCCAGCGTACGAGTGACTTCTCGTCCCGCCAGCTCGAAAGCGAAAGGATCCATCCGTCGCGGGTCAGGCTTTCGTAGCGCGTATTGTCGACGAAGCCATCAACCCGCTCCAACTCAGGGCGAAGTACCCGGACCTTGTCGAGGTAGTCATCCCATTTCTCTCGATTTGGGAGGGTCTCAAAGATCACTGAAAACATATAGTATCTCGCTCTTGAGTGGCGCCACCTAGTCGATCGAGTGTGTCTGCAATTGTTGTCGACGTGAACTGTGCGCCTCGACCATAGCCTTATGACGGCGCCCATCCTGGTCGCCCTGTTGACGAGAGCCGACCCGTAAGGCGATCATTTCGATGATGGCGTGGGTTACAGGCGGCCCGCAGGATGGGCTCGTGAACATCTCATCCCAGTTGTGGAGAGTTCCGCGCGGGCGACTTCTTGAGCAGGAGGCGCTGCTCCGGTGTGGCGCTCGAAACAATCGACGCCGTGCGCCTTCCAGCCGATCTATTGCAGACTCCAACGACCCGCCGCGAGTGAGCGGGAGCGCGCCTGAGCGACGGCACTGCTGCTTAGAAATGATCATGTTCCGCCCACTCACGATTTGGTTTCGTCATGAGAAACAGATATCTATATCTGTACCACACCTCTGCATCTTTGAGCGCCGCGTCAATGGCATCGATTCCATAGCTACAGGTCATTAGACGAACGAATCTTGGATCGTATTTTGGTAGCCCTCGGAATACGAACATCACGAAACCACGCTCAAAAGGTGGACGATGAAAGCTATTGCAGTGACCAGCCAGGCTGCGGGAACAGTCGGAATGAAGCTAGTCGAGCGGCCCAAGCCGGAGGCGGCGATAAACGATGTTATCGTTCAGGTTCACGCGGCAGGATTCATCGGTACCGAGCTTGCGTGGCCCTCGACCTGGACCGATCGCCTCGATCGCGATCGGACACCGTCGGTTCCTGGGCACGAGTTGGCCGGAGTGGTCGTCGGCCTCGGCTATGGCACGACAGGGCTGTCGGTCGGACAGCGGGTGTTCGGCCTCGCGGATTGGTATCGCGACGGCACTCTGGCGGAGTACGTGGCGGTCGAGGCACGCAATCTCGCGCCGCTGCCGGGCGACGTCGAATTCACAGTGGGTGCGAGCTTACCCATCTCAGGCCTTACCGCATGGCAGGGATTGTTTGACCACGGACGTCTACGGGCGGGCCAGAGCATCCTCGCGCATGGGGCTGCCGGCGCAGTCGGATCGATGGTGACCCAGCTCGCACGTGAGGCCGGCGCTTACGTCATCGGCACAGGTCGGGCCGCAGACCGTCAGAAAGCGCTCGACTTCGGCGCACAGGAGTTTATCGACCTGGAGAACGACTCCCTGGAAGACGTCGGCGACGTCGATTTGGTGTTCGACCTCATTGGTGGCGATATTGGGAAACAGTCCGCACGTCTGACGAGAGCCGGAGGAACGCTGGTCTCGATCGTCGGGCCGGTCGAGATACAGCCCGCCAATTTCTTGGCGATCGACTTTGTCGTCGAAGCCGACCGCGCCCAACTGGGTGAGATCGTTCAGCGGGTGCGAGACGGACGACTGCGGCCGAACATCGGTATGGTCTCGCCGCTCAATGACGCTGTTGCCACCTTCAACCAGGTTGAGCGTGTTAGCGGAAAGAAGGTCATCCGCGTTTGTCCGTGAGCGACACGCGCGCGCGGATGCATGCGGTGTTCGTTGCCTAGATTCATCCGCCGCCTGTAGGGAAGCAAGTAAGCCATTCATCGCATTTTAGCGGATCAGCTATATCGGCTCGGCCGACCGATCTAGCCAGAAGCTCATTGGCTCTGGCTCATAGAGTGTCCCGCGGATTGCGCGCTGCTCATTGCTGATGGCGAAGCTAGCGACGATACAGCGCGTACTACGCGGCCTTGTCTTGATTGATTCAGGGTAGGCGCTACTTATCGTTGTCCTGCGACAGAGTGCTGGTTAAAATTGAAGCGACCGCGACACGATAGCCCGGGTGCCGAGGTTGGCTACCAGGTCAGTGCTCGTTTCAATCGCACTGAGGGCTGGCGCCGTTAGCAAGACAGCAGCGGCGAGAACCGGGTAGCAACAGATGTCGATCCCACCAAAATGGAGGGCGGCCGGGGGAGTAATGGGAATCGCGCCAAATGCGCCATCCATCCACGGATGCAGCCGGTAATGGATGGCTCGGACGAGCCCCGTCGCGTGATCCGCGAGAGTGGGCGGCAGAAGCGCCGTAATGCGGGTCAACGCCCAAAGCCAGAGTCCGACAGGACTGTTCTTGCTAAACTTCAACCGGAAAGGAGCGATCATCAAGACGCTGGCTGCAGGAAAGTCGACGAGGTAGGTGTGGATAGAACTTGTGACGCGGCGAAAGGGCATAGCGCAACTCCTGCATGCTGGGCTGCTCATTTGAGTTCTTGGGACATCGAGAGTAGGGCGACGCATGAGATCAACCGCGCCGTGATTGATAGGCACTCGTGCTGCTAAGTATCGATGAGGTGCTGGGGAACGATATTCTTGTCTGTGCGCCGTTAGAAATGCAGGATCGTTATCGTTTTCATTCTCTGGAGCGGCCGCGTCTGCACTTAATTCAAGCGGCCGATACGAGAGCTTAGAAAGTGGTTAGCGCAGAAATCTCTTTCATTTGAATGCTCCTGATTTGTACCTCAGGATCGGTGCCAGCCGCGCACGGCGGCAGCGAGTCTTCCACCCCGCTCGAGTCTGAGCAAATCTTGTTCTTACCTCGCATTCAAAAGCGCGCCGAAGCAACGTGAATGCGCTATCTTTCTCGTCGTGGCCGAATCACTTGGAGGCGTGCTCTTCGATCTAGATTTTCGTCGAAAGGAAGATGCCAACGAGCAGCACATAAAATCTTGCCGCCACTATCAGTGGCGAGCGATCGCTCAACGCCCGATGGCACGCAACTGATACCTGAAGCACGCGCTTTCCGATCGCACGGTCTGATCGCAATCCTGATCGATGTTGGACGCTCATAGATGAGTTGGCGTCGCTGAAGATGCTTGGCAACTCGACGATTTGATCGACTATTGTCGATGCATTCAATGCACTGGCTGCGGCCGCCGGCCGGACACCTCGTTGTCGGTCCAATGGGGCTCCGTAGGTGCCGTTGCGAGTCCGAGGAAGCCGGCGCGAGACCATGGCCACGCATGATCTCCGCTGCCTGGCCCACCACTGGCCGTCTTGGATCACCTCGGCACGTTCGTGGAAATATGGCGGACCTATTGCTGCCGGCGCGATCGCACAGAGCGCCTTCACGTCTCGATCCGTGTTATTATTAACCGATGAACCGCGCCATGTGGAATGTATAGCTCTTGCCTTGGCCACCTTCGATCTGTTTCCCGCTAGATCCAGGACAGCAACCCGTGCTTGCGTGATTTCTTGCAGCCAATGTTGCGTATTGCCCATTCCGCCGATGCTACCTCAACGCCAGGTCGGATTCTCGGGGTAGAGCTGCCGCGCCAATCCGTAACGCGCCGCGTCTGACCAGTCTCCGACATGACGGCGAAAGAGCGTGAACACACCACCCGGCCTTGTTGCTGACGGCACCAGCGCCGAAGGGCTATCACGTAGGAACCCACCCATCATAACCAAATCAGGGGGGCAAAACTCCGTAGCCCGCGGCTATGGCACGTGCAGGCTCGTGAAATACTGCTCGAAACGGCTTGGACTGAGCAGCTGATTGACGCCATCTTTAGATGAAAAGGCTCGTAAGCGTGCGAGCGGAGGCAAGTAAGTTTTGAGAGTGTCCGACGAATTGGATATGGGACAATTCCTGATGGCGACGAATTGTTGGTGCTCTCCCTGAGTAGACTTACGACGTCCAGTTCGACCTGCGCCCCGAGCACGTGGTCGGCGGGTTTCTTACGTAGGCTTGATCATATCCCGTGCGTAGGCCAGGCCGATACCGTAGCCGCCGCCATGAGCCTCGATGATAGCTCGGGCTCCATCGTAGGTCGCACGCCGGGTCCAGTCGCGTTGAAGCTTCAGAAGCACCTGGATCCATGACGTAGGCCTCGCTCCCGCAACTTCCATGCGTCGCAGCGCCAGATCGTGACTGACCGGAGTAAGCCCGCCGCAAGCGTCGCCGACGACATATACCTCATACCCAGCGGCGAGAGCGGAGATCACAGGAAAGGTCACGCACGCCTCCGTCAACAATCCCGAGAAGATCAGCTTCTGTCGTCCGGTCGCCACGATCGCGCCGCGCGCAGCGTCGTCCTCCCACATGTTCATGTTGCGTCGATCGATCGCGACTACTTCGGGAATCGCGGCCCGAATTGCGGGCATCAGGGGGCCGCTGTAGACCTTGGTGGCGGACGTGGACACCACGATCGGTATGCCGAAAACAGTGGCCGTGCGTGCTAGAGCGATCACGTTGTTCAGAAGCATTTGGCGATCGATTGATCCCACGCCGAAAGCAAGTCCGGCTTGCTGATCGGCCAGCACCAAGGCGCAATCCTTCGGCTCGATCAGGATATCGGACATTGTCCTCTCGGTTTTAGGTCCTTGGGTCACGATTTCATTAGCTCCAAATCGAGGACTCATTACCGCGGCTTCGCTTCTACTCCTGGCAGTATAGCCTTGAAGGTGATTTCGATGAGCTGTTGAGGAAAGGCCAGCCTCGCTACACCGATCAGGTTGCTGGCGCACTGAGGTCGTGCTGTGCCGTAGGCCTCCTTGCGTACCTTGCCCGCGACGGCGAATGCTGCGTCGACATCGAGGACATAGAGCGTCTCCTCGACGACGTTGTCTAGCGTTGCCCCGAAGCGCGCCAAAAGCTTCACCGCATTGGCGTAGGTCACGCACATCTGCTGTTCCATCATTGAGAAGTCTGCCGGCTCGCCGGATTGATTGAGAGAAGCAGGCGCGATCAGGTTTCCCGTCTCGTCATGGCTGAGCTGCCCGGAGACATAAATGGTGTCGCCAACCTTGATCGCCTGCGCGTATCCGTAGGCATCTTCCCATGGCACACCGAAGTAGGTGGCTTCTTTGCCATTCAAGGCCGCTTTTACGTCCTTGCTTTGCATACCTAATCTCCTGGCGTCTCAGTCTCGCCTCGGGTCTCGGTGGCGACACTGAATGTCGGTGCGACGATGCTTTGGAGCGTGATCTTGCAACGGAGCGTGACCTTGCAACGCCCCGCGAGGCGAGGGAAATCACCTCTCGCCATAGAGGCGAGAGACGATCGTTATTGTCGCCGTTTCGCATGATGCCGTCGCGAGGAAGGGCACCAGCCGCATCAAGACCCCTGCACGCTTTTCTAGGCGAGCGCTATGCCGAAATCCGCTGGGTTTGGCTCCTTGCCGTCCTTTGGGACCAAGAAGCGCTCCAACCCACCCGGCACAAAGCTGACGAGCAGGGTCGCTTGGTCGCCTACCACCTCGATCGTATGCGGCACACCGCGGGGAAGGGCCGCGTAGGCGCCCGGCCCGACCTCGACGCGGGTATCGCCGACCCGCGCGATGAGCTGCCCCTGAACCACGAAGACTAACTCGTCCTCGCGCGAGTGAGTGTGCAGCGGCGGCTCCTCGCCGGCTCGCACGTTCCACAGGACTGCGCCATAGTCGCCTCCGGATTGGCCGCTCTCCACTTTCAACTCAATGGTTGAGCCTTTGCTCAAGGTCATCGTCTGACCGCCCTTGGGCGCCGTGAGAACTGGCTTCTGGACTGGCATTTCTAAGCTCCTGTTGTCGACTGTCGATTGTCGCGTTTGCCTGATGGCCCAGCCCGACCGAACTGGCCGATGCTGCGTGCCAGAGCACAGCGGCCTTACTTGCATGCTGCGAATTGGGTGGAGGATGCCGCCGCCACCCGAAAAAGGGAAATGCCGTGTGACTATCTATCCGATAACCATTTATCATGGACCTTAATTCATGGCGGCGATTGCGTCGCGCGGCGTTGCCTGCTGCGGTCGCCCTGGCCACTTCGCCGTATCTTCAATCCCAGTTCTCTTCATTGCTCTCAAATTCCGCGGGGACGTGGTGCATGACGATGACCCATGCGATCGACGGATAGAGACACAACTCGTGAGGGACGGGGCTTATTCTGGCCCCATTCCAGCCGATTGCGATGCTGAAGTTTAGGTCAGGTTATCGGGGTAGACTGGAAGCAACCGGCCTTCCGTCCGAATGGCGGTCATGACCCGAGGCAGACATCGCCGCGGGCTAGAGCCGTCCAACTCCTGCTAACAAAATGACGATGGCATCGGGATCAGCTCAGCCTGCTGGCGGCGAACCACGCAATCTGATGCTTTGCGTGATGCAAGAGATGGATAATCAATGCCTCAGCACATGGCAGAGCATGCAGTGCGCAAAATGGGCTTATCGCGACCATCTCCCGGAAAACTGAACCGGCGGCTGGCGGAGAATTACCCTCGCGAGAATGTTCAGCACGTGTGGCGGCGATCGAGGAGTTGGTCCAGGCGCCTCCAGTCACTTTTGCTATGACCCACCTTCAGGAAGCAATTCGTCGATTCGCCAGTAGAGAAGGTTTGCGCTGTTATTCGCGAAAAAGGGCGTGCTGCTCCTTCGATCACCTGATGCCTGCGCAAGCTGCCCGTGGACGCGGCAACGAACAAACACCAGCAACATGCGGACGCTCAGCAACTCCATCCTCGCAAATCGGCGGGCTCAGGCGGCGGTGTCCGCCTCCACCATAGAAGCGATATGGATCTCTGAGAGTTAACCGGAAATAATCCGGCCCCTCGGAGCTTTACTGCTGACGTCCCAGCGGGCGAGGCGCGGATAGCTGAAGAACGCTAACACCTCAAAAACATCGCGGCTAGCGGCGGCCTGAGGGCCGCACGCTGCCAAGCTTTGCTGTCACCGTTCGCCCTGGGCGCCGATGGTCCCAGAGGAGTTGGGACAGTAAGAGTGTTCTGAAGGCTCCAATGTAAAAATCAATACATTGGATTTCGAACGCGGTGACCCGATCGCGGGGTGCCTGGAGGCCGCATTATTCTCCCTGCATTTAGTCCAGCGCCCGGAAGGTGAGGAGATCTCATTAATACGGCGCACACGTCGGGGTGTCAGTCCAGGGTGCTGTTGCAAATGCGCCGACACGAGGTCCGGGCAAGCAACCTGACCCGTAATTTCCGGAATCGTAGGCCGCATCGTATGACTCATCAGTCGGATAGCCCCAATACGAACCATAGGCGGGATAGCCCCAGCCCGAATAATAAGCGGGGTAGGTCCAATGCTGAGGGTAGGGGTGGCTCCGCCGTACCCGGTAGCGCACCGCCGTCGTCCCGGTAGGTACACCCGCCTTGATCGACGTGCCATTGATCGGCGCTGCCGACGAGTCAGCCGTGGCGACGACTGCGATAGGAACGGCAACTGCAAGCGCAACCGCGAGGCTGCGGATTTGAGTCTTCATGGTAAGTCCTTTTCGTTTTGGAACACCCAACGAATTTAGCCTTGCAACCTCGGCGAGGAAAATCACCTCTCGCAATCAAGTCGATAGACAATCATTATTGCCAGGCTGCGCAATGCCCAAAGTCGGGCTGCCATCATCTGCATCGGCGGAGAGTTCTGGTGTTCTAGCGCTTTGTGCTGCTGTTGAGGGTTACGCAAACACCGACTAGAGTGCGACTGGCCCGAGGTCGGAAGAACCTCTCTTTCAAAAAGGCGAGCAAATTCGCGGCCATGCATCAGAGCCCATGTGAGAAATGCCACATCGTCTGAAATGCGACTGGGGCGCAGCTAGGCGATCGTCTATGAGCTAGAGATGTACGAAGCAGTGGTCTGTGCATGATATTGCAGCAGATAGTTAGAAATGCATCCACCAAAAAGAAAGCATCGTCGAACGACGCTAGCTTCGCCACGTCGCACCGCAGGCCGCATCGACTTAATGCGACCGGTGTGCAAGCGAGCTTGGTTGGGGAGCGCCTTCATGTAGCCCTGAGCGGCTAGAGCGCCGTTCGAGGAAAGCGGCGCCACTTAATCCTCATTACGTGCTGCGGATTTGCTCGAGCTAGAAGCATGAAATAAATGGAGTCGGGATGTGTCTGCTATTGAGAGGGTTGGCCCGAGGATCGGACTATTAGAAGCGGCTTCATTCTTAGTCGTCCGTGAAGAGCGGCTAAGCGATTGAGCTGGGATCGCATTATTCGTTGTTGCCTGTTTTGGGATTGCAGGGTTTTGATGCTTCGAATTTCGTTTTAAGGATTCCATCGAATCGCCAGTCATGATTCCGTCCTCGCATCGGAGGTGGCGATGCGACCGAAGAAGCCCAAAGCGACGGGATCGGGCGATCTGTTCCGGGCCAGGCTGGACCAGATCATCAACATGAAGCACGAACTGGTTCAGCTCGCCGGCAAGGTCGACTGGGACTGGATCGACGGCGAGATCGCGCCGCTCTACAGCGAGAACGGTCGGCCGGGCATCGCGACCCGCTTCATGATCGGGCTCTTGCTGCTCAAGCACATTTACGGCCTGTCCGATGAGGGGGTGTGCGAGCGCTGGGCCCACGACCCGTATTTCCAGTACTTCACCGGCGAAGAGTTCTTTCAGCACGCGTTCCCGCATGAGCGCTCCGACCTGAGCCACTGGCGCAAGCGGCTTGGCGACAAGCTGGAGCTGTTGCTGGCCGAGAGCCTGCGGGTGGCGCACGAGGCCGGCGCGTTGCGCAGCCAGGACCTCAAGCGGGTCACGGTCGATACCACCGTGCAGCCGAAGGCCATCACCTTCCCGACCGATGCCAAGCTGCTGCACGCGGCAATCAAGGGGCTCAACCGCCTGGCGAGGAAGCACGGGGTCAAGCTGCGGCAGTCCTATCTTCGCATTGCCAAGACCGCGGCGATGATGGCGGGACGCTACGCCCACGCCAAGCAATTCAAGCGGCATCAGCGGCAGTTGCGCGTCCTGCGCAGCCGGTTGGGCCGGATCATCCGCGATATCCGCCGCAAGATCGAAGGTCAGGACGTGCTCGAGAACGCCTTCGCCCTGCCGCTCAGCCGGGCCTCCCAGATCCGCTCGCAGCAGCAGCGCCAGCGCGGCTGGAAGCTGTATTCCTTCCATGCTCCAGAGGTCGAGTGCATCGGCAAGGGCAAGGCCGCCGCACCCTACGAGTTCGGTGTCAAAGCCTCCATCGTCACCAACAACCGCCGTGCTCCAGGCGGCCTGTTCGTGCTGCACGCCAGGGCGCTACCCGATAACCCGTACGATGGTCACACCTTGCGGGACGTCATCGACCGCACCGAGACACTCACCGGCTGTGCGATCGAGCGGGCCTATGTCGACAAGGGATACCGCGGCCACGACGCGCAAAATCCTCGTCGCGTCTTCATCTCCGGCCAGAAGCGCGGCGTCTTCGGTGTCATCAAGCGCGAGTTGCGCCGCCGCTCCGCCATCGAGCCCATCATCGGACACCTGAAGACCGATGGTCACCTCGGCCGATGCTACCTCAAAGGCCGCCCCGGCGATGCGGCTAACGTCATCCTCTCCGCCGTCGGTCACAACTTCCGCCGGGTCCTCGCCTGGCTGAGGGCTCTTTGGTGCCTGATCCTGACCACCTTCATCGCGGCCGCCAGCGACCGCTCACCGCTCAAATCGGTTTCTTAACGGACGACTTCTTAGCCGCTGACCGAAGATCGTGATCGCGACTGCCAAGGCCATACTGCGCATCTCACGAGCAGTCACCGCCGCTCTATTGAGTGCGGTTGGCGGGATGGCCGCGCTTCCAGAGCTTCGCTCCGAGTTGCTTCACAATCGTTTGGGCGATCGCCCCGGATTCGTGGCTCAAATAAGGAGTCTCCATGTTGCGGACCAGCGTTACGGATGTTGTCGTTGTTTGAGGCAGCGGCAGATGCGTTTCGGAGGTTTTCCAGTGCACTCGTCCAGTCGCGAGTACGCACAATCTTAATAAACGCGTCAAGTGCCGGCGAATATTGCCTCCCCGCCACGGCCAAGAGCCGCACCTCACGCCGAACTGGGTCGCCCTCAATCGGAATTGCAGCGAGCGACGGCAGCCTAGGAGCATGCTCTGGGGCCAAGATGGCTCCGAACCCTGCGGATGCCATTTGCTGAAGATGCCTTTCCTGATCACTGGTGTGTACGACCTTAGGGCCAGGATGGTCGACAAAACACTCCCGCATGAAACGGCCCACGACGTCACATCCGAGCCTTTCGAGAAATACCACGTCGCGCAAGTCTTGGATGGAGATAGCGGTTCTCCTCGTCATCGCATGTTCTCGAGACAGGACAAGTACGTAACGTTCTTGGAAGAGCGGCCAATGGTCGATTCTCTCAGGTAGCTCCACAGCCTCGCCGACGAGGGCCGCATGAATTTCGCCATCTAAAAGCAACGCAACGAGTTCGTCGCCACCGGCTTCGCGTAAATCGAATCTCAGTTCAGGGATGATCCTGGCGAGTTCGAGGAGCAATTCCGTGATCAGCGCGGCGGAAATTGAGGGCGCTAGCCCAATCTTGAGTCGGGCAATTGCCTTCTTTTGATAGCTTCGCGCCTGAAGGCTCACGGCCTCTGCGGCGACAAATACCTCCTCTAGCGTGGGTAGAATTATCTTGCCCAACTCGGTGAGCTGAGTGAAGCGACGCTCACGGTGAATCAACGCACCGCCGAGTTCCTCTTCAAGCTTGTGGACCGCCTTTGTCAGTGCCGGCTGGGTTACATTACATTGCTTAGCAGCCTGCGTAAAATTGAGCGTCCTCGCGAGGGCCAAGAAATATCGCACCTGATGAAATTGCAGATGCATGCTCACACCAGAAGGAGTTGCCATGGTCCGAACCATTCTAGTTCGTTGCCATGGTTGGGAGGGGAGACGGTCAAAGGGGCTGTCGTGGAGCTTCCTACAAAGCAGATGATGTGCGCCGGCCTGGAAGTCTCGACCTGAGTATTGGCAAAAGTGTTCTCGCTGACGTTGCTTTCGGCCAACGTCGCGGACGTTGACATCAGCCTAATCCGCGAGTCCGAAAAACGCGTTCGATCGTACAGACTGTGCATGCCTCGATCCAATCTAGATGTGTCGATGGCGACCTTAGATCGCGCCTCTTTAAACCCATCGAATGCTTGGTTAGTTGACGTCAGTGCGTCGCGTGGAATCCGCGACGCGCCAGTGGCCGGGGACGTTTGTGATTTCTATAGTACGCTTCCCGGCGGACTCTTTGAGCGATGCCAAGCAGCGGGGTCGTTCGGCAACACTGGATAGGGCAGGATCAAACGTCATTTTCGCCTGGAAACTCCGCAGTCGCGCATTTCATTTCTCTAGCTTTAGTGTGGCGGCCCGAGCGTCGTTCCTGCTGATTTAAAGCGCAGCAGGCTAGTGGGGTGGTCATAGCACTTGGCGTTCTGGACGGTCACAACGGCGACCGCAGACGAGTTTGAGATGTTAACATGGTGCACATCGAGGTTGTCCGTACCATCGCGGTGTTGGGTGTTCTTGCTAGCAATAGATAGAGCGGCTTGGTCGCGGCGTTAAGCGCAGTTCTTGCTACAGCGTTATCATTCTTGCGGGTTTGTCGAGTTTCTATTCCATGGTGCTCGCGTCCTGGCGTACCCACTCCCGCAATAGCGTCACCAACCAGGGCTCATCCAATTGCTCAAACAATCCGCGGTCTTTTGGAAGTCAGGTCGGTAGTCGAGGGCGGAGCGATTTTGAGCTTTAGTGCAAGGCAGGCTTGTAAAGGCAAAATCCGCTATTGCACCAAGCTTGCTGAGCGGGCGAGGTTGATAGTTGGTGCGACTCTGTCGCCGGGGCGACGGAGAGCGCTCGAAACGAGATCACATCAACGAGACAGGCCTCTTGTTGCCGGTTCACGCCGCTCGATCTGACTTTGAGGGCAGCGTAAATCGAAAAACTGCTCCCCGAGGATCGGCGGCGGCGGCCCACAGTCGTCCCCCGTGCGCTTCGACGATGGTGCGGCAGATCGATAGTCCCATCCCTAAGCCACTGGGCTTGGTCGAATTGAACGCCTCGAAGACGCGCTCAAGGTCCACAGAACTCAGACCCGGACCCGAGTCCTGGACCTCGACAAGCACGCCATCCGGTTCACTTTTACTAGTGGTGATCACCAGTCCTCGCATCTCCTCACAGACCGAGCTCATGGCTTCGATCGCGTTGATGATCAGGTTCATGATCACCTGTTGCACCTGCACCCGATCCCCTTGAACGAGCGGCAAGCCGTTCGCCAGGTGTGACTGCACTGAAATGCCATTCTTCTTGGCTTCACCATGGGTCAGAGCGATGACCTCCAAGATTGCCGCGTTGATGTCCACGGCTTCGCACCGGAGAGGCGCTTTCTTGAAGAGAGCGCGCATGCGGCCGACAACTTCGCCGAGACGGTTGCCATTTTCAAAGATCCGGTTGAGGGCCTGCCGAGCGTTCTCCAGGTCCGCTGGTTCTTTACTCAACCAGCGCAACGCGGCGGAAGCATTGTTTAGTGTCGCCCCGATTGGCTGGTTAACTTCATGGGCAATCGAGGCGGACAGGTGGCCCATTGTTGCGACACGATTCGCGTGCACAAGCTCCATCTGCATCTCAGTGTAACGTCGCTCGCTCTCGCGCATTTCCTCCTCTGCGCGCTTGCGCTCGGTTAAGTCGATCACGAAGGCAACGCCCTGATCATGTGGCTCACCGAGCGTCGCTGCCCCGACCAGTACTGGCACCCGACCGCCACTCTTCTGGAGGTACTCCTTCTCATAGGGGGGGGCGGTTCCGGTCGCTTCCAGCTCCGCCACTCGTCGGTCGTCGGCATCACGCCATTCGGTGGGCGTCATATCCCGCCAGCGCAGTCGACCGGAGATGAGATCGTTGCGGTCATATCCGACAATGCGGAGAAAGGCGTCATTTGCATCGATGATTCTGCCCTCAAGATCCCAAACGAAAATACCGATGATATTGGCGTCCACCAGTCGTCGAATCCTGGCTTCCCGCTCTGCTAGCTCGCGGTAGAGGCCTGCGTTCTCAATTGAGATAGCGGCTTGGGAAGCAAGTAGTGTGAGGACCACCATTCGGGCAGGAGTAAACGCGCCAGTCGCGAGGTTGTTCTCCAGATACAGTATGCCGACTAACCTGGTCTGCTTCAGTATCGGAAGACAGAGCACCGAACGTGAGCAGCGGTCGCGAACATAAACATCAGTCGAAAACGAGCTCTGACCTGAAGCATCGTGCAGGAGAACACTTTCTTTAGTCCGAAGGACGTAGTGAAACACAGACGTCGGCAGATCCGCGGCCGTGACGCGTGCCCGTTTCAGGGTAACGTTTACGGTGCCGTTGCTCGTTGTAGCCTCTGCTTCAATTTCAAAGTTGCCGGCTCGCGGCAGAATTAAGACACCTCGATCGGCTCCCGCATGTTCGATTGCCAGACTTAAGAGCGTGTCGATTAGTTTTTCGAAAACAATCTCCCCGGACACCGCTTCCGAGACTCTGATAACGGTAGCTAAATCAAGCTGCTCGTTGGGTGTTACCATCGTCGCCGTGAAACCCGAGATTGACTTGTCCACTTTGAGATGTGGATGAAGCTCCTCGAGTTGGCGAACTTTTCCGTCGGCGCCCCAGCGGAGATAGCAGGCCCGCGCCGCCCGCAGATAGGTGGTCGCAATCTCCTCTTGGCCGCGCTCTGCGTAGAAGCGCGCAGCAATCTCGTTGGTAATTGCCTGGTTGTGTACGAACCCGTATTTTTGAGCCTCGCGGATGGCCTGGTCGTACAGCTCCTGAGCGTTCAGCAACCGGCCTTCGATGCGGGCGATTTCGGCGGCGACCAAGGCAGCGCGGTCTTCAAAAGTGTCGGGGTCGACCTCCGCCCACGCTTGGAGCTGTCGGTGATGGTCCAGAACAGAATCGAAATGCAACGATCTCTGCTCCAGTGTAGCGTGACCGCAGACCGCCGCGTGCACCAACGCACCATAGAATCGATACTCCGCTAACTCGAAAGTCGCCGCCGACGTCCAAAGGAGAGGCTCCGCGTGCAGCGAGGCGTCGACCGCCGCTGCAAGGTCTCCGGAAAAAAAATGTGCCTGCAGCTTTCGCGTCCAATAATGGAACTCAGCGAGCAGTAGATCGGGGCTGCTAGCCAAGCGGTGCTCAGTATCCACTTCGCTGTATCCCTCATGATCCAGACGTCCGAACTGTGCAGTCAACCCGCGCAAGGTGAGGATCAGACCGAGTTGAGCTCCGCAGCGTTCTACGACCAGGCCAAAACGCACCCGCCTGGCAAATGCCAAGCCGTTCTCGCACTCCTTTTGCACTTCCTCGAGCGGATCCCCAGCTGCGAGGCCAACGGTGACGGCCAGCAGCTCGCACTCGGCTGTAAGATACTCGATTGAGTAAATCAGCCGGTGATTTCGTTCCCAAGTCTCATCTGAAAGAAGGGATCTGCCGGCTCTCAGATATTTGAGTGCTGAGTCGTAGGCCGTCGAGAGCTTCGCACGCCGGCCGGCGATCAAATTGAGTTCTGCGATGCGTTCCCGGTCATCTAAAGAGGTGATGAGATGAGAGCCCCGATTGAGTTGGTTGACGATCTCAAAAATCGCTTCTTCACGTTTTTCAGTGGGCGTGTGCTTGGCGAGGAGCATTCCCATCCGAAGATGAGCCTCGCCACGCAGATCCGTCGGTATAAGCGAATAGGCTGCTTCCTGGACGCGATCGTGCGTGAATCCATAGGAATTATCCGCACGAAAAATGAGGCCTAATCGCACGGCCTCCAAGAGACGGTCGTGCATGCTCTCGAGCGAGCCTTGATAGCCTATCCGGAGCATCTCGAAATCCGCGGTGTTGCCCAGGCAGGCGAGCTCCTGGAGTACCTTCTGCGTTGCGGGCTGAAGGCGCTTCAACTTCTCAATCATCAGCTCTGCGACATTATCCGTGAAGCCTTTGGCACGGATGCGACGCAAATCCCATACCCAACGCCGCGCGCTGTAATCAAACGTCAGGAGCCGTTCATCCACCAGAGTAGAAATGAACTGGATCGCGAAGTACGGATTCCCAGTGGTCTTCTCGTGAATCAAATCCGCCAGCGGCGCGGCACGCTCCAGTTGGCATTGAAGCGTGTCTGCTAGCAGTCTACCTAGATCGCCGCGACTGAGTGGCGTGAGAACGACGTCCTGCACCGCCGCTCCGGCCTGACGGATCGCGTCTAGCTTCCGTACCAAAGGATGGGTGGCATTGACCTCGTTGTCGCGATACGCACCAATAACCAGCAAGTGCCGCAAATCGATGTGCGTCAACAGATCTTGGAGGAGGTCAAGTGTTGCGACATCGAGCCATTGCATGTCATCTAGGAACAGGGCGAGGGGATGCTCAGTCCGCGCGAACACGCTGATGAAGCGTCGAAGTACAGTTTGAAAACGTTTTTGCGCCTCCTGCGGCGGCAATTCAGGCACTGGCGGCTGCTCGCCAATGACATGCGTCAATTCAGGAACGAGATCGACAAGGAGAAGTCCGTTCGCATCCAGCGCCTCGCGGAGTATGTTCCGCCATTTGCGAAGGTCTTCCTCACTTTGGCAGAGGAGCCCCTGGACCAGGCCCTGAAGCGCCTGGGCTAACGGGGCATGCGGAATGTCGCGCTTGTCACGTTCGGATTTGCCCGATGCAAACAAGCCGCGCGGCGGTACGAGCGATTTGTGGAGCTCGTTGACGACCGCGGATTTGCCGATGCCAGAATGTCCAGAGACCAGCACCAGTTCCGCCCGGCCACCGCCCACGATGCGGTCGAAGGCGTTAAGCAGGCGGTCAACCTCCCGGTCTCTCCCATACAGCTTTTCCGGAACCCTAAGGCGATCCGGGACGTCTCGAGCGCCAGGAGTGAAGTCATCGATCCGTCGCTGGGACTGCCATTGTGTCAGGCAGTGCCGAAGATCGCTCTCGACTCCGGCCGCTGTCTGATACCGTTCCTCCGCCGTCTTGGAGAGCAACTTCATCGTGATCGCAGATACTGAGACCGGCACGGTGCCAACGCGCTCGCTGGGCGCGGGGGGTTGTTGGGCGATGTGGCAGTGCACCCATTCCATCGGGTCCGAGGCCAGGAATGGAAGGCTCCCGGTAAGCATTTCGTAGAACGTCACTCCAAGCGAGTAGAGATCGCTCCGAGAATCGATCGATCGATTCATTCGTCCCGTCTGCTCGGGCGCCATGTATGCGAGAGTTCCCGCGATAAGCTCAGGAGCTTCGGGCGACTGGCGCTCGCGCGGAATCTGGGACGCGATTCCGAATCCGGTTAGCCAGGCGTTGTAGGCGTTGTCGACGAAAGCGTTCGCAGGCTTGATATCCTTATGTATGAGGCCCTGCTGATGGACTTGACCAAGTGTTCGTGCCAACCCGATGGCGGTACTGAGGAAGCAAGTCAGGTCGAGCGGTCGCCCTTGGTCACGCTTGAGAATCAGATCGAGCGGCTGCCCGCCAGGGTCCTTGAGCAAAAGGATCGTCCGACCGTCGTGACGAGTAATGGCCAGAGGCTTGGCAGCCCAAGCGGGATCGAGTTCGGCTGCCAGCGAGTATTCGTGCATGAGCCGCCTCATGCTCTGAGGCGGTGGGGGCTCAACAAGTGCAATAGCTAGGACCGGCGAGGAGTCGTCGTGCTTTCGGCCGCGGTAGAGCGTGAAGTCCGCGCTCTCGCGCAGGGGCAGGAGGACGTATCCCGAGAGCCCTGGGATAGGTGACATTCTTGTCGCCACAGCATCACCACTTCAGAGTATTCATTTGGATAGGATGCTCACAGGAACGAAGTATCAATGGCCGAGCGCAGACTTGGTTCGATCGTTCTAACGAAGTGAGACTTTCCAGGGAGAGCCAACGAGGATGGCGACGGCCCCCAGTGCTCTGGGAGTTGTCTTCTTGGGATCATTGTTCTCTTGACGGCATTGGAGCGCCGCGACAAGGTCTCGACGCAGACAACATCTCCCTGCAGGCGCGCCGCCGCGCAAATCCCTTTGGTAATTCGCCACAAAAGGGCGTGCGCATGACGCGCGTGGCGTGGTCATGCGCATTCTCCGAGTGGCGATCGCGGCGCCGCAAAGATATTCCTCGACGTAATGCAAGTAAACCTGAGCCAGCCTATCGCACCATAATTTACCTACCATCATTTCGCGGGCTTAGCATTCCAGACTCAGAAGGCCCCGATCGTTTTTGTGATCGATGATGATCCCTTCACTCGCGGGTCACTCAGCAGCTTGTTCCGTTCGGTCGGCTCGGAAAAGGTTAAAGCGTTGGCTTCCGCAGCCGAACTGCTTGAAATCATCACCCGCTCCAGCGTTCCGGCCGGCGTGTTCAACCTCGTCGTCGGCTCGGGCTCGACGCCCGCGCCAAGCCGACGACCGATCAGCAAGCTGCCTAACCTTCACGCAGCGCCATCATAGCGCTGCCCGGCTCTCGCGCGCATGTGTCAATCAGGCGGTCTTCGTCGCATGCGTACGATGCGCAACACGCCCGGATCAATAGATATCGCTGACGATCCGGATGCCCGTTAGATGGCCACCAGCGGACGCGGATTGGGCGTCGTCGGCTATAATATCCTGGGCGCGGTGGGCACCGCGAAACCATCTGATTGTTACGCACGAGGTCATAAACGTCGGCCGACAACGGCCGCCCCGATTCCATCCGTTTGCACGCAACCAAGACCCTGAACGGACATATCGGGATCACTGCTTCCAGAGAAGAAAAAAGGCGCTTAGTACCAGGCGGGAGATTGTAAATCAGACGCCGGCGGCCGCCTTCATTTCACCCGCGAGTTCATCGTAGCAGACCATCCACGCCTCACGAACGGCGGGCGTGAGATCCTCTCCAAGCGCCTGTTCGAGGGTCCAGAGCAGCGCTCCCCGCAGCGCATCGTAGTCGGCGAGCTTAACCCCGTACTCGACATGGCGGACGGCAAGGTCATGGATCGCGGGCGAAAGTTGATCCGGCGCCGGTAGATTGTAGACGACCATAGCGAGCATGGTCATTAGCTTGACGCCCTGAATACGCAAGTCGTTTCTGAACAGCGACCGAAGATTCGGATTGGTGGCGAATAGCCGCTCGTAGAACAACGCCGCGGTGACCTCTGGCATCACTGCCAGCTTGGCGAAGGTAGTCTGGACAAGCTCCTGCTGCACAGCATCCACGATGTCATTTCCTTTGCGTGCGGGCGCGGCTCAAGGGGCTGCGTGCGACACATATAGCAATCGGATGCGACCCCTCAGGCGCATAGAAACGTCGTGCAATCTGACGCATCTGATTAGCACTCAATTTTCGTGGGTCACTAAATCATTCGCACGGAAGCAGTTGCGAAGTCGTCTCATTTAGCGCCGAGCAACGTCTCACTTAGCGCCAAGCGGGAGATCGCCCCGAACATTCACGATGTGTCGTTCCCTGTCGTGCGCTGGCTATTTATTCGTTCTTGCGATGTCGCACGCAGCATCGTGGGCGGGCTACCGAACTCGCTTGCGAACGCGCGATAAAACGTCGCCATACTGTTGAACCCCCAGCCAAGAGCTATATCGATCACCGATCGGTCGGCTCCCGCCGCGTCGGCGACGGCGTCGCGGCACCGAAGCAGTCTCTCGCGCGAAACGTATCGGGCGAAACTGATATTGTTAGCCTCGAACAACCGATGCAGCTGGCGCGCCGAGATGTCGAGTGCGGCCGCGGCGCTGGCGGGGGTCAGGGAAGGATCGGCGAGATGCAGGTCGACGTAACGCTTGACGGCCGCGAGCCGCGCCGAATGTAGCGAATCCCGCCCCCGATTGATGCCTTCAGCGGAGATGTTACAGTTCAGTGCCACGAGACCGCAAAGATTGCGCAGCACGGCTTCACCATGTTCGTTGGGGAGCAGCGGGGCCTGCGCCTTCGCCGCATCAAAAGCTGCGCCGAGCAGCGAGCCGAGCGGCGAGGCACCGGCCAACCGATACGGGCGTTCCAGTCGGCCCCCGGTTATAATCGGCGAGAGTGCAGCCCGCGGGATGATTAGCAGATCGAACGACGCTGGGCCTTTCCATTCTGCGTCGAATTGCCATTCGGTCGAGCTTATGCAGAAATCACCGGGCTCATGAATCAGGTCGACTGGCGTGCTGCGTGCCGCGGCCCTCCAGATGACCGGCGCGCGAAATCGGCGGACGAAGAACGCTTCGGTCTTGTCCTTGGCAACGTCGGCCGCCGTCCGTTGGACCCTCTTAAGTCCCGAACTTATCTCCAGCAGCGCAAATTCACCTGCGATCGATCCGCTCGCTTCCGCGCGAAAGGCAGCGGGATCCGGAATCTCGCCCGGCGTGATGCTATGGGCCAGCTTCGCGAAATAGTCGCACCAGAACCTCACGCGGTCGTGCGGTGCAATGTGGTCCGTGGAAAAATGGACTTGCATGACCATCCCTTGGGCCGACCAAATGCCTTGGAACCTAATCTTAGACCGGTCACATGGGCAAAGCGAGGGCGCCAGGTTCGGGGGCTGCCACTTTTTGAGGACGTGGAGAGTTCCTTTGCGTCTCGATTCCAGCGCGCGAACTGATCGCTGCACCCGCCTCTCCGCGGCCTTAACGGAACAAGGACCGCATGGCGATCGGCGCAAAATGAGACGTCGTGCGGCGCACGGTGAGACGACGGTAACGACCTGGGAGGCTATGCTTGCTCAAATTCGAGTGTAAGGCCGAATAGATCTATGAAGAGTATGGGTATGCAAAGGAGGTTGAAAATGACAACCAACGCAACGAACACGATGATTGTAGAAGGTGACTTCGATAGAATCGACTTCAGAGGAGAAATCGTGGACGGGCACCTCGTCGCAAAAGGCATTCTCGCAGATCAGGCGGCAATGGATTCCATCCCAGTAGGAATATACGTTCTCGAAAAGGATGCGACCGTCGTCAAGTGCAACAAAGCTGCGATTGCAGGTTGGGGGCGCACGCCGTCTCTTGGAACTTCGGAGAAGTTTTGTGGGTCACACCTTCTTCGTTACCCCTCGGGCGAAGTGATGCCGCACGAACATGCGCCACCTTCCGTGGTGATCAATAACGGCGGCACTGTTCGAAACGCGGACGTAATTTGCGAGCAACCGAATGGTAATCGTCTTCTAGCTCTCGTGAATGTCTTCCCTATTCGAGACAACGAGGACGAAGTGATCGGAGCAGTCAATATTTTCCGTCACAACACCAGCAAGACTGTTCCTGGCCTTGTCTCCGAATCCGGAAGTGGTTCTGATTCCAAGGCCGATGGAGAGGAGCAGTGAAGATCCCCTTCGCTGTCTAGAGGCGGGCCTGGATCTTGACGGGTTGCTGCTTGGAAATCCGATGTTTGGCTTGTCTGCCGCAGCCCGGCTCGCCGGTGCCCAAATGAAGTGCGCTGACTAGACGCTTTATCGCTCGAGGTGGAGGTAAATGTGGGATCAAAGCGTCGAGGCGAATGGGAGCGCGAGATGTGTGCCGCCGGGCGGCTTCCCCCCGGACAGTCGCTGACGCTGAAGTCGCCGGTGATACATGTGGGTTCGGTGCCGATCTTTCGTCCGGGGTCGTGGGATTTCCGTGTATTCGGGCTAGTAGAAATGCAGCTGCGGCTTTCGTGGGAAGAGTTTTCTAATCTGCCGCAGACAGAGCTATCTGCGGACATGCACTGCGTCAATGGCTGGAGCCGCTTCGATAACAATTGGGGAGGATTGCTCGTCACAGAATTGATGAAGCGCGTGAAGTTGCGGCCAGAAGCGCGGCATGTAATGGTCCATGGCGAGAACAAATACACGGCAAACCTACCAATCGCGGATTTTCTGCGCCCGACTACAATATTAGCCCTGCGGCATGACGGCGAACCCCTTGCGGCCGAGCACGGCCACCCGCTGCGGCTCGTGGTGCCAAACCTCTATGCGTATAAGAGCGTGAAGTGGGTGCGCGCGATCCAGTTCTTGGATCGCGAGTCGCCGGGTCTATGGGAATTTAATGGCTATCACCTTTACGGTGACCCGTTCAAAGAGCAACGATCTTCGAGCTGAGCATCCGAACCCGATGTTAGCCCCTCACCTGGGGGCGTGAACTTGGTCTAACGACAGGAGATTTACGTCGATAGACCACCGCGGACCCGAGCCAGTCGATCAGGGAAAGCTTCCACTAATTTTTGGGAAGATCGCGCTCAGGGGCTGAAGAGGCGCGAGTCATCACGTCTCCTTCTAAATTGTGGCCGCGTGTGGCTAGGCCTTCGTCCGAGCCGGAGAAATCATTCGAGGTGTTGAGCAGCGGCTCCGCGCGCGCGGTGTAGTGGAAATTCGGACCTCCGGACGGACGAGTAAGGGCAGCGATTTCTTAGTCCATACTTCACGATAGTCAGGCCGAACGTTAACGGCGCAATAACCGAACTTCTCGTTGAACGACGGCAGCCCATTGAGCGGTCATTCAAATGTTTACCGGTTTCGAGCGCTGCAGAGCAGATTGGACGCATCCGAGCAAATCCTCGTCGTAGATGGGTTTGGCCAGGTAGCAAACGACGCCCTGACGCAGAGCCTGAACTCGCGCGCTGTCATCCGGGTAGGCTGTGATCAGAATCGTTGGAAGGTCGTAGCCAGATCCGGTCAAGAAGCTATGCAGCTCCACCCCTGTCATTTGCGGCATATGGACATCAACGATCAAACAGGACGCATGGCAGAAGTTAGGAGTCGCCAAAAAATCCGCTGCGGAGGGGAAGGACGCAACATCAAATCCCATTGCCTGCATGAGGCCCGTCAATGCCGCGCGAGATTGGTCATCATCATCGATGATCGAAATGCGAATCTCGTTAGACATGTCCCCACCCTGATTGTTGGGGGATGCGGTGCGCCGCATCTCTCGTCTGTGTCCATTTCCAGGAGCGCACGGTGACTATGCACTCAGCATAACATAACGACAGGGCTCTGGATTGGCGATTATACGGTGGACGGGGAACACCACACTTCGGGACAATGGGTGCTATATTTTGGAATAATTGCTGCAGAGCTTCTGAATAGTCCAAGCCAGTTTCTGGCTCGCCTGAAGCCTGAAAGCGATCAGGACCCGGGGGACTTTATACCGAGCGTCTCCGCCATTTTGACAAGCTCGGCCAGCGATTGAGTACCCATCTTTTGCATCACATGGGCACGGTGCGCCTTTACGGTAATCTCAGCGACATCTAGTTCGAAAGCGATCTGCTTGTTTTTTAAACCAGTGGTCACGAGAGCCAATACTTCTCGCTCGCGCGGGCTCAATCGCTCGTAACGCGACCTAAGGTCTGTGAGCCGCTGCTCAGTCTTCCGCCGCGTTCGATCCCGATCTAGCGCGATCGACACTGCATCCAGCATGTCTTGCTCTCGGAACGGCTTGGTCAGAAAGTCCACAGCCCCGGCCTTCATCGCCTTGACTGACATCGGGATGTCGCCGTGGCCAGTCATGAAGATGATAGGAATCGAGGCGCTCTTTTTCGACAGCTCCGTTTGCAAATCGAGGCCGCCCAAACCCGGCAATCTGACATCAAGTACTAGGCAGCTCACCACGTCGGGGAACAAGCCGGTTTGGAGCAATTCCGCGGCCGACCCAAACAGCTTGACCTTGAACCCGACCGAGCTGAAGAGAGCTCCGAGTGAGTCGCGGAAGTCCTTGTCGTCGTCCACAACGACAATAATTGGCTCCTCCGCTACCGCAAGCGTTCGAATAGAATGCTGCGCCACTGGTGCTTTTCTCCTGACACGCACTATGAAAAATATCACCTTCGCGATGGTCATTCAATGCACGATGCCACGCGAGTTCCATGGCGGAACGCCGAATTATTGGCCGCAGGAAGTTCGCCTGGTCAATCGTCGCCAGCGCCCGAGAATTGCGGAGCGCCCGTAGGGCCGGAACGACGGCATCCGTGCTTTGTGCTTCCTTTCTTCCTGCGTGTAGCCCCAGGATGATAAAATCGACCTCACAGCTACTGGCGACTATGGGGGCATCGCAGGCCCAGATCTCCGACTCGGCGTGTGTTGACGGATATTGCGGTCTGAGGATTTAGTGGGATTTAAGCGCTCGAAGCTGCCGTTGCGGCAACGTCCTCGGCTGTCCCTCCTGGAGGCATCTCCTCATCCGGGGGTGCGAACTGCTAACGGGCCGCGAAAGCTCGATCGTTCTCATCGCAATGTTGCGCGAGGTGCCTTCACCTCTCGATTAGTGAAGGTGGTCGCGAAGTCTTCGGTTATTCTTCTGTCATACGAGAATCCAGGCTTCGGCGGTAATCGGCAGGTGCAATTCCTGTCGCCTTCCGGAACGCCGTCGCGAACGCGTTACGACTATTGAAGCCTAACGCCCGCCCGATCTCCGTCATCGAACACGGCCGGCCCGCCAGCAGTAACTTCGCCTGCTCAACACGCTGGTTGGTCTGGTAGCGATGTGGCGGCACTCCGAGAGATTGCTTGAAGACGCGGCAGAAATGATGCGGACTGAGACGCACCAGCTGTGCTAGTATGCGGATAGGAATCCGCTCATTGACATGCTCGCGAATGTAGGCGGTGACAAGCCGTTGTTGCCACGGGGCCAGGCCGCCTTGGAGCTGAGGTTTAATGCTGGGCAGCCCGGAAGTGAAGCGTACGAGTTCGTGTATGAGCAGAGTGCCGAGACTGTTGAAGTAGAGTGGGTCTGCTGCAGGGCCATCCACAAGCGTCTTCAGCTTGATTGCGGTGTGGCAGAGTGTGTCGTCCTCGAATAACAGACGTGGAGCTATCGAGGATCCAGCGAGACCTGGATTAGAAAGGCCCGAAAGCTTGTCCGGCTCGAAGTAGAAGTACATGAGCCGCATCTGCGACCCGCGCAGCTCGTGCCAGTCAGAAAATTCGAGGCCCGCCGGTACGAATGCCAGTTTCCGCTCGAGTTTTCGGAGCGCAGATCGCGGCAGACCCTCCACGAATGACTCTCCGTCCCGGCGCTCTCCCGTCTCGTACATAACGAGCATATGCATTGGAGCCCGGAAATGGTTTTGGATTTTGCCTCGTCCGGTAAATCGCACAGATTCGGCCGCCATTCCGTGCCCATTTATCTTGACGCGTGCCACGGCTTGGGAGGGGGAGATTTCGACGACAGGATGGGCCGCGCCCGTTGCGAGGTGACTGTCCAATCGGCGAGCTGTATCAAAAACGGAGGAGGCGTGGTCGTCTTCAATGTTTCGGGACCGGGTTATCGGGAGCAATACTTGCGAACTTGGTACCTGTTGCCGATCATCACGGTCCCGCGAGGAATCGCGAAGCGTCTCCGAGGTGCCGCGTAAACGAACCTGGTGCAGTTTGACTCCCAATGTGGACGTCGGAAGACGTAGGTGGCCGTCTGACATCGCTTCTCCTGTTCGCTTAAGTTGGCTTCGTGCTGTCAGCTGCCTTCTTTCGGCTAAACGCATGGGTTCTACCTCCGGGTTCCCATTCAGACCTTGTTCATCCGCTCGTTTGTCATGGTGGCGGTGACCGTGCGGGCAGCGGTTCGAGCGCCGGCTTTCTTCGCCCGAAATGCCCGGCGAATGGCTCGAGGTGAGCTTGCCGTGCGGCAGCCCGGTCCTCAATTGCACTCGCATTTGCCCGTCTGATAGGAAGGGCGAAACCGGGATAAACCTTTTCGGAGCCGGACTGCGACTTTGGCATATCCAAGCTTCGACTTGTGCGGGGCCTGAATCACCAAGGCGGAATTCTGAACCATCGTGCGCGCCCCCGATTCTGCTAGATGTCTCTCAAGGTCGGGGCGCATGCTACGAAGAAACACAATACCAGAGAGGCAGGGCGGCGGGTCCTTGCCTGGCAACGGCTGTTGTTCCAGTGCCTATTGTAGCCGTGGCCCCAATTTTGGTGCAGCTCTACTTAGCCGTGCCGATTAGTCCGACCTGAAACAAGTCAAGTCTAAGGTGGTAGCATCGCGGCGCGTTGGCCTGCGACCTTCTGTCGAGTGCAACCAAGTTGCGCGCCTAATCTTCTCGCGGTCAGAACAATATCGACCACTTATTGCTGGCGCGAGATCGCTCTCACGAGTTCGATCAGGGAGTCAGGCTTCGAAGACGCGTGGCCGATTGTTTACCGGTGCACTTGACCGCGATGGCCATTTGGAAAGGTACCGATGATGCCGACCCCGTGACCGCGTATTTTCTACTGGGCCCATGAGACTTTGGTCAGCCAATTGCGATATCCCTAACTCCCGCCGTACTGGTCATGATCGTAGGCCTGCAGGATGCGGACAAAGTCGGCCATGCTGGATTGATCCCGATTTTCCGCCACAGGCCCAAGTTGTGTGTTGGGCGTCGGCGAGCTCCCTCGCCAAAACCAGATTAGGAGATGCACGATGTTTTTCATGGCCGGCTCTCCGCAGCGAACCGTCGAACTAAGGGCTTGCGGGATCGGCGACGCACGTTTCGGTCAGGGGAAAGGTCGGTCGGGCGCTACGCCGCCGACCTTATCCTGCAACTGCCTGCTCGCGGGCCGGTTCCGTTGCGTTTCATTCCGTATCAACGGCTAGCACGGAGCGCGTGATTGAGACCATTGGGCGCAGGTATCAAGTAACAGTACAGAGGTATTGGTTAAATAAAACGCCGGTCTAATCGGAATGGCGTACGCAAAAGGAAGGCCGCCTGCGTTGCCACAAGCGGCCCAAGTCTAGGGAGGAGCCCAAGATGGGCAGCGATGGCGGGGGGGGGGAGGACCATCGCGGCTTGATACATACGATGATCGCGATCGGCGGCTCAATTGAACGCCAGTACAGACCAGTCATCCAAATGGAGCAATGGTCCTATACGAAAGCTTAAGGCGCTCGCTGCACACGACGAACCGCTTCTGCAGACATAAGCGCGAGGCTTTACCGCACTCGACTATCCGCCTGGCGATAACTGCCCCTCAGGGTCGACTGCCGCGAGCGAGGAGTGCGGATAGCTATTGCATGCTTCAATCGTTATCACGATAAGCATGCGTCAGACGCGAGGCAGTTTCTCCAGGTGATCGCGCATCCCACCGGCTGTCCACCTCCTCCTTGGCAGCTAAGTGACCACATAACACCGAGGCTCAGAGCGTGGCTAAATAAATTTCGTGCGAAATCCGCGTGATGGACTAAGTGGATCTCCCGATAGAAATGTCTAATCTCCGATCTTCGGGCATCGAAATGATAACCGAGGGTAATTTGCGAACCCGCGCCTCGTGTGATGCAATACTCATCGGCTTTGCAGGCGAAATGAGAGCAGAGTCCCTACGCGAGCCGCGTTAGGAAGGGAGCGAGTCTCCGCCTGCTGGTTGGCTTCGAGGAGATCGAAAGTTGAAGCTGAGCTTTAGTGCCTACAGCAACCCAGGCAATTTCGTGCGCGTCGCCGCAAAGCTGCTGCCTTTGCTTTGGGGGTCGACAGCAGTCGCCTTCGCGATTGGTCTATTTGGAACGTTCGACGCGCCCCCCGACTACCAGCAAGGTGAAACTGCGCGAATTATGTACATCCACGTCCCCGCCGCCTGGACCGCAATGCTTGCCTATGCATTCATGGCGGTGTCTGCGTTCGGATCCTTGGTATGGCGTCATCCACTCGCCGATGCGGCTCAAAAGGCGGCAGCGCCCCTCGGCGCAGCTTTCACTTTCATTTGCCTCGTCACGGGTTCGCTATGGGGCAAACCAATGTGGGGCACTTATTGGGTCTGGGATGCACGGCTGACCTCCATGCTGGTTCTGCTTCTCATTTATCTCGGTCTCATCGCGCTCTGGCAGACAATCGAGGACCCGAGTAGGGCGGGACGGGCAGTTTCGATTATGACCCTGGTAGGTCTTATCGATATTCCGATTGTGAAGTTCTCGGTTGATTGGTGGAACACGCTTCACCAACCCGCGTCGGTGTTCCGAATGGAGGGCTCGGCGATTGCTGGCTCGATGCTATGGCCGCTGATCGTTATGGCCTTTGCATACTCGCTCTTGTTCGTGACGCTCCACGTCATGTCAGTTCGTAACGAGATCATGCGACGCCGAGCCCGACGCCTCGCGATCACGCGGGCCGCTAATGGCGAAGCGGCGATGGCTCGCATGCTGACTGCCGAAAGAGGTTCCTGAGCATATGTTGCGACATGACGGATTCATAATGGCGGCATTTCTGGTGACGGGGACCGTCCTGGCGGGAATGATCGTGGCGGTGTTTATCGACTATGGCCTTCAGCACCGTACGTTGGCGCGCCTTCTTGAGCACTCGGAACGGCGCGGTCGCGCATGAGTAACATCCAGGCCTCAACTCACGTTTCATTGCGCGCCTCGACGCGCCGACGCGCACTGGCCCGCTTGGGGGTGGTGATCCCATTATTGGTCTTCTGCGGAATTGCAACATTGCTTCTGGTGCGGCTCGGGGCCGGTGACCCCTCACTCGTGCCCTCAGCTCTGATCGGCAGGTCAGTACCGCAATTTGCGCTGATGCCGCTCGAAGGGCTTTCAACATCCGCTCCACCTGGCTTGTCGAGCGCAGATTTGCGGAGAGGGCACGTGACGATCTTAAACGTGTTCGCGTCATGGTGCGTTGAATGTAGGCAAGAAGAAGGGGCCCTGATGGCATTGGCAAGGGACCCCACGCTGCAGCGACATGGCGTGAAACTCTCCGGGATTGTCTACAAAGACGATCCCAAAACTGCGCTGGCCTATCTTGCCGCTCACGGCAACCCGTTCGCACAGGTCGGCACTGATCCATCGGGCCGAACGGGGATTGATTTCGGCGTCTATGGCGTTCCCGAGACATATGTGATCAAGGGCGATGGCACAATTGTATACAAGCTGGTTGGTGGCATCTCGGATGTAAGCCTGCCTGGTTTGATGGACGCCATTGCCGAGGCTGAGGGCCCATGACGGTTGCATTGCACGCTCTCCATCCCTCTGGAATTGAATGCAAGAAGGATCGTTTCTTGCCCCAGCGTTGTAGTGCCCCGTCCGCTGCATTGTTCGGGAATTCCGAGTTGGCAATGAAAGCGGAACAGTGAGGTGGACCGACCCTTACTGGCGGCGCATGCCGGCGGATGGTGCGGTGGCGAGGACGAACGGAGGTCTTTGAAAACGTGGTGTGGGCCATTTTTGGAATGATGACGTCGTCAGTCGTGCTGGCGCTGGCCCGGTCGCTCTCTGAGCGGCGCGAAGCTTTTCACGCTCGCGATTCCGATGTGACGTTCTATCGCGATCTTCTGACCGAAACGGATGAGGACGTGCGCAGCGGAATGCTAGCACCTGAGGACTCTGTGACGACTCGCGCCGAAATCGAGCGCCGGCTGCTCGCTTCACTCAACTCGGCGCCCGAGGGCTGGTCGCATACGTCGCGCCGCGGAGGTCAGCGACGCGCCGCAGCTTTGGCGATCGTCTTAGTCCTGCCGCTCGTCGCATTCGCGTCGTACCTCAAAGTCGGCGCTCCCAGCCAACCTGACATGCCGATCGCATCGAGGCAGTCCAATGCAGATTTTAACCTCGCTGCCGCAGTTCCTGACATCCACGCCGGCCAAGCGGGAGCTGACATTGAAAGGCTCCGTCCAGAGCAACGGAGCAACGCGATCCGAGGAATGGTAGCGGAGCTCGCCGAGAAGCTATCGAAGGACGGACATCACCTTCAAGGATGGCTACAACTTATTAGGTCTTACGCGGCATTGGGTGAGCACAAGAAAGCTGAGGCGGCCGTCGCAAGCGCACGTGCTCAGCTAGCAGACGACGCGCAAGCGTCGGCTCGCGTCGATGAACTCGTCAGACAGCTTCGTTTAGAGGAGTAGATCTTGACGCGAAAGAGCAGGCGCCTTGCTATCATCAGCGCAGCTGGCGTCACTTTGACGATCGCGATAGGGCTCATCCTGTTCGCGTTGCGGGACAGTATTGTATTTTTTTATGGGCCAAGCGAACTGGCCGCAAAGGCGCCGCCGCCTGGCACCCGGCTGCGCATCGGCGGCCTAGTTAAAAGTGGCTCTCTTACTCACGAGGGTTCGTCGACTGTCATCTTCGCGGTGACAGACTTAAAACACGACGTCGAAGTCAGCTACACCGGATTGTTGCCGGATCTCTTCCGGGAAGGACAGGGCGTCGTCGCCGAGGGCACCGTGGAAGGACCGAGCCGTTTTCATGCGGACACCGTGCTAGCAAAACACGACGAGCGATATATGCCCAAGGAGGTAGCTGACAAGCTCAAGCAAGAAGGTACTTGGCGCAACGAAAGATCTGCGCGAGCGCAATTAGCGCCGCTCCCACGAAACATCCCAGCTGATGGGACCACCAGATGATCATCGAAACCGGACATTACGCGCTCGCTTTGGCTCTCGCCGTCGCGCTGCTTCAATCAATTCTGCCACTCTGGGGAACCCGTACTGGAGATACGGCACTTACTTCAATCGCGGTCCCTGCCGCAATCACCCAGTTCCTGCTCCTAGGTTATGCCTTCGCAGCACTGACTTACGCCCATGTGGCGTCTGACTTCAGTCTCGTGACAGTCGCCGAGAACTCACTCACCACCAAACCACTTATATACAAAATCGCGGGCGTCTGGGGCAATCACGAAGGATCCATGCTGCTTTGGGTTCTGATTCTCGCGGCTTTTGGAGCGGCTGTAGCGATTTTCGAACACGCCATGGCAAACGAGCTACGCGCGAATACGCTGGCCGTGCAAGGCTGGATCTCGCTTGCCTTCCTCAGTTTCATTCTGTTCACCTCCGATCCCTTCTTGCGACGATTTCCGGCGCCGTTTGAGGGCCAGGACCTTAATCCGCTGCTTCAAGACCCGGGCCTCGCCATACACCCGCCGCTGCTTTACGTCGGCTATGTCGGTTCTTCGATCGTGTTCTCCTTCGCGGTAGCCGCGCTGATCAGCGGCCGGCTAGACGCTGCTTGGGCCCGCTACGTGCGGCCCTGGATACTGATTGCCTGGATATTTTTGACGCTTGGCATCGCCATGGGGTCGTACTGGGCCTATTACACCCTAGGCTGGGGCGGATTCTGGTTCTGGGATCCGGTCGAAAACGCGTCACTAATGCCCTGGCTTGCGGGCACCGCGCTCCTCCATTCGGCTGCTGTCATGGAAAAGCGTGAAGCCCTCAAGATTTGGACACTGTTCCTGGCGATACTTACGTTCTCGCTGTCGCTGCTGGGTACGTTCCTCGTGCGCTCCGGAGTACTTACCTCCGTCCATTCGTTCGCCAGTGACCCAGCTCGCGGGGTCTTCATCTTGGTCATACTGACCGTATTCATCGGCGGACCACTCGCGCTCTACGCGTGGCGTGCGCCCCCCCTGAGCGAGCGTAGCGTGTTCGCACCCGTTTCACGCGAGAGTGCGCTGGCAGTCAACAACCTGCTGCTGACTACCTGCTGCGTCACGGTTCTGACCGGCACGCTCTATCCGCTCGCGCTTGAGGCGCTGACCGGAGACAAGATCTCGGTCGGCGCGCCGTTTTTTAATTTAGCGCTCGGCCCGCTCGTAGCGCCTATCGTTCTGCTGATGCCGCTCGGTCAGTCGATCGCCTGGAAACGCGGCGACCTGCTCGGCGCAGCGCAACGGGTAACGTTCGCAGCCTTGGGTGGTCTTGTAGTCTCAATTGTGCTTGTTGCCGTCATCCGGGGCGGCTCCGTCTTCTCCGCAGCCGGTCTCGGTCTCGCCGTCTACCTCATCGTCGGTTCGTTCACCGATGTGGCGTCGCGTATCTGGGCACGAGGGCAAGGCGGCCGGGTTATGCTAGCCCGCGCGATCGGGCTGCCGCGCTCCGCGTGGGGTGGGGCGATCGCTCACGCGGGCCTGGGCCTTACACTCATGGGCTTGGCGGCGACGGGTTGGGGTGTGGAGCGGATCGCGACCGTCAAGTTAGGTCAGAGGATCGATCTTGGCCCTTATCAAGCGACCATAGAGAAATTTCAATCGCGGCAGGGCCCGAACTACACAGAGCTCGTCGGCCATACGATTATCAGCAAGGGCGGTGCATACGTGACAGCCGTCGAGCCAGCCAAGCGCAGCTTTCCCACACGACAGACAACCGTCACCGAGGCAGGCATCGTAACGCTGAGTTTTGGGCAGATCTACATTTCGCTTGGGGACCGCCACGCGGATGGTTCGGTTGATGCGCGCCTGTTCTGGAAGCCGCTCGTGACGAGCATCTGGATCGGTGCGGTCATTATGGCGTTCGGAGGGATGGTATCCTTGTCCGACAGACGCCTCCGAATTGGCTTCGCGCGCCGCGCGGCTCGCCTTCGCGTCGCCGACGGCCCTGCAGCGCCGGAGCCCGCCGAATGACGCGGCTTCGTCGCATTCTTCTGCTTTCGATCGTACTCGCAAGCGTCGCTCCTAGCTTGGCGAGGGCGGTTCAGCCGGATGAAGTCCTGACCAACCCGAAACTCGAGGTACGCGCGCGCGCTATTTCCGCCGGACTGCGTTGTCTGGTCTGTCAAAATGAGTCTATCGACGATTCCAAGGCAGAACTCGCGCGGGACCTTCGCCTGCTAGTGCGCGAGCGCCTTAAGCTAGGAGAGAGTGATGAGCAGGTCCGCGCTTTTCTGGTAAAGCGCTACGGAAACTTTATCCTGCTGAAACCGCCAATCGACTTGGAAACCGCTCTCCTTTGGGGAATGCCGGCTTTGGTGCTCGGAGCGGGCGCCATCGCTCTCCTGTTCGGATTGCGCCGCCAGCAGTCCACGCCAGCGGCACCATTGAGCCAAGCCGAGCGGGATCAGCTTGCCGTTTTGTTTGACTCCGATAGCCCGCTTTAGGCTCCTCCTGAGGTCAAGTTCGGGCAATGCCGAAATCGTTCCACAACAGTGCCCCGAAAGAAAACTCAATCGTTGCATGCCTCATTATTCTCCTGCGCTACGAAGAGCTGAGGCCGCAGCTATCGGAGCGAGCGCGATGGACGCGAGCCCGAGCGCGCAGAGGACCAGGAACGGTGTCAAAAAGGGAATTGTGGCACTTTGCGCCGCGGAGACACCGAAGATCAGCACCGGTACGGCTAGTGGCACGACGAGGATCGATAGCAACAGACCGCCGCGCCGCAGGGTGACAGTAAGGGCCGCCCCGATCGCCCCTAGAAAGGTGAACGTCGGCGTACCAACCAACAACGTTGCTGCTACCGATCGGAGGGCCGGGCCATCCAAATTAAACATCAGGCCAAAGAGGGGCGAGAGCATAACGAGCGGCAGCCCTGTCATAAACCAGTGAGCCATGCACTTCACAAGAACAATGAGTTCTAAGGGCGCCGGCGACAGCAACATTTGGTCGAGCGAACCGTCCTCTTGATCCGCCTGAAACAGACGGTCGAGGCCCAATAGACTCGCGAGAAGTGCCGCTATCCATAGAATTGCCGGGCCGATCCGCGACAGCAAACGCAGGTCAGGCCCGATTGCGAATGGTACGACCGTTACGAGACTGAGGAAAAAGACCAGACCGAGAATCCCGCCGCCCCCGATGCGGCGGGCCAGCATGAGGTCGCGAACAAAAACGACGAGGAGAATACGGGTCATGATTCCCGTCCGGTATCGCTATTGGGTTGACACCGCTCCACTGAAATCGGAAGAGCAGCGTGATCTCTTCTTGCCCGACCTCGAGACAGACAGCTACCTGGGCTGCGACCGCCCTTCAGCGAAATGGCCATTACCTGGTTCCAAGCCTGACTTGGATTGTCCCTGCCAGACCAAGAGGTTCGTGGGTCGCGGTCAGCGTCAATCCTCCGCTTCCGAGATGGCCCGCGACGATAGCCTTCAGTAAGGCGCGCGCGTGCCGGTCGAGTGCAGTCAGCGGTTCGTCGAGCAGCCATAGAGGTCGATCGACGATCAAGAGCCGGGCCAATGCGACGCGGCGACGCTGCCCCGCGGAGAGATAACCGACTGGCAGATCGAGAACATGAGCCAATTCCATGCAGTCCAGCGCCTGTAAGGCGGTTCGCCGGTCCCGCCCCAAAAATCCCAGGCCGACCTCGAGGTTTTCGCGGGCGGTCAACGCCGATTTCAGCCCGTCGAGATGGCCCACGTAGTGGAGGCGTTCTGCCAGGGGCACAGAATCCGCAGCTTCGGATTCCACCCACGACATGCGGCCGGATCTCAGTGGAAAAAAACCGGCGATCGCGCGCAAGAGTGTAGATTTGCCCACTCCGTTGGGACCCGTCACTTCGGCGATTTGGCCCGAGCTTAGTTGCAAAGATATCCCGCCGAGCAGGATGCGCTCGCCGCGCGCCACAGACAGATCTTCGATCAGCAGATGGGAGCGCTGTATTTTATCCATTTTCAGTTCTCGTTATCCGATGCTTCTCTGAGTTCGTTTTCAACGAACGGTCGTGTGGAGGCTTATCGAAATGACTGGCGATTTTGGACAAACGTGTTCGAGCGGTTTCGGGGGAAGAACGGTCCAGAGGCCGAGGAGGTTCGCTCTTCGGGGCCGCCCATTAAACGGATGCGAGCCCGATTGTGAACGCCGACGGCAAGATGTGCCACGGGAGCGCCCATACAAACTTGAAAGGGATGTTCCATTGCCCCAACTTGCTGCCTCGGCTGCACCACCGGGACTCCCGACGCCCTCAGAGTGTACTCTGCGCCGCCGGTAAGCCGACGGCCCGGTGATGAAGCCGGGTAAGCGGTCGCGAAAGGAGCGCTACCGATTACGTCTCTCAGGAAAGAGAAAGGGCGCCCCAGGTCTCAGCCAGCGCAGCTGCGAGTTCCGCTATGTGGGTATCTGCGTGATAAGGCGACGGCGTGATCCGCAGCCGCTCCGTCCCGCGCGGGACCGTCGGATAGTTGATCGGCTGGATATAGATGGCGTGGCGCTGTAGAAGGCGATCGGCTGCCGCCTTGCACAACTCCGCATCGCCGACAATCACAGGCACGATGTGGGTTTCGGTCGGTAGAACCGGAAGCCCGGCGGCTTTGAGTGCCTCTTTCGTTGCGGCTGCCTGTCGTTGTTGTGCTTCGCGCTCGGCAGACGAGTGTTTCAAGTGGCGAACAGACGCACGCGCTGCGGCGGCAATCGGTGGAGGGAGGGCGGTCGTGAAGATGAATCCGGGCGCGAAGCTGCGCACCGCATCGCAAATAGATCGCGATGCCGAGATATAGCCGCCAATGCAGCCAAATCCCTTAGCGAGAGTACCCTCGATCACCGTCAAGCGGTGCATCACGCCTTCGCGCTCGCTGATTCCGCCGCCCCGAGCGCCATAGAGGCCGACGGCGTGAACCTCATCAAGGTAGGTCATTGCCCCATACCGCTCGGCAAGGTCGCAGATTGCGCCAATCGGCGCCACATCGCCGTCCATTGAGTAGACGGATTCGAACACGACGAGCTTGGGGCCGCTTCCTGCCTCGCGCAGCAAGCCCTCAAGGTGACCAAGGTCGTTGTGGCGGAAAATCCGCTTTTCGCAACCTGATTGACGAATGCCTTCGATAATCGAATTGTGGTTGAATGCATCAGAAAAGATTACGCACCCTGGGATCAGCTTACCGATTGTGGATATGCTGGCCTGATTCGATACATAGCCGGAGGTGAAGACGAGACTTGCCTCCTTGCCATGCAGATCAGCAAGTTCTTCCTCTAAATCAACTAAGGGCGAACTATTCCCTGCGATGTTGCGAGTTCCACCTGCTCCTGCACCGCAGCGGTGCGCCGCGGCCGTCAGCGCGCTCACGACCTCCGGATGTTGTCCCATGCCCAGGTAATCATTCGAGCACCAAACCGTGATATCAGTAACGGCCCCGTCAGGACTGCGCCATTTGGCGGTTGGGAAGCGGCCGCAGACGCGTTCGATGTTAGCGAAGACGCGATAGCGTTGTTCCCCACGCAGGCGCTCAAGAGAGTCGTTGAAATAGCGCTCGTATATTTCGTTCGCACAATTGACGGAACCCCAGACGAAGCTCGCTGGAGGCGTCGTCAACGCGCGTTTCATGCACGATATGTCCGAGCACGAGTGTGTGTCCGTACACGAATGTCCATTATCGGAGCTTCCGTGCGCTGAATGCTTCGCTTGAGGCTCAGCCGATACGTCCAGATCGTCCATGTCAACTTTCCCTATCCGTCGCTCGAGCATAGGTCGACCATAGCCTATCACGCAGCGCACTTCGCACTCGTCTCAGTTATGGTTTTAAAACCCTCCGGTTATGATCGAGCGACGCCACCTGAGGCAGCTCAGACCTAACCCAAGCCGCCGTCCTTTTTTGCATCGTGCGTACGCCGCTCTGATGCAAAATTGCGCCGGTCGCGGCTTAGTTCCGGAAGCTAAGTCAACTGTACGACGGGATCAGTCAGATCGGCGAGATAGTTCGTCGCTCACCGGACCCGAAGTTGCCGCCCAGATCATAGTCCAAGATGCTCGATGGCTGTTCACCAGTGAAGAGCTGGGTGATCCGGACCGGCAGGGGTCGAAGTGAACAAAGCCGAGCCGAGGCTCGCCTCTCGATCGTAGTGTCATGCACCCAAAGTGTGACGTAGGAGACCTCTTCAACGCTGGCGCGGTGCAGGTGTCGACGTTCGACAGACTATGCCTTCTGAAAGAGAAGTGACTTCATCAAACACGATGAACATTAGCTCGTAAGCTGCGCTGACACGACAATCGCTCGGAAGGGGGGCAAATCGCGAGCGAATGGACGAGATGCAAATTAGGTTGACCGAGCAGGGCTTGCTATTGGCCGGCAGACTGCACTGGCCCCTTCCGCGGAATTGCGTGCGATATGTGGACCGACAAGATTGGACGCTCAATGGTCAAATCTGCAGATGAGCAAAGTGTCGAGCTCATCAGCGAGGCCGGGACATGGCGATTAGTCGGCAACTCGGTGCGTCGCGTTGCTAGGAAACAGAGGAGTCGACGATCAACCTTCGATAGTTCGAAAGCGCGTCATTTCCATCGGGCATTGATTTCATGCCCCTTTGTTGCTTTCGCCCTGTGGCAACCATGCCTAGTTTGATTTGCGAGTTGTTGATGAGACCACCCTCGCAAAGATGCAGTCATTGCCTCATCGGCAATATCGAGCTGTCAAAGGAGAGAGACTATGAGACGCACCGTATTGGCACTTTCCACCGTCCTTGGCGTTGGCGCTCTAGCAACCGCAGTTTTCGCGCAGCAACCGCAACTACCACCACCCGACGATTGGCACGCGACCGGCCGCTATCTTCCTGAATACACGAAAGACGGCGACCTCATTCTGCCGAAGAATTTTCACGAATGGGTTTACGTTGGATCCCCAACAACACCCAATTTCTTAAACCCGCCCCAGGCTAATTTCCCGGAATTTCACAACGTATATATCGAGCCTGGCTCTTACGAGATCTACAAAAAAACGGGAGTCTTTCCTGAAGGAACGATTTTTGTGAAGGAACTGCAGCTCTTGCAGCCCGCCACCAATCCGGACGGTTCGAGAACTGAGCCATCGGGTAAAGGGTTCTTCCCGGGTCCCTTCAACGGTGCGGATGTGACTGTCAAGGACTCCGAAAGATATAAGGCAAGTCACGGCTGGGGCTATTTCAACTTCAACCATTTTGAACCAAAGGCCGCCTCTGCGAAAGTCCGGCCTGTCGAGGAATGCGGCTATTGTCACATCGCAAACGCGAAGCGGGACGACGTATGGACGCAGTTCTACGCGTTGCTTGACGAAGTGCCGCTACCGCCCGGCCAGAATCACTCCAAGAAAATGCCGCCCAACGAGAATCCGTCTATCAAGAAGTAGGGAGAACCGTGATGAAATTTCTCGGAAGTGCGGCCGTTGTGTCCGCTTCATTCATTGCCGTGACCGTCGGGTGCCTCGTATCGCAGCTCGGACCGAGCCAGGCCGCGCCTGCGCAGGAGCAACTCGTCGACGGGGCAGGCAACATGCATATCCCGAAGGACTACCGAACGGCTTACGAATTCCTTGGGAGCTGGTCTGTTGCAGGTGACAAAGGCGCTAAGGAGATGCACGTGGTCTACGCGTCGCCCGGCACTGCGGCGGCCTATCGGGCGACTGGCAAATTTCCGGAGGGTTCGATCTTGGTGAAAGAGGTGTACGCCGCGGCCACTTCGGAAATGACGACTGGGACCGTTAGCCATCAGCAAAGCCTAAAAGGATGGTTCATGATGGTGAAGGACGGCAAGGACAGCCACCCCGGTAACAAGTTGTGGGGCAATGGTTGGGGCTGGTCCTGGTTTGATGCGGGTGATCCGATGAAAACGACCTCAACGAACTTCCGCTCAGATTGTCTAGGTTGCCACATCCCTGCGAAAGCGACCGACTGGATCTATGTTCAAGGCTATCCTGGACTCAAAAAGTGACAGGCCGTCGGCGAACTAGCTGCAATATCACCTGTGCAAAACCAGACGTGATGCAAGGAAAGTAGCGTCATGAAGCCTAGCGGGAAGCTCGTCAGATGCGTTTGCGGGTCGATGGTGATGCTTGTGGTGTCGTTTTCGATACCTCATGTAAGTCTCGCGGCCGACCCAATCGCTGGCAAAAAGCTCACAAAACAATTTCTTACGTCGGGCCAGGTGGACCTAGTACGAGAGGTGGTGACGCTACCGCTCCATCGCGGCCGTCTTGCGTCGGGAGAGACCGTTTGGTTCGTGCTCACCGACGTAAGCGATTACGCTACTTCAAAAGAGATGGGGCTTACGTGGGCGCCGAGTCTCGCTGATGCCAAGGACCTGAAGAGCACACGGGTTGCTGAAATGGACGACACGGGTAACTTCACGTTTGAATCGGGGCGGGTCGATTTCTCGCCTTCGCAGAAGTTGGTCGGTGGGGACGCGCCCAAGTTTTTTCCTCCTAAGACAGCCCGAGCCGGTTCTATTGGGGATGCGCACTACAGTCCACTGGTGCGGGTAGCTAATCGTATGAATATTGTTTTCAATGCGCCGATCATCGCGTTCGATGTCGGGCCGGACAAAATTGCATTTTGCAACGGCAGCCCCGATTACTCCCTCGTGACGGACTCCGTATCAAGTATTTGTCCTGATAAGGGCACTGTCGACTTGAAACTTCGTTTTGGATTCGCGAACGGAAAACACCTGCGTTATCTTAGTTTTGACGCAAATTCCGAGGAATCGGCGACCCTTGAGTCGTCTACCTTTGCACCTGCGGAAAGCGACATTCTACAGAGCGGCGCGATTGAGGTGATCTACACGATTTTGAATGGCAGCATGGGTGTGGAGGATCCAAATCGCCAGGGACTCAACAGTGCTATCAAGGGAGAGGGGCCTTCGCTCGACATCCTCGCACACTTCACGGAGATTAGTGCCGGATACTCTCCAATGTGGGACGTGCGGATAGCCGAGTGGACCAAAGAAGCTATCGTGAAGGATCAAAGGAAACTCATCACTGACGGCGACGATCTTGAAGCCAAAAGCGCGGCGGGCTTACTGGTGAGCCCTGCGGGAGGGCCGGTGAAGACGACGGGCAATCTAGTCAATTGTCCGGTTGTGGGCTTTACCAATGAATAGCCCCCGACTGCATAATTGCGGGCTGCGGAGCCGGGGAGCGCAACGTCTATTCGTGGACTGGGGCTTTACTTCAGGCTAAGGCCCCACGCCATACCGCAGGGTCGATGCTCTGGCGCGCCTCGTGCCTTGTGGCTCGACAGAAAGACGGGGGCTGTCGACCGCAGTCCGGGCATAGCTGGGCATAAGCGTTAGCTGCTGGATACCAACGGACGTAGCGGGTCGGTCGGCAGTCGGGGGGCGACGCGGCTAGCGCAGCCGCTCTGGCCTCCTCTCTGTAACGAAAGACCGCGGGGTGATGATTAAGAGCAGTTTTACCGCCACATGCCGCAAGCGTGATCCTTATCGCGCCGCAGGCCCCAATGCGACCTGTCGATCGTGTCGACCTTGTTCCGACTGTATCTCGCCTCGTGATGCCGATCGCGCTATGGACCGCGCCCGAGAATGTCTAAAAGAAGGACCGGATAGGAAGGTGTACGGCTCATCGAAAAGCTGTAGCCCTTCAGGATCGCTCAGTAAGCGGGGTCCGCGAGGGCTCGCATTTCTCACATCGGCTGCATGCACGTTCGCGCCGGGGAAAGAGGGTGGTCCAGCCTCTTGCTCGTTTTTCGGACCTCGCCGTACAACCACTCAAGCTCGCGCGAGCGCCGCCTGGCGACCAGGCCCCCCAGGCCATCGCTAGTCATCACGAGATGAGTTCGGAACGCGCCTTCGCCACGCACGTGCGTTTCGTCAGCCGCCGAAAGCGCGATTGCTCAGGCAGTGGTCTTGCGTGGCAACTTCCACTGGGGCCGGACGAAATGGCAGGTGTAGCCGTTCGGATGGCGTTCCAGGTAATCTTGGTGCTCAGGCTCGGCCTCCCAAAACTCGCCAGCGGGCGAAAGCTCCGTTACGACCTTGCCTGGCCACAGCCCCGAGACTTCAACGTCGGAGATGGTTTCTTGGGCTACGCGAAGCTGTTCGTCGCTCGTGTAGAAAATCGCCGACCTGTAGCTTGTACCTCGGTCGTTTCCTTGCCGGTCCATGGTCGTTGGGTCGTGGATCTGGAAGAAGAACTCGAGCAACTCTCGGAAGGTCGCCTGACGCGGGTCGAACACGATCTCAAGCGCTTCGGCGTGCGTGCCGTGATCGCGGTACGTGGCGTTCTTGACGGCGCCGCCCGAGTAGCCCGCCCGCGTTGAGATGACACCAGGCAATCGTCTTAGCAGTTGCTGCATTCCCCAGAAGCAACCCCCCGCCAGTATTGTGCGTTCTGTAGTCCCTGCCATGGTAGGGTCTCCTCCTTTGCAAAGAGCTTTGGCTGTTGCGGTCGCGTCCACTTAGCTGCGGCGGATGGAGCGAAAGAAGGCGGAGTCAATTCAGTATCTCCACCCGCTGTCGCTCGATGTAGCTGGTAACGTTCTCCGTGACGCTGCATCGATAGCCGCAAATGCAGCGCCAGCGCCGGCCCTCGCGGGGAGCACGACGCAGGTGCTCAGCAGCGCAGGCAATTGGCAGTACAATTTTGTTGTAGAAAGCTAGACGCCCGGTCCCGGACCGTCCAATCACCTTAGGCTATCGAGACTATGCCTGTAGGATTGGCGCTGGGGAGGCAGTCTGCCGAGCTGAGGCTCCTGCTTCAGGAGAGCGGTCCCACATTGCTGGAATATAGCTGAGTTTGGAACGGCGCTCTCGACGACGTCTCTCGGCGAGAGCGTGTACGAGCACTTGCGGTATGATGCCAAAGCTTAGTACTCCCCGGTCCGGAGCTTGGGTGTAAAGTGCGAGACCAACGCGCTTGATCAAATCAAGCTGCGTCTCGAGGGAAGCGATAAGGTTCTCCTCGTCCATCGTCAGGTTCTCGAAGAGGCGCCGTCACCGATGACCACTAACCGCAGAGCCGACGGAGTAGGCGGGAGCGTCGATCTGCGCCGGCGAAAGATGGAAACTCTCCGTCAGCGTAGATAACACAATTGGAATCTGTTGGCCCCGAGTAGCAGCCACCACCGCGTTTCGAGTATTATTGAAGACTTCCTTGATCTCCCTTGAGGGTTCCATCTGCGCAAGCAGAGCGCTAATCAGCTGACTATGCAGTCCTTCAGGATCTTCGACTACTTCACCAGGCCCGGCTGAGCTCAGGACAAGTGCGTTCTCGGCCGGTAGAATGGGGGCCAACCCATGTGAATAAGTCCTAAAGCGTCGCTCGTACGGATTGCGGCGTGAGGCCTCAATCACTGCGAGCCTAACGCGTGCTCCGGAATTGCGTAGTTGCGAAAGGAGGTGGTCGATGCTTACACCTTGTCGACGAACGTCCTCTTCACTCCAAATCGTCGCATCGATGGGGATTAGGTAATTCTGTCCGTCAGATTGGATGCCGTAACCTCCGAAATAAACCAACACAGTTGAGTTCGAACGCAGTCGTTCTTTTAGATGATCGATTGCACGGGTCATTCCGAGACGCGTCGTATTCTCAAGTGCATCGACGAAAAAGCCGTCCTCGCGAAGAGCATTTGTCAAGGCTTCCGTATCGCGTGTTATTTGAGGAAGAGGAAAGTCCGCATCGGGATAGGCTGAATTGCCAATCACCAACGCCAGTCGACCAGCATCAAGGGGCGCGACGTCGTCCGGCTGGATGGACTCGCTCATGGAACGAGGCGTCTGCGGCCGCATTGCCCCGTCGGAAGCAGCTGAGAGCAAGCTAAGCAGGACGGCAACGCTAGCTAGTTTGGGAGATCTCATTCCATTATGGTTTCCGGCTCACTACCCTCCGGTAAGATGGCATATCGGCAATAGCGTTCCGGCCAGAGTCTAGTAGGGTGCGTGGCGACATTGCGTCTTCAATTACGTTGTGCAGACCAGTAGCCTGAGCAGCGCGCTGATCCTGAGTGGCCGCTCCAGGTCCCTCGACCGGTGGTCGCGAACAGTTTGCCAGTACCCGCGGCATATTTGTCGTGGACCTCCACGGAGGCGCGAACTGCGCCCGACCTTGCGACGTAACCCCGAAACTTCACGAGATTTGGATGCGTAACAATGCCGTTGGTTACATCGACAGTAAAACTGTAGCTGGAATCGCAGGTTCCTCGTTGCGTCACGAAGACGAGGTCCCAAGAGCCATCGTAGGCCGAACGACCGTATGCTGCCGGTTCAAGAGGATGACCAGGCCGCACCCTTGAGCGGACATCTGTCGTCAACGGTGGTATGGCCGCCTTGATGGACGTACTAACAATTGGGGCGGCTGATGATTTGGACGACGCGGCAATTGCGATCGGAATCACAAGTGCGAGCGCAGACGCGCAAATGCGAAGTCGAGCGTTCATGGCAGATCCTATAAGAGTGGAACTCTGCGAGATAATGACATTGCAGCGGTGGCCAGTGAAATCACCTCTCGCCATGAAGTCGATAGACGACCATTATTGGCGGACCGCTAGGGCCCAAGGGAGCGCAGCGCGATGGTGCCGCTAGTTGAGGAAAATTGTCGCGCGCATTGGCATTGGTGCCTGAACGCGGTCAGACTGCTGCTTCGCCCGATGTCATCGGCGTCCGGATATCCGTGCGAGTGGGGAGCCGCAAAGTAAGGGCAGCTCGCCGCAAATGCTCTGCCGCACTGGCAATCGCGCTTCCGACCGCAGCGGAACGGGCGGGCGCTTTTTGGCTAACGGGACGCCCACGGCACCATTGCTATTGCTGAGGCTTGGAACCAGGGCAGAGGATCGTCGCGTGAACACCCGTTCTTAGTCGCGAAGGGTTCTACTGGACCGAGGCGACTAGGTGTAACTGGCGCCCGCAGCACGCCGCACACTTCTGAGCTATTCCGATAACAGTCGGCTATCGACTTTATGGCGAGAGGTGATTTTGGTTTCGACCATGGTTGGCCCAATGTAGATGCATCGTCGCCCGTCCGCGGCGGCGGCTGGAGTTGCCGACGTTACCTCGAACGATCCGATGCCAGGAGATCCCGAAATGCATATCGGCGAGACAATCCCCGGCCGCGTCGAGGGCCCGCCGTTGGAGGACGTGGTCGTGCTCGTGGACGGGAACGGTGCTGCGGTTGGAGTGGAGCGTGCGGTGAGAAGGATGAGCTGCGTGCACGATGATGGTGGCGGCCGCTCGTTTAAATGTGTGGAGATCCAAGTCGTCGGGTCCGACGGCGAGGTTTCGGGGATTTTGCGCCATACCGGTCCGCAGTGCGAGGCGCGAGACGCGGTCGGGGGGACAATGGCGGAGACGATAGCGGACGTGAGGCAGTTCGTTCACGACATCAATAACCTTCTCACCGTCATCGGGAGCGGTTTGCGGGAAATCGAGCGTCAGAGCGATGCTGCGTACCGGAGGGCCATCGTTGATAAAATGCAGCATGCGATCACACGAAGCGCGTCGCTTAGCCGGCAGCTCCTTGACGCAGCGAGGCCGCGCCCCAAGTCCAATGGTATAACAGGCAGTCAGCTCGCATTGATAGCGGGAACGCTTGACGGGGTGCTGCGTCCAGACGTTTCCGTCCGCACGGAAATCGTCCCTGCCTTATGGACCTTCAATGCCGACGCGGAAGAGCTGTACTTCGCCTTGCTCAATCTCTGCCGAAACTCGGCCGATGCAATGCCAACCGGCGGCGTGATTACTATCGTGGCGCGGAACATCGAGGCTTCCACCGTAACTGCGGGAGAGTTTGTCGAGATTGTCGTCGCCGACCGTGGAGAGGGCATGCCCGAGAATGTCCTTTCGCAGGCCTTCAACCCATACTTCACGACAAAGCTCAAAGGTAGCGGGACCGGACTCGGACTCCCCCAGGTCCGGCACTTCGCTGAGAGACAAGGTGGCGCGGTCTGGATAGAGAGCGAGCCCGGTGCCGGAACGGTGGTGCGCCTCTTCCTGCCGCGCGTGCAGCCTACTGGGCTCTCCTGCAGCGTCGTCGAAACAAGGACTTCATACACGCCGACAACCGGTGGTGGCGTATTCCAAATCTTCAACACCGCGACGACCGCGCCAAGGTCGTAGCCAGGCGCGAACACTCGGAACCGCGCAGCGATGAAGCTCATATTTCCGTCAGGCCGACTTGATCGACCGGTCGATCACGATACGGAACATGTGCTCGGCCCTCCCGACGCCGAGATCTCGCTGGTCGAGTACGGCAGCTACGCGTGTCCGCACTGCAGGGCTGCCAACGATCGCATCGCGCAGGCGCGCGATCAACTCGGCGACCGCATCTGCTATGCGTTCCGTCACAAGCCGCTCGCGAACAACAGTCTTTCATTCTGGGCTGCACAGATCGTTGAGCTCGCTCGGACGCCCGAAGCGTTCTGGTCCGCGCACATCAAGCTTATGACGAGATCGGCGCAGCTCACGGAAGACGATCTCTTCGCGGTGGCCGCAGACCTCGGTGTGAACGCGGACCTCTCGCTTGGCGAGAGCGAAGCCGTACGGCGGGCGAGGTCGAGAGTGGAGTCGGACATCGCAAGCGCGCGCGCGAGCGGAGTGAGATTCACGCCAAGTTTCTACATCAACCGTCGGCGCTACGACGGGCCGTGGGACGAGAGTTCTTTCGTCGATGCGATGCTTGGCACACTCGGTCACCGCGTTCGTACGGCTGCCTTGGACTTTGCGAGCTGGGGGCCGTCAGCCGGCATTCTGCTCGTCCTCGCGGCCGTGGCGGCGATCATCTTGACGAACTCGCCCATCGGGCCGCACTTCGAGGCGCTCTGGCGCCGCGAGTTCGGCGTGAGCTTGGGCAACATAGCCTTTCGGAAGCCTATCTTCGATTGGGTCAATGACGGGCTGTTAACAGTGTTCTTCCTGGTCGTTGGATTGGAAGTCAAGCGCGAGATGACGGTGGGCCATCTCGCAAGCCGTCGTTCGGCCGCGCTTCCGATCGTGGCCGCGCTCGGCGGCATGGTCGGACCGGCGCTTCTGTATGCGCTGATCATCCCAGCGGGGCCGTGGTCGCGCGGATGGGGTGTCCCGATGGCGACCGACACCGCGTTCGCGGTTGCTTTGATCGCGGTGATGGGCTCCCGCGTCCCTGTGGAGCTGCGTATCTTCCTCACTGCGGCGGCCATCGTTGACGACATCGGCGCGATCGTCGTCGTCGCTCTGTTTTACTCTGGTGAGATCCATCTGGCTTACCTTGCTGCGGCCGCCACAGTTGTAGTTGCGCTGGTGCTTCTGAGCCGATCTGGAGTCTACTTTCTGTCGCCCTACATCCTGTTGGGCGTTGCGCTTTGGGCGTCCGTATACGCTGGCGGCCTGCACCCTACGTTGGCCGGGGTGGTACTTGCGTTGTTTATTCCGACGCGACCGCCCGCCAACTTAGAAGCCCTGATGACGCAGGCGAGCACCATCATCGCGTCCGAGGCTCGGCGCGAGGGTGAAGTTCTTAGGAACGGCCCCTCTACTTCGGCTCTGCACGCGCTCGAGGCAATCTACGAGAGACTTGAGTCGCCCGCCGATCGGCTGCTGCGACATGCCGGCGCGCGATCGAGCTACGCTATCCTCCCAATCTTCGCATTGGCGAATGCGGGAATGATGATCAACCCAGGCGTCTTCGTCGGCCATGGCAGGCTCATGGCCGCGATCGTCGCTGGTCTCGCTTTAGGAAAGCCGCTCGGCGTCTTCCTCGCGGCCGCCGCGGCTGTACGCACAGGCCTAGCCGTCAAGCCGGACGAGTACTCGTGGCGGCAGTTGGGCGGGGCAGGAGCCCTCGCTGGGATTGGCTTCACGATGTCTCTCTTCATCGCCGGTCAGGCATTTCCAAACGCCACTGACTTCTCGGCCGCAAAAATAGCTGTGTTCGCCGCCTCGATTCTCTCTGCCGCCCTTGGGACTGTCCTGCTCTGGGGAACTTCGCACCGGGAGCTTATCGGAGACGCGTCGCGGAGCCTCGGCATGAAATCATAATAGCAAGCCGGACAATGGAAAGGATATGGGTCTTCCTGCCCACCAGTGGCGCGAGGCAGTCCCCCGATGCACAACCACGCGTGAAATCCTGGGGTGCACCTAACCGAAATCTCCTGGCATCCCATCATCAAGGAAACCAGCAATGCTGAAGTTGGCAAACTGTTGCGTTTGAAGGAGCCGAAATGACGCACGTATATTTCCACTGTTCGAACACCAAGAAGGTTTTCGTCGATCGCCGCGGCGCAGTGGTGGAAGATATTGCTGATGCGCGGGATCATGCGAACCGTATCGTACAATCTCTCACTAGAGAGCGCAGCCTCGAGGATTGGCGTGATTGGATTTTGCATGTCAGTGATGATCAGGGCGATGAACTCTTCGTTGTGCCCTTCACGTTCGTGCTCGGCGAGCCGAATTAAGGTCCCCGTGTTCCGGGCCACTTACAATGCAAGCAGCTGGAACCTGACAAGGTTAACTTCAGCGTCAGCGCAGCTAGATCAAGATTTGATTTAACCGCCGACACAAAATGAGGAGTTCTCGCGCGCGCTGGGCAACAAACGCGGTCGACGGCTTTGAGGTTTAGGCGGCGTACCCACTCAGCGACGTGATGCGACGAAAGCTGCGAAGGCCTTGGCATCAGCAATGCCGGCGACCACAAGCTGTTGCCAGCGTGGCCCGACGCCGGGAATCGCGTTCAGTTGTTTGCTCGTCGCGCTTGATAGATGCCGAGCGGTGGTGCTGCTGATACATGCGGACATTAAGGGCCAAGTACGATGTGCTTGCGCTTGCATTGTTGCAGCGATACGGATACGGCGCTGATTTGATTTCGATTAGGATTCAGGTAGCTCGACCTCTGCCATCGAGCTTTTGCGACTTTATGTGACGCACCAAGGATTGGACATGCTCGGGGCGTGTGGTCTTCAGAATGCCATGACCGAGATTGAAAATGAACGGTCCCCGGCCCAAGGCCGCCAGGATGCGGTCGGTTTCTGCGTACATCGCTGCGCCTCCCGCCACCAGTAGTTGGTTGTCCAGGCCGCCCTGCACGCAGCACCCAAGGGCGCGCTGTATTCTGTCGGCAGCCCAAGCGAGCGGGACGGTGCTGTCCAGGCCTACACAATTGACCCCGGTCGCTTCGGCGTAGCCAACGTAAAGCAGACCGGCGCCGCGCGGAAAGGCTATGATCGGGGTATTGGGATATTTGGCGCGAAGGGCGCTGACGATCGCGGCTACGGGCTGCACGCACCAGCGCTGGAAGAAAGGTTCAGGGAGGATACCCGCCGAGCTCTCAAATAGCTGGATGGCTTCTGCGCCCGACTCGATCTGTCGTCCTAGGAACTGAGTGATGGTTTCGGTCAACAGGTCTATCAGCGGCTGAAACTCCTCTGGGTCGCTCAACGCCCATCGCTTGATAGTAGCATGGTCGGTGGCACCGCCGCCGCGACCCTCAACCATGTAAGTAGCCACTGTCCAGGGCGCCCCCGCGTAGCCAATCAAGGCCACGTTTGGAGGGAGGGCGACGGTGAGTCGTCGCACCGTCTCATAGATCGGCGCCAATTTCTTGTGCAACCAAGTACGTTTAAGGCGCGCCACATCCGCAGCCGTACGGATCGGGGGCGACAGAACCGGCCCATCGCCGTCCTTGTATTCGAGCACTTGGCCAAGCGCTGCGGCAATCTGCGGAAGGTCCGCGAATAGAATGGCCGCATCGAATCCAAATCGCCGGATCGGCTGAAGCGTGACTTCTACCGCGTGGTCCGGCGAGTTGCACAGCTCCAGCATTCCGCCGGCTGCGGCCCGCGTTACAAGATACTCCGGCAGGTACCGGCCAGCTTGTCTCATAAGCCAGATTGGCGGTCGTTCCGTACGCTCGCCGGCAAGCGCACGCAGAAGCAACTTTCTTGGCTCGTAAACCACTATGGAAGCACTCCCTGTACTTCCATCATACGATGCACGGCCTCCAGTATCTCGCCTGCACCTTGCTGAAGAAGCTTGTGCCCGAGACGTCTACCGATTGCCTCGGCCTGGTCGGCCGGACCAACGCATTCATCAGCAATCTTCGATTTACCATCTGGATGAGTCACCTGTCCTCGAAGCGTTAGTGTCCCGGCGACCCACGTGGCGGAAACGCCGATGGGTAGGCTGCAACCCGCATCGAGACTTCTCATCAGGGCGCGCTCTGCATCTACTTCAGTGCGCGATTTCCGATCTTCTATCTTTTGAAGCAATGCTATGAGTTCCGTATCTTCTTCGCGAGCTTCGGCCGCGAGAGCGCCTTGGCCGGCTGCATACGGAAAGACATTCGCGTCTAGAACCTGTGAGGCCTCATGTAGCAACCCTAGCCGGGACAGTCCTGCCGCGGCCAATAGAGTAGCGTCTATTCCGTCCCGGATCTTTGCCTTACGAAGCCTTGGAGAAACGTTCCCGCGGATGGGTCGAACATCGAGACCACTGCATAGAGCGAGAAGTTGCGCTTTGCGGCGAATTGATCCGGTGCCGACGCGTAGCCCCGGTCGTAGCTGATCTAGTGTAACGCCACAAATGGCGTCACGAGCATCCTCTCTCTTGGGAACAGCCGCTAATACCAAGCCTTGCCGCAATCTAGTCGGAAGATCCTTGAGAGAATGAACGACCAGGTCAACTTCCTTTCGCATAAGCGTGTCTTCGCCCTCCTTCGTGAATGCTCCGACGCCCCCAAACTGATGAAAAGACGACCTTCGATCTCTATCGCCAACCGAACTTGTGAAAACAATCCTTACCTCAGCGGCCGGCTCGACGCCGCGAATAAGATTGGCGACGTGACTGGCTTGCCAGCGGGCCAGGTCACTTCGCCTGGTGCCGAGGCGAATCTCCATGATCAAACCTCTTACTTGTTGGGTAGCTCGTCGCAGGATGCTGACCGGTGGTCCCTGGACGATATGGCGATGATTTTTCAGCTTTCATTCGTTGATATTCCGAAGCGGCTTCTTCGGCTGTCGCGAAATTCTTGCTATAAATGAAGGTTTCGCAACCAGTGCTGATGCGGGCATAGTAGGGCTTTCGCCGCCTAGCATGGTCCGAGCGCTTCCTGACGCCGGGGAAGCCGTGTTTGTTGACTATGATGCGTGGCATGTGAATTTGATCCCGGCTGAGGCCCTCATCGCCAGTTGCCTCGAGCTCGCTATTTGAAGGGATTCATTGACGTGGAGTAGGTTGGGGTTTTGGCGTAGTCCGTCGGAACGTCCCAAAGCGTTGCAATATACCAGGCGGTCCAAGCAACGATGAGGAGGCTCAGCACCCACACCCAAACAGGGATCGGCGAGGGCGATTCCGCCCGGTGCGGCTCAAATGGCTCTTCGGCTCCAAACGCGTTGACTATGAAGCGGAGCGTACCGTGAACGAGGGCCCCATCACCAAGCCCGCTAACTGTGATCCCAGGGCCGTTGCGAACTTGGAATTGGAGGCGTCGGATGCCGACCTGGCCGGTGGCGTCCTGGGCTTCGATGCGCAGGGCGTGTTCGCCGTCGGCGAGGCTCTTTGTGTCGAGCGCTATCTGCGCCGGCGGCCTCTGATCGGTCACTGGATCGGTCGCTTCGTCGAGATAGATTCGGATGCGCGGATCGGGCACGTGCTGCATTCCTTTAACGGTCGACATGCAGGACGCGATATTTTGGATGATCGGGGTCTCGTTCGCCCGGGGCGATAAGCATCCACACCGCTGCCACGATGCAACTGACTGTCACGAGCCCGGCTCCCCCCGCCACTAGCACGTTGCCGAGCAGTGGTCCGGAAAGGTTAGGACCGCCAGCACCACCAGCTGTCGCAGACGAGGTGCAGAGGTAGCCAAGCGCTGAGAGAATCCAGGCGTTAATCGTATCGATCATCGTCACCTCCTATTTTTTGCTGCGGAGCTTCGTGATCTCGGCAGGCGTGACCAACGCCCCGTGGTTACCCCAGGACGTGCGCTCGTGATTAATGATATCGGCGATCTGCTGATTAGAGAGTCGGTCAGCGAACGGCGGCATCTCCACTTCGTACTTCTGGCCGTCGATTACCTTGCCACTGAGGCCGCGCAGCATGGTGGCGATGTGTTCGGCAGGATCAGTGGCATTAACGACCGGATCGCCCGCAAGTGGCGGAAATGTGCCAGGAACGCCTTTTCCCTCTGCACCGTGACAGACGCCGCAGTTGTCGGCGAAGAGCTTCGATCCTTCCGCAGCATCGAACGTCGATGCTGGGGCCGTTACTGGGGACGCCTCTTTCGGGGTCGCTGCTTGCTTCTGCAATGGTTCATTGGCACGGGCCGCGACGACATCAGCCGCACTGATTAGGGCACCGCGGTTGCCCCACGAGGATCGCTCGTGATCGATGATGTCAGCAATCTGCTGATCAGACAGTTGATCGGAAAACCCGGGCATTTGCGCTTCATAGCTCTGACCGTTGATTACGCGCCCGCTAAGTCCGTGCAGCACGGTGCCAATGTGTGCAGTGGGATTGGCGTCGTTCACCACCGCATCTCCAGCAAGCGGCGGAAACGTTCCCGGCACACCCATTCCTTCCGCGCCGTGGCAGGATGCACAGTTGTCGGCAAACAATGCAGCGCCCTTGGTGGCGTCAAACCTTAGGGACCCGGTCGAAGGGCTCTTAGTCGCGGCGGGGGTCTGTGCCGGAGCGAGTGGGGGCTGTTTCAGTGATAGCAGATAGGCAACTAGCGCCTTGCCGTCGTCGTTGGGGATGACGATATCGCCTGGCGCGAACTGGGGCGGCAATGGCACCGCTTTCTCTCCTGGTGGCAGTTTGCGCACGGTCCTAAACAGCCAGGGGAAGGCCGGCATGATTGATTGTGGTACAACTGCACGTGGTTGATAGAGATGGATGTACTGCCATATGTTACTCGATTGCCGCGCGCCGATATTGCTCAAGTCTGGACCAGTGCGCTCCGAACCTAGCAATTCCGTAGTCTGGTAGGCGTAATCGCCGGGCGCAGACGGGCGGCCAAACGGCTTATCTCCGGAGAGCGGGCGTACTTGCTGGGTATGGCAATAGAAGCAGCCCTCTGAGACATAAACATCTCGCCCCCGCGCCTCAATCGGGCTTAGTGGCTTAAGGCCAGGCGTTGGCGGCACCTTCGACAGCCAGATCCCCGGCAGCACGCCCATAAGAACCGCTAATCCAGTGTAGATCAGCGTTGATCCGCCAGAAATAACAAATGTCTTGTTCATGCTGGCACTGTCTTGGCTGTGGCAATCTCGGCGCGGGACCTACCGTAGGTCATCGTCCAGACGTTGAAAGCGAAGACTAGATGGCCGGCAAACATCAAGGAGCCGCCGACGGAGCGCCACATCCAGTATGGCGCGGCATCTTCGACCGACTGGATGAAGGTGAGACCTCGGAACCAGTCGAGCCCCTGAATGGTGCCGGCGGCCGACAGCGCCGCAACATAGATGACTACACCGACGGCAGACAGCCAAAAATGAATGCCCATCGCTAGATTATAGGGACACTTTCCGGTTGCGCGCGGCAACAGTGCATAGATGCCGCCCCAGATCGCGAAGGTGACGAAGCCATACATCGTGAGGTGCGAGTGCCCTACCGTGTAATTCGTCAGATGCCAAAGCTGCTGCAGCGAGCGAAACGCCTCGAATGTGCCTTGCGCGGATCCCAGTAAATAGCCGTAGACGCCAACGAGGATGAAAACCGCGGGCGAACGATATACCCATTCGTGAGTCCCCCGGAAGGTGAGAAGGAAGTTTGCCGAGCCGCTCAACACTGGAACGAGCATGGCCACACTGAAGACAATGGCCGTAGTCTGCAGCCACCATGGTAGTGGACTGAATTCAAAATGATGAGCGCCGATGATCGGATAAAAGATGAGATTGGTCCAGAATGCGAAGACACCGAGAGAATATGAATAGATCGGCCGGTTTAGGAGCTTCGGCAGCGCATAGTATGACACACCGAGCGATAGAGGCGTGAACCATAGTCCGACAGCGTTATGCATGAAGAATCCCTGGACCGCGACTTGACCCAGGCCGTACTGATACCAGGGCAACATTGACACCAGGACCATAACGATCGTCCACAGCGTACCCCCGATAGTATACCAGTTAGAAATATAGATATGCTCGCCATCGCGGCGCTCGACGGTGGCGATCAAATTCCAGGCCGCGGTGATCAAGCCGAGTCCAAGGATTACGCGAATCCACCATAGCCATTCGCGATACTCCTGGCCGTAGGTGAACCCCAAATCGAGCGTGACAGTGCCCAGTACCGCGGCAAGATTGAGGAGCGCAAGACTGATCCATGCGAGGCGCTCGCTGTAGAGTCTTGTGCCAGAGCTGCGAGCCGCGACGAACAGCGCAAGCCCAATCAGTGCCTGACTCGCCCAGGCATAAAATGTTCCGCTGGTGTGTATCGCGCGCAGCCGACCGAACGACAGCGCCGGCGTGGTCGCGAAATCAGGGTAGGCGAATTTAAAGCTGACGAGAAGTCCCACGGCCGTGGCGAATAAAAGCCAGATTGTGGCCGATGCCACGTACGCCGCGAGCACCCGCGCCAAAACGTGGTCATCTGAAGGGAGCGCGCGAAGTGGAATTGCTGCAGCGCTATCTGACATCATCCGTCTCCTCCACGACGTTGTTCAGCGTTGTCCTGAGGGGCATCAAAAGCGCGACGCCCGCGGGCGCCGCAACCGAGCCTGCTTTATCTAGAGGATCCAGCGTGTTCAACTTGTACACTTTTGTTTGTGGCTGAGCTGGGCGAAGACATGGAGCGTCACGCCAATCCTGATCGCCATTAGGCACCGGCAGTAATATTTCCACGGACCTACTGAAACAGGCGACCTGACTACCTACTGAGATCGGTGTTAGGCCGTCGCTTTGCATGTCGGGCCTCCAGGCTTCTCGAATCTGATCGCGTCTTGCTGACGCTCTTTGAAAGCTGCGGTACGACGATGCGTTGAAGCTTGACCTTGCAAGACCTCCGAGGGAAATCACCTTTCGACATAGAGTCGATAGACGTCCGTTATTGCCCAGCTGACGGCGTTGCGGCGAGGAATGCCATCCGTTGAATCTCCAGAGATCCAGGTTTCCCCAATGTCGATCGCCTTGTTGGCGACATGGGTAAGCGAGCGGCGCCATGGAACCAGCCAAGTCGAGTTGTCCGAAAGTGCGAGCGCTGGTCTCTTGGCCTGCAGGCATTCCACGTTATGGCGTCGCCACGTCGGAGAGGCGACAATAACGATCGCCTATCGAATCTATGGCTAAAGGTGATTTTACTGCGCCCCAGTTGCTGGGTCATTCTTCAACCAACGTCGTTCAAATGCTAAATGCTGCCAACGGTACGCGACCAGGCGGAAGGCAGCGAGGGTCGCTATGGAAGGCGGAAGTTTGAGGTCGATGGTGCGATCCCGTGTCTCTGGCCGGGTCAGGCGGCGCAAAAATGGCTTCGTGATGGCGTCTGTTTATCGAGGTGCACAAAGCCCTGCCGCACGCCTCGATGTGCCAGCAAGCCAATTGGAATGGCGAGACGGCCTTTCCTGAACAGCTCTTAAAAGTCACCTGCAAGGAGACATTGCTCGGAGCGAGAGAGCGAAGCCGCGGTAGTCCATTGAACGGAGTGGGAAAAGAATGGGCTAACCGAGGTGTTGTTTGCCCGCATGCTGAACCAAAGTTAATCTGCGTTCACATCTCTCGCAACGCGCCGCAACAGTTCATCAGATGCCGCAGCGCCCTTAAAGTTAGGTAATCGCTTTGTGCAGCAGTTCTTCTCGCTACGGCGCCCCCGTCCGGTTGTTCCATTGGCTGACGGTCATGCTAGTTCTTGTGGCTTATTCGCTGAGCAGTGGCGATGGCTACTCGCTCTATTCGGCCTCCGCGGACGGGCTCCGAAGGATTCATGAGGCGATCGGGGTTCTTGTCTTCGGTGTCGTCGTATTGCGGTTGATTTGGCGCCTGGTCGGCGGCGCGCCAGCGAAGCAAGCGATGCCGCGATTGATGACCCTAACCGCGCAGCTCGTCCACTTCGCGCTTTATGTGTTGCTCATTGCGATTCCTACGACGGCCGTGCTTGGTACGTGGCTTGAGGGGATTCCCGTCACCCTTCCCGGATTTGACATCGCTCCCCAGATTACGCAGGCGCGTATTTTGGGTCATCTGATCATGGAGATACATACCGCGCTGGGTTATGCCATACTCTGGGTCGCTTGCGTGCATTCAGCCGCGGCTCTCTTCCACTACTTTTATCTGCGTGATGAAGTGCTTCAGTCGATGATTCCGGGCGCATGAATGATAAGGACGCGTACTCATAAAGACGCAGCCACAACCTGATTAGCGCGAATTGAACGAAGCCAAGGTGGTTGGCAGACAGCCTGCCGTAGCGCGTCGTCACCCCATGACATTATTTGATCCGGTTGAAGAACCGCTCTCGAATGCCCCTGATCTGCTCGCCGAACGTGTTGCGCCAGTTCATTTCGTTCCGGCAAGGCATCGACTGGCGTACCGCCCGAAGGCGCGTTCTTCAATTTATCCCGCACCGCCGTCGTCACAGGTCAGCTCGGTCATGGTCTCGAGTCGAAACGGGCCAGGTTTTGATGTGGCGACGTACGATGAGCAACCGCCACTCATGGAGATCGGCGTTGGGGTTATCAATATTTCCGCAAAGAGCCTCGGCGGCGCGGGCAGTTGGCCTATCGCGATTGTACAAGCGAGCGATGCAGGCGGGTGAACCGAGTGGGCTCTTGCACTCTCTATGGTTTGTCCCTTGCGGTCCGTTGTTCTCTACTGCGTCTGAAGCTCAGTTGCTAGGGGTGGTGAGCGGGCTGTCATTGGTGTCAAGGACGAACACAGCGAGCAGCTTCGCGGGTTCGGTCTTGCTTGCATTGCGGCTGATCGAGTGGAGTGCACCCGGAGATTCAGACCAGCTCTCGCCGGCCCGATAGATGCGCGTCTCGCTATCATTCACCTTCGACTCGATCGCGCCTGAGATCACATAGGCATAAATAAAAGCCGATTTTGCATGGGTATGGGGCGGAGAGGCTGCACCCGGCGCGTAATTGACTTCCACAGCGATCAGCGACTTACCGGAAATATTGGGAATAAGCGCCTCGAAGTTCTTCGTGACAGTCTCCGCCCGACTATCATGGGCGCAAATAGGACCAGTCATCGAGAAGGCCAGGGCGGCGCTGATGAGGATGATGGTGTGGATCTTCATGAGGTTAATCCTTGATTTGCGCGCCTCGAGATGGCTCGTTTGGCTCGGGCGATGCTAAGCTGAGGGCTTCTCACAGGAAAATGTCTGACTGTTATAGTTTCTATTCCGACGCGCAACTGGTGCTTACGAGGTCGGCGGCGTTCGGAGAGGCGGCTCCTTTATGATCGTTCGGCGGGAGAGACCACGTGCCGCACGCACCTGTCGATGAGGTCTATCCCGTCGACGCCGCTCATGACATCATCGACGTGCTGTGATGTCAGTTCTGGAATGGATGGGCTGCTTTTCTTGCAGGCTGGGAAGGTGATCGACTGCCGAGGCGGTGAGTTTCTGCAGACGGGACCGATCGCATCAAGCTCGGGTCGCGCGGCCAGCGGCAATAACAATCGTTTATTGACTTTATGGCAATAAGCGATTTGGTGCCGCCTGCGTTCTGGGATCACTCTCCAAGCCAACGTCGTAGAAACCGATCCTACGGCCGACAGGCAGTGTGGGCCCTAAGAATCTAGAAGGCGGCTCGATATGCCAGACAACGACTTCATCAAAGCGTTTTGGTCCTTGGATGCGCGGGCCGTTCTTGACGAAGCTGCGGGTCGTTCGAGCGCCATGCGGTTCAAACAGTGGGACAATAGTGATGCTACAGAACGGCGACGTTTTTCCCTCTCTTACCTTTGCTCGCGTCGGGGGCGGCAAAATCAACTTGCCTGCCGATCTGGCAGGTTGGTTCGGCGTGGTTATATTCCACCGTGGCTCCTGGTGCCCCTACTGCAACGCTCAACTCGCCGCTTTCGCGCGAGCGGCGGACAGATTCGCCGGTGAAGGTATCAAGGTTGTCTCAGTATCGGTAGACGACCGGGAAAAGTCGGAGATGCTCGTCGAAAAGCACGAAATTGGTTTCCCGGTCGCGTACGGTGCTGACGCGCGAGCGGTTTCTGCTGTGACGGGCGCCTTCGTCAATGACGATCCTGTGTGTCTCCAGGCAACCGGTTTCATCCTGAACCCCGAAGGTCGGGTAGTGACGGCCGTCTATTCGACCCGCGCGATCGGCCGTCTGATGCCCGACGATGTGCTCGGTTTTGTCCACCACCTCAAATCTCTAGCAAAGAATTGAAAGGCGAGGTTTAGCTGGGAGATAAATGAATCACGCAGGTGTCCGGATGATGCCCGGCCAAGGGCATGAGTCGCGGGTCTTCTGCGTGTTCGGCTAGGGTTCCACCACGCAGGCTAGGGCGGCTCACCTAACCTAGATAACCGCAACACAACTTTCGAGGAAGTGCGACATTCCGCGTTTGACTATCTGAGTTGGCGAACGCTGCTGGTAGCAGCTCCCATCAGAGCGAACGTCATCCCCGCAACCAAACAAAAGATCGCGCTATGATCTCCGCTTACGCCGAAGATCAGCGAAATCAAGGCGGAACCCAGTGACCATCCGACGTAGCGAGCCGCAGCATTCATCCCACTTGCGGCCCCGCTACGTCCGATCGGTCCAGCCGTCATCATCGCAGTGTTGTTCGGGGTCTGGAAAAGACCGAAACCGATACCACAAAGGGCTAATCGCCACGCGATATCCGACTTTGCCGGATTTGTTGGCAAGAAGACCATCAGAAGCAAGCCGGCCGCCAACAAGGTCAGACCGAGGCCGCATATCAATGACGTTGGGAAGCGGCTTGTCAGGCGACCGGCGATAGGGGCCGTGACGGCGGTCATAAACGGCCAAGGCGTCAAGAGCAAACCTGTTTCTACGGCAGAAAGATGCATCCGCGTTTCAAGTAGAAAAGGTAAAGAGACGTAGGCCAGGATTTGTGCCGCATATGAGCAGACAGATGTCAACACCGATAAGCTAAATAGCGGTATGCGATAAAGATCGAACGGCAGCATTGGCATGGGATGCTTCTGTTGTTGTCGGATGAAGAGACCAAAACAGAAAATGCCTGCGACGATCTCTCCGACCCCAATGCGCGCGTCGCTGCTACCTAGCGTGCCAACACCGATGACGAAAAGGCCGAATCCAAACGCGTTTAGAGCGGTCCCGGTCAGATCGAGGGCGCGAGGGAATCGAACGTCTGGTGGTGCGGCGTTGATGAAGAGCGGCACGGCGAGGCCGAATGGCAAATTCACCAGAAACAACCACGGCCATTTTGCAACGGCGAGTATTGCAGCGGCGATGGTGGGCCCCAATGCACCTGGTATCGCCACCGCCAACGCGACCAGTGCAAGGCCTTTACTGACCATGCCGCGTGGATAGACCACGCGTACGAGGGCAACGCCAGCGACAGAAAGCCCAGCCGCGCCGGCGCCCTGAATCAAGCGGGCACCGACCAGCACAGGCAATGTTGGAGCGAACGCGCAGGCCAAAGACGCGAGGGCAAAAATGGTAAGACCGCCGGCATAGGTTCGTTTTAGGCCGAGCGACTCGACTATACTTGAGACAGGCAGCAAGCAGACTGTTGCCGAAAGCTGATAGGCATTTACGACCCAAACGGCCGCTGCGTCGTTACCTGCAAATGAACGTGAGATATTCGGAAGGGCAATATTCACGATTGCGCTTCCGAGGGAGCTTAGACCAAGTCCAAGCAAGATGCAGAACATTGTCCTGCGTCGTTTTGATAGTGTTAAAACCTCCGCTCCGCCCATCAGGAAGCAATCTCCTGCAAGACGTTTGGACAGCCGGCTTTGCGCGCACTCTCAGCAGCGGACTCCTTGGATCGAAACTTGATGTCGATCAGTTGTTTTGCCCCAAACTGCGCACAATATACCGAAATTCTCCGCGACATTCGTGTCCTTATTCGAAACAGCTTGCGACGGTCTTGGCAAGACGATCGGACAAAACGACGCCTCGACCAAGTCATTGCGCGATGGTGCCGAGACCTCACAGCCCCGTGTGGCCAATCCACCTATATGGCTCGCTAAGGGCCAGATACCTGAGCCATATGGGCTCTTTGCCGAGGGGTCTCTGAGGTGAGACCGTCGGATTGCACACGCGTCAGGTATCGCAAGTGATCTTTGCTGCTTCGGGAAGGCTGCAGGTCTAAACCCCATCAGAGGTCGGCGGATCGTAGTCATCGCTTGGCACCACATTAGAATGGATCGCTTGGAAGCATCGGCAGGAGAGCAATGCCTTGTCCAAAGGGCGTATGCCAGATCCGCCAAAACTCACGAGGCGAACGCACCGATTCTTATTCCGGACATTCCCGCGATGATTCCTGACGCTACGACCGCGCTCATAGCGAGGCAGGTTCCCCAAAGACGACCCGCAACACGTTCATCGACACCGTGTGCGATCAGCACAACCCTTAATCCTGAAGCGAGATGGCTCAGGACAAAGAAGACGCCGAGCGCGTAGTGAGGCAGTAGACGGATGTTCCAAGCGTCATGAATGAGTCCAGTCGGAGCTCCGATTGCGAAATTCCAATCCGTGGGTATGCCGAGAAAACGTCGAGCGTAGACGAAGACTGAATTCATGTGGCCGAGAACAAAGACTGAAAGATAGGCTCCCGAAGCGACCTGATAGGTCCTCTGGAAGTTATGTGCCGAAGCGCTCCAGCGCCACGCCAGAAGGAGGCCGGTGCTGATCTGGAAAAGCATCGTTGCAACTAACAACGGCTCACCCACCGTAGAGCGATAAACTATGCGTCCGATTTTCATTACTGCGGCGTGCGCGTCAGGACCTATCAAGCCGAACAGATGGTTGGCGAGATGAAACACCACATATAGGCTGAGGACCAGGGCCGATACTCCGTGAACACTCCGCCAACCGCCGACCGCAGGGTCAGCTGATCTAACTGGATCTCGCGCAGATTGCGACCATTTCGCGATTGTGAACCAGATCGCGCACCAAATGACCTCATCGGGAATAGGGCTCTTGATTAGAGCTTGCACAACCCCGAGAAACACATAGAGCGTCGGCGACATTACGCTCGCATAGGCGAGGCGTCTTGGACCGGGACCGGAAGTCGGTCGACAAGCCAGGGCGATTCCGAGAAACGGCACCACGAACGCAAGGACCAAAACAAAGGTCGCGCGGGCAACTGCGAAGGGTGGCAGGCTTACGACTTGCGTGCCGACGATAGCATGGAAAGCATCGAGCAGAAATGGATAACAAATCGCCGCCGCCGCCGGTGCAAGAGTGAGATAGCTGTATCGCTTCTCGAGATGCGTCCTGCGATTTTGCTCGCCAACACTTGCGTCCATCATCAACCCTACAGAGTCACGGCTGAGGAACCGAGTGCCAGACGATTTCCGAGGCAGGCAGGTAGTTCATAGTTTCCCGCAGAAGGCAAGTATTGCCGAGATAGAACGGCGCAGTTACCACGCAAGACGCCAAACACGCTAGCCGGTCGAGATGTATTTGAGATATTCATGCGCATCATGAATGGCTGACTTTAGAGTTCTTAGTGCGTTTGCTCGCGCAGAGTCCGAATGAGCGTCTCTCCGGGCTCGCGACCTAAGTAGCGTCGACATTGTGGGGTGTCATGACGGCGCTCATTGCGAAGTCGGTGACTCAGCGTAACTCGGAGCTCTCTGCTTACAGGATACGCCGGGCTCGATGTGCGATGTGGTGGTCGTGCATTTCCGACTACAAGATCATCTCGGAAAACACCAATAACAATAATTCATCAACTCCATGGCGAATTGTAATTTCCCATCGCCGCGCTGCAAGGTCACTTTGTCGTACCGCAACTGTCAATGCTGAACTGACACGCGGTGCAGGTTGCTATCGGAGACTCGACGTGCAGCGCAGCGGCGCAATTGAGGCTGTCGCGTCTCATGGTGGTGCCATCAGTCAAAGTATCTGCCTCCAGAATATTGCGCCTTTTCCTGCAGTGTTTGCCTTTGGATCGATCAGAAATGACAGCAAACGTCACGTTGCCGCAAAATGACACTGTCGACCCGTCTCAGTCAGTCGAGCGTTCTAGCCTATTTGGGAGAGCCAGAAGTGAGTGCGGCTAAAGGAATGTTCGTGTCGATCCGATTCATCCGACCTCGGTTCCGTCGCTCTCGCCGATGCGTCGACGCATCGATCTGTTTGCTGCTTTCGCTTGTATTGACGGGGTGCAACGAGAAGGCACAGTCGCAAGCGGCCGCGCCTCCGCCGTCGGTGACGGTGGCACGACCGGTCAAACGGACCGTCACCGACTGGGACGAGTTCACCGGCCGGTTCGAGGCGATCCAGGAGGTGCAAGTCCGCGCCCGCGTCGGCGGCTTTGTAACCAGTGTCGAGTTCAAAGACGGCGACATGGTGCACGCCGGCGATCTGCTCTACATCATCGATCCTCGCCCGTTCGAGGCGGTGGCGACCCAGGCCGACGGTCAGCTCGCGGATGCGCGCGCCAAGACCGAGCTGGCCAAGCGCGAGCTTGAGCGCGGGCTCACCCTCGTAAAGACCAGTGCTGTTTCCGAGCAAGTCGTCGATCAGCGTCGCGAGGCCTTGGAGGCCGCTCACGCCGCCGAAACTATCGCCGAAGGCGCGCTGAAGGCCGCCCAGCTCAATGTCGAGTTCACGCATGTGGTGGCGCCGATCACCGGCCGCGTCAGCCGTCATTTCGTGAGCGTCGGTAACCTCGTGCAGGGGAACGACAATGGCGGCTCGACGCTACTTACCACCATCGTGTCAATGGACCCAATTTACATATATTTTGACGTAGACGAGGCGACTTATCTCAAGAACAACAAGCTGTGGTTCGAGGGTAAGCGGCCGAGCTCACGCGATACGCCTAATCCAGTGCAGGTGGCGCTGACCGGCGAGGCCAAGCCATCGCACGAAGGCCATATGGATTTCATCGACAACCGCCTCGATGTCTCCACCGGCACGCTGCGGAGCCGCGCGATCATCCCGAACCACGATTTGTCCATCCTGCCTGGCCAGTTCGGCCGCGTCGGGCTGATTGGATCTTCGCCCTATGAGGCGCTTCTTTTGCCAGATGCAGCCATCGCGACCGATCAGTCGCGTAAAATCGTGTTCGTAGTCAAAGATGACAGCACTGTGGAAGCCCGTGCGGTCGAACTCGGTCCGTTGGATCAAGGATTGCGCGTGGTTCGTACAGGCCTGCAACCGGAGGATCGCGTCATAATCGACGGCCTCCAGCGCGCCCGCCTTGGCGCTAAGGTGAGCCCGCGCGGCGTCGAGATCAGCGGCCGTAAATCATGAATCTCGGACGTCTTTCCGTCAATCAGCCCATTCTGGCGATGGTGCTGTCGATCGTGCTCTTGATTGTAGGCGCGATCGCGTACCAGACGCTGCCCGTCTCTGAATATCCGCAGGTAGTGCCGCCTACGGTTACGGTCACCACGCAATATCCCGGCGCCTCAGCACAGACTGTGTCCGACACGGTCGCAGCTCCCATCGAGCAGGAGATCAATGGTGTCGAGGACATGTTGTACTTGTACAGCCAGGCGACCTCCAATGGCCAGCTCACCATAACCGTCACCTTCAAGCTTGGCACCGATCTCGACAAGGCCCAAGTCCTAGTACAGAATCGCGTCGCGATCGCGCAGCCGCGGCTGCCGGAGGAGGTTCAGCGAAACGGAGTAGTCACCCGAAAAAACTCGCCCGATATCCTGATGGTCGTATTCATGCTGTCGCCCGACGATAGCTTCGACCAGCTCTATATCTCAAATTATACACTCTTGCAGGTGCGTGACCAGCTGCTGCGGATCGACGGCGTCGGCGACATCCAGATGTTTGGTGCGCGCGACTACTCGATGCGACTATGGCTCGACCCCGACAAGATCGCCAGTCTTGGCATGACATCGGGCGACGTCATTGCTGCCGTCCGCGCTCAGAATCTGCAGATCGCCGGCGGCCAGATCGCGGAGCCGCCGATTGCAGATCGCGCTTTTCAGCCGAACCTCGTCTTCACCGGCCGCCTCAAGGATATCAGACAATTCGGGGACATCGTCGTGAAGGCTGGTTTCGAGGGGCGTACCGTACGGCTACGCGACGTTGCGCGGATCGAGCTTGGCGCGCTGGCCTACACCACCAACAGCTTCATACTACGAAAGTCAGCCGTTGCGATGGTGGTGACGCAACGGCCCGGATCGAATGCGTTGGCAACCGCGAAGCATATTTCCGAGACCATGGTGACGCTGAAGCAGAGCTTCCCAAATGGACTCGATTACAACATCGGCTACAATCCGACCGAATTCATCGCTCAGTCGGTTCATGAGTTGATCAAGACGATCTACGAGGCGATGGCGCTCGTGATCATCGTGGTGCTGGCATTCCTTCAAGGCTGGCGGCCCGCGATCATCCCAATTGTCGCGATCCCGGTGTCGCTGGTCGGCACATTTGCGGCGATGGCGGCGCTTGGCTTTGGCATCAATAACCTCACGCTGTTCGGCCTCGTGCTTGCGGTCGGCATTGTAGTCGACGACGCCATCGTTGTTGTGGAGAATGTCGAGCGCCATCTCCAGGTCGGTATGAGCCGGCGCGAGGCGGCTCTCAAGACGATGGAGGAGGTCGGCGGTGCGCTTGTTTCGATTGCACTCGTTCTCTGCGCGGTGTTCGTGCCGACTGCATTCCTCGGCGGCATCTCCGGGCGGTTCTTCCAGCAATTCGCCGTCACGATCGCGGTCGCGACCGCGATCTCTTGCTTCTGTTCGCTAACGCTGTCGCCAGCCTTGGCCTCCCAGATTCTTACTCCGCATGAGCAGAAACGGCCGGCGGCGCGATGGAACATCGTTGCGCGTGGCTGGGACGGATTCTCCGCGGTTTTCAATTGTATCTTCGATCACCTGGCGGATGGCTACGCGGCCGCGGCCACCTTCGTGATCCGGCATACGGCAATTATGCTTGCAATCTACCTCGCGCTTATCGGCGGCGCCGGCTGGCTACTCGTGACCTCACCTCAGGGCTTCATCCCAGCACAGGATCGTGGTTACCTGATCATCTCGGTGCAATTGCCGGGCGCCGCGTCGCTGGTACGAACCACCGCGGTGGTTCGGGAAATCGAGCGAATTGCGCTGGATACGCCAGGGATCATCCGTGTGGCAGCGTTTGCCGGGTTCTCGGGCGCGACGCGCACGCAGGCGGGCAACGCCGCAGCTCTGTTTCCGGTCTTCGACGATCCCGAGGCGCGGGTTAGGAGGGGTCTGACTGCCAGCGTGATCACCGCGAATCTGAGAAAGCGACTGTCGGCGATCGAGGGCGCCTTCATTGTCGTTATTCCACCGCCTGCCGTGCCAGGCATCGGCACCGGCGGCGGCTTCGCCATCCGCATCCAGGATCGACAAGGGCGCGGTCCCGAGCTGCTGGGAGCTGCCACGGACGAGCTCGTGGCCGCCGCACGAAAGTCGCCAAACTTAACGTCGGTGTTCTCGCCGTTTACGGCGAATACGCCGCAACAATTCGTCGAGATTGATCGCGTGAAGGCGCAGAAACTCGGTGTACCTATTGCCAGCATTAACGATGCGATTCAAACCTATTTCGGCTCGACCTACGTCAATGATTTCAACCTGTTTGGGCGTACCTATCACGTCACTGCGCAGGCCGATCTGCCATTCCGAAGAGAGGCCTCCGATTTGGCGCGGCTGCGCACCCGAAACGCGGCCGGTGACATGGTCATGCTCGGCAGCGTAGTGGACTTCAAGGATGTGTCCGGGCCCGATCGTGTCGCGCGCTACAATCTCTACTCAGCATCCGAGCTGCAGGGCGAGCCGGCACCGGGCGTGAGCTCGAAGACGGCGCTTAACACCATCAAGCAACTCGCCGTCAAAACATTACCGAGCGGCTTTTCTTTTGAATGGACCGATCTATCCTATCAACAGGTGACGGGCGGCAATGCCGGACTGTACGTGTTTCCGATCTGCGTGCTGTTCGTCTATCTGGTCCTCGCGGCACAGTACGGGAGCTGGACCCTGCCACTCTCGGTGATCCTGATCGTGCCTATGTGCCTGTTCGCGGCCACGATCGGCGTGCGCCTTATGGGCCAGGATATTAACATCCTGACGCAGATCGGCTTCGTGGTGCTGGTGGGACTTGCGGCCAAGAACGCTATCCTGATCGTCGAGTTTGCGCGGGACATCGAGCTTAGAGGCAAACCGCGCCTGGAGGCCGTTATCGAGGCTTGCCGGTTGAGACTGCGACCAATCCTGATGACCTCGTTCGCTTTCGTCCTTGGCGTGGTGCCGCTCGTCTTCTCCACCGGGTCGGGATCGGAAATGCGCGAGGCGGTCGGCGTCGCCGTGTTCTTTGGCATGCTCGGCGTCACGCTGTTCGGCCTGATTTTCACGCCGATCTTCTACATGGTGGTGCGCAACCTCGCGGAAGGCAAGAACGAGGGCATGCCGAACCAGCCGATAGCAGCCGCGGCGGAGTGAGGTTGCGCGATGAGTTTAGGAACACGACGCCTAAACGGACGAGAGCTAGCGAAGAGGTAATTCCCATGAAGGCGATCATTGTGACCAATCAGGCTGTCGGAACGGCCGGGATGAAGCTCGTGGAGCGGCAGCGGCCAGAGGCAGCAATAAACGACGTCGTAGTTAAGGTTCATGCGTCAGGGTTTACCTGGGATGAGCTGACCTGGCCCCCGAGTTGCACCGATCGCCTCGATCGCGACCGAACACCTTCGATCCCAGGGCACGAGCTGGCTGGAGTAGTTACGGCGCTCGGCTACGGCACGACGGGGTTGTCGGTCGGGCAACGAGTGTTTGGTCTCACCGACTGGTATCGCGACGGCACCCTAGCTGAGTATGTGGCTGTCGAGGCCCGCAACCTCGCGCCGCTGCCGGGCGATGTCGATTTTGCGGTGGGCGCAAGCCTTCCAATGCCAGGCTTGACCGCATGGCAGGGATTGTTCCAGCACGGTCGCCTTAAGGCGGGGCAGAGCGTCCTCGCGCACGGCGCGGCTGGCGTAGTCGGTTCGATGGTAGTCCAGCTCGCACGTGAGGCCGGCAGCTACGTCATCGGCACCGGACGCGCTGTCGACCGTCAGAAGGCCCTCGAGTTCGGCGCGCAAGAGTTCGTCGATCTCGAGAACGATATTTTGGAAGACGTCGGCCCAGTCGATCTGGTCTTCGATGTCTTCGGCGGCGACATCGGGAAGCGGTCCGCGGCCCTGATCCGAACTGGAGGAACGTTGGTGACCATCGCCGGACCGACCGAGGCACGGCCCGCTGACGGCTTGGCGGTGGATTTCGTCGTCGAGTCCGATCGTGCCCAACTGCGTGAGATCGTCCAGCGGGTGCGGGACGGACGATTGCGGGCGAACGTCGGCACCATCTCGACCCTCAAGGATGCCGTCGCCACTTTCAACCGGCCCGAACGGCGCAACGGGAAGACAATCATCCGCGTTTGTCCGTAGGGATCCGTGCACATTGATGCAAGCAGTCGGCCGCCGCGGTCCGGATCGACTGCCTGCGCCCTTATCAGCCTAGCCACAACGAGGCAACCATGGCTTTCAAGTTAAAGATCAATGGCACGCTCCATGATGTCGATGTCGACGGCGACACCCCACTGCTGTGGGTGCTCCGCGATGTGCTCGGTATGACGGGGACCAAGTTCGGGTGCGGGCAAGGCCTGTGCGGCGCCTGCACGGTCCATGTCGGCAGTCAGCCGATCCGCTCCTGCCAGACCCCAGTCGATAGCGTCGTCGATAGCTCGATCACGACCATCGAGGCTATCGGCCGGGCGCCAGAGGGCGCGGCGTTGCAGAAGGCATGGCTGGAGCTTGAAGTGGTTCAGTGCGGCTACTGCCAGTCCGGCCAGATCATGTCGGCGGCGGCACTGCTGAAAGACAGGCCGAAGCCGACGGATGGTGACATTGACGCGAACATGTCGGGCAACGTCTGCCGATGCGGCACCTATCAGCGCATCCGCGCCGCGATCAAGCGTGCTGCAGGAGTTTAAGACCATGGATGAGCTTGTTTTGAACGAGCAGATTGTCGATGAAACAGCGATCTCGCGGCGCGCCTTCCTTCAGGGCGCAGGTTTGCTGCTCGGTTTTGCGCTGACAAGTGGAAGCACGGAGTCCGTCTTCGCGGCACCAGCCTCGCAGGTGATCGAAAGCGAGATTACGGGCACTTTCGCGCCGAACGGATTTGTACGGATCGATACAACCGGCGCCGTGACCCTGGTCGTTCCGATGATCGAGATGGGGCAGGGTGTCTACACGTCGCTCTCCATGCTTCTCGCTGAAGAACTTGAAGTGAGGCTTGATCAGATTCAGGTTCAGCATGCACCGCCAAATGATGCGCTTTATGTCAATTCAATCATAGGCATTCAAAATACAGGAGGCTCCGCATCTGTCCGTGCCTTCTGGACACCGCTGCGTCAGGCAGGGGCAGTTGGTCGCAATCTGCTGATCGCGGCGGCCGCAAAGGACTGGAATGTCGATTCAGCGACCTGCCGCGCCAAGGATGGCGTCGTGTTCGATGCATCAGGTTCGAAGCAGCTGAGCTACGGCGAACTTGCGAACGCTGCGGCGAGATTGCCTGTGCCGCCAGCGGCAAACGTAAAATTGAAGGATCCGAAGGATTTTACTCTGATCGGCACGCCTGCTAAGCGCGTGGATTCAGCGATAAAGGTCGATGGGCGCGCCCTCTACGGGATCGATACCCGACTGCCGGGTATGAAGATTGCTGTGGTTGCTATTTCGCCCGTGCTCGGTGGCAAAGCGAAAACGGTCGATGAGAAGGCCGCGCTGGCGGTGAAGGGCGTCCGGCAGGTGGTCAATATCGATGAGGCTGTTGCCGTGGTAGCGGATCACACGGGTGCAGCGAAGAAGGGGCTCGAGGCGGCCGCCATCACCTGGGATGACGGTCCGAACGGCAAAGTCAGAATCGCCGACATCGTCAAGCAATTGGAGGAGGAATCCCAAAAAACGGGCGCGGTAGCCCGCAATGATGGCGATGCAGGAAAGGCTCTTGCGAAGGCGGCGCAACGGCTTGACGCCATCTATCAGGTACCTTTCCTTGCCCATGCAGCGATGGAGCCGATGAACTGCACTGTTCATCTGCAGAAGGATCGTTGCGACATTTGGGTCGGGACCCAAGCGCCTACGATCACCCAGTCTCTGGTGATCGAACTCACCGGCTTGTCAAAGGATGCTGTCAAAATTCACAATCATCTGATTGGCGGCGGCTTCGGCCGAAGGCTGGAGGCTGATGGTACGGTGCTCGCCGTCAAGATCGCCAAGCACATCGATGGTCCGGTGAAGGTGATCTGGAGCCGGGAGGAAGACATCCAGCACGATATGTATCGGCCGTACTATTTCGATCGGCTGTCGGCGGGACTTGACGCGGCCGGCAAGCCTGTTGCCTGGACGCATCGGATCGCCGGCTCCTCAGTCATGGCTCGCTATTATCCTCCCTACTTTAAGGATGGATTGGACCCCGATGCCGTAGAAGCGGCGGCCGTGCCGCCATATGCGCTGCCCAATATCCACGTTGACTTTGTCCGGGTCGAGCCTCCTGGTGTTCGGACGTCTTGGTGGCGCGGCGTTGGACCGACTCACAATGTTTTTGTAGTCGAAAGCTTCATAGACGAGCTCGCTCACGCCGCGAAGCAGGATCCCGTAGTTTATCGCAAGGGATTGCTTGGCCACAATCCGCGAGCGCTCGCTGTTCTGTCGCTTGCGGCGGAAAAAGCTGGGTGGGGATCCCCCCTTGCCGCGCGGCATGGCCGCGGAATTTCAGTACAATACGCATACGGGAGTTACATATCGCAGGTTGCTGAGGTCGAGGTGGGGGCCAACGGCTCCGTTAAAGTTAAGAGGATCGTCTGTGCGATTGATTGCGGCATGTACATCAACCCTGATACGGTCGAAGCACAGGTTGAGGGTGGAACGCTCTTTGGGCTGACCGCTGCACTCAATGGCTCGATCACTTTTAAGGATGGACGCGTCGAACAGAGTAATTTCGACAACTATCTACCGATGCGTATCGACGCGGTGCCGCTTGTGGAGACGCACTTGATTAAAAATGCGGAGTCGCCCGGTGGCGTTGGCGAAGCGCCGACAGCCATCGTTAGCGCTGCAGTGACCAATGCGATCTTCGACGCGACCGGTAAGCGAGTGCGCAGATTGCCGATAGATACGGAGTCGCTGAAATCGTCATCTTAGCGCCTGCCAGTAATCCCGAGTGCCTCATGTGCGCAACGATAATGAAACCGAGACCGAGTGGTCGCGAGGTACACTGAGTGTCAGCGCACACCTTGCAGGATCTAACCGCTAAAAGAGAGCGCCTGAAACGCAGAATGCTCAGAAACAAGCCTGACTGCCCACCAGAACTACTCCGTCAGCTGTGCGGCGGCCAACCCCGTGGCTGCCAAAGACAGTTGCTGCCGGAAAACGGCGGCCGCGAGCACGGTCTCAAGTGATCGAACCTGCTGCTCGTCCTCGAGGCGAGGAAGTTAGTTGTGTCACCGCCAAACCATGCCGTACGGATGTCGTCTCGGAGCTAACTACGGCATCCGCCAAGCTTGCCTTACTTGTTAGGCCCGGATAGTGCGCATCGCCGCCTCTCACGAGTAGTCACCACCACTCTGCTGAGCAAGATTGCCGAGGTAGTCGCGCTTTCCGAGTTTAGCCCCGAGCTGTCGGAGGATCGCGTGAGCAACTGAGATATGGAAAAAGAAATCCGGTAGTACTAGGTGTCGGATGTAGTCGTTGCCGCCGAACCACCCACGAACGATAGGCGGCGTAAGTTCGTATGTGTGAGACTGCGCACCGGCAATCTCGTCTGGCTGCACATTTTTCAGAAAGCTGCGAGTTTCGATAAGTCTGTTGTTCAACGCCGGGTACGATATCGCAAGGCCGTGTGGTTCCGGCGGGGCCTCTTGCATTAATTTTGCCATGTGTGCCTCGACCTTATTGCAAATCACGGAGAATTGTTCTCCGAAGGTGAGCATGTCTGGCGCGAGCCTTTCGCCAAGAATCGCCCCAGCCTCAAATCCTTTGAAGCGTTCGAGCGCCTCAGCGTCGTCGAGATATTTATCCATCACGTTCAGTCCATGTATCATGACAGGAACTGTGATTTCATAGACCGAGAATGACATTCTGACCTCTTAACGCTCCTTTTCACCCTGAACGTAAGTGCGGAACCCGTAGATCGATGATCGAAACGAGTGGCCATAATGGCTTCATCTGTGTTTTGGCGCCGATATTGCCCAGCGTAAAGCACCAGCAAGAAGAGAGCGCGTATGACGACAGGAGGTCCGCTCACGTAAATTCGTTGGCCTCGGCGGGGACATGAGCCTCCTAGCAATGTGTGCTGGTCGGTAGAGATCGTCTTAATTCGCTTGTCTGTGTGCCGAACCACGACTAATCGCCACCCCGCAGGCGATTGCTGGGGTGTATTGAAGCAGGACGATGCGCCCGTCCTCCGCGTTGTAGTACGCGACTGCGAGAAAGCCGTCGCCGAGGCACATTTCAAATCGGCTCATCCCCCGGAGTTGGCTTTCCACGTGTCGGGTCCCTTCGTCATCACCGGATCTATATAAGACCGCAATTCGGAGGCCTGCACATGCGCTCGGCAGTAAGGACGTTTCACGTCAAATTGGGCGGTACCTTGCTGAGGTCTCGCCTAACGAGCCCTTATTTCAGTGTTGCAAGATAACCGACGAGGTCGGCCCGATCGGCTGGGTTCGTCATCCCCGCGTAGGGCATCTTGTTTCCGGGAACAACTTTCTGGGGCGCTTCAAGATACGCATCGAGAATTTTGGTATCCCAAACAATGTCGGACTTCTTCATCGCGTCACTGTAGTGAAATCCCGGGGCCGTACCTGCCTTCCTGCCAATGAGTCCTCCCAAGCCGGGTCCAACACGGTTGGTCTGATCCGTAGTGTGGCACGTAGCGCAGGCTTGGAAGACGAGTTTTCCGTGCTCAGCGTTCTGCGCGTAGCTCGGATCGGCAGCTGCTACCGCAAACAGGAGCGTCGCGAAAAACGCTCCAACCGTTCCTGCGTTGTTCATTGCGAACATCCTTTTTTACCTAGCTCAAAGTTAGCGCAGCCGCGCAACCGAAGTTGAATCGTCGTCGAGTTAAAGCATGAGAAGTGCTAGCTGACTTGATACGGGGAACCGCGGGCCGATAGCTGGTAATTTCATCGGGACTCCTTCGCTCGCGCGCTGCGCGAATTGACGCGATTCCTGCAGTCGCTTTAGGTCGTTGGCATCCGGTGGCCGGGCCATCGAGGCCTAAGATCGGATACAGCGGGGGAAATTGAAAATTCCTTTTAGATATGCATTCGATAGGTAGGGGTATCGTCATTGCGCTGTGCGCGTCAGCCTCTGGCCTTGTTGCGATTAGCGGTTAAAGACTGTGCGGTCGTCGAGGTGTCGGTCGCCATATCAGGAGATGAAAAGGGAAGTTTGGGGTCTTACGGTTGCTCGCATAAGTATCGCGGCGCAGAACAAGCAGTCGAGAGTGACAGGACTACCTGCTTGCTCGACGCTGTACATCCGAGGTTGGTTGGTCTCGAGCCGCTGCAATTGGTCCGGGTTGACGCGCGTTGGTGCGCGTTCGCGCGAATGATAGCTCCGACGCTCAGCCGGATTATTCATGTCGTAGCTGAATATATCTAATTCGGCTGCAACCACTACTCCGTGAGCCGCAACTGGCTATTTCCTCCGCGTGTTCAGTCGAACGCAACGAGACCGAACCAATCAAAATCCTAGATCAAGTCAGAGCGCGGAAGGACCGCTCGCTCGATTTTGAGGCTGGCTGCTCGCGTGAGATGGCGTTGTCTAGCCGTCCGGAGCTGAGTTCATATGAATCTAAGCAACAAAAGGTTTTTGGACGTGGCGGGCGAGCCGTTCTGGCGTATATCGCGAAAAGACCTCGACAAGTTGATGACCACATTGGACATTACCTTTGTTAGGCTGTCGCAATGCTTGCTTGCGGCGGGTGCCCCCTTGGCCGTTGCGCGCGTGGACGCGTGCACCATCCACTACTGCCTTCGAGGCGTCGGTTTCATCCTGATGGACGGGGAAAGCCCCATCCGTCTGACGCCGCATACATTGGTAATCGTTCCACCCGGACGCGCAATGAGGATTGTCGCCACGGATCGCCCGACCGCACTACGAAATGTCGGCAAGGGCAGCGTAGGCCTTTTCGTGCCCGGCTCGTCGTACCGGCACATTGTCGGAGATGACCAACCGACACTCGTACTTGCGTGCGGCACTTTTCGAGCGACCTACGGCCCAGCGCTTGACTTGTTCGCATCCCTCGCAGCGCCGATTGTTGAGACATTCGACGTACATGACCAGCTCGACCAGGTGATCGCTTGCGCATTAGCCGAGCTCGCGGCCCAGGATGTCGGTGCGGGGCCAATGTCGGCAGCGCTACTGAAGGTCGTATTGCTCGCCCTGCTTCGACGTTGCCTGGTCTCGACGAAAGCCTGGGTGGAGCGCTTCGCGATGTTAAGTGACCCCCCAATCGCACGAGCTTTCGCTGAAATGGCCTCGCGTCCCTCCCTTCCGCACACCGTGCAAAGTCTGTCGCATGCCGTCGGTCTGAGCCGCTCAGCTTTCATGGCCCGATTCTCCGCTGCCTTCGGAGAGGCACCCATGTCACTGCTGCGCCGCCTTAGGATGCGCCACGCTGCTGATCTGCTCGCGGCCAACGCGCTATCGATCGACCAAGTCGCCCTAAATGTCGGCTACCAGAGTCGGAGCAGCTTTACGCGCATCTTTCGTAGATACTACGGGAGCGACCCGTCAGAATACCGCTCCAATGCGCAGAGCGAACGGTTATCAAGGGCCGCTCCGGCCGAAGATGCGATCGAGCAATCCGACGCCGCGTGAGAGCGCTGTGCGTATCGGGCGGGCGAACGCCGAAGGGGCGTTCGCCCTCGTCCGTTCTGCAAGCGCGTTGGCACGGCTGCCGGCGATATAAGTTCCCCTGGCGGTGACATCTGAGCTCGATCTGCTCAGTTTCCTCCCGGGATCCGGCGTGAGCTAAGCGGCGTCCTGACGTCTGGCGACAACCCAGGAGGTGCGGGGCCGTGTAGGAAGATACAAGGCCCGAGCAGTGGTCTGGCGGGCAAGGCCGCAAAGGGCATGCCAGACCGCTGGCTTAGCTTTCCCGCGCGGTAAGGTCCGCGTGCCGGGCGTGGCGATTGCGAAAACACGCGGATGCTGTCGGACTAGGCTAGGTGCTCATTGAGCGGCCGGCCGCCTGATGTCCGCTCAACCCTAAACGGCGATAAGGCGGATGCCTTGCGACATCGCTAAAGGCCCACAGGCGGAAGCAACGAGCCCGGAGACAGCTCCCTCAAATTGATTGCATTGTTTCATGGTGCAGGCCGCGGCGGGCGCGACATCGAAGCGGCGGCGCATGCGCCTTCGGACTTACAATTTAGAATCGCTCTAGTTTAGAGGGAGTCTTTTTGCAGGTCGGGCGATCATCGATTACAGGCGTCAAGCTCCATCAATGACGGAGAGGCAAGCGATGCCAGCGGGAAATGCCTTTGGGTGGCGTTACGCCGTCGTCTTCGGTGTATCCGCATTTCTCTGCCTTGGCGGCCTGGCCCGCGCCGACGACTCGAATACTTGGCGAGATATCGAAACGAAATACATTTTCGGCTTCACGACCGGTTCGGGTATCGGCATCGAAGGCGAAAAGGAATTCACGACCGACACGATCGGCCGATTTGGCAAACGAGATGGACACTACACCGCGACCGAGACCAAGTATGAGTTCGAATTCACCCCGTCTCAATTTGTGCAAATCGAGTTTGGGGCGCTCGGGTCAACCCACGACATCCGGAACGTAGCCGACCTCGACGACCGTCGCCAGGTGGCGTTCAGCGGCGGGTTTGGTGAATTCCGCTACCTCGCTCTCGAACGGACGTCGAACAATCCACTGTCTGTCACGCTGGCTTTCGAGCCCACGGTGCGGCTCACCGATGAGACAAGCGGCGAGCGGGTTCACAACTATGAATTCGAGACGACACTCAATGCCGACCTCGAACTCGTTCGAAACCGGCTGTTTGCAGGCTTCAACCTACTATATGAGCCCGAATATACCCACACATTGTTGGATGAGACCATCCGGGAAACTAAACTCGGCGCCTCCGCCGCGCTGTCGCTCCGCATCATGCCCAATGTCGTGATCGGAGGCGAAGTTTGGTATCTGCGCCATTATGACGACTTCGCACTCTCGGCCTTTACCGGCGACACTGTGATGCTCGGTCCGACACTCTATGTCCGGTTCACGCCGAAGATGTTTATGACAGCGGCCTGGAACACTCAGATATGGGGTCGCGAGGTTGGAGCCCCGTTTTCGCTCAATCTTGCTGAGTTCCAGCGCAACCGCGCCAAAGTCAAATTCGCCGTCGAGTTCTGACATCCCTCAAAGACGAAGGCCTACAGATGTACGTTTGGACCACGCCCAGAAAGCTCGCTCTCGCAGCGCTCTGTACGGCGACTCTGCCGCTGTCGACCGCGTCGGCGCAGCAAGCAACGGAAATTCAGATCAGCTACTCCAACGGGCAGTTTCAGCCGCACGAGGTACGTGCGCCGGCGGACAAGCCGGTTGTCTTCCGGATCAGGAATCTCGACGGGAAGGCGATGGAGTTCGAAAGCACTTCGCTCAGGGTGGAAAAGGTCGTGACCGCAAAGAGCCAGGGTGTGATCAACGTCCGCGCTCTCAAGGCCGGGCGTTATGAGTTCTATGATGATTTCAATGAAAAAGCGCGCGGCACCCTCGTGGTCGAATAGGGCGTCTGTCCCGTGCTCGCCGCGCTCATCATCGTGTTCCGCGAGGTCTTCGAGGCAGGCCTGATCGTCGGAATTGTGCTCGCAGTTACGCGCGGGGTCGCGCGCCGCAATCGCTGGGTTGCGGGCGGCATGCTGGCAGGAGTGGCCGGGGCGTGTTTCGTCGCGGCATCTGCCAGTGGCCTGTCGCAGCTGTTCGAAGGCATGGGACAGGAGCTGTTCAACGCCGCTATTCTCGGGATTGCGGTTGTAATGCTGACCTGGCACAATGTCTGGATGGCGCGCCACGGGCGGGACATTGCCGTCGAGATGCGCGCGATTAGCCAGGCGGTGGCCGAAGGCAGCAAGCCTCTATTGGCTCTGGCGGTCGTGGTCGGCGTTGCCGTGCTGCGCGAAGGCAGCGAGGTCGCGCTGTTTCTCTATGGCGTCGTGGCCTCCGACGGCGGTTCGGGCTTGGATTTGATCGTTGGCGGCTGCCTTGGCCTCTTGCTCGGCGCAGCAGTTTGCCTTGTGACCTATTTGGGCCTGGTGCGGATTCCGCCGCGCCCGCTGTTTGCAACAACGACAGTTCTCATCACCCTCCTTACGGCGGGTATGGCTGCACAGGCCGTTGCTTTTCTGGAGCGCGCCAACTGGCTAACATCGCTCGACACAGTCGTGTGGGATTCAAGCTGGCTTTTGCCAGAGAGCAGCATTCTCGGACGCGCCTTGCACACGCTGATCGGCTATACCGATCAGCCGACGCAGATGGAGCTGATGGTCTATCTTGCCGTTATCGTGACAACCAAATCGCTGATGTGGCTGACCGCGGAAGTGCGGGCCAACCACGCCGTTGCTGCGGAATAGAGCGGAGCGATTGGATCAGTCTATTAGCGAACAATCCCGGCTCACCATCCATCGCTTCCGCTCGCGCCTTCCGAGCGGCGAAGGGCCGCATCTCATAGGGCCTGTTTGGAACGGGTGAGGCCTCAAGCGATGGGATCGATGCGCGGGGATCGGTTCGTTGTCGACGTGCGTGTCAGCGCGGAAGAGGTTGCCATCTCCGGGAGCCTTCCGGGGGGGACGTCTCTCTGGCGGACTTCGATCGACCAGTCTCGAAGCCGCGCGACCTTGATGAAAGCGTCCTGTGCCGGCGAGTAGCGGCGCCCCTGCACAGCCAGCAGCCGCACCTCGCGCGAAATCGGGTCTCCCTCGAGGGGAATGGTCTTTAGCGTCGGAAGGCGTGGCATGTGCTCGGGCGCGAGTATCACGCCGAAGCCGGCTGCGGCCATGTACTGAAGGTGCAAGTCGTGACCGCTACAGTGGCCCAGATGGGGAGGTTCCTTGGGGAAGTACGACCGTTGGATCTTCGGAGCGACATCGCATCCTACGCGCTCCAGCAAGACTGTCTCGCGGAGATCGTCAATCCCGATCGAGTGGCGATTTGCGAGTTGGTGTGTCTGCGCTAGAACCGCGACGTAGCGCTCTTCAAAGAGCAACCAGTCGTCGATGCGAGGGGGGATGTCCTGAACGTCCCCGACGATTGCGGCGTTGATCTCTCCCCCGAGCAGCAGGTCGATCAGCTTTTCCGCCGCTCCTTCGCGCAGCTCAACAGTAAGCCCTGGCACGATCTTTGCGATCTCAGCTATCAGGTCAAGGAAGAGCGAAGCCGAGATGGAAGGGGCGAGACCGATCTTGAGTGGTGCGATCTCCTTGCGTTGGAATTCCTTAGCTCTGCGACGCGCCGTCTCTGCCGAGGCCAGCGTTCGCGCCAGCATCGGAAGAACTTCCTTCCCGAGGTCGGTGAGTTGCGTCAGCTGGCGCTCACGGTAAATCAACTGGCCCCCGAGTTCCTGCTCCAGCTTCTGAATCCCCTTAGTCAAAGCGGGCTGCGTAACATTGCATTGCTCGGCCGCGCGCGTGAAGTTGAGCGTGGATGCAACCGCGAGGAAATAGCGAACTTGATGAAGCTCCATGGATTCTCCGATGAGTTTCTCCTGTCTATGCACTTGACGACGTCACGGGCCGCCAAAATCACGGCATACAGATGCCATCTGCATGCACACGTTAGAACAGCCTGGTCTATTGGTTTGGACGCACGGACACGCTTTCTGGAGCCCTGAGGGTCGAACTGATGATCCGCGAGGTGGGCAGCTCCCTGGCCAGGAAATCGGCAAATGCCCGTGCGGCAGGCTTCGTGGTCTCTCCGCCGATAAAGCGGGCATTGACTTCCATCGAGGCGAAATCCCACTCAGGCAGGACCCGGCACGAGCCGCCCGGCCGCGAGCTCTGCCTGCACACTGCTCTCGCTCGACGCCGCAATCCCCCAGCGACGGCGCTTGCTGTGGCTCCTTCGCTGATCGTGATCGCGTGCTGACTTGCAACGCGCACTGAGGTGACACGGCCGTCTTCGCGCAAGCAGACAGTCGACGATGAGTGCGCCGGACCCATGATCACCGAGTGGTGATTGAGGTCTGAGGGGGCGGCAGCCACCGATTCCGAAGCGCTGACGGTGACGGTCCCGAGCACCTCGCGCTCGTCGGAAGCGACAGGGCAGACAAGGGCCCTCCTTCCGGCGGAAGCTGAACCAGTACAAAGCGAAACGGTACAAAAGAGATCTTCGTTAGCGGGAAGTACGACTTGTACGAATCCAAATGTCGGGCGCAATGCTTTGCGCCGAGTTCCTGTTCGGTATGCGGCAAGCGTCTGATGAATGCGCTCATTCATAACCTCGCGTGCTCGGTACATTGCGGTATCTCGAAAAGAGCGGTTATAACGTGCAACTTGGCTGCTTGAGACGAGGCGGTCGACTCCGCAGGAGGTATTGGGCAGCCGGCTTGGAGTTGGCTTTGCTGAACCATCGCTTAGATGCAAACCGGCGAAGCACGCCCTCCGCAGCCGAGGGACACCGTAGAGAACGGATTGCCGGTGTAGGGAAATAGCCAGATCGAGTCCGCGCGGTGTGGCGTAACCTCGAGAACATGGCTTGAGTTGAGCGGCTCTACTGCTGCGGTCGGCTCACATTAAGGGTATCGGCCATCCGGCTGAGCTCCGGAAGCGAACGCGCCTTCATCTTCCGCATCAGATTGGTACGATGCACCTTCACCGTGGATTCAGCGATTCCGATCTCGCTCGCGATCTGCTTGTTAAGGCGACCGGCTACGACATATAGCATGATGTCACGCTCGCGGGAGCTGAGCGTGTCGAACCGCTCCCTGAGCGCAGCCAATGTCCTCTCACTCTCCCGACGAGCACGATCGCGAGAGAGGCCAGCCTCAACCGCGTCAAGCAGGTCTTGATCACGGAATGGCTTTGTAAGGAACTCTATTGCGCCGCCCTTCATCGCTTGGACGGTCATCGGCACGTCAGCGTGCGCTGTGATGAAGATGATCGGCACTTGCCTGTTCGCGGCGGCGAGGTCGCGCTGAAGCTCAAGACCGCTTCGCCCCGGCATTCTCACGTCAAGCACTAGGCAAGTCGGGCCATCCGGCGGATCGGCTTTGAGAAAGTCGGGAACAGATGAAAATTGTAGGGCCGGTAAGCCGACCGTCCGCAACAGCCGCACGACAGAGTCGCGAAACTCGAGATCGTCATCAATAACCAAGACGCTGGGATTTGCCTCACCCATTCTCGGCTTCCTGTGCGGGCCCGAAGTCTTTCTGGTTGTGGTATCATTCTAAGCTCAAGTAGGCGGCCTGAACAGGCATCTTTTGTCTAAACGGATAGCCAGAAACCTAAGCCATGGCTTAGGGACGGGGTTATTGCATTGTCGGGAAATGTCTCCGACACTACAATTGCATGCAGGCGCGAGTATGCCGCCAGTGTGGTTGGAGCGCGGAAAGTGCCTGGAACCGGCAATGTTGAACGAAACGCTGATAGCAGTCGTCGACGACGATCAGCTCTATCGTGAGTCGATGCAAAAGCTCGTGACTTCAATGGGCTACACTGTTGAGTCGTTTCCGTCAGCAGCGGATTTCCTGGCGTCAGGCATTTTGCCGCTAACAGGCTGCTTGATCGCGGACGTTCACATGCCGGGAATGAGTGGAGTGCAGCTGCACAAACATTTGGTCGATAGCGGCTACGCGATCCCAACAATCCTTGTTACCGCTTACCCCGACGAGGTCATTAGGGACCGGGCTCTAAAGGACGGCGTTGCTTGCTACCTCGCTAAGCCGGTGGACGACCACCACCTTGAGCAATGCCTGCATTGGGCGCTACAGCCGGGGACGTCGACTGGAGACAATTCATGACCCATTGTCCGCAGGCAGTGTGAACTGAAACACCGCGCCGTGAGGTTTGTTAGCTTCCGCCCACAACTTGCCCCCATGAGCATGGATAATCGAGCGGCAGATCGACAATCCCATTCCTGTTCCGGTGGACTTAGTAGTGAAAAAGGCGTCGAAAACTCGATCAAGATGCTGCGTATCAATACCAGGGCCAACATCGCGTACGGCTACCACGATGCCTATTTCATGTTTCTGAGTGCTGATGAACAGCTCTCTTGCTTCATCTTCGACAGAGCTCATTGCTTCAGTCGCGTTGACAATCAAATTCAGCAGGACTTGTTGCAGCTGAATGCGATCCCCTCGAATCGGGAGAGATCCGCGAGTAAGATGCGTTTGAACTGAAACTTCGTTCCTTTGAGTCACGCTTTGTGCCAATAGGAGCACTTCGTTGATCGCAGCATTCAGGTCAAAGCGTTCTTTTCGTGGGGGGGCCTTTTTGATATGATCACGCATGCGTCCGACGATGTCTCTGGCGCGGTCCGCGTCCCGGACAACGCAACTTAGCGCTTCCCTGACTTCACCTAGATTTGGCGGGTTCATTTCCAAAAAGCGCATTCCGGCACGAGCGTTGTTGCGAGCGGTTGCAATCGGATGAAGAATTTCGTGAGAGAGCGAGGCCGCCAATTCTCCCATCAGGCTCACGCGATTCATGTGGGCGAAATCCAACTCGAGCTGGCGTAGCTTTTCACGCTCGTCCTGCGCTCGCCTTCGTTCCGTCACGTCGACTGTTGTCGTAATAACCTCAGCCAGCGTACCGCTCGGAGAAAACACATGATAACTGGTTCCTTCAACCCATTTGATTGTATCATCAGGTAGAAGAAGCCTGAACTCGGAAATAAAATCTCTCTTCTGCAGCACAGCCTCCTGAACCGCTGCCCACACTCTATCGCGGTCCTCTGGGTGAATGCGTTCCCACATACTTTGTCGACTTGGGAGCCCCTGTGTGGGATCAAACCCCCAGATCCTGTAGCTCTCGTCTGACCAATAGAGGTATCGCGTCGTTGTCGCGTCGTAGATCCAATTGCCGGTTCGGCTTAGTCTTTGTGCTTGGCTAAGCGCTTCCTCGACGCGCTTCCGCTCTGTCAGATCCAGAACGAACGCAAGGCGATCGCCGCCGTCCTTAAAGAGCGCGGCGCCAACAAGCACGGGAATGCGGCTGCCGTCTTTCCGAACATACTCCTTCTCGAATGGCTGCGCGATGCCCGTCGAGTTTAGTTCAGCTTGAGTGAGTGCGTCCCGCTCGCGCCATTCAGGCGGAGTCAACTCGGTCCAGCGTACCCGACCTGAAATCAAGTCGTCACGGCTGTATCTTATAAGACGTAGAAACGCGTCATTGGCCTCGAGTATCCGACCCTCGCGGTCGGCGATGAAGATGCCGATGATGTTTGCGTCGACCAAACGTCGAATCTTCTCTTCCCGATCTGCCAGGTCGTAATAGAGTCGCGAATTTTCGAGCGAGATCGCCGCCTGCGACGCGAGCACGGTCAACAAAGCGACTCGATCGGGCGTAAACGCACCGGTAGTCAGATTATTCTCCAGGTAGAGAATACCAACCAGCTTTCCCTGGTTAATCAGCGGCAAACAGAGAATGGAGCGGAGATGACTTTCAACGATGTAGGGATCAGCAGAAAATAAATGGTGAGATGACGCATCGTCTACAATAGCGCTTTGCCGCGTTCGCAGAACATATTGGAGCACCGACTGCGGCAGCACTGTCGAAGCCACGCCCTCGTCGCACAGATGCACGGTTACAAAATTGGCGTCGGTCATAGCTTTGGCGGCGATCCGCTGCTCGGTCCCGCGCAAAAAAGTCAACAAGCCTCGTTCGGCGCCAGCCTGTTCAAGCGCCGTGCGCATAAGCATTTCGAGCAATTTCTCCAGCACTATCTCGCCCGATATGGCTTGCGATACCTTGATCACTGTTGCGAGGTCGAGTTGCTCGACAGACGCCGCGATTGTGCTCGTCGGAGCCGGGGCGGGCTCTTCCATTCTGGGGCGTGGATACATCGCATCGAGTTGGCGCACCTTGCCATTCGCGCCCCAACGCTGGTAGCAATCCCTGGCGTTTCGCAGGTATAGGTGCGCGATTTTCTCAAAGCCGCAGGCGGTGTAAAAGCGCGCCGCCAACTCGTTTGCGAGCGCTTCGTTATGAACAAAGGTGTTTGTCTGCGCAGAACGGATCGCTTTTTCGTAAAGGTTCATGGCATCGAACTGACGGCCATCAATCCGGGCAATCTCCGCACCAACCAACGCAGCGCGGTCCTCGAAGTTTTCCGGGCAGGCCGTCGCCCAGACCTCGAGCTGTCGGTGGTGCGCCGCCAGTGCGCTGACATGCTCTCGCCATTGGCTAGCCGCCGCGGACGCGCAGGATGCAGCTCTGGAGAGCGCGCTGTAAAAGTGATATTCCGCGCATTCGAAGAAAGACGCCGATGTCGGCTGCAGCTGTCGCGCGTGCAATGACGCCTCGAGGGCACTTGAATAGTCGCCAGCAAAGAAGCGTGCCTGCAGCTTGCGGGTCCAATACGAGCCTGCGGCCAATGCCAAGTCTCGGTTTCTGCAGAAGCGCGACTCCAGTAGCAGTTCGTCAAACTGTCCATCGTCGAAACAACCGAAGGTCGGCGTTAAGCCGCGAAGGGTCCGAATTAACCCAAGCTGGCCGGCGATGGAGTCGACCGCAAAGCCGAACTGTATGTTCTGAGCGAAAGCAAGTCCATGCTCGACGTCGACTTGCACCTTATCGAGAGGATCGCCCGATTTGAGAAGGTACGTGTTCAGGTGGGTGTAGTAGTAGGCCGCAAAAGTGAGGTCACCAATTTGGTTTGCGGTCTCAAACGCACGCTTGAGCACATTATGGCCTTCCTGGACATGTTTCGTCCAGAACATGAGCAAATATCCAAAATTCAGATAGGTCCTCGCTTGAAAGCGCTTTAGCCCGCGCTGTTCGACCAGTTCATAACCGAGACGGCCGAATCGAAGTCCCGTCTCGTAATCGCCAAATTCCGGTCCGGCAAGCCTGCCAAGCACTGCATAGGCATAGCACGAGCCGTCACAATTGCCGCCCTCGAGGCTGAGATTGACCGCTCGACAGATCACCATCGAACGTAGTTTCGCATCCGTATAGTGTGCGGGCGGTCCCAGCTTCGTCAGGACATCGAGGGTCGCGAGTGATGTAGCATTGCTCATCAATGGTAGATCGACGAGGGCTTCTATCGTGCGTGAGCCAAGTTGGGACCAGATCCGCTCGTACTCCTGCAGGGCTTCGTTCTCCGTCGGGTGCGGCGACCAGTCGATGCCTAGGTGGCGAAGATAGTCGAGACCAACTGTGATCGCGCGGCTGCCCTGATCCAGGGTCGTGTAAAGATCAACCTGCAGGCAAGTGACCCGGGCTCGTTCGAGCGTCGTTTCGGCACGGGCCGACAGCACCGCCAATCGCCGCTCAGCTTCCACTAGCGCGCCAGTGAGGAACTCACATTCGGCCCGATGCAGTTCCAGCTCAAAGATCAGGTCGCGCTTGCGCTCCCAAGCGTCCCCCGGCAGCAGTGCAGCGCCGGAGAGCAGATAGTTGAGCGCCGAGACGTACGCAGTAGAGGCTTTGGCGCGCTCGCCCGCGAGCAGATTGAGTGCGGCGAGCCGCTCGCGCTCCTGCATCGAGGTCATTAAGCTTGACCCGCGATTGAGCTGGTTGACGATATCAAAGATTGCTTCGGGCGTTTCGGAGGGCATGTTTGCCGCAAGCAGTCTTCCGATTCGAAGGTGCTCCTCGCCGCGCAGTCCCTTGGGGATCAGCTCATAAGCAGCCTCCTGGACGCGATCGTGGACGAACCTGTAAGTGCCTGCCACAAGCTCGACCAGTTCCTGCTGGCGGGCCGGCCACAGACACGTATCGATCCGCTCCTCCGACATCCCGAGGACGATCGAAAGTGTTTGGCTTTCGGCAGTGCTTCCAAGACAAGCGAGCTGCTTCAATGAATTCTGCGTCTCAGTCGGCAGGCGCGTGAGCTTCCCAACCATAAGATCGACGACGTTATCGGTATAGCCCTTGGCGTATATGCGGTCGATATCCCAGGACCAGCGCGCGCCGTCGTGGTCGAATGTGAGTAATCCTTCCTCGACGAGCGAAATCAGGAATTGGATGGTGAAAAACGGATTGCCACCCGTCTTCAAGTGCACCAGCTTCGCAATCGGCGCAGCGCGCTCGAATTCGCAGCGAAGAGCGTCCGCAACCAACTCCTCGACATCCTCTAGGCTGAGCGGCGCCAGCTTGATCTCCACGACGTTTCCGCCGGCCGCCTTGATGTCGCGGAGCTTTCTCATTAGCGGGTGGGTCGCGGCAACTTCGTTATCGCGATAGGCACCAATCAGCATGAGGTGCCGCAAATCTGAACGCGTCAGTAAGTCCTCAAGAAGATCCAGGGTTGCCTCATCGAGCCACTGCAGGTCGTCGAGGAAGAGCGTCAATAGATGGTCGGGGCGCGCAAATACGCCAATGAAGCGCCGAAACACGAGCTGAAAACGACTTTGTGACTGTTTTGGCGGTAACTCAGGAACCGCCGGTTGGTCTCCTACGACTAATTTGAGCTCGGGTATGAGGTCGATCATGAGGCGCCCGTTCGAACCCAGCGCCTCTAGGAGGTCCTGACGCCAGCTCGCCAACTCGGTATCGCTTTTGCTGAGGAGAGGCCGGACGAGACCTTGAAAAGCCTGCACCAGTGTCGCGTAGGGGACGTCTCGCTTGTACTGCTCGAACTTGCCAGATGCGAAAAGGCCGCGCGGCGGCACCAGCACCTTGTGGAGTTCATCAACGACTGAGGATTTGCCTATGCCCGAGTATCCGGAGACCAGCACCAACTCCGGCATGCCAGTCTTTATGATCCGACTGAAGCAGGAAAGTAACACCGAGATATCACGATCTCGTCCATACAGCTTCTCGGGTATCAGCAGCTGGTTCGGCGCATCCTGCAGGCCGAGCGGGAATTCATCGCAGCGGTGGTGCGCTTCCCATTCCGCCAAACAGCGTCGCAGATCTCGTTCGGCCCCGCCGGCAGTCTGGTAACGATCCTCGGGTGTCTTGGCGAGAAGCTTCATGATGATCGCCGAGACAGGAATCGGGACACTCTTTAACCGCTCCCTTGGTGGAACCGGCTTTCTGGCGATATGGCAGTGCACCCACTCCATCGGATCGGTGGCTGTTAAGGGCAGAACCCCCGTGACCATCTGGTAAAGGGTGACGCCGAGGGCGTAGAGATCGCTGCGAGAGTCAATCGATCGATTCATCCGTCCGGTCTGCTCCGGCGCCATGTAGGCGAGCGTACCCGCGATCGTCTCGGGAGGAGAAGGCGACTGACGTTCCCGCGCAAACCGGGAAGCGATGCCGAACCCGGTGAGCCGCACCTCGCGGGTCGCTTCGTTGAGCAGCAGGTTGGCCGGCTTGATGTCTTTGTGAACGAGCCCGCGCTGATGAAGCTTCCCCAGAGCAGACGTAACGGCGATTGCCAAGCGCAAGAACCGTTCTACCTCTAAGGGCTCACCCAGCAAATGGCCGAGCGGCTCGCCACCCACATCATCGAGCACCAGCACGGTCCGACCGGCGCCGCGCATCAGGGCGAGCGGCTGCGCCGCCCATGCCCCCTCGAGTTCATCTTTCAATTCGTATTCGTGTGCCAGGCGATCGAGTGTCGAGGGGGACGGGTGGTCTGCGGCAGAGGTAACAAGCAGGACGGCGGTCCGGTTGCCATTCTCGTCCAGTCGCCAGCCTCGGCTGAACACGCGCTCGCCGTCCTCCCACAACACCTGAGAGCTACCGTCCAAGCGGGTGACGTTCACTGCCTCACCATCTTCAGACCCCAGCGTGGGGCATCGGCTTGAGTTCACTGATCAAGCTTTTCGCGCTCCACACGCGGGGCGTCTCTCAGAAATAGAGAAATCGTACTCCGTCGGCCGTGAAATGCCATCCGCCGTTGGTCTTGCCAAGTAGAGGGAACGCCGGTCCTTGTTCATTTTAGCAACAAAGAGGGATTTGTCCGGCCTTTGACGCCACTGCGGCGGCCGCATAACGCAGAGTCAGGCGCCAAAACGGAGAAGGAGGCTATTTGGAACCGAGAGTTCCGTAAAGCCAATGTTGCTGAACGCGGGCCGCACTCTAGCGGCTCGGAAGGCATGCCAACCGCTCCGGCTGACGACCACCGGCAACTGCAAGGCGATATGCGACGGGTCCATCAACCGCACTGAGCGAGGATCTGCAACTAACCGTCTCCCCCGCTTCGTGTGGCGCTGCGAGACGGGTGCAATCGTATGGTCGCAGCGGACGAACGCTAGCCTTTTTTCGAGTGCCCTAAGCTTTCGGATCACCGTCCTGCTCCCTTTTGGGTGCCCCAGCTCAACCCGTGCTCAATTGAGACGCTCGGGACAATCCCATTAGTTTTGACGCACTAGAAATTCACACCGATCAAAGGAGACTTGAATGCCTCATCGTCTGCCAGAAACTATTTCTCTCACGAGCCCTGCCATTCTGGAGTCTGATCATGCGAAGAACCACAGTTCTCGTCGCCTCTGCTCTAATCAGTTCGTTTGCTAATTCGGGGCTCGCGGTGGGGTCCACCTTAGACAGGGATATCCACGCTGCTCCTACGGTCACGTCTGTCCACAGCAAAGCCGCTAATACGGCGGAGACAGAGAAAACGTGCCGCGTTCGCGTGACCTCATTCTATGAGTCCATAATGCTGCGGCAAGCCGTTGCTGATGGTGTCGATGGCGCGCGGGTGTTAGCTACGCTCGATTCCGTGATGAATATTTTCAATAATCTCGCAGCGCCGAAATGCGGCGGCTGAACCTGCCTGTTATCTGACCCACGACAATCCGCGAGGGGCCGCAGATGATCATTTTCCCACTTGCCACCGCGTCGATGTGGTTTGAGGCCGCCATGGCAATTCAGTCAGTCGCCGAGACTACACTCCGCAAACTGACCGCGGGTCCCACGGTCTTCATCTGCGACGAGTGCGTCGAGCTCTGCATGGACATC
>NZ_CAKZHY010000165.1 GCF_936928535.1 uncultured Bradyrhizobium sp. | reverse complement strand
GCTTTTGGCTTCAAGAAAGCGCACCACGATTACGCGTTTTTACACGACCAAGACCCTGAACGGACATCATCGCCTGCGAACGAGGCCGCGCTTCGCGCGTCTACCGAGCCGTACGCGGTGTCGAACAAAGCCAAAGGCGGCGAACAAGATAGTGAGAAGGCCAATTTCCCAACGACCGGCTGCAAACAGAGCGATGCAAATCAGATAGACCGGGAAAAGCAGGACGGTCCAAGCTAGGGCAAACCCCAGATAGCTCCGTCCGGTTGGGATGTTGCTCGTGTTATTTGCCATGACCAAGTGCAGAATTGCGGTGGTCTAGCTAAACAGGGTAGCGCCATTTCAGCGCGCGGCGCAGGAAAAGCAAAGCCACGATGATTGTGACGGCGGTGAGCCAGAGGAAGGCCGGAACGGGCAACTGATTGTGAATGTGGGCAATGTACAGCACCAGCGCCAACAAGAGGGCAACCAGGGCGTTCGATACCCAGTACAGCGGTGAACGCAAAATTCCTGTTGCCGCCAATTCAGAAGTTCGTTCGCGCGCTCGCGCTACGCGCCACCAACAAAAGCCGAAGAACGCAAGAGTAACAAGCCACTTCATTCCGGCACCGTCAGTTCAGTTAGATTTGCGTCGCCTGTCTTCGAATGCAATCGGTTTGCAAACGATCAAGTCAGCTTGCCCGTAGCGGCCATTAGCACGAAGTGATTGCTCGGTGACCCGCGCGCCGCTTACACTGCGCCCTTCAGCCGCTTTCGTGCGAGATCGGCGATAGGTTGAACGATTTGCTCACAGTTCTGTTGCGGGTAACTCTTGGTGAGGACTGAAGCAAGAAGGAGGCCCATTAAAATAACAATCTCGGGCGTGCCACCTCCAGATCTCTTTACGTGTTCGACAGCTTTCACGGCAAATGGTTCACATTCAGTCGCAAAGAAATGGTTCATCTTGGCGTAGATCAGTCGATTTCGATACGCATCCAAGAGCTTCTCAAGACGCGCAACTCCATCTTGAACGACAGAGAAGATGCGTATGTCGGCGAGTTCTTTTCGCGCAATAGGGCTATCCTCTTTCAGAAGCCCGATCTCCGCAAGTTTCATCCAAAATTTGTAGTTGCCGCTATCGACAGCCGTTGACATCGACGCGCGTTCTGCGACTGCCCCCGCGAGTACAGAAATGTCCCCATCGCTTAGCTTTGTCATCATCTCGATGATGCTCTCGGGCGGCCATTGCTCGTCCTGCATTCCAAATGGCTCCATCAAAACCGCTACGAGGTTCGCCTCTGTTACACGCCAGCCGCCCGCGTCTAAGCGCTCTATGATTAAGCTCTCGACAGGCACGCCAAGGTTGGTCATTTCAACCTGATCATTCTGTTGGATCGAATGGAAGCATAAGCTGACTTCGTCGGCCTCTACAAGAAGGGCACACCAAAATGCGTACGGTCTTTCTGCTCTGGCACAGCTATCCGCGCGAAAAAGGTCTAGATGAGCATGATACTGAAGATAAACTCGTCGGGGTCTACAGCAGCGCTGCCGAAGCGGAAGCAGCAAAAATGCGCAAGCTTCAATTTGAAGGCTTTCGTGACTATCCTGACTGTTTCCAAGTTTGCGAGATGGAAGTCGACAAGGATGCGTGGAGCGAAGGGTTCGTCACCGTGAAGACGTGAAGTGAACATCTGCGGATGTGTCCCAGTGTGACCCACATCGGACTTCTCCATCTCTAATTCCGTCAGCGAACGGCGTTCACTGGCTTTTTGATGCAAATGGGTTGGCCGTTTGGGACAGGGGTGCAATCCCACTCCGGATCGAAGTCGTTATTCGTTCTAGAAGTTGGAAACCAATGGAAGCCGAAAACGATAAGGCAAAGCACAACGACGATAAATAGAATACCCACTACATCACCGCGCCTTGGATACGGCAGTGGCCATCTCATGACAGTGTCTCAGCCTCCGTCCCGCTTTTCGCATGTAATCTGCGGCGCTGCGATGACAACCTGTAGGCGATTTGCTCTTTCACGTCGCTTAAACGCTTAATTCAAATCGTGCTGATTGTCGGCGACTGTCGCCTGTTGAACCCGAAGCGGAAACTCAGTGGGTCGCGAACCTTCAACTATGGTGGTGTCCCAAGTTTTCTGATCGACGCAATTACCTTCCGTGCACGTTCGGCATCAAATTGGCCGAAGCCCATGTTCACGGCCTCGGCCCATTCGAAGTACTTCATCAGGGCTTCGTCCGTGGCGTTGTCGCGAAGCAAGGCGGCTATCTTGCCGACATAGCCATCATATTCATCGACAGGGCATCCGCCGATCGGGTCCCACTGTTGGTTCAGAATATCTCTGATCCGGCCGCGCCAGACGCGCGACCCTTCTTTATCCATGGCCATCGACGCGATCCCGAATCTGGTGACGGTTTCTACATATCAGACCGAGCATGCCGTGTCCGCTGTTGGCCCCATCGCGACATTTTGCGCTGCCGCACAATTCCGACCGCTATTGGGGGCAAAGCGGACATTGCCTGCGCGTCACGCCGCCGGGTTTATGGGTATACGGCCTAGCTAGAACTCGCGCCGATTTCGCACGGTGATCTCGTGGACTCGCCATGCGCGATAGCTTCAACAGACGATTTAGACGCTATCTGCCGAGCGCCGCGGCGACCTCGCCGGCCAGCTGCTCCGCCAGCATGTGATAGCCCTCTGGCGTGAGATGCTGCCCGTCGGGTTGATGCGGCAATCCATGCAGCATCCCATTCGGGAGCATGACGACCTTGATTCCCATCGCGCTGAGCCGGCTCTGGATTTCAGGCGTGTTGTCGGCGGCCAGCTTTCTCCGGTCGTTTCCGCCGGGCTGGAGGATCACGACGCCCGTTCCCTTCGGAACGACCCGATCGAGGCGCGCGAGCATGCCGCCGGTGGTGTCACCGTTGATGCCGGCATTGATGACACGGACGTTGAGGCCCCTCGTACGAAGAAGCGTTTCAAGCTGTGCGGGATAGGCCTGGCTACGCGACACACCCTTGCCGAAGGTGTTGCTGGCGCCGAGGGCCACCACGGTTGCAGCGTGAGCGGCGCCAAACGTGACGACCACCCCGAATGCCCCAAGAAGAATGATTTGCCTGAGCCTGGCGATCATCTTTGCGCCCCCTGATCGAACTGAGATTCCCATCCAATATCACCGACGGCTCCATCGCCTCGCCTTGGTCCGGCGGACCCGTTGCAGGCCAAGATTGAGTTGCCCCTTGATCTCTGATGTCGGCAAGTCCTCGCCGGCGACCCATGATCTGAAATCGACGTCCAGCATATCCTCTTCCAGCGCAGCGGCATCGCCCCCGATACCGATCAGGAGACGCCGCTTTTCCGGCTCGGCCACGATCGTATGCAGCGTCTGGGCGCGACCATAATTGTGGAAGGCGGGCGAAGCCGAAAAGTTGAGCGCCTGGAACGTCTGCTCGGCCGTCAGATTTCGCGCGGCCCAGCCCTCCAGCGGCGGCAGCCGGTCGATCGAGTGCGCGACGCGGCGATTGAGGCGCCGCAGTTGCGATGACTGGAAATGATTGGTGCAGGCAAGCCAGTCGCCACCGCGCACCGCGACCGCGCCGGCCCCCGCTTCGACCACCGCAGCCACGCCAGCGGCATCGAGCAGCGAATAATTGTATTGCATGGCGTGAGGCGTGCGTCGCAGAAGGTCGATCGCCTCAGCCGTCGTCGCACAGCTGTCCAGGACGCGCCTGACCAGCAAGACGCTGTTGAGGCCGGGCGCGCGCGGTCGCGCCTTCACCAGATGCAGGCCGATTGCGAGGCCATGTTCGTTCATGCCGTCCAATCGTCCGGTGAGCTGATGGCTGCCGCCGATGCTGGCATAGCTGCCGCTGATCTGGACGAGCGCAAAGCGTCCCTCATATCCGCGCGGCCAGAAATCATAATTGCGGCCATAGACGCCACCACTCATGACAGCCGAGCAGCCGCCGGTCGGCATCCGCATGCCTTCATTGCCGAAATATGTGACGGCATGCTCCATCGAGATGTGGAGCCCCTCGGCGATGCCGCCGATTTCCTCCCAAAGCGACGGCGCATAGGTCCTGAACGCACGTTCCTCGGTGCGAATGTTGAGCCACCATGGCAGCTTCAGTCGTTTGCGCAAGAATGCCTTGCCCTTGCGGGTGGCGGCAAAGGCAGCGGCTTGAGCACGGCCGACCTCGTAGGGCGTGCCGCGACATTGCACAAGGCTGACGCGGAGCGTCTTGGGCTGGTCCTTGGGCTGGTCCTTGGGCTGGTCCTTGGGCTTGTCCGCCATGTGATGCTCACCTGGCACGGAAACTTGGGACGGAAACTTGGGACGGAATCGGGACGGTTGGGCTACGACCTCTATAGCGTAGCGCCGAGCCGCCGCAACTCGACTTGAACTCGACTCGGCGCAAAACCAGAGGCAGGCCATGCGATAAGCCGCCCCCTCCCGGCATTGGCACGCCTCTCCCAATCGTGTACCTCGACCAAAACGTTGCCGGGACGGAACGCCGATGAGTGCGGTTGCCAATGATGACGCGGGACGTGGCACAAGCGCGCTGATCCTTGCGCTGGTGGCGCTGGCCTGCGGACACATGCTCTCTACGCTGCTGCGCACCATTCCCGCGCTCAGCCTCGATCTGATGGCGGCGGATTTCCATGTGCAGCCGCAGGCGCTGGCGAGCCTGACCTCGGTCTATCATTTTGCGTTTGCGGCCTCGCAGATCCCGGTGGGCGCGGCGATGGACCGTTTTGGCGTGCGGCCGGTGTCGCTGAGCCTGCTCGCAGGCACCGTGGTCGGCGCGATCGCCTCGGGCCTTGCGACGGGGCCTTCGAGCTTTGCCTTCGGGCAATTGCTGCTGGGCATCGCGACGTCGGGCATGTTGATGTGCCCGATGACGCTGGCGGCCAAGGAATTGTCGGCGGCGCGCTTCGGGCTGTGGTCGGGCGCAATCCTGTCGATCGGCAACATCGGCATGCTGCTGTCGTCGAGCCCGCTCGCCTTCGTGGTCGACACTTACGGCTGGCGCGCCGGATTCTGGATCGCCGCAACGGGCGGCATCGCGGTGGCGCTCGCGGTATTCGTGCTGGTGCCGAACCAGCCGGCCGAGCACAAGGACGATGCCTCGCCGCTGGCGCAGATGATCGAGGTGCTCAGGCTCGGCTTCTCGCGGCCGCTGCGCGGACTGATCGCACTGGCGCTGGTATCGCTTGCGACCTCGCTGGTGCTGCGAGGTCTCTGGGGCGGGCCATGGCTGATGCAGGTCAAGGGCCTGTCGCGGGTCGAGGCCGGCAACCAGCTCGGCGCCTACACGCTGGCGATGATCGCAGGTCCCCTGCTGATGGGCCTGGTCGACCGCAAGGTCGGCCGCCGCCGCGAGCTGGTGGCCGGCACGCACACGCTCGCGGCTGTGCTGGTGGCGCTGATGGCGCTCGGCGCGCCGCATTATGCGGTTGCATGGCTGTTCGGCGTCGAGGTCATGCCGCCGCAATATGATCTCGTGCTGTTCGTGCTGATCGGCTTAGCGACCTCCGCCCAGCCACTGCTGTTCGGTATGTGCCGGCAGCTGGTCGACGCGCAGGTCGCGGGCAAGGCGCTGGCGGCGGTGAACCTCGCCTTCTTCCTCGGCACCGCGATGATGCAGTCGATGTCAGGCGCGGTCGCGGCCTTCGCGGGACTGCCGGCGGTGCTGCTGTTCATGGCGGCGATGCTGATCGTCGGCGTGATGATCTTTTTGACTTACACCTCGCCGCATTCGTAGGATGGTCGACAGCGTTCGCCAAAGGAAATTGTATCATGCCCGTCGACACCAAAGCCGCCACCGACCGTCTCATGCGCTTCCTCGCCGTGGAAGGCGTCACCGGACAGGAGGCGGCGATCGGGCGCGAGCTCACCGCCGCGTTGAAGGAGAGCGGCGTGCCTGATAAGGCGATCCGGCTCGACGATGCCAACACCCGCATTCCGGTGCCGACCGAAACCGGCAATCTCATCGTCGACCTGCCCGGCCGCGGCGCGCTGCACAACCAGCCGCGCATCATGTTCATGACCCACATGGACACCGTGCCGCTCTGCGCCGGGGCAAAACCAAAGAAATCCGGCCGCAAGATCGTCAACGAGGCCAAGACGGCGCTCGGCGGCGACAACAGATGCGGCTGCGGCGTGCTGGTGACCCTGGCGGCCGAGCTCGAGAAGCAGAAGCTCGATCATCCGCCGATTACGCTGCTGTTCTGCGTGCGCGAGGAGAGCGGGCTCTACGGCGCCCGCCACGTCAAGCTCGACGAACTCGGCTCGCCGGTGATGGCATTCAACTATGACGGCGGCTCCGCCTCCAATGTCGTGATCGGCGCGGTCGGCGCCGATCGCTGGACGGTCGAGATTTTCGGCCGCGCCTCGCATGCCGGCGTCGCGCCGGAGCGCGGCATCTCCTCGACCATGATCATGTCGCTGGCGCTTGCGGACGTGAAGGCCGGTGGCTGGTTCGGCAAGGTGGTGAAGGGCAAAGGCGCAAGCGCGAAGCAAGGCACCAGCAATGTCGGCCCCGTCACCGGCGGCGAGGGCCGCCCGGCGGGCGATGCCACCAACGTCGTCACAGACTACGTGCATGTGCGCGGCGAGAGCCGCAGCCATGACGGAAAGTTCTTCAAGGAGATCACCAAAGCCTACAAGGCCGCGTTCGAGAAGGCTGCGAAGAAAGTCACCAACGCGCAAGGCAAGTCCGGCAAGGTCAAGTTCAAGGCCGAGACCGACTATTATCCGTTCCGGATGAAGGAGAACCTGCCGGTGGTGAAGCGCGCGATCGAGGCGGTGTCGGCTGTCGGTGGCACGCCGAATGTTCGCGCCGCTAATGGCGGGCTCGATGCCAACTGGATGGTCCGCCACGGCATTCCGACCGTGACTTTCGGCGCGGGACAGAACGAGGCGCACACGATCGACGAGTGGATCAATCTGGACGAATACGACCGGGCGTGTGCGCTGGCCGTGCAGCTCGCGACGACGCGGTGAGCTGACTTTGTAGGGTGGGTTAGCCCTGCGACTGCGCAAAGCGCAGGTCGCATGGCGTAGCCCACCGCTTCTGCCGCCGCGGAGACCAAAGAGGTGGGTTACGCCAGCGGATTGCGCTTCGCGCATCCGCTCGCTAACCCACCTTACGAAGTACCAAGCAAAAACAAAAACAGGGAGGCCACATGCCGCGCATTTCATCGATCGAATCCGCGCTCTACCGGATCCCCCTCCCCGTTACGCTCTCCGACTCCACGCATGGCGACATGTCGGCGTTCGAGCTGATCACCTGCCGCGTTCGCGATGCCGATGGCGCCGAAGGCGTCGGCTACACCTACACGGTCGGGCGCAATGGTGGCGCGGTCGCCGACATTCTCAAGCGTGAGATTCCGCCGCTGGTCGAGGGACGCGAGGCCGACGACACGGAAAGCATCTGGCACCACGTCTGGTGGGGCCTGCATTATGGCGGGCGCGGCGGACCTGCGGTGCTGGCGCTGTCCGCGCTCGACATTGCGCTGTGGGATTTGAAGGCCCGGCGCGCCAAGCTGCCGCTGTATCAGCTGCTCGGCGGGTTCGATGCGCGCGTGCCGTGCTATGCCGGCGGCATCGACCTCGATCTCTCGGTCGAAGCGCTCTTGAAGCAGACCGACGGCAATCTCGCCAAAGGGTTTCGCGCCATCAAGATGAAGGTCGGCCGGCCCGATCTCAAATCCGACATCGCGCGCGTCGCGGCGATGCGACAGCATCTCGGCGACGGCTTTCCGCTGATGGCGGATGCCAACATGAAATGGACGGTGGAGGATGCGATCCGCGCCGCCCGCGCCTTCGTGCCTTACGACCTCACCTGGCTCGAAGAGCCCATAATCCCCGACGACGTCGCGGGCCACGCGCGCATCATGCAGGCCGGCGGCGTGCCGATCGCGGCGGGCGAGAATCTGCGCTCGCTGTGGGAGTTCAAGAACTACATCACAGCTAGCGCGGTGTCCTATCCCGAACCCGACGTCACCAATTGCGGCGGCGTTTCCGCCTTCATGAAGATCGCGCGGCTGGCGGAGGCCTTCAATCTGCCCGTCACCAGCCACGGCGCGCACGACATCACCGTGCACCTGCTCGCGGCCTGCCCGAACCGCTCCTACCTCGAAGCGCACGGCTTCGGGCTCGACAAATATATCGAACATCCGCTGGTGCTCGAGGACGGCAAGGCGCTGGCACCGGATCGTCCGGGCCACGGCATCAGCTTCGACTGGATGGGGCTGGCGAAGCTGGCGTGACACCCATGGTCCGTCATTCCGGGGCGCGCCTCTTGGCGCGAACCCGGAATCCATCGCGCAATGATCTCTGCGGCCCCATGGATTCCGGGTTCGCGACTTCGTCGCGCCCCGGAATGACAAGGAGAGAACGGCGCGCATAGCTGCACGCGAGGCATTCCAAGGGCTTGATGTGGAACGCGGATAATCGGCTAGAGTGGCGACTGCCGTCCCCCTTCGAGAGAGCTGCGCCTTGCCCCCCGAACTGCACCAGAAACTGACCGCGTGGCGCCAGCATCTGCATGCCCACCCTGAGCTGTCCTTGCAGGAGAAGGCGACCGCTGCCTTCGTGCAGGAAAGACTGACCGAGCTCGGGATTCCGTTCGAGGCGGGCATCGGCGGCCACGGAATCGTCGCAACGCTGACGCGTGGGTCAGCCGAGGGGCGCGTCGGCCTGCGTGCCGACATGGATGCGCTGCCGATCACCGAGGACACCGGCCTTGCCTACGCCTCGAAGAATCCGGGCGTGATGCATGCCTGTGGCCATGACGGGCACACCGCCTCGCTGCTCGGCGCAGCGGCGCTGCTCGCCGCAGATACGAGCTGGAGCGGCACCGTCGATTTCATCTTCCAGCCGGCCGAGGAAGGCTTTGGCGGCTCGCGCGCGATGGTCGCGGCCGGGCTGTTCGAGCGTTTCCCGATGGAGCGGGTGTTCGGCTTCCACAACTGGCCGGGCCTCGAGGCCGGCAGCATCGCGGTGCATGACGGCGTCGTCATGGCCTCGGGTGGCCGCGTCACCATCACCATCGAGGGTCATGCAGGCCACGCCGGCATGCCGCATCTGACGCGCGATCCCATCATGGCCGCCGGTCACCTGATTGTGGCGATGCAATCGATCGTGTCGCGCAGCGTCGATCCGCTGGACACGGCCGTGCTCTCGCTGTCTGCGATCGAGGGCGGCACGGCGGCCAATCAAATCGCCGGCAAGGTCGTGATCCGCGGCACGCTGCGGTATCACCGCAACGGCGTGAAGGACATCATCATCCCGCGGATCAGCGATATCTGCGCCGGCGTCGCCACGAGCTTCGGCGTCAAGGTCACGCCCGATATCGTCATGGGCGTCGGCGTCGTGATCAACACGCCGGAGGAAGCCGGCTTCGCGCGCATGGCTGCCGACAAGGTCAAGGCGCCCGTGCGGCGCGATCTCGCGCCGAGCATGGCCGGCGAGGATTTCGCGCATTATCTGCAGCAGCGGCCCGGCGCCTTCGTCTGGATCGGCAACGGGCCCTTGCGCGACGGCGCCGAGCTGCACGGCCCGCGCTATGATTTCAACGACGCGATCCTCCCCGTGGCGTCGGGCTGGATGGCCGAAGTCGCCAAGACCGCGCTGTCGGCGAACTGAACGCCCCGTGGCTCCGCCGGAGCGGTTGCGCTAGGATCGACACGCGTTCGAGCCAGCGAGATCAGGATGAACCGGCGCGAATTCGTCTCAAGGTTGGCGGCGGCCACCGCGCTCGCGGGCCTGGCGCCATCGGCTGAAGCCGCGGAAGGAAGGCGGATCGCGCTGGTCATCGGCAACGGCGCCTACCGGAACGTGCCCGCGCTGCTCAATCCGCCGAACGACGCCAGCGATATCGCCGCGGCGCTGAAGCGGCTCGGCTTCACGGTCTCGCTGCTGACCAATGCCGGCTTCGATGAGATGCGCCGCGGCCTGATCGCGTTCGGACACGACGCCGCCGGCGCCAATATGGCGGCGGTGTATTTCGCCGGTCATGGCATGGAGATCAACGGCGAGAACTGGCTGATCCCCGTCGACGCCGAGCTGAAGCGGGACACCGACGCAGCAAATGAAGCCATCAATTTGCAAAGCGTGATGCTGCAGGTGTCGAACACAACGAGCCTTGGCCTCATCATCCTCGACGCCTGCCGCAACAATCCGTTTGCCGCCAAGATGAACCGGTCGATCGCGACGCGCGCGGCCGCCACGAACGGGCTCGGCCGCATCGAGCCTGTCGGCAACGTCCTCGTCGCCTATGCCGCGCGCGACGGCACCACGGCGCTCGACGGCGACGCGCGCAACAGCCCGTTTGCGGCCGCGCTCCTGCGCAACATCGAGGCATCAGGCGTCGAGGTCACCTTCATGTTCCGCAATGTCCGCGATGACGTGATGGAGGCGACGCGCAACGCGCAGCAGCCGTTCGTCTACGGCTCGCTGTCGCGGAAGGCGATCTATCTCGCCGGAGCGCCAGCGGCAGGTCACGAGCAGGCGGTACCGCCCAGCCCGCTTCCAGTCGTTGTCTCCCCTGCACCACAGCAGACGCCTTTGATCGATCCCGCGCTGGTCGGCACCTGGGAGATCATGGTGCCCAGTGGCCGCGGCCAGTCGCGCTGGATCTGGCAGATCATGGGCGACGGCACCTACAAATTCCACGCCGAGCCGCAGCGCTCGGCGCGTCCACATGAAGGCATGATCACGGCCGCGAACGGCCACTGGACCCTGCACGCCACCCGTGGCCTGTCAGGCTACAGCGACGGCGGCGCCTACGAGATCCACGATGCATTGGCTGTCATCACGGGCAAGCTTGGCACTGGCGCCTGGAAACGCAGCGCCGAGTAGACGCGCAGGCGCGATGATGCCGTAGCGCTGAACGGCCGCGATCGCGGCCGCAGCATGGTGCCCGCAAACCGCTTTGGAACCCGGATTTCCCCGAAGCCTCGGCGCCGCCCGCTTGACGCACAGCGCGCGGGCATATTTAATGGATTTAAAGAACAATTGTTCGCATTCCGAACATTTCAAGTCGGGTAACGGCGGGCTCTCAAAGCCGCATCCCGCGCCACCAGAGGAAACGTCACCGATGCAAGCCATCCTTTCCGGCGACAGCACGCTCGTCATCGTGATGATCGTCGCCTATATCGCCTTCACCTCCTGGCTCACGCTGAAGCTGCGCAGCCGGACCAGCGATCAGTTCATGACCGCGGCACGCGCGATGCCGGCCGTGGTCGTCGGCGTGCTGATGATGAGCGAATTCGTCGGCGCCAAATCGACCGTCGGCACCGCGCAGGAGGCGTTTCAATCCGGCATGGCTGCGGGGTGGGCCGTGCTCGGAGCCTCGATCGGCTTCCTGCTGTTCGGGATGCTGATGGTGAAGAAGCTCTACAATTCCGGCGAATACACCATCTCGGCCGCGATCGCGCAGAAATACGGCAAATCGACCATGCTCACCGTGTCGGTGATCATGATCTACGCGCTGCTGCTGGTGAATGTCGGCAATTACGTCAGCGGCGCGGCCGCCATCGCCACCGCGCTGCATGTCAGCCTGCCGGTGGCGATGTGCATCATCGCGGTGGTCTCGACCTTCTACTACGTGTTCGGCGGGCTGAAGGGCGTCGCCTGGGTGACGATCCTGCACAGCGCCTTCAAGGTCGTCGGCGTGATCATCATCTTCGCGGTCGCGATGTCGCTGACCGGCGGCATCGCGCCGATCCAGGCCAAGCTGCCGGCCTATTATTTCAGCTGGGACGGCAAGATCGGCTTTGCCACCATCTTCGCCTGGACCTTCGGCACCGTCGGCGCGATCTTCTCGACGCAATTCATCGTGCAGGCGATCGCCTCAACGCCGAGTGCCGATGAGGCCCGCAAGGCGACGTACTATGCAGCGGCGTTCTGCCTTCCGCTCGGCTTCCTGCTGGCGCTGATCGGCGTTGCCGCAAAATATCTCTACCCCGACATGAACAGCCTCTACGCGCTGCCGGTGTTTTTGGAGAAAATGCCGCCGCTTGCTTCCGCCTTCGTGACCACCTCGCTGGTCGCCTCGATCTTCGTCAGCGTCTGCACCGTGGCGCTTGCGATCGCGTCGCTGGTGGTGCGCGATTTCTACGTGCCCTATTGGAAGCCGACGCCGGAGCGCGAGCTGAAGATGACGCGCGTGTTCTCGGTTGTGATCGCGATCGTGCCGCTGGTCTTCGTGTTCTTCATCCCGGAGATCCTGAAACTGTCGTTCTTCACCCGCGCGCTGCGGCTGTCGATCACGATGGTGGCGATGCTGGGCTTCTATCTGCCGCTGTTCGCCAGCAACCGCGGCGCCACCGCCGGCCTGATCGGGGCGGCGGTCTCGACCACGGTCTGGTACGTGCTCGGCAATCCCTTCGGCATCGACAACATGTACATTGCCGCGGTGACGCCGCTGCTGGTGATGGCGGTCGAGCGCCTGGTGATGGGCCAGGCGCCGGCCGCGCAGCCCAATGCCTTGATGGAAAGGACTTCGACATGACCATCAGTACCGAGGTCGCGATGGCCGATCCCGAGATCACGGCCGACGGCGCCGTGCGTCAGGCGGCCGGCGACCCCGACAGGTTCGACGCCTTCATTCCCTCGCCTTGCGTGCAGAATCACGCCGCCAATCTGATGCCGCTCGCCAATGGCGATCTCGCCTGCGTCTGGTTCGGTGGCACGCAGGAGGGCATGTCCGACATCTCGGTGTATTTCTCGCGGCTACCGCGGGGCGCGACAGAGTGGTCGCATGCCGAAAAGCTGTCGGACGATCCCGGCCGCTCCGAGCAGAACCCGGTGCTGTTCCCGGCCCCCGACGGCACGCTGTGGCTGATGTGGACGGCGCAGCTGGCGGGGAATCAAGACACCGCCATCATCCGCCGCCGCCTGTCGCGCGACAACGGCAGGAGCTGGGGTCCGATCGAAACGCTGTTCCCCGAGCATCGCGGCCGCGGCACCTTCATCCGCCAGCCGATCGTCGTGCTCGACAATGGCGACTGGCTGCTGCCGGTGTTCTACTGCCACAGCACGCCGGGCAAGAAATGGAACGGCGACGAGGACACCAGCGCGGTGAAGATCTCCTCCGATGCCGGCAAGACCTGGCGCGACATCGAGGTACCAGGCAGCCGCGGCTGCGTGCATATGAGCATCGTGCGCCTCGACGACGGCTCGCTGCTGGCGATGTATCGCAGCCGCTGGGCCGACAACATCTATCAGAGCCGGTCCACCGATCACGGCCGGACCTGGTCGGCGCCCGAAGCGACTGCGCTGCCCAACAACAATTCCTCGATCCAGCTGGCGCGGCTCGGCAACGGGCATCTCGCGCTGGTCTTCAATGAATCCAGCGCCAGGGATGCGACCGGGCGTAGGCTGTCCCTCTATGACGAGATCGACGACGATCTTCCGCCCGTGCTCGCCGGCGACGGCAGCAAAGCGGACGGACGCACCGCGTTCTGGGGCGCGCCGCGTGCGCCGATGACGCTGGCGATCTCGACCGACGGCGGCAAGAGCTGGCGCAAGCGCAACGTCGAGATCGGCGACGGCTATTGCATGACCAACAATTCGCGCGACCAGACCAACCGCGAGCTGTCCTACCCTAGCGTCAAGCAGACCGCCGACGGTGCGATCCACCTGGCCTTCACGTTCCATCGCCGCGCGATCAAATATGTCCGCGTGAGCGAGGCTTGGGTGAAGCAGGGCTGAGGTGATGGACAGGCACGCACTCGTCACCGGCGCCAGCTCAGGGATTGGTGCGGCAATCGTCGAGCGCCTGCTGTGCGACGGCTGGCGCGTCACCGGGATCAGCCGTCGGCCCGGACCATTCGACCATCCGGCGTTCGCGCACCTGGCGCTCGATCTCGCTGACGTCGAAACCATTGCCGCTGCGGTCACCGGTCTCGCGCCGACAGCGCTGGTTCATGCCGCCGGCCTCTTGAAGGTCGCCCCGCTCGGATCGCTCGACCACGACGACGGCGCTGCGATGTGGCGGCTGCATGTCGATGTCGCCGAGCGTCTCGCCGACGCGCTGGCGCCGCGCCTGCCGCAAGGCGGCCGCATCGTCTTCATCGGCAGCCGCACCGCATCGGGCGCGGCCGGTCGCGGGCAATATGCCGCGACGAAGGCGGCGCTGGTGGCGCTGGCGCGGTCCTGGGCGAGCGAGCTCGCACCTCGCGGCATCACGGTCAATGTCGTCGCACCCGCCGCGACCGAGACGCCGATGCTGAAGGACCCGAGCCGGGCCACGCTCGCGCCAAAGCTGCCGCCGATCGGACGTTTCATTCGACCGGAGGAAGTCGCCGCCGCCGTGGCGTTCCTGCTCTCGGCTGACGCGGCCGCCATCACCGGACAGCAGCTCGTCATCTGCGGCGGCAGCTCGCTATGAGATCACCTCTCTCTGCGAGAGAGGTGTTGTGCCCCGGAGGAACATAGCCAGTCCGTCAGGCTCGATGCCATCTCGTTTTGCTGGGCGCTGTGCAACAACATCTCTCGGGCCTTCCCCGCCGGCATGCGACGAGCCTGCTCACGGGCGTTTTCGGCAGCGATCAACAGCCGTTCCTGGAGAGAATTTGTCTGTCGCTTTCGATTACGTTTTACGGTCATGACGCGCTCACGGATCAACGACTCCCGCTGGCCGGTCCATCGACGCCGAGTGATGGACCAGGCTGCGGGAGGATTGGGACCAGAAATTCGCAAAACGCCGGACGCAAACACTAGTTCCCGCATTTGAACAATTGGGCCGGCCGGAGCCCGGAGCGGACTTAAAGCAACCAGCTCCAGGTCAGCCACCCTGCCACCACGACACATAGCAGGATGGCCAGATAGGGCAGCCTGACACGCCAGCCGAGGCCGGGCGCGCCCGTCAGCTCAGCGTCATTCATATGGTCGCCCCGAGCACGGCCAGAAATCCCGCGATCGCCGTGGCAATGAAACTCCGCTCAACGCCCCCTTACGCCTCGTCCAGAGCATCGAACATCTCCTCGACGCGGTCGAATGGGCCGTCTTGCCTCTCGCTGTGGTAGACGACGCGATCGCCGTCGCGTTGCAGCGATTTCCCCCTGGATTTCCGCAGTCGCCCCGGCAGGAACGTCGCCGCCACCGCACTCTGGCCGACATCGAGGCGGATGATGCCCCTGCGTTTGCAATCCATCCTCAGCCGCGCCGCTGCAAAGAAATCGCGGGCGGTCTGCGGCAACGGCCCGAAGCGGCGCGAGGTTTCCTCTTCGAGATCGTCCAGATCGTCCTCGCTGGCGCAGCGTGCGGCACGGGCATAGAGCTCCAGCCGCACCGGGGCGGATTGCACATAGCCGGCGGGCAGCATGTCCCCGACCGGGAGATTGAGGTCAGGCACCCACACCACGGCCATGCCGTCATCGACCTTCTCCGAGGCCATCTTCAGGAGGTGGCTATAGAGCACCGGGCCGAACACCTGGACGTGGCCGGATTGCTGCTCCGAGAACAGGTCGCCCGCGCCGCGGAGATCCAGGTCGCGCTCGCTGATGGCAAAACCCGCGCCCGGCCGGCTGAACTCCTCCAGCACAGCAAGCCGCTTCTCTGATTGCCCCGAGGTCGACTCGGTCAGGAGATAAGCGAACGCGCGGATACCGCCGCGCCCCACACGCCCGCGCAGTTGATGCAGCTGGGCGAGACCGAAATTTTCCGGCCAGCACACCACGATGGTGTTGGCGCGCGGAATATCGAGGCCGCTTTCGACGATGTTGGTAGCGAGCAGGACGTCGGCCTTGCCCTCGACGAAGGTCATCATCCGCTCATCGATCTCGTCGGCCGGCAATTTGCCGTGCAGGCAGACGATCTTCAGATCAGGCGCGACGGCCTGCACGCGCGCCAGCATCGGCTCGAGATCCTGGATGCGCGGGCAGATCAGAAAGCTCTGGCCGTGCCGTCGTTGCTCGCGCAGCAAGGCCGAGGCGATGGCGGCATCCGACAGCGGCGCGATCTTGGTCGCGACCGGAAGCCGGTGCACCGGCGGCGAGGCGATGAGGCTGAGATCGCGAAAGCCGGCAAGGCCCGCGGCGAGGGTGCGCGGGATCGGCGTGGCACTCATCCACAGCGTATGGGCATTCTTCGCGAGCCCGGACAGCTTGGCCTTCTCTGCCGCGCCAAAGTGCTGCTCCTCGTCGATGATGACGAGGCCGAGATCGCTGAACTTCACGTCCTTCGACGTCAGCGCTTGCGTTCCGACCACCACCTTGATCCGGCCGCTGCGCAGGCCCTCCCTGGTCTCCCGCGTCTCCGCACCCGAGGCAGCGCGCGACAGGCTGCCGACCTCGACGTCGACAGGCGCAAAGCGTTTGCGAAAGGTTGCAACATGCTGCCGCGCCAGCACGGTCGTCGGCACCGCGATCGCGACCTGCTTGCCCGACAGCACCACGGCCGCCGCCGCGCGTAGCGCCACCTCCGTCTTGCCGAAGCCGACATCGCCGCAGATCACCCGGTCCATGGGATGGCCGGATGCGAGATCGTCCAGCACGTCGTGGATCGCCTTGGCCTGATCGATGGTGGTGAAATAGGGAAAGCGCGCGACGAATTTTTCGTAAGTCGATCCCGGCGGCACCAGCTTGGCCGCCTTGCGCCGCTTGCGCTGGCTGATGTGCTTGGCAAGTACCTTTCCGGCGACCTGAATCTCCTGTTCAGCCGCGCTGCGGCGCGCCCACCATGTGCTGCCATCCGCCTTGTCGAGCGCGAGCTTGCCGCGCTCCGTCGAATAGGGCCACATCAGCGCCAGATCCGTCGGCGGCACCAGGACGGCGTTGTCGCCGGCGAAGGACAGCCTGACCATCTCGCGCATGGCGCCGCCGCCGGTGTTGACGGTCTGCAATCCATCGAGCACACCGATGCCGCGCTGCAGATGCACGACCACGGTGCCCTGCTCGGGTACGTCGGCATGATCGAAGGCGGCGCTCCAGCTTCGCGCCATCGGCTGCGGATGATGTGCGCGGCTGCCGAGCACGTCGGTCGCGGTCAGAACCACGGCAGGCTTCTTGCCCGACATGACGAAGCCGCCATCGAGATCGGCGAGCAGCGCCACGTCGCGAGGGCGCGCGCTCTCGGCCTCCGCCCAATCCGCGACGCGCTCCGCCTTGACGCCGCTCATCCGCTCGATCACGCGAAGATCTTCCTCCTGCGCGGCGACGAAGATGAAGCGCGAGCCGGCGCGCTGCGTTTCCTCGACGAAAGCGCGCAGGGCCTTCCTGGCGGACGACAGCTTCGAGAATTCCGGTGTCGGCTGGAACGGCGAGATGCGCGGCAGCACTTTCATGCCGCGCGTCGCGTGCTTCCAGTCGCTCCGCCCGAGATATTCGCGCTCCCTGTCGGCGCGGCCTGCAGCCTCCTCGATCGTGCTGAGCCAGGCGTCGGCATGACCGGGCACGCCGGCATCCGCAATCCATTTGGCCTTGCCGCAATAGTCGAACAGCGTCGCACGCCTGACGCGTGCGCCTGATAGGGCCAGCCGTTCCGACATGGGATCGACGAGAAGCTCTTTTGTCTCGAAGATGATGTCGTGCTCTTTCGGATCGAACGCCACGATCCGCTTGATCGCGCGCTCCGAATGCTCCACCCGGAACGGCCCCAGCGCGCCCGCGGGAAATATCTCGAAGGTCTGGCCGTGAAACAGCGCACCGCCCGGATAATCCGGCTCGTCGTCGAGATCATAGCCCAGCTCTTCCAGGCGAGCGCGCAGCTCGCTCTCGGAAAAATTGCCACCGACCTTCAAGCCGGTATTCAGACGCAACAGGCTCGCCGGCGGCGGCAAGCGCTCCATCACGGCTTCAGCCGTGGCGATGAGGAAGATCGGCTGCCTGGCTTTCGAAAGGCGCCGCAGCACCGAGGCTCTGCGGCCCGCGATCTCGCGCGATGGTTCCAACTGATCGAACGGCAGGGTATTCAGCCGCGGAAACACCAGCACTTCGCAGGACGGGTCCAACGCATGAATGACGCTGCCGAGCCGCTCCGCCCTGTTCTCGCTTTCTGCGAGGAACACGAGACCGCTGCGGCCAGACTCCTTCCATTGCGCCAGCAGATGCAGCGCCATCATACCCAGCGGCGAGGACGAGGAGATCGCGGCACGCTGCGGGCTCTTGCCTTGCTTCGGCGAAGCCTTGCCTGACGGACGCCGGCTAGTCGGGCGTTTGGTAGGGTTCTTGGTAGGGTGCTTTGTAGGGTTCTTGGCGAGCGAGCGCTTCTTGGGCGAACTCTTGACTGCCGCTTTGTTGGCTGGCCGCAATGTCTTGGAATGACGCACGTGAATCCGTTTCTCGTCGTAGGCAGTCGTCAATTTCACGCGCCGCCGAACTCAAGACGATTCGGTTGCGAATGGTCATGCATATGGATGGGGAGCACGAACGCGCGCCTCCCCAGAAAACCTCGTGCGACGCGGAGGTCGCCGGCCAACGCAAAATGCGCGAGGATGAGCCGTCCGTCGTCTAGCAGACGCGCCGGCCGATTTCCACTCTTGTGATCACGCCGCGGCTAAATGATGCCGCTCTGCCGCAGCGATGCAATCGCGGCCTTGTCGTAGCCGAGTTCCGCCAGCACGGTATCAGTATGTTCTCCGAGCGTCGGTGGACGCGTGGCGATCTCGCCAGGCGTTTCCGAGAGCCTGACGGCGGCGCGCGCAACCGGCGCCTGCTTCGGCAAGCCGGGATAGTCGACGTCCTGCAAAAAGCCGGCGGCGCGAATGTGCGGATGATCCAACGCCTGCTGCGGGCTCAGCACCGGCCCGGTCGGGATCATGGCCTTGCCGAGCGTGTCGACTGCTTCCTGCGTCGTGCGCTCGGCACACCAGCGCGCCATCCGCTCGCTGATGACAGGGCCGTTGTTGCCGCGGCTGATATCGTCGGCAAAGCGCGGATCGTTCAGCCAGAGCTCCTCCTCGCCCATCAGCTTGGCCCAGCGCTTGAACAGCGGATGACCCGTGACCTGGCACAGCACCCAGCCATCTCTGGTTCGGTAGATATCCGCGGGCGCCGCGGTCTGGCCGAGATTGCCCGTCGGCACGCGGTTGACGTTGATGACCGCCTGCTCGATCAGCGTGGCATTGGTGAAGGACAGAGCGGTTGCCAGCAACGCGCCCTCGACGATTTGCCCGCGCCCGGATTTGCCGCGCTCGATCAGCGCGGCGAGCGTCCCGAAGGCGCAATGCAGGGCCGTGCCGAAATCGACCCAGTTCACCGCGGCGCGATACGGCGGATCGCCCGCTCCCGTCATGTAGACCGAGCCCGACATGACCTGGCCGACGCCGTCGAAGCCGACGCGGTCGGACCAGGGGCCCGGCCCGCCGAACGCGGTCGCCGTCGTCAGGATGATGTCCGGTTTGGTCGCCTTGAGGGAATCGTAGTCGAGCTTCATCGCACGCAAGGTCTGCGGCGGCAGATTGGCGACAACGACGTCAGCGGTCGCCACCAGCTTGCGCATCACCTGCTGCCCCTGCTCCGTCATCGGATCGAGCGTGATGCACTTCTTGTTGCGGTTGATCTGGAGGAACAGGGCGCCCTCGCCGCCTTCGCCGACGGGCGCCACGAAACGGTCCTCGCTACCATCGCGCTTTTCGACCCTGATGACCTCGGCGCCGAACTCGGCCAGCAATGTCGCGCAATAGGGCCCCGCGATATAGCGCCCGAAATCGAGGACGCGCACGCCTTCCAGAACTCCCCCCATCGGCCTCATTCCTTATCTCTTTCCGGGCAGATTACAGGGAATGGATGCCACGGCAAGGTGGCAGCCCACAGGATGCCTCGCGCTCAAGATGTGATTGGCCGGCCGTTTCAGCTGGCGGAAAATTCTGATCTAGTATGGAGTGTCAGTCCCTCCAGCCGGAAACGCACACAACCATGCCGCAACAATTCGATCGATCCGCAGAAGATCTCGGCAACGCCATCCATTTCGAGCACGTCAACATCACGGTTCCGGACCAGCGCCTCGCCTCGCTGTTCTACGTCACCGGCCTGGGGCTGACCCGCGATCCCTATCTGATGGTCTCCGACACCAACATGTGGATCAATGCCGGACGGAGCCAGTTTCATCTGCCGCAGGGCAAGCCGCAGGTGCTGCGCGGCCATACCGGCCTCGTGATCGAGGGACGCGAGGCTTTGCTGGCGCGACTGGCTTCGGTGGAGAGCAAGCTCGAAGGCACCGCCTTCAAATATGCCGAGCACAACGATTATGTCGAGGCGACCTGCCCGTGGGGCAATCGCATTCGCGTCCACGAACCGGATGCGACGCGCTTCGGGCGCATCATGCTCGGCATTCCCTATGTCGAGTTCGACGTGCCGGCCGGATCAGCGCAGGCGATCTGCGCTTTCTATCCGGAAATCATGGGCATGCCCGCGGCCTTGCGCAACGGCGACGGCAAGGTCGCCGCGGTGAAAACCGGCCGCGACCAGCACCTCTTGTTCCGCGAGACCGACCGGCCGCAGCCCGATTACGACGGCCATCATGTGCAGATGTACATCACCGACTTCTCAGGCCCCTATCGCAAGCTGAGGGCGCGCGACCTGATCTCGCGCGAGGACAATCAGTATCAGTACCGCTTCTGCGACATCGTCGATCTCGACAGCGGCAAGCATCTCTTCACGGTCGAGCACGAGGTGCGGAGCGCGACGCATCCGATGTTCATGCGGCCCCTGGTCAATCGCAACCCTGTTGTCAACAACCGCAACTATTCCTACGGACACGACCAGGCGTCGTGGGCGATGGGACCGGATCAATACGAGGGGTAGGCCGCTAGCGCGCGCTGGTCTCGGCCGACGGCAGGTTGATGATCCGCGAGCCGCCCGATTCGCGGGGCAGCGGCGCGCCCAGCACCAGCGAGAGCCGATGCGAGGCATCGGTCAGCCGCGATGCCAGTGCTTCGAGATCGGCCTGACGAATGCGTTCAATCGGACCACTGACAGTCATGGCGCCGACCAGCGCACCCTCGTGGCCGAAGACCGCGGTGGACAACGAGGCTGTGACGGTGTCGTAGACTCCCGAGCTGACGAAGATCTGCGCACCTCCGCCAATGCGATCGGCCCAGTGCGCCGTGCTCAGCACCTGCCCCGTCGACGTCAGATCCAGTGGCGCAAGATTTGCGGGGCGCGCGACGTCGCGGACAAGCTGAGGCGAGTCCACCCGAAACAGGCAGAGCCGCTGATCGCGTTCGCGCACGTGAAACGCACTGCTCTCCAGCGTCTGCTCGCTGAGCTGCTGAAGCGCCGGCAGAACATGATGTTCGAGATTGAAATTGGCGCGGTAGGTGCTGCCGAGCTGAAAGGTCTTGGCACCGAGCGCATAACGGCCATCACTGAGGCGGACGACATAGCCCGCTTCATACAGCGACACCAGCGAACGCATCACGGTCGGCTTGGCGAGGCCCGTGATCTTGGCGATCTCGGCCAGGCTTCGCGTGCCGGATCCGATGAAGCTGTCGAGGATCGCCAATGTGCGCTGCACGGTGGCGACGCCTTGCGTCTTGAGCATCGATACTCCCGTCTCCACCAATTTCTCTCGCCGATTTCGGGTTGACCGCGGCTTTCTCACCGTTACACTAGATGGAATAGCGTTCCATTTTCAATGAGGTTCTGCATGGCCACAGGCTTCAGGATCCTCGCCCGCAGGCGAGTTGCTGCGGGCAAATGGGCGTGTGCGTTTCCGGGCGCAGGCGGCCGCGGCCTGTCCGAGGCTTAGCGATGGCCGGGCGTACGATCTCCGAGAAGATCCTCGCTCGAAAGTCGGGGCAGGCTGTGCGCGCCGGCGATCTCGTCGTCTGCGAGGTCGATTGCGCGCTCGGCACTGACGGCTCCGTCCCGATGGCGCTCGATTACTTCGAGGCCATGGGCGGAGAGCGCGTGCGTGATCCGTCAAAGCTGGTCTTTGCGCTTGATCATTACGTTCCGCCGACGAGCGCGCAGACGATCGGTCTGCATCGCATCATGCGAGAATTTGCCTGTAAGCACGGCGTCACATTGCACGGGGCCGGCGCGGGCATTGGTCATCAGCTCATCGTCGAGACAGGTCGCGCCCTGCCGGGCGGATTGGTGGTGGGCGCCGACAGTCACGCCGTCACCTACGGAGCGCTGAATTGCTTTGCGACCGGGATTGGCTCGTCCGATCTCGCCGCCATCATGCTGTGCGGCCGAATCTGGCTGCGCGTGCCCCAGACCATTCGCGTCGTCCTGACGGGGCAGCTGTCGGTCGGCGTCTTCGCCAAGGACATCGCTCTGGCGCTCGCGGGCCTGCTCGGCGCTGATGGTGCCGCCTACCAGGCGCTCGAATTTGCGGGACCCGGTGTCGCCACGCTCGCGCTCGAAGATCGCCTGGTGCTGAGCAATCTCGCGGTCGAGATGGGCGCGAAGAACGGCATCTTTCCGGCCGACGCGGAAACTGCGGCCTATCTGCGGGGCCGCACCGAACAGGCTTACGAGCGGATCACACCGGACCCGGATGCGCACTACAACAAGACAGTTGAGATCGCGCTCGATCAACTCGCACCGCAGATCGCGCTGCCGCATCTGGTGGACCAGGTCGTTCCACTCGCCGACGCCAGCGGCACGCCGATCCAGATGGTTTATCTCGGCACCTGCACCGGCGGCCGGTTGCGCGATTTTCACCAGGCTCTCGAGGTGCTCAAAGCCGGCGGCGGCGTTGCACCGGGCGTGCAGCTGGTGGTCACGCCCGCCTCGCGCGAGGTGCGCGACGCCATGGCGGCCGACGGAACGCTGGACGCCCTCGTCGGCTTCGGCGCGACCGTGGTCGAGCCGGGTTGCGGCTCATGTTGCGGCACCTGCGGTGTGATCCCCGGCGACGGCGTCTCGGTGATCTCGACCGCAAACCGCAACTTCAGGGGACGCATGGGCAACGCAAAAGCGTCGATCTATCTCGCCTCCCCCGCCGCTTGCGCAGCCGCCGCGACACGCGGGTTCGTCACCGACCCCAACAAGGTGACGCGATGACGATCTTGCGGGGACGCGCACGGATGGTCGGCGACGACGTCAACACCGACTCGATCATCAGCTCGACCCGCAAGCGAGAGAGCCTCGACCCCGCCGTGCTCAAGCAATTCCTGTTCGAGCATGTCGATCCCGGCTTTGCAGCCTCGGTGCGATCAGGCGATATTCTGGTGGCGGGAAAGAATTTCGGCTGCGGCTCGGCGATGGAAGTCGCTGTGACAACGGTGCTCGGCGCCGGCATTCCCGCTGTCATCGCCAAAAGCTTCTCGCGCACTTACTATCGCAACGCGATCAACAACGGCTTGCTGCCGCTGATCTGCGATACCAGCCTCATTCGCGACGGCGACATCCTCGTCTCCGATGCAACAGGCGCGATCCGCAACGAGCGCAGCGGCGAGACGCTGCGGCCGGAACCTCTTCCCGAGATCATGAAGGCGATCCTCAGCGCAGGCGGCCTCGTTCCCTACATGCGCAAAAATGGTGACTTCAGACTATGACGACAAGCACACCCTCAGCCATTCCCGCGACGGGATATCGTCTTCGGCTTCCCGGCCCCACCGAAGTGCCTGAAAGGGTGCGGCAGGCAACGGCACAGATGATCGTCAACCATCGCGGTCCTGAGTGCAAAACAGCGATCGGCGAGACCAAGGAGATGATCCGCCCGGTGCTCGGCACGACCAACCGCGTCATGTTCTTTGCGAGCTCCGGAACGGGCGTGATGGAAGCCGCACTCGTCAACGTGGTCGGGCCCGACAGCCGCATACTCGTGATCGAGCATGGCCAGTTCGGAGAGCGCTTCACGTCCATTGCGAAGGCCATGAACATCGCGGTCGACACCGTTGCGAATGAGTGGGGTCAGGCCATCGACGTTGCTGCAGTCGAAGCCCGCCTGCGCGAACGGAGCTATCGCGCCATCGTCGTCGTCCACAACGAGAGCTCGACTGGAATGGTGGCCGATCTCGCCGCCCTCGGCGCGCTGGTGCGCGATCGGCCCACGCTGTTGATCGCGGATTCCGTGAGCGGTCTCGGCGGCATCGCGATGCGTCAGGACGAGTGGGGCGTCGACATCGTCGTCTCGGCCTCGCAGAAGGCGCTGATGTGCCCGCCGGGTCTCGCCCTTGCCAGCGTCAGTCCCAAGGCGTGGCGCGTGATCGAGCAGGACGAGAAGCGATCCGTCTTCTTCTGGGATTTCCGCCGGGCGCTGAAATCGATCGAGCTGAATGAAACGCCGTTCACGGCGCCGGTCAGTCTGCTCTACGGCCTGCGTGAATCCCTGACGATGATGCACGAGGAAGGCCTTCCTAACGTGCTCGCCCGCCATGAGTTGCTGTCCGGCGCGCTGCGCGCCGGCGGCGCGGCGCTCGGGCTTACGGATTTTTGCGGGCGCGGACCGCGCTCGAACACAGTCGTCGTCTTCAAGGTCCCTGATGGGCTCGAGGGCGGAACGATCGTCCGGCGGCTCTACGCGGATCACCGTACTGTCATCGCCGGTGCACGCAATCGTCTCTCCGGCAAGGTCATCAGACTTGGCACGATGGGTGCATTCAGCGCCGCAACCATTCTGACCGACCTGCTTCACCTGGAAGACGTATTGACGAAGCTGGGCCTGCCCGTCGAACCTGGCGTCGGCGTCAAAGCCGCCACCGAGCATCTCGCCAAAAACAGATAAGCAACAACAGAACCGGAGAAGGCGCACCCGATGAGATATCCAGCATCACACCTCGCCCGCGGCCTCGCGCTCGCCGTCTCGCTCCTTGCCGCCGGATCGGCCTGGGCCGAGCAGCACGTCGTGCTTTATTCGGCCAACGACGACACCGTGAACAAGCTGGTCGCCGACGGTTTTGCCAAGGCGACCGGGATCAAGGTCGACGTGGTCTCGACCGGCTCGGGCGTGCTCGTCCGCCGCATCACGTCCGAGGCTGCCAACCCGCAAGGTGACGTGATCTGGGGCGTCAGCGCGACGATCCTGCGGCTGGCGAGCCCGTATCTTCAGCCCTATCCGGCCAAGGGCCGCGAGGCCGTGCCGGCGCAGTTTCGCGACCCCGGCGATCTCTGGATCGGCACGAACATCCAGGTCGTCGCGATCGGTCAAAACACCAAGGCGATCGACAATGCCAGCGGGCCGAAATCCTGGGCCGATCTGCTCGATCCCAAGTGGAAGGGCAAGCTCGCCTTCACCGACCCCAGCAATTCCGGATTCTCCTATGCGGCCGCCACCCTGCTGCTCTCGCAATGGGGCGATAACGATGCCGCCTGGAGCAAGATGAGCCAGCTGCTTGCGAATGCGAAGGTGCTCAATCGCTCGACGCAGGTGTTCGAGGGCGTCGGCAGCGGCGAATATCCGCTTGGCATCACGCTCGAATATGCCGGTTTCCTGTGGGCCCACAACGGTGCGCCGGTGAACGTCGTGTATCCGGCGGAAGGCACGCATGCCGTCGTCGAGGGCGCCGGCATCCTGAAGGGCGGACCGAATCCCGATGCGGCCAAGCAGCTCGTCGACTATCTCGCCAGCAAGGATGTCCAGGAGATGTTGCTGAAGGCGACGTTCCGGCGGCCTGCGCGCCAGGATATCGACCTCGGTGCGGTCGCGCCCGGCATGCTGCCCTTCTCTGATATCAAGGTGCTGCCCTACGACGACGCGAAATGGGAAGCGGCGCGGCGCGACACGCTCGCGCGGCTGAAGACGACGATCCAGGATACCCGCTGATTCATGACCGCGATCCGGATCGAAAACCTGACCCGGACCTTCGGTCCGGTACGCGCGGTGGACAACATCTCGCTTCATATCGCGCATGGCGAGCTGTTCACGCTGCTCGGGCCGTCGGGTTGCGGCAAGACGACGCTGTTGCGCATGATCGCCGGCTTCGTGGAAGTCGAGACAGGATCGATTTCCTTCGGCGACAAGCGCATAGACAGCTTGCCCGCGCATCGCCGCGACACCGGCATGGTGTTCCAGAACTACGCGGTCTTTCCGAACCACACCGTCGCCGAAAACGTCGCCTATGGATTGAAGGCGAGACGGATCCCGGCCGCCGAGATCAAGTCGCGCGTCGACAAGGCACTCGAGCGGGTGCGCCTCGCCGGCTATGGTCCGCGCTCGCCACACCAGCTCTCCGGCGGTCAGTTGCAACGCGTAGCCATCGCCCGCGCGCTCGTCATCGAGCCCGCGGTGCTGCTGTTCGACGAGCCACTGTCCAATCTCGACGCACAGCTGCGAACCGAGATGCGCATCGAGATCCGGCAGTTGCAGCAGACGCTCGGCCTGACCGCGATCTATGTGACGCATGATCAGGAGGAGGCGCTGGCGATTTCCGACCGCATCGCCGTGTTGCGACAGGGAAAGGTCGAGCAGGTCGATACGCCCGAGCGCATCTACCGGAGACCGCAGACCGCCTTCGTCGCGGAATTTCTCGGCTCGACCAATATGGTGCCGGGCATCGCAAAGGCCTTCGACGGCCGCGACACCCGGGTCGCGGCAGCCGGAACGGAGTTTTCGGTGAGGGGCGAGGTCGCAACACCGGGTGCGAAGGTCCTGCTGTCGCTGAGGCCGGAAGCCTTGAGCGTCGCCGCCGGCGCCGACGGTCCTCGCATTCAGGCTCGCCTGGCGCTGCGCGAATTCCTCGGCCCGGTGCAGCGTCTTCACGCGACATTGCCTGATGGGACGCAGCTCCGGGTCTCGGCACTCGGTAGCGCAGCGTATGATGCCCTGCCCGGCGCGCCGCTCGTTCTTGCCTACGACCCCGCCCAGATCATTGCGTTCCCCGCGCCATGAAGCGCTTCGCCACCATCGTGGCCCTGGCCGCCCTGGTGCTGCTCGCAGTGTTCCTGCTTTACCCGCTGGCGCTCGTGCTCGATGCCAGCCTCCGCATCGACGGCACGGGCGCATTCACTGTCGGAAACTTCGCGGCGATCATGAAGAGCCGCTACTATCTCGGCTCGATCGGCAACAGCCTGCTTGCGGCAGCGCTCGCAACAGGTCTGGCTTGCATGATCGGCATCCCGCTCGCCTTCTGCCTTGCCCGGATTGAATTGCCGGGCCGTGCGCTGCTGCTGACGCTGGCCTCGCTGCCGCTGGTGCTGCCCTCCTTCGTCAGCGCTTACGCGCTGGTGCTGCTGTTCGGCCATGCCGGCGTCGTTACCACGGCGCTGCGCGGCATCGGCATCCCGATCGGCTCGATCTACGGCATGCCAGGCATCGTGATCGTGTTCACGCTGACGCTCTATCCCTACGTCTTGATGCCTGTGCTCGCAGGCTTTCAGGCCGTCGACGCCTCGATGGAAGAGGCCGCGCGCAATCTTGGCGGTTCGCCGTCCTACGCGGTGCGCACCGTGCTATTGCCGATCGTGATGCCGGCCATTCTTGCCGGCGGCCTGCTGGTCTTCATCGAGGCGCTGGAGAATTTCGGCGTGCCGGCGGTGCTAGCCGAAGACCGGCCGTTCCTCGCCGTCGACATCTTCAAGCTGTTCGCCGGAGAATCCGACGCCAATCCCGCCGCAGCGGGGGCGCTCAGCGTGCTCCTGATCGCCTGCACCGCGCTCGCGCTGCTCGTGCAGCGGCACTATCTCGGCAAGCGTCGTTTCTCGACCAATGCGCGCAGCGCGCCGGCAAGACTGACACTGAGCCCCGAGCTGCGGCTGCTCGCAGCGATCATGAGCTGGGGCATCGTGATCGTCTCGCTGCTGCCCTTCGCGGCGGTGTTGATGGTGTCCGTCCTGCGCTTCCGCGGGCCTGTGCTGACCTGGGAGCTTGGACTGGACAATTACGCCACCTTGCTTTCAGGCTCCTATCGACCGCTGCTCAATACACTGACGCTTGCCAGCGTCGCCGCCGTCGCAACCATGCTGATCGGCGCGCCGATCGGCTATGTTGTCGCAAGGCACCGCTCGCGCCTGTCGGGGCTGCTCGACCTTATCGGCATGGTGCCGTTTGCAGTCTCGGGCACGATCCTGGCGATCGGCCTCATCGTCGCCTTCAACAGCGGACCTCTGGTCCTGACAGGCGGCTGGCTGATCCTTGTGATCGCCTATGTCGTCCGCAAGCTGCCCTTCGCCATCAGGTCGTCCTCGGCGATCGTGCATCAGCTCGATCCGTCGCTCGAGGAAGCTTCGATCAATCTCGGGGTCTCGCCGTCAAGGACGTTCGCCACCCTGACGGTGCCGCTGATGGCAAGCGGTCTCGTCGGCGGCCTGGTTCTCGTCTGGATCACGGCAGCCTCCGAGCTGAGCTCGACCATCGTGCTTTATTCGAGCAACTGGCTGACCACGACGGTCGTGATGTACCATGCGATCGAAGGCACCGGCGCAGGCCTTGCAGCCGCCGCGGCCGCAGTCCTCATTCTCGTCACCGCGATTCCGTTGCTTTTCATCAACCGGCGCATCAACAAGCAGGAAACGACCGTCATCTGACGGCAGGACAGGACGTGATGAACGAAAAGGCCCGGATGCTCCCGAATTTTCGCAGCGACAATGTCGCGCCGGTTGCGCCTGAAATTCTCCAGGCGATCACCGAGGTCAATCGCGGCGCGGCGGCCTCCTATGGCGATGACGATTATTCGGCGTTGCTGAACCGGCGCTTCTCAGCGTTGTTCGAGAGTGATGTCACCGTGTTTCCGGTGCCGACAGGCACGGCGGCCAATGCCTTGTCGCTCGCGAGCTGCGTGCGGCCCTATGGCGCCGTCTATTGCCACGAAGAGGCGCACATCCACACGGCCGAAGGCGGTGCGACGGAGGCCTTCACAGGCGGTGCAAAGCTCATCGCAATGCGGGGCCAATATTTTCGGCTCGAGCCAGCGATGCTGCGCGCGGCGCTGGCCAGCGCCGGCTGGGGCATCCGCAATCGCGCTCAGCCCGATGCTGTGTCGATCACGCAGGCCAGCGAATACGGCACGGTCTATTCGCTCGCCGAGATCGCAGAGATTGGCGCAATCGCGCACGAAAGGAATCTGTCGGTGCATATGGACGGAGCCCGCTTCGCCAATGCGCTGGCGCGGCTCGGCTGTACGCCGGCCGACATGACCTGGCGGGCCGGCGTCGACATCCTGTCCTTTGGCGCGACCAAGAACGGCGCGATGTCGGCGGATGCCATCGTCGTGTTCGATCAGGATCTCGTCGAGTCATTGTCTTATCGGCTGCGCCGCGCGGGACTGACCTGGTCGAAGATGCGCTATCTCTCCGCACAGCTTCTCGCCTATGTCGAGGATGGCCTCTATCTGCGCCTCGCAACCAAGGCCAATGCGGTGGCCGCCCGTCTCGGCGCAGGATTGGCCGCGCTGCCTGACGTCCGCCTCGTTGCACCCGTGGAAGCCAATCTGGTGTTCGCCAGCCTCCCTGTGCCAGCCATCACCCGTCTCGCTGCGACCGGATTGGCATTCGCGCGACGGGGCCAGGACATCGTCCGCCTCGTAACCCGCTTTGACAGCACCGAACAGGAAGCAGACGAGGTCATCGCACTGGTCCGGGAAGCGATTGCGGGGAGCTGAGTGCCGCGCGGAGATTCCTGGCTGGGGCGGGAGAGCTCGAAGTTCGATGCGCCTGCCCTGCCGCACCGGACGTTCGACCCGTATCGCCGAAACTGTGCGCTGCTTGATCCCGATCAAATCGGCCAACTCTCGCTCGGGCAAAATTACCCTGGCAATCAGCGATATGGAGGCTGCCATGCAGGCACGAGACGTGATGGTGTCACCCGTGGCTACGGTTGGGCCGACCGCAACCGTCCGCCAAGTCGCGCAAATATTGCTGCAGCGCCGGATCAGCGCCGTACCGGTCGTCGATGCCGACAACAAGGTTCTCGGAATCGTGAGCGAGGGCGATTTGCTTCACAGGGCCGAGAGCAAGACCGAACGCACGTCCTCCTGGTGGTTGCAGCTATTGACCGGCGACGCCCAGCTTGCGACCGACTACGTCAAGTCGCACTCGATCAGGGTGCAGGACATCATGACGCAGGACGTCGCGACCGCTGCACCCGAGACGCCATTGCATGAGATCGCCATGCTGCTCGAGGAGCGCCAAATCAAGCGCGTTCCCATCGTCAATAAGGAAGGCCAACTCGTCGGAATCGTCAGTCGCGCCAACCTGCTCCAGGCCATCGCGAGCGCCAGGCCGAAACTCGAGATATCACTGCCAGATTCGGCAATCAGAAAGAGGTTTTTCGAGGAAATCAGGAAGCAGCCCTGGGCTCATACGTTCAATTTGAACGTGACGGTCCAGAATGGTGTGCTGGACATCTGGGGCTTCGCGCCGTCGCGCGCGGAACGTACGGCCATTCGCGTTGCCGCGGAGGCAATCCCCGGCGTCGTGACGGTGAACGATCACCTCCTGGAAACTCCCGCTTTCGTCTATTGACCGACGCAGCGTCACTGCGCGTGGCGGCCCGACTTCAATCCAGCGTCACCAGGGCGATGATCAGGTGAAAGACCTGCCATCCAAGGGCGAGCAACATTGCCCCAATAACAAATATCTTGCCATACCGAGAAACCTTCGGGCCGATACTGACAGGCCTCCGGGAGGTTTGCTTCGCCGCCTCTGGCCGAGGGCCTGTTGTCGTCGGCGAAGGCACGACACCTTCGTCGGGTTCAGTCCTGCGCTCCGCCACTATTCCCATGATGTCTTCCTTTCGAGCCGCAGGCCGTCCCAACTCAGCCGATCGAAACCGCCACGAAGCTCATAACGCCCGCGCGTTTGATGCGAAGCAGAACAGTGCGCTTGCCTTGCGTCCTGGCCTCATTGACCATTTTGTTCAAATCGGTCGCGGCGCCGATCGGACGTTTGCCGAAGGAAAGAACGATATCGCCGACCTGTAAGCCGCCAACTGCGGCGGCGCTGTCTGGCTTGATGTCGAGTATCACCATGCCCGCATCGCCGGCGCCGGAGACGGAGCGCGCCGGAGCAAGGGTCACGCCCAATGCCGACCTCTCTCCCGCATCCGGTTGCTCTTCCTGCTCGATTTTCGCTGCTCGCGGGAGTTCCGCTACGGTCATTTCGATCGCAATCTCCCGCTCGTTTCGCAACAGGCGGAGATTGATGACGGTCCCGGGAACGATGGCCGCGACCGTTCTGGCGAAATCCCGCGGATTTCGCATCTCCTGGTCATCGACGAACGTGATCACGTCACCAACCTCGACGCCCTGTTTTGCTGCCGGTCCTTCGTCCAGCTGTGCAACGAGCGCGCCCTGGGCTTTCTTCAGGCTCAACGCATCGGCGATCCCGGGTGTGACCTCCTGAAGGCGGACGCCGACCCAGCCCCGCGTGACATGACCCTTCTCGCGAAGCTGGCGCAGAACGAGGCCGACGACGTCAGCCGGAATGTCGAACGCGACTCCTACGGAGCCCCCCGAAGGCGAATAGATGGCGGTATTGACGCCAATGACCTCCCCCCGCACGTTGAAGGTTGGTCCGCCGGAATTGCCCTTGTTGACCGGCGCGTCGATCTGAATGAAATCGTTGTAGGGCTCCTCGCCAATGTCTCTCCCGCGAGCCGAGACAATCCCAGCCGAGACCGTGCCGCCAAGCCCGAAAGGATTGCCGATCGGCAGCACCCACTCGCCGATCCGAGGCTCCTTGGCGGCAAGACGCACATAGGGCAGATCACCCGGCGCGGAGGTCCTGATCAGCGCGAGGTCGGTTTGCGGATCGCTGCCGATGATCTCGGCGGGATAGATCTTCCCGTCGTCCATCGTCACCTCGATCTCGATGCCGCTCGCCACGACATGCTCGTTCGTGACGATATAACCGTCGCCCGACACAAGGAACCCTGCCCCCACCGTCAGGTCTGATCCAGGCGCGGGATCCGTCGGAATCTGCATGCCGAACTGGCGGAAGAACCGATCCAGGAACGAGCCCGGCGGCAGCGGCTGGCCGCGCGCGACCTCCTGACCTCGCTGCTCGGTCTTCACACGAATACCGACGACAGCCGGCCTCACTCGCTCAATGACTTCTTCGAATCCGTGCGGCGCGTTGGCGCCTACGGCATCGACCTCGGCGGCAAAAGCCAAACTCGTTTCAGCAAGCGCGAGAAAAATGACTGTCATTGCGGCCAACGCAATGATGCGCAGCAGTCTGGCACCTGCGCCGCCACAAATGGCAGTCACTCTCGCACCTCATTCCCGTCTGCAAAATAACGCGAAGCTTGGCGACTTTTGCCGCAACAAACTTGATTTGCATCAATCGATGGAAATCTTGACCTGGCTCAAGCGGCAGGCGTCACGACATGATCTGCTTTTTGCATGACCCGGTTCATCAGATCATTTCTCGAAATTGGCCTGGCCGATGTTGGCCTGGTCGGCGGCAAGACTGCATCGCTCGGCGAACTGTACACTGCGCTCTCATCGCAGGGGATCGCGGTTCCCAACGGCTTCGCGATCACGGCCGACGCCTATCGCGAGGCGCTGTCACGTGACGGCGTCGCGGACGAGTTGCGCCGGCTCCTCGACGACATCGACAAGAGTAACATCAGGCAGCTCGCCAGCAGGGCGGCGAAGGCCCGCGCGGTCATCTACGCGGCGATGGACACGCCCGAGCTCCGCAGGCAGGTCGTGGAAGCATATCGGCAACTCGAGCGCGAGGCCGGGACCGGCGTTGCCGTCGCCGTACGCAGTTCTGCGACCGCCGAGGATCTGCCGACGGCAAGCTTTGCGGGCCAGCACGAAAGCTTTCTCAACGTGCGCGGGCCGAAGGAACTGTTCGAGGCCTGTCGGCGCTGCTTTGCCTCCATCTTCACTGATCGTGCGATCTCCTACCGCATCGACAACGGCTTCGATCACTTCAAGGTCGCGCTTTCTGTCGCGGTGATGAAAATGGTTCGATCCGACCTGGCCGCCAGCGGCGTGGGCTTCACTCTCGACACGGAATCAGGCTTTCGCGACGTCGTCTTCGTCACGGGCTGCTATGGTCTCGGCGAGACCATCGTGCAAGGTCAGGTCGATCCGGACGAATTCTATGTCCACAAGCCGACGCTGGCCCTAGGATATCGCCACGTGCTGCGCCGACGGCTCGGAGCCAAGCAGATCCGCATGGTCTACGGCAAGCGGGGCGGCGATCATGCAACGCTGACCCGCAAGGTCCCGGAGGCTGAACGCCAGAGATTCTGCATCTCCGATCCGGAGGTGCTGAGCCTTGCCGAGATCGCGGTCCGGATCGAAGCTCACTATTCCAAGCACGCGGGCGCGGCGATGCCGATGGATATCGAGTGGGCCAAGGACGGCGCCGATGGAAAGCTCTATATCATCCAGGCCCGACCGGAGACGGTTGCCTCGCAGCGTTCGGCCGACGTGTACGAGACTTACAATCTGAAGCAACGCGGCCCTGTTATCGTCGAGGGGCGAGCGGTTGGCGAAAAGATCGCTTCAGGACGCACACGCCGCATCGCGTCGGCGCGCGACCTGGCAGCCTTCAGGCCGGGCGAGATCCTGGTCGCGCCGGCCACCAGCCCCGATTGGGAGCCGGTCATGAAGATCGCGGCCGGCATCATTACCGACAAAGGCGGCCGCACCTGCCACGCGGCAATCGTCGCTCGCGAACTGGGCATTCCCGCCGTGGTGGGAGCCACGTTCGCGACGGAGAAGATCAAGACCGGGACCGACGTCACGATTTGCTGCGCCGAGGGCGACGTTGGACGAGTCTATCAAGGCAAGGTCGCGTTCGACGTGACCAGGACGCCCGTCGGCGAGTTGCGGCAGCCGCGCACCGCCATCATGGTGAATGTCGGGACGCCGGAGATGGCGTTCCGCACGGCGATGCAGCCGCAGGCTGGAGTTGGCCTGGCCCGGATGGAGTTCATCATCAGCGAGCATATCCGGGTTCATCCCATGGCCTTGCTCAAGCCTGAGAAGGTCAAGTCGGCCAAGGCGCGGACCGAGATCGCGCGCCTCGTGAAGGGCTTCAAGAGCCCCGCCGATTTCTTCGTTCAAAGACTGGCGGAAGGCGTCGGCACCATCGCCGCCGCCTTCTATCCGAAGCCTGTGATCGTGCGGCTTTCCGATTTCAAGACCAATGAATATGCCAGCCTGATCGGCGGTGACGGCTTCGAGCCCCGGGAGGAGAACCCGATGCTGGGATTCCGGGGCGCCTCCCGCTACAGCCATCCCGCTTACGCCGAAGGATTTGCGCTGGAGTGCGCCGCACTCCGGATCGTGCGACACGAGATGGGTCTCTCCAACCTGCGCGTCATGGTGCCGTTCTGCCGAACCGTCGAGGAGGGCCGGCGCGTGATCGCGACAATGGCAGCCAATGGCCTGAAGCGCGGCGAGGACGGCCTCGAGATCTACGTCATGTGCGAGATTCCGAACAACGTCATTCAGATCGACGCGTTCGCAGAATTGTTCGACGGGTTTTCGATCGGCTCCAATGACCTCACGCAGCTTACGCTCGGGGTCGACCGGGATTCCGACATCGTCGCCTTCGACTTCGACGAGCGCGATCCGGGGATGCTGGAGATGTTCCGGCTGGCGATATCCGGCGCCAAGCGCAACGGTCGCCATATCGGCATCTGCGGCGAAGCGCCGGCGAACTATCCGGAGATCGCGCGATATGTGACGGGGCTCGGCATCGATTCGATCAGCGTCAATCCGTCAAGCGTGTTTCGCACCATGGCTGCCGTGGCCGACGCCGAGAGCAATCCGTCAAAATCCGGGACGTGACGCAACGGTCCACTCAGATCAGAGCCGGGACCGCTGCGGCATGAATGCGTTCTGCCGCAGCGTTGACCCTTGTCATCGTCTGCGTCAACGCGTCATAGACCCGATCGTCGATGGTCACTGTGCCGTAGTTCGAATCTTCACCGTCAAAACGCCCCTGCGCGGGCTGATCGGCATGCTCGAACCAGTGATATCCAACCAGATTCGCCTTGCCGAGGGCGGCCGCGACGTAGCCCTCGAAGGCCCGAGCACGATCGAGTTGGGTGGCCAGCCGCGGTCCGGCCCCCCTGGTATTTGGCAAGCCTGCGTCATCGCCGCGGAATGAGAATTCGGAGATCAAGCATGGCTTGCCGGCCGCGGCATAGGCGTCAATGAGCGGACCGGGCTCGAAGTCGTAGCAGTTGAACGAGATCACATCGAGATGCCGGCCAGCCGCTGCAATGACGCTCGCCGGCGGCTGGTAGCCGAACCGGGATCCGAGCACGAGATGATTTGGATCGGCCGCCTTGATCGCCGCGACGCAGAGTTCGAAATATTTGTCGGCCACGACCGCCACGAAGGCATCGCAATCTGCCGAGAATGCTTCGCGGACGGGATTTGCCAGATTGGCCTTGGTCTCGAGCGCATCGTTCAAGACGCCGGGCCGAAGCCTGACGAACGGCGCCAAGACATGCTCGATCCTGCCGAGCTCCTCCCAGGATCGCGCCTGCGTGCGCCATACCGCATTGAACTGGGCAAAATCCCGGTAATGCGCCTGCAGACCGGCGAGTGCGGCGATCTTGCCTGCTCGGTGGGGCGGCAGGTTCAAGAACAGTGTCAGAAGCTCGTCGGTGCCGCGCCAGTCGGGCGACCAGTAGAGCTCGTTATCGATGAAGGTGCCGAGCAAGCCCGGATCGTTGCGCCGATGCCTGCACCGAAGTTCGGCGCTTGCGCAGATATGGGCGGAGAATTCGGGATCGAAGACATCCGGAAAGATCTGATCGCGACGATGCAAGCGGAAGGATGCGCCAAGCGCCGCGGTCGGGGTGGTCGCCAGCAACTGGGATCCCGAGATGGCGACGAGCTCGTCCGACCAGCAGCCGACCGTGTTGAACTGCCAGCTCGCCAGGCGATCGGACACCGCGGTGCGCCAGATCGGCAGCTCCCCGTATTTGCTCCGGCAGGCCTCGGCGTAAGGCACGCGTTCGGTCCCGACGACGTGATCCTGATCGAAGCGGACCGTATTGACCCCCTTTGAGAGAAATCGGCCACCATCGGGATCGAGCAGCCAGAAGACGCCGTCGCGCTCGGTCACGCGGAAGAAGCCGTTTCCACTGAGATCGTCGTCGACGACCCCTCCCCATTTCGTTCTCCGCACGCGCGGCCCCCCAGCGACAATTCAGGGATTTCACCCATCGCACGGTCCGGCTCGGGCGTCTTGACCTAACTCAATACCACCGGGAACGAGCATGACTACCAATGTGGCAAGGAGACAACGAGCCTGAGATCAACGGGTTGGCTGCGCGACAGCATTCGCCCGATAGAGCAGGACCAAGCAGGTCGTTCATGCCGACAATCCAACTGCCGAACACCGCAAGCCTGCGCCCCGATTTCATCTGGGGCGTTTCCACCTCCAGCTTCCAGATCGAAGGAGCAACGCGGGAGGATGGACGCGGACAGAGCATCTGGGACATCTATTGTCAGACCGGTGAGATCAAGAACCACGATACCGGCGACGTCGCGTGCGATCATTATCACCGCTATCGAGAGGACGTCGGCCTCATGAAGGCGCTGGGCGTGCAGGCGTACCGGTTCTCGGTGGCCTGGCCGCGCGTCTTGCCGCTCGGATGCGGATCCGCCAATGAGGCCGGCCTGTCATTCTATGACCGGCTCATCGACGAGCTCCTGGCCGCCGGCATCGAACCATGGCTGTGCCTGTATCATTGGGACCTGCCGCAGGCCCTTGAGGAGCGCGGTGGATGGCTCAATCGGGAATCGATCCTCTGGTTCGCGGACTATGCGGCTCTGATTGCCACGCGCCTTGGCGACCGCGTCAAGCGCTTTGCGACGTTCAACGAGCCCTCGATGTTCAGCCTGTTCAGCCGTTCGCTCGGTCAACGGGATCGCAGCAGCGAGGACAAGCTCCATTGCATGATCCACAACGTCAATCTCGCTCACGGCGCTGCGGTGGATGTGCTCCGCGCCAACGTCATCGACGCCTCGATCGGCTGTATCCACAATCGACAACCCTGCCGGCCGTCCGGCGCAGGCGAAGCCGACGCGGCGGCCGCGGCGCGGCTCGACGTGTACTGGAATGCAGCCTTTCCGGATCCGCAGTGCCGCGGCGCGTATCCAATGTCGATGCGAGCTGCGATCGAACCACATATGCAACCCGGCGACCTGACCCGTATTTGCCGTCCGCTCGACTGGTTCGGACTGAACCACTACAGCCCGGTCTATGTGAAGGCGCGGGCGGATTCGATGCTGGGCTACGATTTCGGCGACAAGCCGGCCGGCGTTCCCCTGACGCCGATCGGATGGCCGATCGAGCCCGACGCCTTCAGCGGCACGCTGCAGGACGTCCACGCGAGATATGGCCTGCCGATCTACGTGCTCGAGAATGGATACGGCGATTCCGCTCAGCCCGACCAAACCGGTGCGGTGATCGACCCAGGACGAATAGAGTTCCTGAGAGACTATATCGGCGCGATGAATGAGGCCGCCGTCCGCGGCGTCGACATTCGTGGCTATTTCGTCTGGTCATTGCTCGACAATTTCGAATGGGACTCCGGCTACAGCATCAGGTTCGGCCTGACCCATGTGGATTATGCTTCGCTGCGACGAACCCCGAAGTCGTCGTTCGGTTGGTATGCCGGACTGATCAGGGCGAGGCAGCCATGACACAAGCAGCCCCGCAAGTCCGAACCACCCTGCTCGCAGATGTCGGAGGGACCAACGCCCGCTTCGCGTTGCTGTCCGACGGAATGCTCGGTGCGATAACTCATATGGCCGTCAGTGACCACGCGACCTTTCAGGACGCGCTCGCGGCCTATCTCGGCGCTTCGGCCAAGGCCGGCGGACCAGCTCGTGCAATCCTTGCCGCTTCCGGCTTGGTTCAAGGGGGCCGCTGCGCGCTCACGAACAATTCCTGGGTGATCGATGCAGACGAACTGCGTCGCACCTATGGATTCTCGACCGTTCGTCTGATCAATGACTTCGAAGCCGTCGCGTGGGCCCTGCCCCGTCTTGGCGCGAGCAGTCTGCTGCATCTGGGTGGACGGCAACGGATCGCTGGCGCGCCCCTCGCCGCAATCGGTCCCGGCACCGGCCTCGGAATGGCCATCAGCATCCCGCACCCCGGCGGGCAGATCGTCTTGTCGAGTGAAGGCGGCCATTCCACGATGGCGGGCGGCTCCCTGCGCGAGGATGCCGTGATCGCGCATTTGCGGCAACGGTTCGGGCATGTCTCTGCCGAGCGCGTCCTGTCGGGCGCAGGGTTGGAAAACCTCCACGACGCTCTGGCCGAGATCGGCGGCGCGAACCTACCAAAACGTCGCGCCGCCGACATTACGCGGGCCGCGATTGAAGGGACTTGCATGGTCAGCCGCGGCAGCGTCGACATGTTTTGCGCGATGCTGGGCTCGGTCGCAGGCAATCTGGCGCTCGCATTGAACGCAAGAGGCGGGATATTCATCGCCGGAGGCATTTTGCGTCAGATGCCCGACTATCTCGCCGCGTCCCAGTTTCGCCGGCGCTTCGAGGAGAAGGGCCGGCTCCAACATTTGCTGGAATCGATACCGGCCTATCTCATCCTGGACGACGATGTTGCGTTCGTCGGCCTTCGCAACCTGACGGAGGCCGAAGGACTTGGCTGACTTGCCGCACATCGTGACCCTGACCATCAACCCGGCAGTCGATATCTCGACCTCGGTCAAGAAGATGGTGCCCTACACGAAGATGCGCTGCGCCGAGCCCCAGCGCGATCCCGGCGGTGGCGGGATCAATGTGGCCCGAGTCCTGAAACGGCTCGGCCTTGAACCAACCGCAGTCTATCCGGCCGGAGGCGCAACCGGGCAGACCTTGACGAGGCTGGTCGAGCGCGAGGCGGTGCGCAGCATCGTGATCCCGACCGCAAACGATACCCGCGAGGACATTACCGTTTTCGACGAGACGACCCGGCAGCAGTTTCGTCTGGTGTTTCCGGGTGCCTTGCTCAGCGAATTCGAATGGCAGCAGTGCCTCGACGCAATTGCGCGCATCAGTTCGCAAGCGGCGTTTGTCATCGCAAGCGGCAGCCTGCCTCTCGGCGTGCCAACCGACTTCTACGGCAGGGTGGTCCGGGCCTCGAAAGGGGCGGTCAAGGTGATCGTCGACACGTCCGGCGCCTCGCTCAAGGCCGCGCTGGAGGCGGGCGTTTATCTCATCAAGCCCAATCTTCATGAATTCCAGGACCTGGCGGGGATCAGCACCGAGAACGAGCCTTCGCTCCTCGAGGCGGGGCGTCGCCTGTTCGAGCTGTACCGGATCGAGATCATCGCGCTCTCGATGGGCTCGCAGGGCGCCCTGCTCCTGACGCGCGACATCGCGTTGCGTGCGAATGGACTGCCGATCGAGCCCGTCAGCGTCTCGGGCGCCGGCGACAGCTTCCTCGGCGCGATGGTGTCGAGCCTTGCGCAGAACGACAATCTCGAAGCGGCGTTGCGCCATGGCGTCGCCGGCGGTTCGGCCGCATTGCTGAGTCCGGGCACCGGGCTATGTTTGAGCGAAGACATTCATCGCCTCGCGTCCTGTGTGAACGTGACAGCCATCGCCGGTTATCATGCCTAGCAACGAGGTGTATCAATCACCGGGCGAGCGCAAGTTGCTGGTGCGCTTCTGGCAGAGTGCGCGCGGATTCTGGGGCGGGAAATCGGCCGGCTGGGCGTGGGTCCTCACCGGCCTGCTCATCGTCACGATCGTTCTGCAGCTGCTGACTCAATACGCGCTGAACTTCTGGAACCGCGACTTCTTCAACGCCGTGGAGCGCAAGGATGGGAACGAGCTCCTGACGCAGGCCATTCGCCTGCTGCCGCTGGTGGCCGCCAGCCTGTCGCTCGCCCTGTTCTCGGTCTGGGGACGCATGACCCTGCAGCGGAAATGGAGGGCCTGGCTGAGCAGCGAACTCTATCGCCGCTGGCTGGAGCAGGACCGGTTCATTCGGCTCAATCGCGTGACGGGAGACTATCAGGCGCCTGAGTATCGAATAGCGGAAGACGGCAGGCTGGCCACCGACCTGCCTGTCGATCTTATCCTCGGGCTCGCCTCTTCCCTGCTGACCGCGGCGACGTTCATCGGCATCCTCTGGATGGTCGGAGGCAGCCTCGACGTCGACGCAGCCGGTCGGACCCTGACCATTCCGGGCTATCTGGTGATTGCCGTGGTGGTCTACTCGATCATGGTGTCAGCCATGACCATGCTGATCGGCGGTCGGCTGACGCAAGTCCTGGAGGAGAACAAGTGGGCCGAAGCCCAGTTGAGGGCCGTCGGAACCCATGTCCGCGAAGGAGGAGAAAACGGGGCACCCGGAGCGAGCGGCGAGGACGGCATGCGCACGATCTTTCCCGCACTCGAAGCGGTGATTGCCACGTGGCTGAACTATTGCTGGCAACTCATACGGCTGACAGTCGTATCCCACACCAACTCATTGCTGGCGCCAGTGATTGGATTGCTGCTTTGTACTCCTAAGTACGTTGCAGGCACGATGTTGCTTGGAGAAGTTGTCCAGGCGGCGGCAGCCTTCGTCATGGTCCAGGGTGCCTTTAGCTGGTTTACGGACAATTATCCGCGGCTGGCGGAATGGGCCGCATCTGCCAACCGCGTTGCCTCGCTTCTTCTTGCTCTGGACAAGCTCGATCGGAGCCAAGTGGCTGACGAGCCTGCCGGCCTGCGCAGTTGATTGCCATGGACCGAAAGGCAGACCGGTGAACGACGAACTGCTTTCGAAACTTGAGCTGCGCCTCGGGCGGATCTACGCCCGGCAGCGGCTCGGCATCGAAATTGATCATGAAGCCCAGATCTTCGGCCAAGGCCTCAATTTCTTCCATATCGAAAACTGGTACTCCGTTCATTCGCTGATACGAAATATTCTGAAGCTGGCTGGCCTCTACTGGCGCGGGCGACGAAATGCCGAGCGCATTGTCGTGAAGAACAACGATATCGAGTGCGCCAATTTGCCGGCTCCGTTCGACGGCTTCACGATTCTCCAGATCAGCGATACCCACGTCGATATGAGCGAGCGGGCCATGCGGCGCCTCGTCGAGCTGGTCCCTGGCCTCGACTACGACCTGTGCGTCCTTACGGGCGACTATCGCGGCAAGACGTTCGGAAAGTTCGACGCTGCGCTTGAAGGCATGGCACGGGTCACCGCTCACCTGAAGCAACCCATTCTCGGCGTGCTGGGCAACCACGATACGATCAGGATGCTGCCCGGCCTCGAGGCGATGGGCATACGCATGCTCCAGAACGAGTGCGCTACAATCAAGCGCGGGGATCAGGAGATATACGTCGCAGGCATCGACGATGCGCACTACTACAGGGTGGATAACATCGAGAAGGTCGGATCAGATGTCCCCGACGGCGCCTTCTCGATCCTGCTGTCGCACACCCCGGAAGTCTACCGGCAGGCGGCCCATGCCGGCTTTAACGTATTGTTGAGCGGGCATACGCATGGAGGTCAGATCTGCCTTCCAGGATCAGTCCCCCTCACACTGGACTCAGTACTGCCGCGCAGGATGGGGGCCGGCGCCTGGCGCTATCATAACATGCGCGGTTATACGTCGGTGGGCGCCGGATCGAGTGTCGTGGCCGTGCGCTTCAATTGCCCGCCGGAGATCACATTGCACCGATTGCACCGGCCCGCCGATGCTTCAGTACGGCTGATCTCGAACACGCAACACGTATAGCACGCGCGAAAGCGCGAGTTCGCCGACGAAGAACAGCGATACCGTCAGGAGGATATCCACGTAGTTCAGCCCCAGCATTTCCCGGCACACCACGAGCGGGAACAGCGATTCCGGGATCTGGTCCAATCCGAGTGCCTGGCTACTCGAGGGAAGGTTCATCCGCCGCTTCACGAAGCTGGAGAACAGGTCGCCGGCCATGGCGAGGATTGCCACCAACGCACCGATTTCGAAACTCAGGCCAACACCGGTCGCGCCTATCGCGGTCGCGACGATCGACGCCACGATGCCTCGGATTGTCTTGGACGCTCCGAAGACCGGTCGACCATCGAGAAACAGCACGCCCCCATCCAGCGCCAGCGCAAAGCGGGAGGCAAAGAGCTTCTTGGCAAGGACTGGCGCCCCGTTTGCGAGCGCCAAAAGCAGGATCGAATGGAGAATAGGTACAGCAGCCATCATGTCATTCGGCGCCGTGAGGCAACATTCGGCAGGCTGTCCTGAATTCCGCTCCAGGCGTTGACGTGAATCAAATTTGCACGCCGTCGCTGACCTCAGCTCGGCGGGTCATCGCGCGGAGGCTCGGCATCGCCGACATGAAAGCGGAAGTGCTGCCGGATCAGACGTCCGCGATGGCCGGCGGCGGACGAGAGGATTTCTCAAACAACATCAAATGGCTGGGGCGGGAGGGATCGAACCTCCGAATGGCGGAATCAAAATCCGCTGCCTTACCGCTTGGCTACGCCCCATCAGGCGACGACGGGAACGGCGGACGAACTGGCACCCGCAGATTCCCTCTGGTCGCAGCCGGTCTATAGGGTGCGGCGCGGCATTTCAACCGCCTGGGAGCGCAAAATACCACAGACGGACCTGGGACGCGCCACACCTTATTATAGGCTGGGATAAGTCCCCGATCCGGTCCCGTATCGTAGCCATTGAGGCCTCCCCCGTTTCATGGGAATACGGCGGCAAACCTGTCCTCGGGAGTGAGCCATGACCTACCGCGCGCCGATCTCTGACATGCTGCTGTCGCTCAACCATGGTGCCGGCCTCAAGGCCGCGGTGGACGCCGGGCATTATGGCGATTTCGACGCGGACATTGCCGCTGCCGTGCTGGAAGAGGCCGGCAAGTTCGCAACCGATGTGCTGGCGCCGCTGAACAAGGTCGGTGATGAGCACGGCATCAAGCTCGAGGCCGGCAAGGTGACGACCGCGCCGGGCTGGCCGGACGCCTACAAGCGCTGGACCGAAGGCGGCTGGAACGCGGTGTCCGGGCCGGAAGATTTCGGCGGCCAAGGCCTGCCGATGGCGATCAACGCCGCCTGCACCGAGATCTGGAGCGCCGCCAACGTCGCCTTCGGCCTCTGCCCGCTGCTGACGGCGTCGGCGATCGAGGCGCTGGAGGCGCATGGCAGCGACGAGCTGAAAAAGATCTATCTGGAAAAGCTCGTCACCGGCGAATGGACCGGCACGATGCAGCTGACCGAGTCGCAGGCCGGCTCCGATGTGGGCGCCCTGCGCACCCGCGCCGAAAAGCAGGCCGACGGCACCTATCGCATCAAGGGGACGAAGATCTTCATCACCTATGGCGAGCACGACATGACCGACAACATCGTGCATTTCGTGCTGGCGCGCCTGCCGGACGCGCCTGCCGGCACCAAGGGGATCTCGCTGTTCCTGGTGCCGAAATTCATGGTCAATGAAGACGGCTCGCTCGGTGCGCGCAACGATATCTTTGCCAGCGGCGTGGAGCACAAGCTCGGCATGCACGCCTCGCCCACCTGCACCATGACCATGGGCGACCATGGCGGCGCGATCGGATTTTTGATCGGCGAAGAGAATCAGGGCATGCGCTGCATGTTCACGATGATGAACCAGGCCCGCCTCGGCGTCGGCCTCGAAGGCGTCGGCGTGGCCGATCGCGCCTATCAGCTCGCCTTGTCTTATGCGCAGGAGCGCAAGCAAGGCCGCGCCGTCGGCAAGAAGGGCGACGGCTCGGATGCGATCTTCGTGCATCCTGATGTCAAGCGCATGCTGATGCGGATGCGGGCGCAAACCGCGGCCGCGCGCACCATTTGCTACGCGACCGCGGTCGCACTCGATGTCTCCGTCCGCGCCAGGGACCCGAAGGTGCGCGCCGATGCCGCCGCACGCGCGGCACTGCTGACGCCGATGGCGAAGGGCTATTCCACCGATATCGGCAACGAGGTCGCCTATCTCGGCGTGCAGGTGCATGGCGGCATGGGCTTCATCGAGGAGACCGGCGCCGCGCAGCATTATCGCGATGCCCGCATCACCGCGATCTACGAGGGCACCAACGGCATCCAGGCAATCGACCTCGTCACGCGCAAGCTTGCCGCCAATGGCGGCGCGTCGGTGTGGGCGCTGATTGACGAGCTTGCGGCGACCGTGAAGCAGGTCGAAGCCTCGAACGATCCCGCCTTCGGCACCACCGGCGTGAAGCTGCGCGAGGCGCTGGAGGCGCTGACGCGCACCAGCAAGTGGCTGCTCCAACGCGTCACGTCGGCGCCGAACGAGGCGCTCGCCGGCGCGACGCCCTATCTACAGCAGTTCGGCGCCACGCTCGGCGGCTGCATGCTGGCCTCCGAGGCGCTGGCTGCGAAGGCCGACGGCAACACCGAGGCGGCACGCTACGTCTCGCTGGCGCGTTTCTTCGCCGAGAACATCACCGTGCAGGCGGGCGCGCTCGAGCGCACCGTGACCGAGAGCGCGGAGTCGGTCGCGGCAGCGGATGCGGTGCTGCTTGGGTAGGCGGATGCGTAGGGTAGGTTACGACGCAACGACCTCCACCTTCTTCCCCGGCCGCCACAGCACGATGCCGGCCGCGATGACATCGAGCGCCACGCACATCGCGAATGCCATGGTGTAATCGCCGCTCATGCTGCGCACGAGGCCGACGATGCCGGGGCCGAACGCGCTGACGATGCCGCTGATCGAGGTCCCCAGCCCCATCGCGGCCGCGAACGCCGCACTGCCGATCTCGCGCTGGATGATCAGGGGCGGAAAGGTGATCATGTTGCCGATCGAGAAACCATAGACCGCGCAGCACATCAGCAGCACGATCGGGCTCTGGCTTTGCAGCAGCACGAGCAGCGCCGCCGCCTGGCTCGTCATCGACGCCGCGCAGGCAAGCCGCGGATCGAGCCGGTCGACGAACAGGCCGAGCGTCAGCCGGCCGACAACCGCCATCGCGGCCATGATGGTGACCGCAAGGCCCGCGCTGGCGCGGCCGATCAATGGCTCGAGAAACGTCACCTGGTGGATGATGAATCCCATCTGCGCCAGCAGCGCGATCGCGATCGGCAGCACCATGGTCCAGAATGAAGCATTTGCGAGCAGAGCCCGCCGCGAATGTCGCGCGGCCTTGCTGCCGGAGGCACCCGCGGCATGCAGCGACGCACCGACCCGCCAGCCGGTGAAGACGACGACCACCGGCAACACCAGCACCACCATCACGACGGTCGCCGCCAGCATGGCCGAACGAAAGCCGATGCTGGAGCTCAGCGCCAGCAGAACCGGAACGAGGATGATGCCGCTGCAGGTGGCGCCGTTGAAGGCGAGGCTGAGCGCGAGCCCGCGCCGCCGCTCGAACCAGGAGTTCAGCACGGTCGCGATCACCACCGAGCCCATTCCGGTCCAGCCCACCGACATCAGCGCATAGGCGAGGTAGAGCTGCCAGGGCGATTGCATCAGCCCCAGCAGCGCGGTCGATGCGCCAAGCGCCGCCAGCCCGCACAGGATCAGCGCGCGCAGTCCGATTCGGACGAGCAGGTCATCGGTAAAGATCACGAGGACGGCGCTCAGCAGGAACGAGAAGGTGCTGGCCGAGGACACCAGCGTGCCGGGCCAGCCATGGGCGCGCTGCAGCTCGGCGAGATACACGCCCTGGCCGTAGAGGCCAAAGCCGAACATGAAGAAGGCCATCAGGAAACAGGCCAGCACCACGCGCCAGCCGCGGTAGCGCAGCGAGGACTCGTCAACCCCAGTTGCGGCAATCATCGTCAAATATCGGCCTAATAGAAACGAGACGGCTGATCGTGACGTACAACCACCGGTTTTTCAAATGAAACGTTGTAGCCAATTGTTGCAATGCGCAAATCGCCGCAGGAGACGAGACACAGCCTTTACGCTGTTTGTTCCATCGACCAGTGCGGCCGCCTGGCGGGTGTCATGCAACCACTCAACGGCGTCATGGCCGAAATGATTGGGCCTGCAGGATTGGCACGCCTGCGGGATCATGTAGGCTGAGCTGTGCCAGGACTCGCCGACGGCAGGCGCCGCGGCGACCGCAGGGAGTACTTATGCCGAACGGCAATATCATCGTCGCCGACGAGCGCGGCACGCGCGTCATCACCCTGCGCCGTCCCGGAAAGAAGAACGCGATCACGCAGCACATGTATCGCGAGATGAGCCGCGCGATCGACACCGCGCAGAACAATCCCGATATCCGCTGCATGATTATCACCGGCGGCTCCGGCGTTTTCACCGCCGGGGACGACATCGACGACTTCATGCACGCCGATGCGGCGCGTCCCGAGACGTTGTCGGACGGTGCCAAATTCCTCTATTCGCTGGCACTCAACGTCAAGCCGATCATCGCAGCCGTGGACGGCGCCTCGATCGGCATGGGCACCGTGATGCTGTTTCACTGCGACTATGTGCTCGCCTCCAACGCTGCGACCTTCTCGGCGCCCTACATCAATCTCGGGCTCGTTCCGGTCGGTGCCGCCAGCCTCTTGATGCCGAGCACAATGGGTTACCAACGTGCCTTCGCCATGCTGGTGATGGGACGCAGCTTCAGCGCCACAGAGGCCCATGCCGCCGGCTTCGTCAACACCGTGGTGTCGCCGGGACACACCGAGGTCGAGGCCCGCAAGGTCGCGCGCGATATCTGCCGCCTGCCGGCCGAGGCCGTCGCGACCTCGCGCAAATTGCTGCGCACATCGCCGGAAGAGCTCACCCGCCGCATCGACCAGGAGAGCCATCTGTTCGGCGAACGGCTGAAATCGGACGAGGCGATCGCCGCGTTCAACGCGTTTGCGAACAGGAAGAAGAGGTGAGTCCTCCCCTCTCCCCTTGTGGGAGAGGGTGGCTCGTCGCGAAGCGGCGAGACGGGTGAGGGGTTTCTCTCCTCGCGCTCACACGTCTCCAGCGGATAGATACCCCTCAACCGGCGCTTCGCGCCATCTTCTCCCACAAGGGGAGAAGGAAGAAAGCTTCGTGAAATCTTCGCGCGGAGCGACTAGTCTGGTTCCATGCGATACCAATCCATCCTTGCCGCACTCGCACTTGCATGCGCCCTTCCCGCCGCGGCCGAGACTACAGCGCCCGTCCAGCTGCGGATTCTCGCGATCAACGATTTCCACGGCAACCTGCGTCCGCCGCCGGGCGGCATCCGCATCAATGACCCCGAAGACCAGACCAGGAAGGTGATGGTGGCCGCCGGCGGCGCCGAGTACATGGCGACGCTGGTCAAGCAACTCCGCGAGGGGCACAAGAACACCATCTTCGTCGCCGCCGGCGATCTGATCGGGGCGAGCCCATTCCTGTCGGCGATGTTTCACGACGAACCCTCGATCGAATCGCTTTCGATGATGGGGCTTGCGATCACCTCGGTCGGCAACCACGAATTCGACGAAGGCAAGACCGAGCTGCTCCGGATGCAGAATGGCGGCTGCCATCCGGAAGACGGCTGCCAGGGACCGCATGTGTTCACTGGCGCCAAATTCCACTATCTCGCGGCGTCTACCATCGAGACCGCGACCGGCAAGAGCGTGCTGCCGCCCTACGAGATCCGCGAGTTCGAGGGCATCCCGGTCGCCTTCATCGGGCTGACCTTGAAGGAGACATCAGGCATCGTCTCGCCCAAGGGCATTGCGGGACTGGAATTTCGCGATGAGGCCGAGACGGTGAATGCGCTGGTGCCGCAACTGAAGGCGAAGGGCGTGGAGGCGATCGTGGTGCTGATCCACCAGGGTGGCGAGCCCGCGGGCGACTACAACGAATGTCCGGCGATCACAGGCCCCATCGTCGACATCGTGAAGAAATTCGACCGCGCCGTCGACGTCGTCGTCAGCGGCCACACGCACCGTGCCTATGTCTGCGATATCGACGGGCGGCTCGTCACGAGCGGCGACAAATACGGCACGCTGGTCACTGCGATCGACCTCAAGCTCGATCCTGTGACCCGCGACATCATCGGTGCCAAGGCCGAGAACGTCATCGTCGCCGACGCCTCGCTCGCCAGGGATCCCGAGCAGACCGCGCTGATCGAGGCCTATGACAAGCTCTCGGCGCCGATCGCCAACCGGCCGGCCGGATCGGTGACACAGACGCTGTCGCGCGTCCCGAATGACGCCGGCGAAAGCGCACTCGGCGATATCATCGCCGATGCACAGCTCGCCGCGACCAAGGATGCAAAAGATGGCAGCGCTGTCATCGCACTCACCAATCCCGGCGGCATCCGCACCGATCTCGTCCCGAAGGAGAACGGCGCGGTGTCCTATGGCGATCTGTTCGCAAGCCAGCCGTTCCGCAACCGCCTCGTCACCATGACGCTCACAGGCAGGCAGCTCAAGGACATGCTGGAGCAGCAATGGCTCGATCCGAAGCGGCCGCGGATCCTCCAGGTCTCGATCGGATTCAGCTACAGCTGGGACGGGTCAAAGCCATTCGGCGAGCACGTCACGCCCGACAAGATGACGCTCAACGGCAGACCGATCGAGCCGGCCACCTTCTACCGCGTGACCGTCAACGACTATCTGGCGGTCGGCGGCGACGGTTTCACGATCGCGAAACAGGGCGCATCGGCGCAATATGGCGGCTACGATTCCGAGGCGCTGTTTGCCTTCTTTAGGGCGCATGGTCCGATCGGCCCGTTGCCGCCTACCCGCATCCTGCGCGTGAATTGATCTGGATCAAACGAGCCCGAACGGGCGGCCCTTTGCCATTCCCCCGAGAACGCCTAGATTGGGTTTTACATTGCGTTTTGGCGCCGGATGCGCCAAGCGACGCCGAGAGTTCGCATCTCACTGAGGCCGACCTGATGAGCACGCTTCTCCTTTCCCACAAGGCCTGCCTCGACCATGTCACGCCGCCGGGTCACCCCGAGCGCCCGGATCGCCTGCGTGCGGTGGAAGAAGCGCTGTCGGTCGAGCGCTTTCAGTTCCTGGCGCGCGATCTGGCGCCCGAGGGCGATCTCGATCTCGTCACGCTGTGCCACAACGAGCATTACGTCACCGAGCTGCGCCACATCGCGCCGAGCAGCGGTCAGGTCTATCTCGACGGCGACACCTCGATGTCCCCCGGCACCTGGGAGGCGGTGATGCGCGGCGTCGGCGGCGCGGTGGCGGCGACCGAAGCCGTGATGAACGGCGAGCACCGCAACGCCTTCGTGGCGGTGCGCCCGCCCGGCCATCACGCCGAGATCGGCAAGCCGATGGGCTTCTGCTTCTTCGACAATGTCGCGATCGCCGCGCGCCATGCGCAGCGCAAATACGGCATCGAGCGCGCGGCCATCGTCGATTTCGACGTCCATCACGGCAACGGCACCCAGGACATCTTCTGGTCGGATCCCACCGTGATGTACTGCTCGACCCACCAGATGCCGCTGTTTCCAGGCACCGGCGCCAAGGGCGAGCGCGGCGATCACGACACCATCGTCAACGCGCCGCTGGCGTCCGAAGACGGCGGGCCCGAATTCCGCAGCGCGTTCGAAAATCTGATCCTGCCGCGCCTGACCGAGTTCAGCCCCGAGCTGCTGATCATCTCGGCCGGCTTCGATGCGCATTTCCGCGATCCGCTGGCCTCGCTGAATTTGCGCGCGGAGGATTATGCCTGGGTGACGCGCAAGCTGATGGATCTCGCCGACAAGTCCGCCGGGGGACGCGTTGTTTCTGTGCTCGAGGGCGGCTACGACCTGCAAGGACTGAAAGAATCTGTTACGGCGCATGTCGGTGCCCTGATGGGCGCCTGAGACACCCGCCACATTACGCCCGCAAAACTCTGCTGTTTTGCAGCAGCAGCGAATCGGGCAATCGGAAACGGATATGGCCGAAAACACTCAAGTCGATGTCAGCAGGCTCACCTTCGAGCGCGCGATCGAGGAACTCGAAACGATCGTGAAGCGGCTCGAGGACGGCAAGGTGCCGCTCGAGGAATCTGTCACGATCTACGAGCGCGGCGAAGCGCTGAAGCGGCGTTGCGAGGAGCTGTTGCGTCAGGCCGAGGCGCGCGTCGACAAGATCACCACCGATGCCAGTGGCCAGGCCGCCGGCACGGCGCCGCTGGACGTGCAGTAAGGGCGCGCAGCCACCCGCCTCGCGCATCGGCCGCCTGCAATTTTTCAGAATCGCACGCTCTCATTTTCACCCGCGGGGGCAGGCATCGGGGCACCGCCGCTGAAAAGTTCCCGCGTCGACGTTTTCCGTCCCGGAAATCCCCACAAAAACGCTGTCTTTCCGCACAAAATCCTGCCATGGAACCGGGCAGGATTGGAACTTTTGCTCCGGCGCCGGGATTAACCAAATTGGCCCGCCGGTTGCACCTGCATACCCGCAATCGGTCCGCCGGGTTGGCTTTGGCCCAAGCTTTGGTGTAAAGCTGCGCGGAGTGTGGCTTTTTGTTAGCCTTGACGTGGGGGCCGATTTCCGACGACAAGCGCCTCAAATCGCTGATGAAATTGGCTGGGACGGACGAAGCCGATCTAAGTGACAGGGATCACAGAGACTGAACCGGAGCGCACTTAAGCTCACCTAAGCTTGAAGACGGGGCTTTGCCCCATGCAGGTGGCTCCGACGGTTTAAGGACTCGCGCTGCGCCGATATTATGCAAACCCATCGCGCACCGGAATGACTTTCCGGCGCTGACAAATTGGAAATCGCCGTGAACGCATACAGTAAAACGCCGCTGCTCGACACCATCAAGACGCCGGAAGACCTGCGCAAGCTCAAGATCGAGCAAGTTCGCCAGGTCGCCGACGAGCTGCGTCAGGAGACCATCGATGCCGTCTCGGTGACCGGTGGTCACTTCGGCGCGGGCCTCGGCGTGGTCGAGCTCACCACCGCGATCCATTACGTTTTCGACACGCCGCGCGACCGGCTGATCTGGGATGTCGGCCATCAGGCCTATCCGCACAAGATCCTCACCGGACGCCGCGACCGCATCCGCACGCTGCGCACCGGCGGTGGCCTGTCCGGCTTCACCAAGCGCAGCGAGAGCGATTACGATCCGTTCGGTGCCGCGCATTCATCGACCTCGATCTCCGCCGGTCTCGGCATGGCCGTCGCCCGCGACCTCGCCGGCGGCAAGAACAACGTTATCGCCGTGATCGGTGACGGTGCGATGTCGGCTGGCATGGCCTATGAAGCCATGAACAATGCCGGCGCCATGAACTCGCGCCTGATCGTGATCCTCAACGACAACGACATGTCGATCGCGCCTCCGGTCGGCGCCATGAGCGCCTATCTGTCGCGGCTCTACTCGGGCAAGACCTACCGCACGCTGCGCGAGGCGGCCAAGCAGATCAACAAGCGCCTTCCCAAGATCCTTGCCAACCGCGCCAACCGCGTCGAGGAATATTCCCGCGGCTTCATGATGGACGGCGGCACGCTGTTCGAGGAGCTCGGCTTCTATTACGTCGGCCCGATCGACGGCCATAATCTCGACCATCTGCTGCCCGTGCTGAAGAACGTGCGCGACATGGAGACCGGCCCGATCCTGGTCCACGTCGTGACGCAGAAGGGCAAGGGCTACGGCCCGGCGGAAGCCTCCGCCGACAAGTACCACGCCGTCGTCAAGTTCGACGTCGCCACCGGCACGCAAGCCAAGGCCAAGCCGAATGCGCCGGCCTACCAGAACGTGTTCGGCCAGAGCCTCGTCAAGGAAGCGCAGAAGGACGACAAGATCGTCGCCATCACCGCGGCGATGCCGTCGGGCACCGGCGTCGACATCTTCAACAAGGCCTTCCCCGACCGCACCTTCGACGTCGGCATCGCCGAGCAGCACGCGGTGACCTTCGCCGCCGGTCTTGCGACCGAAGGCTACAAGCCGTTCTGCGCGATCTACTCGACCTTCCTGCAGCGCGGCTACGACCAGATCGTCCACGACGTCGCGATCCAGAACCTGCCCGTGCGCTTCGCCATCGACCGCGCCGGCCTCGTCGGCGCCGACGGTGCGACGCATGCCGGCTCGTTCGACAACGCCTATCTCGGCTGTCTGCCGAACATGGTGATCATGGCGGCTGCCGATGAAGCCGAGCTCGTGCACATGGTGGCGACCCAGGTTGCCATCAATGACCGTCCGAGCTCGCTGCGCTATCCGCGCGGCGAAGGCCGCGGCATCGAGATGCCCGAGATCGGCATCCCGCTCGAGATCGGCAAGGGCCGCATGATCCGCCAGGGCAACAAGATCGCCCTGCTCTCGTTCGGCACGCGTCTGGCCGAATGCGAGAAGGCGGCCGACGAGCTCGCCGCCCACGGTCTCTCGACCTCGATTGCCGACGCGCGCTTCATGAAGCCGCTCGACACCGAGCTGGTGCTCAAGCTGGCCCGCGACCACGACGTGCTGATCACGGTGGAAGAAGGCTCGGTCGGCGGCTTCGGCTCGCATGTCGCGCAGTTCCTGACCGATCAGGGCGTGCTCGACACCGGCATGGTCAAGTTCCGCACGATGGTGCTGCCCGACGTGTTCCAGGATCACGACACGCCGGCCGCGATGTACGCCCGCGCCGGTCTCGACGCCAAGGGCATCGTCGCCAAGGTGTTCGAAGCCCTCGGCAAGGACGTGAAGACCGAGACAGTCAAGCTGGCCTGATAGTGAGTTCACCTCTCCCGCTTGCGGGAGAGGTCGACGCGAAGCGTCGGGTGAGGGTTTTCTCCTCTTGGGGGTTCTCGCCTGCGGAGACACCCCCTCCCCGACCCTCCCCCGCAAGCGGGAGAGGGAGCGCAGCTTTCGCCGCGGCTGGTAGCTCACCCAATTTCTCTGAAGCAATCACCCATGAGAATCTATCTGGCAGGTCCCGACGTGTTCCTGCCGGATGCCGTCGAGATCGGCCGCTGCAAGGCCGCGATCTGCGCGGCGCACGGGCTCACCGGCCTCTATCCCCTCGACAACACGGTCGACCTCACCGCCTCCGACGCCTCGCGGCAGATTTTTTGCGGCAATGAGGCCATGATGGACGGGGCCGACGCCATCATCGCCAATCTCACTCCGTTCCGCGGCGCCGGCGCCGACCCCGGTACCGTCTACGAGCTCGGCTACATGGCTGGCCGCCGCAAACTCTGCCTCGCTTACTCCAACGATCCCGCCATCTATGCCGACCGCGTCAGCCGCTTCATGACCGTCACCTCCGAAGATGGCCGGCTGGTCGATGCGCAGGGCCTGACGGTCGAGGATTTCGGTCTCGTCGACAACCTCATGATGATCCACGCGCTGGAGCTGCATGGCTGCCCGCTGGTGACGCCGGCCGCACAGCCGATCGACGTCTGGCACGATCTCGCCGCGTTCGAGACTTGCGTCCGGATGGCGGCCGCGCGATTGATCGCTACATAGAGCATGGTCCGGACCCGCAGGGCCGCGTTAGCGCAAAGTGTGCAGCGGTTTTCCGATAAGATCATGCTCACTTAAGAAGATCGTCTTTCGGAGAGATCATGTCCCCTGCCCGCAAGCGCGCGGATGTTCTGCTGGTCGAACGCGGCCTGTTCGAGAGCCGGGCGCGGGCGCGCGCGGCGATCGAGGCCGGGCTCGTCACGGCCGATGACAAGCAGGTTTCAAAGCCATCGGAGACGATAGCCGAGGACGCGGTGATCCAGGCCGAGCCGGCCCATCCCTACGTTTCGCGTGGCGGCGTCAAGCTTGCCGGCGCGCTGGAGCGTTATCCGATCGACATCGAAGATCACGTTTGCCTCGATGTCGGCGCCTCTACCGGTGGCTTCACCGAGGTGCTGCTGGCAAACGGCGCGAGCCTGGTCTTCGCCGTCGATGTCGGCACCAGCCAGTTGCACACCTCGCTGCGCGGTCATCCCAAGATCGTGTCGATGGAGGAGACCGACATTCGCGCCTATGAAGGCAAGCGCCTGCCGGCGCGGCCCGACGTCGTCGTGATCGACGTCAGTTTCATCTCGCTGAAGACCGTGCTGCCGGTCGCGCTGTCGCTCGCGGCCGCACCGATGAGCCTGCTTGCGCTGATCAAGCCGCAATTCGAAGCTGACAGGAAGCACAACAAGAAGGGCATCATCCGCGACGCCGCGGTGCATCGGGAGGTCTACGACGACATCTCGGCATTTGCAGCCTCGCTTGGCTGCACGGATATCGAGGTGTTTCCCTCCCCGATCGCGGGCGGTGACGGCAATATCGAATTCTTCCTGGGCGCGCGCCGTGGTTGAACGGCTCACGATCGATCATGTCGGCCATCGCGGCGACGGCGTCTCGCTTGGGACGGGCGATGCGGTCTATGTGCCCTACACGCTTGGCGGCGAGAGCGTCGAGGTCGATCACGTCGCCGGCCATCATCCGGATCGTCGCAAGCTGCTGGCCGTGGATGTCGCGAGTCCGGAGCGCATCGAACCGTTCTGCCCGCATTTCGGCGTCTGCGGCGGCTGTGCGATCCAGCATTGGGCGGCGGAGCCCTATCAGGCCTGGAAACGCAACATCGTAGTCGAGACGCTGGCGCAGGCCGGCATCGAGTGCGAGGTGGCACCGCTGGTCGACGCGCATGGCGCCGGGCGCAGGCGCGTCACGCTGCACGCCCGCTTCGGCACGCACGACGTGCTCAAGGTCGGCTTCTCCGCGACAAGCTCGCATGACGTCATCCCGATCGACCGTTGCCCGATCCTCGATCCCGCGCTGGAAGGCGCGCTCGATGCCGCCTGGGCGCTCGCCGAGCCGCTGACGTCGAAAATGCCGGTGACCAAGCCGCTCGATATCCAGGTCACGGCCACCGCCAACGGCCTCGACATCGACGTGCGCGGCTCCGGCCCGCTGCCGACACCCCTGGTCACGGCACTGTCACGCATCGCCGAGGAACATCGTCTGGCGCGGCTGACGCGGCATGGCGAGCTGGTGCTGCAACGCATGCCGCCGATGGTGAAGATGGGCCGCGCGGAGGTGACGCTGCCGCCGGGCTCGTTCCTGCAGGCCACGGTGGCCGGTGAAGAGACGCTTGCTTCACTCGTCGCCGAGCGCGTCGGCAAGGCGAAGGAGGTCCTCGACCTCTTCTGCGGTGTCGGCCCGTTTGCGCTCAGGCTTGCCGAAAAGGCCCGCCTCACCGCCTATGACAGCGATGCCGGCGCCGTCGCCGCGCTCGCCAAAGCCGCACGCACGCCGGGCCTGAAGCCGATCAAGGCCGAGCCGCGTGACCTGTTCCGCCGTCCGCTGGTGCCACCGGAGCTGCGCGATTTCGATGCCGTGGTGTTCGATCCGCCGCGCCAGGGCGCACAGGCCCAGGCGGTGAAGCTCGCCGCGAGCAAGGTGCCCGTGGTGATCGCAGTCTCCTGCAACGTCGCCACCTTCGCGCGCGACGCACGACTGCTGATCGATGGCGGTTACAGGATCGAGGGTGTCGTTCCGGTCGATCAATTCCGCCACACACCCCATGTCGAGATCGTCGCGCGCTTTACCCGGTAGGGCGCGACTTCGGGATCGAGCCAGCACGTTCCATTGTTGATTCTGCTCAATCGCCCTGTTCCTTGCCGGCGCTAGAAGCGTCCTTGGCTTGGTCTTGGGCTTTCGGACTGCCGAGCAGATATTTGTGGTTGATCGACGACAGTTCATCGCGGCCGCGCTCGGGCTTTCTGCGGCGACCGCCTGCGGCCTTCCTGCCGGTGCGGCCGGCATGACTTACGACGAGGCCGTCGAGACGTCACGCGCCCCGCTGAGACCGGCGCCGCGGGACCGCGAGCTCGTGCGTTTTGCGACGCTTGCGGCCAACAGCCACAACACGCAGCCCTGGATGTTTTCCGCTGACGGCAACGAGATCGCGATTGCGCCCGACTTCAAGCGCCGCTGTCCGGCCGTCGACCCCGACGATCATCACCTCTACGTCAGTCTCGGATGCGCCGCCGAAAATCTCAGCCTCGCCGCTTCAGCGCTGGGCTGGCGCGCCAGCTCCTTATTCGATGGCGAGCGGATCGTGGTCGCGCTCGAGCAAGCTCCGCCGGCAGCATCGGCGCTGGCTGACGCAATTCCGGTCAGGCAATGCACACGCGCGGTGTTCGACGGCAGGCCGGCCGCGCCCGAAATCCTGCATCAGCTCGAGAACGCCTGCCGCGAACCCGGCGTCGCCGCGATCCTGATGACCGACCGCAACGCAATCAAGAAGGTGACCGACTATGTGCTCGAAGGCAATTCGGTACAGATGCGTGATCCGGCCTTCATGCGCGAGCTCGTGAGCTGGATGCGGTTCAATGAGACCGATGCGCTTGCAACGATGGACGGTCTGTTCTCGCGTGTCTCGGGAAATCCATCGCTGCCCGCATGGATTGCCCGGCCGCTGCTGAGGCTTTTCTTCACCGAGGACGGGGAAAACAAGAAGTACCGCGATGAGCTCGACAGCTCTGCGGGCGTTGTCGTGCTCGCAGCCGATCGCAGCGACAAGGCGGACTGGATCGCGGTCGGCCGCGCCTGCCAGCGTTTCGGTTTGCAGGCAACCGCGCTCGGCCTCAAATATTCCTTCGTCAACCAACCGGTCGAGGTGACGGCGCTGCGAGGGCAATTCGCGGCATCACTCGGGCTGGGCGAACGGCGCCCCGACATCGTGATGCGCCTCGGAACCGGGCCGGATTTGCCGAGGTCGCTCCGGCGTCCCCCGGAGTTGGTGATACAGCACTAGCGCCGTAGCTGGCCGAGCGCCGGCGACTCGCCGGGCAGCATGTCGGACCTGATATCGCTGTCCATGCGGCCCGAATCCCGCTGGGTGAAGCCGGCGCCGAACGACAGGCTGAGGTTGGACGTCGGCCTGAACTCGACGCCCCCAAATGCGCCATAGCCGGGCCCGGCGGCGGAGGTCAGCGGCGCAACCGAGCTGCCGATGCCGTTGCCGTATTTCAGCGTGTCGAAACCGGCAAAGAACGTCACGGGCGAACCGCCCGCGGTCTTCATGTTGTAGCCGAACTGCGTGCTGTCATAGGAGAGCGCGCTGAAATTGCTCGCCGGTCCCGCCTGGCTGAAACCGCTGAGACCGAGATTGCCGCGCTGGCCTCCGACGAAGAAGCCGGGGCGGAAATCATAGCCGCCGTTGGCATCGCTGCTGTTGAAGTTCGGAAAGTTGCGGTAGCTGTCGGCACCGCCGCCATAGCCGAAAGCCCCGCCCGGAAGCCAATATTGCAGAGGCGCGACCTGGGCATGGACAGGCGCGCCACCGAGGCAGAGCACCGCGAAGAGAGTTGCAAGAGCGTAGAAACGAGCAAATCCGGGCATTCGGCTAACCGTCAGAAAGGTGCGTAAATTATACGCAACGCACGCCGGAAACACCAGCGGAGCCGGGGCGGGCATCAAGCGGTTCCAGTAACGCCCGTCCCGAACGTGACCTGATTGCCGTCGGCATCGACCGCGCCGAAGGCGCGCTTGCCATGATCGAAGCAGCCGTCGGCGGCTACGCCGTCCGGTCCACCGAGGATGACGAATCCGCCGGCGGATATTTCGTCACGGGCACCATGAAGGATTTGGTGCCGACCTGGTAGATGACCTTGCCGTTCTGCCCGTCGTCCGTCGCGATCTGCGACTGCCCGAACATGATGACGTTCTTGTAGACGATGCCGGTGCCCTGGCGGGTGATGCCGTCGGTGGTGACGCTAACCTGCGCTTCGTTGCCGTTGACGGAGAGCACCTTAAAGCTCGCGCTCTTGCCGTTGTCGCTGGAATAGCCGCCCCAGCTTCCCATGAGGCGGCTGTCGGACGCCGGTGGCGCCTGCTTCTCGAGATTCGCTGTCTGCTTGCCGGCGCCCCCGAACGAGAACAGCAGCACCATGTTCTTGCCGTCCTTGGTGCCGACCGTGACGCCGCCAAAGGTGATCAGCGTGCCCTGGACCTGGGCAAAGCCGCGCTCGGTGTGTCCGTTATGGGTGTACTCGACCTGCGCCCGGGCACCCCTGATGTTCACGACCTTGAACTCGACGGGCTGGTTGTTGCCCACCCAATTGCCCTTCCAGTCGCCGACCAGAGCGCTCTGGTGATACAGGCGCTCGTTGGCTGGCGAAATCTGGCTGGTGCTCGAGGAGATGACGGCCATTGGATTGCTCGCAGGCGGGATCTGACAGCCCGCTTTCCCTCACTTCGGGCGGCAATGTCAGGACACCGGAAACAGATTGAAACAATCCAATTAGGGCCATGCGGCGGTTAACGAGGGGTTAATTCAACCGCTGGGCGCGACGGGCAAATGGTCTCATCGCGGATGCGTTTCAGCGGCCCCAGCGATCCGACCAGATCTTCTCGCCGATCAAGCAGCTCACGCGCGGCTCCTTGTCCTTGTCCGCAACGCGCACCACCGGACGCTCGGGGGTACGGCCCGCGACCTCCTGCAAGAGCTTGGCGTGGATCGCCTCCTTGAACTTGTCGCGATCCTTGATCGCAATCACGAAGGAGCCGGGCCCGCCGATCACGCAATCCTCGTAATAGAAATCGAGATTGTCGATATCCATCGTCGAATAGGACGGCTCCTTCACCATGATCGGCAGGCCGTTGATGATGATGCCCTTCTCGAGCGCGAGATCGCGCGCCACCGTGACAGGGCCGCCATTGTTGTTGGGACCGTCGCCCGAGATGTCGATGACGCGGCGAAGGCCGTGATATGGATCCTCGTCGAACAGCGGCATCGCAAATCCGATCGCACCCGAGATCGAGGTGCGCGAGGCGCGCCGGATCGGCGTCCTCATGATCTCGGCCGAGACCGCATCCGCCGTCTCGGGTCCGTCAATGAGGCGCCAGGGGATGATGATCTTCTGGTCGTTGGATGCGGCCCATTCGAAATAGGTCACCGCGATCCTGCCGTTGGGGCCGGCCTTGAGCGCCTGCAAGAACTCCTTGGACTGGATCGCCTGGGCGTAGCCCTCGCGCTGGATCGCAAGCTCGTCCATGTCCATGGAGTAGGAGACATCGACCGCGAGGATCAGCTCGATATCGACCGACTGCGCATCACCGTCGGCCGCCTGCCGCTGCTGTCGTTCGAGTTTTGGCGATCCGAATTTCGGCGGTTCAAGTTTAGAACTTGGTGCCGCGATGCCCGCGACGTCCCCTCCGGCAAGCACGCCGGCCACCAGCACAGCCCCGATCGAGAACAGCAAGCGCATCGCAGTCTCCCGTCGTATGACGCGATGGTGACATGCAAACGCCTTGCCGCAAAGCGCGAAGATCGGCCGTGCTTCACATTCAGGTTAGGATTTTCAAGCGCCTGCGCGAAAGCGCCGTCACGTCGCCACGCTTACGCGGCCACGTGCTTGCGCCGCCCATTTGTTCCCCGTCATTTCCATGCTAGGCTGACCGGACAGATGGGGATGGAGTCCCCCGACAACCGCCCGGCGGTCGCGTGACTGTAATGGGCTGATGACTCCTGCTCGAGGTGAGGCAATCAGCCTCTGCCTTTGGCGGGAGCATGGACAAACCCGCCGCTGGCGGGTTTTTTGTTGCCTGAAGCGAAGGCCAAGGAGACGTCGACGACGTGACGACGACCACACCGAATGCTGCCCACGCCAAGCTGCCCAGGGGGATCTGGGTGCTCGGCTTCGTCTCGATGCTGATGGACATCTCCTCCGAGATGATTCATGCGCTGCTGCCGGTCTATCTCGTTACCGTACTCGGCGCCTCCACCCTCACCGTCGGTTTCATCGAGGGCATCGCGGAGGCCACCGCCGCGATCACGAAGATCTTTTCCGGAGCCCTGTCCGACTGGCTCGGCCGCCGCAAGCTGCTCGCGGCCCTGGGCTATGGCCTCGCCGCGCTGACAAAGCCGTTGTTCCCACTTGCACCCAGCGTGGGCTGGCTGGTGGCAGCGCGCTTCATCGATCGCGTCGGCAAGGGCATTCGCGGCGCACCGCGCGATGCACTGATCGCCGATATCTCGCCGAAGGGCCTGCGCGGCGCGAGCTTCGGCCTGCGGCAGTCGCTCGACACGATCGGCGCCTTCGTCGGACCGCTCGCAGCGATCGGCCTGATGTGGTGGACATCAGATCATTTCGTCGCCGTGTTCTGGGTGGCGGTGGTGCCGGCCTTCCTGTCGTTCGGCCTGATCGCGTTTGCGGTGGAGGAGCCGGAGCCGGATGCGAGCCGCGAGCCAGCGAAGAATCCGCTGAACTCCGCCGCGATGCGGCAGCTCGGAGCGGTCTACTGGCGGGTCGTCGCCGTCGGCGTCGTCTTCACACTGGCACGTTTCAGCGAGGCCTTCCTGATCCTGCGGGCGCAAAACATCGGGCTCAACGCGATGTGGGTGCCCGCGGTGCTGGTGCTGATGAACATCATTTACGCGCTCTCGGCCTATCCGGCTGGCGTGCTGTCGGACCGGATCAACCGGACCGCCCTGCTCGCGCTCGGCCTCGTCTGTCTCGCCGGCGCGGACCTCGCACTGGCGCTGCTGCCGAACCTTCTCGGCCTCGGGCTCGGCGTCGCGCTGTGGGGCCTGCATATGGGATTGACACAAGGCTTGCTCTCGGCGCTCGTCGCCGATACTGCACCGCCAAGCCTGCGTGGCACCGCGTTCGGCTATTTCAACCTGTTCACGGGTGTTGCGATGCTGGCCGCAAGCGTGATCGCGGGCGCGCTGTGGGATGCCTATGGCCCGGTCGGCACATTCCTTGCCGGGCTCGGCTTCGCACTGGCCGCACTGGTGGGACTGCTGACCGTCGGCAATGGTTTGACCGCGGAGGAGAAGCAATGACGGGGGACTGTTCATCGTGCTGAGCGGAATGATCGCCATCGTGGTCGGCAGCGTGCTGGGCGGCTGCACCCGCTATTTCGTCTCCGGCGCGATCGCGCGGCGGCTGGGCGAGACCTTCCCCTGGGGCACCATGACCATCAACGTCACCGGTGCCTTCCTGATCGGCATTCTCGGCGCGCTGGCGACCCATCCCGGCTCGGTGTTCGCGACGCCCAATCCGTGGCTGTTCGCGGTGACCGGCTTCCTCGGCTGCTACACCACGGTGTCCTCGTTCAGCCTGCAAACGCTGACCCTGGCGCGCAACGGCGAGCCGGTGCACGCGCTCGGCAATGTCGTGTTCTCGGTCGGACTGTGCCTTGCGGCCGTGAGCTGCGGCTTCCTCCTTGCAGACAGTCTCGGAGGATAGAGGTCGATGAACTCTTCCTCCGCCGAGCGCTGGCGCATCGCGATGCTTTATGCCTGGGTTTCGGCCGGCAGCATCGTCGGTGGGCTGACGCGCTATCTGGTCGGGCTCGCCCTCGATACCGGCCCGGGCTTTCCCTTCGCCACATTGTTCATCAACGCCACTGGCTCGCTGATCATCGGCTTCTATGCGACGCTGACCGGCCCCGATGGCCGCATGCTGGCGCGGCCGGAGCACCGGCAGTTCGTCATGACCGGCTTCTGCGGCGGCTACACGACGTTCTCGACCTTCAGCCTCGAGACCTTCCGCCTGTTCCACGGCGGCATGAAATATACCGCCATCACCTATATCGCTGCGTCCATCGTCTGCTGGCTGGTGTCGGTATGGGCTGGGCATATGATAGCAAGCCGCTACAACCGCTTGACGAGGAGTTGACCATGCAAATCCCCAATCAGGCTGTTTCGCTGCGGATCTTCATCGGCGAGAGCGACCATTACGACGGCAAGCCGCTCTATGAAGCGATCGTGACGACTGCGCGCGAGCGGCACCTCGCCGGCGCCACCGTGCTGCGCGGTCCCATGGGCTTCGGCAAGTCGAGCCGGCTGCACACCTCGAAAATCCTGCGGCTATCGGAGGATTTGCCGCTGCTGATCGAGATCGTCGACAGCGAGGACAACATCAACGCATTCCTGCCCATCCTGGATGGCATGATGTCGAGCGGCTTGATCACCTTGGAGAAGGTGCAGGTGCTACAATATGGTGCAAAGACCGCGAGCTGATCGCTCCGGCTGGGAACCCAAGCCCGCCGTGTCCAGGAGGCGGAATGAACGACACCGTTACGACGCCGAAAACCAGGACGAAGACCAAGGTCGAGCGGCCAAAGCTGCACAAGGTCATTCTGATCAACGACGACTACACCCCGCGTGAATTCGTCACGATGATCCTGAAGGCCGAATTCCGCATGACCGAGGATCAGGCCTATAAGGTCATGATCACCGCGCACAAGCTGGGCGCCTGCGTCGTCGCCGTCTTCACCAAGGACGTCGCCGAAACCAAGGCCACCCGTGCCACCGATGCCGGACGAGCCAAGGGCTATCCGCTGCTGTTCACGACCGAGCCGGAGGAATAAGCGGCGCCTCTCGCGACTCTCGGGGATCGTTGCCTCACGCCATCACCACAGGCGTCTCCTCGCCAAGCCCATACACACGCTGCGCCTTGGAAAATCCTGCGATCGGAAATTCGCCGAGATTGCGCCAGTCGTGCTGGCAGACCTTGGCGAAGCCCTCCGACACCACGATGGTGCGCCCCAGCCGGCCGGCGATCTTCTCGAGCCGTGCGGCGAGATTGATGGCGGGGCCGATGCAGGTGAAGTCGAGGCGGTTGCCGCCGCCGATATTGCCGTAGAGGATCTGGCCGACATGCAGCGCGACGCCGAAGCGGAAGCGCTCGACGACGTCTCCAACCGGATGCGCCAAGGCCTCGACGCTGGCGCGGGATTCGCGCGCGGCCTCCAGCACGCGCGAACAGACATGCGCGGCATCGCCGACATATTCGTCGATCGGGAACACCGCGAGCAGGCCGTCGCCCATGAACTTCAGCACCTCGCCGCCATGACCGCGGATCGCGGTCACCTGACAGTCGAAATAACGATTCAGGATCTCGACGACCGTCTCCGCCGGCAGCCGGTCGGACAGCGCGGTGAAGCCACGCAGGTCCGACAGCCAGATGCCGGCCTGCATGGTATCGTTGTGGCCGCGGCGGATCTGGCCGGCGAGGATACGTTCGCCCGCGCGGTTACCGACGTAAGTGTCGAGCAGCGTCGCGGCAGTCCGGCGCAGGGTGACGATCTCGCTGACGCGCGCGAGCGGCGCCACGATGGAGCGGATCGTCGCGATGTCGTCATCGCTGAAACCGCCTGGATGCCTGGTGGTCCAGCTGATGGCGTGGACCGAACCGTCGAGAAATCGCATCGGCGTCGCGATGTAATCGGTGACGCCTTCGGCACGCATGTCGTCCAGAAAGGGAAAGCGCTTGCTGTCGGGGTCGTCCATGCGTCCCCTCACCTCCAGGCCTTCCTCGAACACGATGCGTAGCGGGCTCCTGGCGAATTCAGGCGTGGCGAGGATCTCGAAATCGACGGTGCCGATCTCGACCTCCTCGCCCTGCCGCCAGATGAAGTTGCGGCCGAAGATTTCAGGATGCAGGGTGCGGATGAAAACGCCGAACCGCCACAGCGGCAGGCCAGCCGCAACCATCTGCTCGCAGGCATCCGAGATCATCTCGGCCGACCCGCGCGACGAGCGGGCGCCGTCGATCAGCCAATTGATGATGCGTTGGAGTTCGGAGCTTTCCATGCCCCGCATTTGCGGACGAAGCTGTGCGATCGTCAAGCCGCGCGGTGGATTAGTCTCATGTTCGCCGCGTTGGAGAGTCACGCAGCTCCGTTGATTTTGCCGGATCCAGGCCCGGGCTCGATCGCGCTTGTGGCGCATCGTTCCACTGATTTTGCTGCAAACTGGTACGAACAGGATTCGTTGTTGAGACTCCCTGATTGAAGGTCGCTGAAAGGCAGGCCCCGGGGTGGGCTTCACGCCGACCGGGCGGCTGTGCCCAATAAGCTGCACGCCAGTCTCGGCCTTCGCCCGGGGCCCTGGAGGGCCTGATCGAGCCCGGAGCGCTGGTGTCATGTCCACGCTTGTGGCAAGCTCGGAGCGGACGCCGAGGAAGACACCATGCCTTCGTGACTCTTGTGGGGGCGATCCGATGTTGAACCATCGTTTCGAGCGGCATGATTAGCAGCTTCGAAGTGCTATTGGGCGACGTGCTATGGGGCGATGACGACCACGTCTTTTGCCATGCCTCGCGCGATGACTCCGATGGCGCCCGCGATGCTCTCCTGGCAGTGCTTCCCGCAGCGAAGAACGCCTCTTACGCCACCATCGATCGGCTGGCTCACGAATACGCGCTGAAGGACCAATTGGACGGGGCTTGGGCCGTGCGGCCGCTCGAACTGGTGCATGATCGCGGCCGCCCCGTGCTGCTGCTTGAGGACCCGGGCGGCGAACCGCTGGAGGGACTCGTTGGCGAGCCAATGGGAATCGGGCCGTTCCTACGGCTCGCGATCGGGATCGCGACGGCTCTGGGCAAGGTGCAGCAGCGCGGTCTCGTCCACAAGGACCTGAAGCCGGCGCACATCCTCGTGAATTGTAAGGACGGACAGGTCCGATTCACCGGATTTGGTATCGCCTCGCGCTTGATCCGCGAGCGCCGTCCCCCCGCACCGCCCGAGTTCATCGAGGGCACGCTGCCCTACATGTCGCCCGAGCAGACCGGGTGGATGAACCGCTCGCTCGATTTCCGCAGCGATCTCTATTCGCTGGGCGTCACCTTCTATCAGATGCTGACCGGCTGCTTGCCGTTTGCCGCGGCGCACCCGATGGAGTGGGTGCATTGCCATATTGCCAGAAGGCCAGCCACACCCAGCGAGCGGGAGAGCACCGTACCCGCTGCGATCTCGAACCTCGTCCTCAAGCTGCTCGCTAAGTCCGCCGAACAACGCTACCAGAGTGCCGCGGGCCTCGAGCGTGACCTGCGCCACTGCCTCAGCGAATGGGAAACCTCGGGTCACATCGAAGAGTTTCCGCTGGGTCAACACGATACGGCCGATCGTCTGCTGATTCCTGAGAAGCTCTACGGACGAGAGAGCGAGATTGAAACTCTGCTCGCTGCATTCAACCGCGTGATCAAGAGCGGCTCGCCGGAGTTGGTGCTGGTCTCCGGCTATTCGGGCATTGGCAAGTCTTCGGTGGTGAACGAACTGCATCGTGTACTCGCCATGTCGCACGGTCTGTTCGCATCAGGAAAATTCGACCAGTACAAGCGGGATATCCCCTATGCGACGCTGGTGCAGGCCTTTCAGGGCCTGGTGCGGTCCCTTCTGAGCAAGAACGACGAAGAGCTGACCGTCTGGCGGCGCGCGCTCCAGGAAGCACTCGGTTCAAACGGACGGCTCGTCGTCGACCTCATCCCCAAGCTGCAATTGATCATAGGCGAGCAGCCGCCGGTCCCCGAGCTTCCGCCGCAAGAGGCACAAAAGCGCTTCCATCTGCTGTTCCGACGAATCGTCGGCGTATTCGCACGACCGAACCATCCGTTGACACTGTTCCTCGACGATCTCCAGTGGTTCGACGCAGCGACGCTCGATCTGATCGAGGACCTGCTCACCCAATCGGATCTGCACCACCTGATGCTTGTCGGCGCCTATCGCGACAACGAGATCGACAGCGCTCATCCCTTGAAGCGGAAGCTTGAGGCGATAAGAAACGCCGGCGCAAAGATCGAGCAGATTACTCTTGCGCCCCTGACGAGCGAACACATTGCCCGCTTGATTGCCGATACTCTTCGTTGCGAAATAGGCAGCGTCGCGCCCCTGGCGCAGCTGATACATGACAAGACGGCCGGCAACCCGTTCTTTGTGGTTCAGTTCCTTTACGCGCTGGCCGAAGAGGGCATGGTCCGCTTCGACTACGACACCGGCTGCTGGTGCTGGGACCTCAATCGCATTCAGGCAAAGGCTCATACTGACAACGTCGTGGATCTGATGGTCAGCAAGCTGACTCGTCTGCGGCCGGAAACGCAGTGTGCTCTGCAGCAACTGGCCTGTCTCGGCAACATCGCCGAAATACCGACACTCTCGATCGTACTCGGGCGTCAGGAGCAGCAGGTTCACACGGCATTGTGGGAGGCCGTCCGTCAGGAGTTGATCGAGCACCCGACGGGGGCCTACAGGTTTGTCCACGACCGAGTGCAGGAAGCCGCATACTCGTTGATCGCGGATGAACATCGCGCGGGGCTTCATCTGCGGATCGGTCGAAAGCTGCTGGCACACACGCCCCCCGAGAAACGCGATGAGACGATCTTCGACATTGTCAATCAGCTCAATCGCGCCGCCGCCTTGATCAAGGCGCCGGAAGGACGCGTCGAACTCGCCGAGCTCAACCTTACGGCCGGCTTGCGCGCGAGGACGTCGGCGGCCTACGCATCGGCGCTTAATTATATGTCCGCTGGTGCGGCATTGCTGCCGGCCGACTGCTGGGAACACCAGCATCAGCTCGCCTTTTCCTTGGAATTGCATCTGGCCGAATGCGAATTCGTCACCGGCGCCGTGACGCAAGCGGAACGACGTTTGTCGGATTTGGCAGAACGCTCCGCGAATGTCAGTGAGCAGGGTTTTGTCGCGCGCCTGCAAGTGGACGCGTATATGGCGCTCAGTCAGCGTGACCGCGCGGTCAGTGTCGGTCTCGACTACTTGCGACGGCTCGGAATTTCCTGGTCGGTCCACCCGGACGCAGACGACGTGCGACGTCAATATGAGAAGGTATGGTCTCGAATCGGCGATCGGACGATCGAGGATTTGTTCGACCTGCCGCTGATGACTGATGCAGTTGCGCTGGCGACCCTGGATCTTTTGACGGCGCTGATGCCGCCGGCGTTCTATACAGATGCCAATCTTCGTTCGCTCGTGGTCCTCAAGGCTGTAGAACTCAGTCTGGAATGGGGCCACAGCGAAGCATCGTGTGTGCATTACGTCATGTTCGGCGCGATCGTCGGCTCGCTTTTCGGCGACTATCAAGCAGGGGCTCGATTCAGCAATGTCGGCATCAGGCTCGTGGAACGGCGCGGACTTTCCCGCTTCAGGGCGCGGACATATCTGAACTATGGCAATCTCGTCCTGACATGGACCGAGCATCATCGCCGCGCGCGCGAAGCATTTCGTCTCGCGTTCGAGGTCGCGAATGCCAGTGGCGAGATCACGTTCGCGGCCTTCAGCTGTTCCAGCCTGAACGCGAATTTTCTTGCGGCGGGCGATCCGCTTTCCGAATCGCAGCGCGAGGCGGAGTACGGCCTGCGATTCGCCCAGAAAGCGAATTTCGCGTTGCTCGTCGACATCGTGAGGCCGCAGATCGGCCTGATCCGGATGTTGCGGGGCTTGACGCAACGGTTCGGCAGTTTCGACGATGCTCAATTTGACGAGCGCGCGTTCGAACGCCGTCTCTCTGCCGATCCGGCCTTCGCGGTGCCTGAGAGCTGGTACTGGATTCGCAAACTGCAGGCCTTGTTCTTTTCAGGTGACTATGCGCTGGCGATCGAAGCCGCATCGAAGGCGAGACGTTTGCGCTGGTCACCACCGCAGCTGTTCGAGACGGCAGAGTACGAATTTTACGCTGCGCTGTCCCACGGCGCATGCTGGAGTGCGGCCACGGGCGACGAGCGCGATCAACATGTCGAGGCAATGTTGGCCCATCACAGCCAGCTCGATGCGTGGGCGCAGAACTGCCTCCAGAATTTTGCGGACCGATCCGCCCTGATCGGCGCCGAGATTGCTCGCATTCAAGGTTGGGAACTTGAAGCCGAACGTCTTTATGAGAACGCCATCCGCTTGGCCCGGGAAAGCGGTTTCATACACAACGAGGCTATTGCTTATGAACTCGCCTCCCGCTTCTACGCAGCGCGCGGCCTCGAAGAGTTCGGCCGCGTCTATCTGAGACATGCTCGCGACAATTATGCTTGTTGGGGAGCCGACGGAAAAGTGCGGCAACTTGAGAACACATTCGCTCATCTAAGGAAGGAGAGATCGGAGTCCGGCACGATCAGTACGATTGGGGCCTCGGTCGAGCAACTCGACTTCGCGACCGTCGTCAAGGTGTCTGAAGCGGTGTCGGGTGAGATGGTGCTGGACAAGCTCATCGACGCACTGATGCGCACCGCCATGGAACAGGCAGGGGCAGAGCGAGCTCTGCTGATTCTATCGCACGACACCGAGCCCCGCATCCGCGCAGAAGCCACGACCCATGGCGAGGAGGTGAGCGTGTCGCTGCAAGACCTGGCGATATCCGCCGCGGAGCTTCCGGAATCGGTGTTCCAATACGTCATGCGAACCCGGGAGTGCATCATTATTGACGATGCGGCCGTCCAGGTTCCGTTCGTCGCGGACCCATATGTCAGCCAGCGGCACGCTCGGTCCATTCTCTGCCTGCCCTTGCTCAACCGCGCCAAGCTCATCGGCGCGCTCTACCTCGAGAATACGTTGACACCGCACGTTTTCGCGCCGACGCGAATTCCGGTGCTCAAGCTTCTGGCCGCGCAGGCCGCGATCGCGTTGGAGAACGCCCGGCTGTATGCCGATCTGCAGCGGGAGAACAGCGAGCGCAAGCGCGTGGAGCAGGCTCTACGACAAAGCGAGCAGCGCTTTCGGGACTACGCTGAGACGGCCTCCGACTGGCTTTGGGAGACCGGGCCGGACCACCTCTTCACCTATATTTCGGAGCAGTTGAGTGCCTTCGGCATCGATCCGGCGGGATTGATCGGAAAACGCCGTTTCGATACGGCCTCCGACCGGGAGGCCCGGCTGCAGAAATGGCATGAGCATACGGCGCTGCGGGAGCGACACGAGCCCTTCCGAAATTTCGGGCACACATGCCGCGACCTCGCCGGGAATCAACGCCATCTCAGGGTCAACGGTCGTCCCGTCTTTGCCGCCGACGGGCGCTTCATGGGGTATCGCGGAACGACCACCGACCTGACCAGCCAGCACGAGGCCGAGGAGCGGTTGCGCCAATCGCAGAAGATGGACGCCATTGGGCAGCTCACGGGCGGTGTCGCGCACGACTTCAACAACGTTCTCACCGTCATCACGGGAACCATCGAGATCCTCAAGGAAGGCGTCCCGGATCGACCGGAACTTGCCACCATTGCCCAACTCATCGACGACGCTGCGACGCGCGGGGCGGAGATCACATCTCAGCTTCTCACCTTTGCGCGCCGCCAACCGCTTGAGCCGCGCAAGATTGACGTCAACAATTTTCTGATCGAAACGGCGCGGTTGCTCAAGCCCACTTTGGGGGAGCACATCGAGCTTAAACTGGCGCTGGCGGAGGATGGGTGGTTTGCGCTCGCCGATTCCTCGCAGCTTTCAGCGGCGGTGATCAATCTCGCGGTGAATGCGCGGGATGCTATGCCCGGTGGCGGCGCGATCACGATCGGGACCGCCAATGTCGCCGTCGATGAGGCAGAGGGGGCAGCTATCAGTGAGGTGGACCCCGGAGACTTCGTGATGATCTCGGTCAGCGACACGGGAGAGGGTATCCCGGCCGATATCCGCGAGCGCGTGTTCGAGCCGTTCTTCACGACCAAGGGAATAGGCCGCGGCACTGGCCTTGGACTGAGTATGGTCTACGGCTTCGCCAAACAGAGCGGAGGCACGGTCAAGGTCGACAGCGAGCAAGGCCGCGGCACTACCATCAGGCTGTATCTGCCACGAGCGGAAGGGACGGCACCGGTAAAGGCTGCGCCTGCGCATGCATATGCGCTAGCGCCTGCTCACGAGACGATCCTGGTCGTCGAGGACGATCCACTCGTCAGGGGGTACGTGATCGCCCAGCTTGGCAGCATAGGGTACCAGACGCTTGCGTCCGCCGACGGGCCGGCGGCCCTCGCCCTGGTCGAACAAGGCGCTGCGTTCGATCTCCTGTTCACCGACGTCATCATGCCGGGAGGAATGAATGGTCGCGAATTGGCTGAAGCCGTGCTCAAGCGGCGCCCTGGTGTGCGCGTGCTCTACACCTCCGGTTACACCGAGACCACACTCCTCCAGGGAGATCGACTCGATCCCGACATAGTGCTTCTCAGGAAGCCTTACCGGAAATCCGATCTGTCGCGGAAAATCCGCGAGGTACTGGAAGGTGCGCCCGCGTCCCCAGTCACAGGTTCGTAATGATGGATCCGCATCGGATTGGTGTCGCTGTTCTAACGAGCGCGGTGAACAGCGAGGGTGTCTTCGATAGCGGTCTAGCGACTGGTAACCGCGACTCAAAGACCTGGCGCTAGCGCCGCCCGACCTGGCCGCGGTCGCGCAGGAAGTGGTCGGCGAGCACGCAGGCCATCATGGCCTCGCCGACCGGGACGGCGCGGATGCCGACGCAGGGGTCGTGGCGACCCTTGGTGAATATCTCGGTGTCGGCACCCTTGCGGTCGACGGTGAGGCGCGGCTGGAGGATCGACGAGGTCGGCTTCACCGCGAAACGCACCACGATCGGCTGGCCCGTGGAGATGCCGCCGAGAATGCCGCCGGCATGGTTGGACAGGAAGCGGGTGCCGTCATTGCCGGTGCGCATCTCGTCGGCGTTCTCTTCGCCGGTCAGCTCGGCGGCACCGAAGCCGGCACCGATCTCGACGCCCTTCACCGCGTTGATGGTCATCATCGCGCCGGCGAGATCGGAATCGAGCTTGGCGTAGATCGGCGCGCCGAGGCCAGCCGGCACGCCCTCGGCAACAATCTCGAGCACCGCGCCGATCGAGGAGCCGCTCTTGCGGATGCCGTCGAGATAGGTCTCGAAGAAGGCGGCCTTGTCCTTGTCGGGACAGAAGAACGGATTCCTCGCGATCTCGTCCCAGTCCCACTTCTCGCGATCGATCTTGTGCGGCCCGATCTGCACCAGCGCGCCGCGCACCTTCACGTCGGGCAGCACCTTGCGCGCGATCGCACCGGCGGCGACGCGCATTGCGGTCTCGCGCGCCGAGGAGCGGCCGCCGCCGCGATAGTCGCGCAGGCCGTACTTGGCTTCGTAGGTGAAGTCGGCATGTCCAGGACGAAACTTGTCCTTGATCTCCGAATAGTCCTTGGAGCGCTGATCGGTGTTCTCGATCAGCAGCCCGATCGGCGTCCCCGTCGTGACCTGCACGCCGGTCTCCGGATGGGCCATCACGCCGGACAGGATCTTCACCTGGTCCGGTTCCTGGCGCTGGGTCGTGAAGCGCGACTGGCCCGGCTTGCGGCGATCGAGATCCTGCTGGATGTCGGCCTCGGTCAGCGGGATCATCGGCGGGCAACCGTCGACCACGCAGCCGATCGCCACCCCGTGGCTCTCGCCAAAGGTGGTGACGCGGAACATATGGCCGAAGGTGTTGAAGGACATTGCGAACTGCCGCCTATTTCTGACGTCTTACACAAACGTTGGATGTCAACGTCGTAGCGCCGAGGGCCATTGGGTTCAACCCTAGTTCCGTCATTCCGGGGCGCCCCAAAGGGCGAACCCGGAATCTCGAGATTCCGGGTTCGATGCTTCGCATCGCCCCGGAATGACGGGCTTGGGCTTAACTATGCTTCTCCAGCCGGCCGTCGCGGAACACGTAGACGGCGCCCTGCTCGATATAGAGCTCGGCGGCGCTGGCCGGTGTTTCCAGGCCGAGCGAGACCATCAGGGCCCGACAGGTGCCGCCATGGGCGACCGCGACCGTGTCGGCCTTGAGCTCATCGTACCAGGCCCGGACGCGGACCTGCACGTCGGCATAGGTCTCGGCGCCTTCGGGCCCCACGGTCCATTTGTCGGCAAGGCGCCTGGCATAGATCTCGGGATCTCTCGCCTCGCTCTCGGCCAGCGTCAGCCCTTCCCAGACGCCGTAGCCGATCTCGCGCAGGCGATCGTCGAGCGCATAGTCCGCAACAGGCAAGTCGAGCCTGCCGCGCGCGAGCTCCATGGTCTGGCGTGCACGACCGAGCGGGCTCGACACATAGGGCAGATCAGCCTTGTCGCGACCGTCGCGTCTGAGAAGATCGGCCAGAATGAGGCCTGCCTGCGCGGCCTGATCGCGGCCGCGCGCATTCAGCGGAATGTCCCTGGTGCCCTGAAGCCTGCCGAGCGCATTCCACTCGGTCTCGCCGTGGCGAAGATAATAGATCGTGGGCACGGGCATTTCGGCTGGCGATTAGTCCTTCGACGTGTCCGACGCTTCGGGCCGCATCATGCCGAGCACGTTGTAACCGGAATCGACGTGATGGATTTCGCCGGTGACGCCGCGCGACATGTCGGACAGGAAATACACCGCGCTGTCGCCGACCTCCTCGATCGTCACGTTACGCCGCAGCGGCGCGTTGAGCTCGTTGTACTTCAGCAGCAGGCGTGAATCGGCGATGCCTGCGAAGGCCAGCGTCTTGATCGGCCCCGCCGAGATCGCGTTGACGCGGATCTGCTTCACACCGAGATCGGCGGCGAGATACCGCACGCTTGCCTCCAGCGCCGCCTTGGCAACGCCCATGACGTTGTAGTTCGGCATCCACTTCTCGGAGCCGTAATAGCTCAGGGTGACGATCGAGCCGCCGTCGGTCATCAGCTTCTCGGCGCGCTGCGCGATCGCGGTCAGCGAGTAGCAGGAGATCAGCATCGACTTGGAGAAATTGTCCGCGGTGGTGTCGACGTAGCGGCCCTCGAGCTCGTCCTTGTCGGCGAACGCGATCGCGTGCACGACGAAATCGATCTTGCCCCACTTCTCCTTCAGCACGTCGAACACCGCATCGATGGTCGCGGCATCGGTGACGTCGCAATGGCCGAGTATGAGGGCGCCGAGCTCTGCCGCGAGCGGCTCGACCCGCTTCTTCAGCGCATCGCCCTGATAGGTGAGCGCGATCTCGGCACCGGCCGCCTGGCATGCCTTGGCGATGCCCCAGGCGATCGAGCGGTTGTTGGCAACGCCGAGGATGACCCCGCGCTTGCCCTGCATCAGACCTGAATTCTGCGCCATTTGCTCACGTCCTGTAGCTCTCGTTGAGGTCTGGAGGTACACCAGCCCTCCCCTGCGGTACAGTCCTAATCCGGGGCGTTAACGCTGTTTCCCGCCGCCGGAATAGCCGTTCCGTTCGGGTGTTATCATCGCTATGGGCGCTCGCGCCTGATGTGAAGGACGTCAAGACGGCATGAGCGCGTTTCGCCAAAGCGTGGAAGCCATGATCCCGGCGTTGCGCCGCTACGCCCGCGCGCTGACGCGCGATGCGGATGCGGCCGACGATCTGGTGCAGGACACGCTGGTGCGTGCGCTGCGTTCGGAGCGATTGTTTCTAGGAGGCGACGTCAGGAGCTGGCTCTATACGATCCTGACCAACCTCAACAAGAACCGGCGGCGCTCGCTGGCAAGGCGGCCGCAATTCATGCAGCTGACGGAGAACAACCCGGATGCCAGCGGGACGGAGGCCGAAGGACGCGACATCGAACGTGCGCTCTCGACGCTCGTCGAGGAGCAACGCTCGGTGCTGCTGCTGGTGATGCTGGAGGGCATGAGCTACCGGGAGGTCGCCGACATCCAGGGCGTGCCGATCGGCACCGTGATGTCCCGCCTGGCGCGCGCCCGCGCCCACGTCAAAGCGTCGCTGGAAGGTGAGCGCCCGGCGCTCAGGCGGGTGAAATAATGGCAGGATTGATGCATCGCGCGTGCCGCGTCCCCCGCACGCAGAGAGAAGCAGCGCAGTTGAACCGCGTCGGATATTTTGGGCCGCAGAGCCAGAGACGATCGATATGAACGACCACAATATTCCAGTGACCGAAGACGAATTGCACGCCTTTGTCGATGGCGAGTTGCCGCCCGAGCGCCGCGCCGACGTCGAGGCCTGGCTTGCCGCCCATCCCGACGATGCCGAGCGGGTCCAGTCCTGGCGGACCATGGCCGAGATGCTGCACGCCCGTTACGACGGCGTCGCCCAGGAGCCGGTACCCGCCCGGCTGGAGCTCGAGCGGCTGGAGCGCCGCCCGCGGCAATGGCTCTATGGCGCCATCGCGGCCACGCTGGTTGCCTTCGTCGCCGGCGGCACGGCCGGCTGGGTCGCGCATGGCGCCGCCAATGCGCCCTCGACCTTCCAGAGCTTCACCGAGGACGCACTCGATGCCCACCGCCTCTATGTCGTCGAGGTCCGCCATCCCGTTGAAGTGCCCGGCAACGAGCGCGACCATCTCCAGGCCTGGCTGACCAAGCGCTGCGGCTGGACGGTATTCGCGCCGAACCTGGAGGCCAGCGGGCTGAAGCTCGTCGGCGGCCGGCTGCTGCCGGGACCGAACGGCCCGGCGTCGTTCCTGATGTATGAGGGCGCCTCGGGCGAGCGTTTCACGATCTACACCGCCAAGACCGAGAGTGGTGCGACCCAGATGCGCTACGCCAAGGAGGACAAGGACGGATCGCTGTTCTGGGCCGATCGCGGCGTCGGCTATGTCGTCACCGGCGGCGCCGACCGCGATCGCCTGACCAGGGTGGCGCAGGCCGTGTACGACCAGGCCGAGAAAAACGGCGGCTAGACAACCGCGCAAACGCCGTGCCCTGATTCCGTCATTGAAAATTTGGAATCAAGACATGGGCGCGTCTCATTATCGCACCGGATGCTCACGCGAAAATGAGCAGCGTTCGATCCGCCGATCGACGCGGGCGGCCTCGATTGGGGTTTTTGGTACCGCGCTGGTCCCCCTCTCGAGGCCGCACCTATTTATCGACTGCCCCGCCGGACAGCCGACACGTCGAGCAACGAAGCGCTACCACGCCTCGCGTGTATGATGAGCATCATCTCCCGGATGATGCTCTAGGCCTTTAGGAGAAAACCCCTTCAGTTCCGAAATTAGCCAAGCCCGCTACGAGGATTGTAGGGGTGCTGGTCCCGCCACTTTTCCATCAATGCTTCAAGCTCGGCGTCGTTCCCGTCCGGTAGCATAATCCTGATGGTGACGAAGAGATCCCCGGTTCCGCCAGATTTTGGCAGTCCCTTGCCTTTGAGGCGGAAGGTCCGGCCACTCGACGTGTTCTTCGGGACTGACAATTCCACGGCATTGCCTAGCGTAGGCACGCGGACCTTGCCGCCGAGCACAGCCTCGTAAAGCGTGACCGGAAGGTCGATCCGGAGGTCGGAGCCCTCGATCTTGAAGAACGGATGGGCTGCGATGGTGATGGTGATCAGGAGGTCGCCGGGCGGATGGCCTTGCGCGGTCTCACCCTGTCCCCGCAGACGGATCTGCTGGCCCTCGATGACGCCAGCCGGAATCTTGACGTTGAGCTCCTTGCCGTTCGGCAACCGGACGCGCTTCTCGCCGCCCTTGACCGACTCTTCCAGAGAGACGGACATGGCGACATTGACGTCGAGATCGAGCCCGATCCCACCGGTGTCGAAGTCGAACTGGGCACCGCCGCCGGCTCCGGGTCGCGCACCGCGCACCCCGCCGCCGAACATGCTGTTGAGGATGTCCTCGAACGCGCCTGCGCCCTGGCCGGGGCCTGCGCCGCCACGGAACGTATAGCTCTCGAAGCCGCCGGGACCTGCGCCGGCGCGCCCGCGCGGCCCGCCGCCACCCGGAAAGCCCTGGAAGCGCGGCTTGCCCTCGGCGTCGATCTCGCCGCGATCGAACTGCTTGCGCTTGTCCTCGTCGCCGATGATCTCATTGGCCGAATTGATCTCGGAGAAGCGCTCGGCGGCCTTGGGATCATCCTTGTTGCTGTCAGGATGATGCTTCTTGGCCAGCTTGCGATAGGCGCTCTTGATCGCGGCAGCGGTCGCGCTCCGCGGCACCCCCAAGACCTCATAGGGGTCGCGCATCCGTCACGTCTCCTCTCGGGAAATCGAAATGTCTAAAGGGCTCCCCGCCCCACCTGAGCCTCATGTGGGGGGCGAGTGGCATTTTTGCAACTAGTCGATGGAGCTGATTCCTAGCTCCGCCATGGCTTTAGCGTATGAATTTCCCAACGGCCACGGCTGCTTTGGCAACCGGCGCCCTGCAGCCAGGTTTCCGTGGTGCCGTTGACGTAGCTTGCCAGGAAATCGCGGCACTTGCGGCCGTCCTCGGCCGCGTAGGATTGCGCGATCGGCGTCACCGAGCCGCGCGCGCCGGTTTCCGGATTCTCCCAGTGCTGGCTGGCGTCCTTGTCGCCGATGCTGAGCACGTCGGAGGCGGCGTTGCGGGCAAAGGCGAGATCGGTCTCGGTCGGTGCGGCGTCCTTCGGCCGCGTGATCGAACCGGTGAGATCGCTGTCGTCAGCCTTGGCGTAGGCTTTGGTGTCGGTGCGGGACATGCTGCAGCCGCCAGCGCCGAGCCCGATTAGAATCATTGTCAGCGCGAGGCCCGAGGGCCGCATCACCGATAGGCCAACGCGTCCCCATGCCCTATATAGGGCAGTAGCAGACAACAGCGCGCTTTTGGCCGCGGGACGCAATTCGGACTCCAGACATGACCGACACGACCTCGATGAAACACCAGACACCCTTAACATCCGGTGATTTCACCGCCGCCGACGAGCCGTTCGCGCTGTTCGAGGCCTGGTTGAACGAGGCGATCAAGAGCGAGCCGAACGATCCGAACGCCATGGCGCTCGCGACCGTCGATCCTGACGGCCTGCCCGACGTGCGCATGGTCCTGATGAAGGGCTTCGATACCGAGGGTTTCGTTTTCTACAGCCACATCGCGAGCCAGAAAGGCCGCGAACTCGCCGCAAATCCTAAAGCGGCTTTACTTTTTCACTGGAAGTCGCTGCGCCGTCAGGTCCGCATCCGCGGCAACGTGACGCCGGTGACGGATGCCGAGGCGGACGCCTATTTCGCGACACGACCGAAGCAGGCGCAGATCGGCGCCTGGGCCAGCAAACAGTCGCAAGAGCTGGAGAGCCGCTTTGCCTTCGAGCAGGCCATCGCCAAAGTCGCGGCCAAGCACGTCATCGGCGAGGTGCCGCGGCCGCCGGGCTGGAGCGGCTGGCGCATCACGCCCTCGCGCATCGAGTTCTGGCACGACCGCCCATTCCGCCTGCATGACCGCATCGAATTTCGTCGTGACGCAGCCGGCCAGCCGTGGTCCAAGACGCGGATGTATCCCTAGAGCCTTATCTCGATCTTTGGGCCGACCTGAAAGATGTCCATGCCGCATTCGTCCAATGCGCCGCGCCGCACGCTGCTCCTGACCGGAGCAAGCCGCGGTATCGGCCACGCCACCGTGATCCGCTTCTCGTCGGCGGGCTGGCGCGTCATCACCTGTTCGCGGCATGCCTTCCCGGAGGATTGCCCGTGGGACGCAGGCCCCGAGGATCACATCCAGGTCGACCTCGGCGATCCCCAGGACACCGCACGCGCCATCAACGAGATCCGCAGCCGGCTCGAAGGCGGCATGCTGCACGCCCTCGTCAACAACGCCGCGATCTCGCCCAAGGGCCCGGGCGGCTCAAGGCTCGGGTCGGTCGACACCGATCTGGACACCTGGACACATGTCTTTCACGTCAACTTCTTCGCGCCGATCATGATCGCGCGCGGATTGATCGAGGAATTGAAGGCGGCCAAGGGCTCGGTCGTGAACGTCACCTCGATCGCGGGCTCGCGCGTGCACCCCTTCGCAGGCGCGGCGTATGCGACCTCGAAGGCCGCGCTCGCATCGCTGACGCGCGAGATGGCCTCCGACTTCGGCCGCGTCGGCGTGCGCGTCAATGCCATCGCACCGGGCGAGATCGACACCTCGATCCTGTCGCCGGGCACCGAGAAGATCGTCGAGCAGCAGATTCCGATGCACCGCCTCGGCACGCCCGACGAGGTCGCCAAGATCATCTATGTGCTGTGCACGGACACCAGCTCCTACGTCAACGGCGCCGAGATCCACATCAACGGCGGCCAGCACGTCTAGGCCAGCTGAAGCACCAAGGGTGAAGCATTGAGGTGACGCATGGGCCGGTTTGCGAGCACGGCGTCACTTTACGAGCATTTGCGGCCGCCTTACCCGCGCGAGTTTTTCCGCACCGTTGCAGAACAGCTCGATCTCACCAGAAAGAGCAGCCTCATTGATCTCGGCACCGGACCGGGCCTGCTGGCGCTGGGCTTCGGCCCTTATGTCGGCCGTGTCGTCGGAGTCGATCCGGAACCTGCGATGCTCGACGCCGCGCGGCTTGCCGCATCTGGGCGACATCTCACGCTGATCGAAGGCAAGGCGGAGACGCTCCCTCTCGGCATCGGCACGTTCGACATCGTCACGATCGGCCGTGCGCTGCATTGGATGGACCGCGAGGCGACACTTGCGCGGCTCGAGGAGCTGGTCGCGCGCGACGGTGCGATCCTGATCTGCGCCTCGTTCTCTGTCACCGACGGCCGCAACCCCTGGCTTGACCGCTACAACGAGATTCGCCGCCGCTGGTCACCGGAGAAGCTCTGGGAGGAAGCCGGTAAAGGTGCGCGTACCCATCGCAACTTGGCAGAGTTCTTTCGCGGCAGCGCGTTTGCCCCGACCGAGCTCGTCGCCGTCGAGACCAGCCACGCGGTCAGCGTGCAGGACCTGACGCAACGCGTGCTGACTTACTCGTCGTCTTCACCGGAGGCATTGGGCGACAATGTCGAAGCGGCGCTGCGCGATGCCGAGACCCATCTGGCCTCGTTCGCCCGCGACGGCGTCATCGCCGAGACCATCGTCTCGACCGCCGAGGTCGTGAAGCGCTAGGGGATTTGCCGCGAAAGGCGGGAAGCAAGGCGATCCAGACAACGCCGCCGCAAGACTGGATCGCCCGCCCTTCCTTCCGCTTCTCAGTCCAGGCGAATCCGACGCGACCGTTCGCGCAACCTTGGAGCAGCGGCTGCGTTGAATGCGGTCGAGCAATCGTCATCGTTCTCGCCATCGAGCAGCGGAGCACCACAGTGCCGGCACATGCGTGCCGACAACGACGGCGCCTTGCCGCTCGCCATTACCTGACGATAGCTCGTCAGATCGATGACGTTGGGGGGCGTCGTTATGTGTTTTTCAACCATGGTTCTTCCTCGCGGCTAACCCGCTGCTTATCGCAGACAAGTTTCGCGCAACCGTTCAGCCCAATGCTCAAATTTTACCGGAGGAATTGGGGCACGGCACACACATCACGGCGCAGCCGCAATGACGCTCTATTCTGCGACACCATCAGCCCTGTCTCGACGACCGGCGTAAGGTCTCGGTCACTATTTCGAAAGCGCGCGCCGGATCAGAGCCACTTCTTCCACTTGAAGATCCAGTACGGGACGATCGCGGCAAATACCATCAGCACCAGCGCGAACGGATAGCCGTGTGTCCATTCCAGCTCCGGCATCGACTTGAAGTTCATGCCGTAGATCGAGGCGATCAGCGTCGGCGGCATCAGGACAACAGCCATGACCGAAAACAGCTTGATGATGTTGTTCTGCTCGAGGTTGACGACGCCGAGCATGGCGTCGAGCACGAAGGTGATCTTGCTGGAGAGATACGAGGCGTGGTCGGTCAGTGAGGCGACGTCACGCTGCATGGTCTTGAGCTGCTCGCGCATGTCCTTGGACCATTTCACCCCCTCGACCACCGCCGACAGGAAGGTGACGACGCGGCCGATCGAGACCAGGCTCTCACGGACCTTGGAGGTCAAATCGCCCTTGCGACCGATCGAGATCAGAATCTGCGAGTACTGCTTGGCGTGGCCGTGGCGCTCGCTCTCCGGCTCGAAGATGTCGTGGCTGACCTGGTCGATCTCCATGCCGCAGCGTTCCAGAATGTCCGCGCAGCGGTCGATCACGGCGTCCAGCAGCTCCATCAGCACCATCTCGCCTGTGATCGCAGGGGTGCAGGACCGCGCCAGCTTGTTCTCGACCAGGGCGAAAGGCTTGGGCTGGTCGTAGCGCACGGTGACCAGGCGGTGGTCGCCGAGAATGAAGGTGACCGCCGTGGTCCGGGGCATGTCGGTGTCGGAGTGGCACATCAGCGTCGCGGTCATGTAGCGCGCGCTATTTTCGATATAGAGGCGGCTGGAGATCTCGATCTCCTGCATGTCTTCGCGGGTCGGGATCGCGATCCCCAGCAGCCGTTCCACGGCCTTGTCCTCGGCCGCGGTCGGATTGACCAGGTCGACCCACACGGCGTGATCAGGCACCGCCTCCAGATCGTTGACGACGGCCTTCTTCAGGGAGGAGTCGGTGGGAACGAACACAGAAAACATGAACAACTCCAGGAGAGGGCCTGCGACAGAATGACTGCCCTTAACGCGATTCTGACAAGTTCATGATGACAACCACATTAACGGAGCATTTGCATTTGTGGCGGCCGCATGGCCCAACTGTGGCACGGAATCGACAGCTGAGCTTTTCGCGCCAGAAACCCAGCCTGGCGACCCAAAACTTGCGGCAAAAAAGCCACAGGTTGGGTCTCGCAGCGCGGGATAAGCCCCGAAACGCTGGAATTGTGGCAGATTTCAACGATAATGAAATCAACGGAGTCGAAGGCCTTGGGTGCTACGCTTAAGGACCTGCGCGGTATTTGTTTGATTGGAACCAAACCATGTCGTCGCTGAAAGTTATGTTGGGGGTTGTCGCTGCCGGCTTCATGCTGTCGGGCTGCATGCAGGCCACCCATTACGAGGCCACCAATACCCAGAATTTCAAGCCGAAGGACAAGGAACTCCTTGCCAAGATTCGGTACGAGAATACGCCGGTGGCAGAGCCGTTCCGTCGTGCCATTGTCGATTACCATCGCAAGGAATCGCCCGGCTCGATCGTGGTCGATTCAGACAACCATTACCTTTATTATGTGATGGATGGCGGCAAGGCGATCCGTTACGGCATCACCGTCGGCGAAGAGGCCATGGCCTGGTCCGGCATCGCCAAGGTCGGCAGCATGACCGAATGGCCGGCGTGGCACCCGACCCCGGGTGAGATCTCGCGTCTGGGCGTTCCGACCTATGTCGCCCCTGGCCCGGACAATCCGATGGGCTCGCGCGCGATGTACCTGTACTCGGGCGGCAAGGACACGCTGTTCCGTATTCACGGCACCAATCAGCCCGAATATATCGGCGCCTCGATCTCGTCGGGCTGCATCCGCATGACCAACGAGGACGCGATCGACCTCTACAGCCGCGTCAAGATCGGCACCATCGTCGTGGTGCTCGAGCCGAAGCATGGCGACTCGCCCTATAATTCGCGCCTCGCGCTTCAGGGCGGCGGTGTTTCGACCCCCAACTAACCTTCGACTGATCGGAAGGTTTTCGAAAGGCGCCGGTTTTACCGGCGCTTTTTTGTTGCCGGCTTGCTCTTGCCGGCTGTCGGATGGTCCGCCGACGCGGCGGGGTTCTGCGGATCGTCGGTCCCATCCTTGGCGCCCTCCGACTTGGTGCCTTCCGATTTAGTACCATCAGACTTGCCATCTTCCGACTTGGCCGCGACCTCGCGTGGCGGCGCCTCCTCGGGACGCTCGGCTGGCAGCAGGGGGGCGACGTGGGGCAACGGATCCCAGACGTTCCATTGGCAGATCCGGTAGTCGTTGCGCCGCTGTGCCAGATCGAGGTGGATGTGATCCTCGTGGTACCAGTCCGATCCCGGGCCGAGCACCGTGGAAAAGCGCGAGCAGACCGAATGCAGCACGCGCTCGCGCACATCGCGCGACACGGTGCGGTCGGTCAGAGCGATCGACTGCCCGTTGGCCAGCTTGAGCGAACGGACGTCGAGCGCGTTGGCCTTGCCATGCTCGGACAGCATCGCGCCGACGACGCGGTTACGACCGCGGCACTCAAAACTGTCGAAATTGTCGAGGTCGGTGATGGTCGAGCCGAGGCTCGCGGCCAGCGGCACCATGTCGGTGCGCACCCAATCCGCAATCGCCGATGCCATGGTGCAGCGGAGGATCGCCGCCGGCTTGACCGCGACCTTGCGCTGGTCCGGCAGCACAATGGCCTCCAGCCGCACCAGATCGTCGCCGCCACAGGCGCCGGGGCCGTGGATGTCAGGAATGGACGGCGCGACCGCGATCTCCTCGGTCAGGGCAAGTCGGCATGCCGACAGCCGCTTCTCGGGAGGTGGCGCAGCCTCGGCCGGCTTGTTGCCGCCAGGCTTGTCTGCAGTCGACTTGTCCTGGGAAGCCTTGTCGTCGGCCTCCGGCGCGGCCTCGTCGGTTGCCTTGCCTGTTCCTTTGGGAGCCTCCTCGGGGCGAGGCTTTGGTAGCGGTATCTTGGTGGACCGAACATGCCTGTGCGGCCGTGGCGTGCCAAAACCGAAGATATCGAGCGGTGCAGCATAGTTTCGTGCATCCACAGGCTCAGGCAGTACAAGGGATAGCCCAAGCGCAGCGGTAACCATTGCCGCGCCGGCGGACATATTGCCGCGATAAGACCATTTGCGGCGAAAGTCCGGCAGGCTAAAACTCATGTCAATTCTTTGGCCCTGCGCTGAGAGCGGTAATACGCCCAGCGATTTCTCGGAGGAACGTCTGAATGCTCGGTTTGATGCAAGATTGGCCCCTGCTCTGCCACCGGATCATCGAACACGCCGCCAAGATTCACGGCAAGCAGGAGGTCGTCACGCGATCGGTCGAGGGGCCGATCCATCGCACCACCTACGCCGAAATCCACAAGCGTGCGCTCAAGGTCTCGCAGATGCTGGATCGCAACGGCATCAAGCTCGGCGACCGCGTCGCCACGATCGCCTGGAACACCTGGCGCCATCTCGAAGTCTGGTACGGCATCATGGGCATCGGCGCCATCTGCCATACCGTCAATCCCCGCCTTTTCCCCGAGCAGATCGCCTGGATCATCAACCATGCGCAGGACCGCATCGTGATGGTCGACCTCACCTTCGTGCCGGTCGTCGAGAAGCTCGCCGACAAGCTGCCGAGCGTCGAATGGTACGTCATCCTCACCGACAAGGCGCATCTGCCCGAGACCAATTTGAAGAACGTCGTGGCCTACGAGGACTGGATCGCCGAGGCCGACGGCAAATTCAAATGGAAGGACTTTGACGAGAACACGGCGGCCGCAATGTGCTACACGTCGGGCACGACGGGCGATCCGAAGGGTGTGCTGTATTCGCACCGCTCCAACGTGCTGCACGCGCTGATGGCCAACAATGTCGATGCGCTCGGCACCAGCGCCTCCGAGACCATGCTGCCGGTGGTTCCACTGTTCCATGCCAACAGCTGGGGCATCGCCTTCTCCGCACCCTCGCAGGGCACCAAGCTCGTCATGCCCGGGCCCAAGCTCGACGGCGCCTCGGTCTACGAGTTGCTCTCAACCGAAAAGGTGACGCACACCGCTGGCGTGCCGACGGTGTGGCTCATGCTGCTCCAGCACATGACCGCCAATAATCTGAAGCTGCCGGACCTGAAGATGGTGATCTGCGGCGGCTCGGCGATGCCGCGCTCGATGATCAAGGCCTTTCTCAACATGGGCTCGAACGTGCGCCACGCCTGGGGCATGACCGAGATGAGCCCGATCGGCAGCGTCTCGGCCCTGAAGCCGCCGTTCCACAACGCGACCGGCGAGGCCCGGCTCGACGTGCTGCAGATGCAGGGCTATGCGCCCTTCGCGGTCGAGATGAAGATCACCGACGATGCCGGCAAGGAGCTGCCCTGGGACGGCAAGACCTTTGGCCGCCTCAAGGTGTCGGGCCCCGCGGTCGCGAAGGCCTATTTCCGCCTCGACAACAACATCCTCGACGAGGAGGGCTTCTTCGACACCGGCGACGTCGCGACCATCGACGAGGACGGCTTCATGCGGATCACTGACCGTTCCAAGGACGTGATCAAGTCCGGCGGCGAGTGGATCTCCTCGATCGACCTCGAGAACCTCGCGGTCGGTCATCCGGCCGTGGCGGAGGCCGCCGTGATCGGCGTGTTCCATCCGAAATGGGACGAGCGCCCGCTCTTGATCGTGCAGCTCAAGCAGGGCCAGCAGGCCACACGCGAAGACATCCTGAAATACATGGACGGCAAGATCGCCAAATGGTGGATGCCCGACGATGTCGCCTTCGTCGAGGGCATCCCGCATACCGCGACCGGCAAGATCCTGAAGACTGCGCTGCGCGACCAGTTCAAGGACTATCGCTTCCCGAACGCGGCGGCGTAGAGCCCGCCGACGGCACCACCGAAATCGGGCCCCTGCCCCTAGCAGGGGCCTTTTTCGTTGGTGGTGTCGCGACCAAAGACGAATTGGAGCCGGGCTGGCAGCTCCCTAACGTCGCACCGCACTTCAAGCCAATAAGAGGAACACTCAAGATGAAATTGTTTGCGCTGCGAATGCTGCCGTGGCTGCTGGCCGCATCGATGACAGCCATCACCGCCGCGAAGGCGGCCGATAACAAGGTCGTGATCGGCGATATCGACGATATGTCCGGCCTGTACGCCGACGTGATCGGCCCTGGCGGCGTCGAAGCGGCCAAGATGGCGATCGAGGATTTCGGCGGCAGCGTCCTTGGCAACAAGATCGAGTTCATGGTCTCGGACCACCAGAACAAGCCCGATGTCGGTGCGCAGAAATTCCGCGAATGGGCCGACCGCGACGGCGTCACCATGATCCTCGGCGGCTCCAACACCGGCGTCAGCCTGGCGATGAACAATGTCGCCAAGGAGAAGAAGATCCCGTTCATTGCGATCGGTGCCGCTGGCGCATCGCTGACCGGCAAGGACTGCACGCCCTACACCGTGCACTACGTCTACGACACCACGGCGCTCGGCAACGGTACCGCCAAGACCATGGTGAAACAGGGCGGCAAGACCTGGTTCTTCCTGACGGCGGACTATGCCTTCGGCACGCAGTTGCAGGAAGCCGCCTCGAAGGTCGTCGAGGCCAATGGCGGCAAGGTCGTCGGCGCGGTGCGCGTGCCGCTCTCGACCTCCGACTTCTCCAGCTACCTGCTTCAGGCCCAGAACTCGGGCGCGCAGGTGCTGGGCCTCGCCAACGCCGGCAACGACTTTACTAATTCGATCAAATCCGCCGACGAATTCGGCATCGGCAAGACGATGAAGCCGGCCGCGTTGCTCGCCTTCATCAGCGACATCCACAGCCTCGGCCTCAAGACCGCGCAGGGGCTCTATCTCACGACCGGCTGGTACTGGGACCTCAACGACAAGACCCGCACCTTCGCCAAGCGCTATTACGAGAAGACGAAGCGCGAGCCCACCATGAATCAGGCGGGCTACTATTCGGCCACCATGACCTACCTCAACGCGGTCAAGGCGGCAGGCACGACCGATTCCGACAAGGTGATGGCCGAGCTCAAGAAGATGAAGATCGACGACATGTTCACCAGCAACGGCAAGATCCGCGCCGACGGGCTGATGGAGCATGAGATGTACATCATGCAGGTAAAGAAGCCCGAGGAATCCAAGCAGCCTTGGGACTACTACAAGCTGGTGCAGACCATGTCCGGCGAGGAGGCATTCGGCAAGCTGTCAGACTCGGCCTGCCCACTGGTCACGCACTGACGCGGGGTCCAAAATCAAGCACGGATTCGATGCAATGCGGCCCCCTGAAGGGGCCGCATTTGTTTTGGGCCGCTCACAATTGCGAGCAGCGGAAGCCAACCTCCGGGCTGCTGAAGAACAGGCGTTGCTCCTTCACCACGAGCACGAGCTGGTTGCCGTCGCGCAAGGCGCGGCACAGATCTCCGGCAATGGTCTTGAAAACGCGCGTTTCCGCGTAGGGCGTGACGTTGAGATCCTCGATCGCCCAGCGCTGGAGATTGATTACGTTGGTATTCTCCGAGGTATGAACCAGGTACGGGCGGACGGTGCCCGGCGTCGAGGCCGCGCCGAGATCGCTGAGATAGATCTGCGCCTCCGTGAGGTTGCCGGAATAGAGCGCCGAGGAAAGATAGGAATCCCAGAGATTGAAGAAGCTCAGCACCGGCAGCACCACGAACAGCGCCACTGCCGCGCCATGACGAAGGCCCCGCACGTTCCAGACGATATCGCGCCAGTTGAACTCGCCCGCGCCTGAAAACAGCAGCACGTCGAACACCGCCATGGCCGCGGTCCATGGCCAGACGATGTCGTTCCAGTTCAACCCCAGAGGACCGAACATGGCCAGAATGAAGACGTGCATGCCGACAGCCGCGGTCAGCGAGGCGCGACGGAAACGCCGGGTCAAGAGACCGACCCCGAACGCCACCTGAACGAAGGGGACCAAAAAACCGAGAGCATCGAGAGGCGTCGTCATCGCCGGAAGCAGGCTGGTGATCGGCGTGATGATCCAGGAAAACTCGTGCTCCATGAAGTTGAGATTGATCTTCTGAAGCCCCGAGAAGACGTAGGTAAAGACGATGACCAGACGGGCCAGATTGAGCGTCTGGAGATCGTCGACCGGCGTAGCGTGGCCGCCGCCCGAGAGCCCGACGACCAAAAGAAGGAAGCTGTACTGAAACACCCAAGGCTGCCATCGCGTCTGGTCGGCAAGGCAGAACGCAATCATGATGACGAGGAAAATCGCGATCGGCCAACTTGCGCGGGGATAGACCAGAGCAAGCCCCGCCAGCACGAACAGCGCGCCATAGAGTGTCAAAGCCACGGCGCCCTCGATTGGCGGGAGCAGCGACCAGGCCGGCACCTGTGGATAAGACCGCGGCCCTATCCATAGTCCCGACGACATCACCAACCCGATGCAGAATGCGACGAGGATGGTCAGTCGCAGCAGAAACAGCCGCTGCGGGAGAGCCGTGCCGCTATTGTCCGCCCTGCCCTGCTGCCATGTCCCTGGCCTTCCCATGGCCCCTCCGCGAACCGCCATACACAACTATGTGGCGCGCGGCGGGGCGTTGGTTCGATCGCCTTGACCCCAGCCTCTCACCGGCCAAAACGGCGGATAAACCGCTTCCCAGCCAAGCAAAAAATGCGCTAGGTCAGCCTGCTCCCGTCGCCCGTGCCCTCAACCGGCGACTCACATCGGTGATGGAACGACATGGCCCGCAGGTTTTCCGCTCCCTATCAGACGGAGCCCGTGTCCAGCCTCGCCACCTGGGCGCGCAATCTGGCCGTGTTCGCGGTGGTGGCGGTGGTGGTGTCGATCATCATCGTCCGGTTCGACTTCCTGGAGATGAAACCGGCGCTGGCCACTTTCTTCGGCGGGCTCGTCATCGCCGGACTGTCCATCCTGTTCGGCCTCGCCGGCTTTGCCGCGATCTGGCAGAACGGCTCGCGCGGCATGGCGCGCATCCTGTTCGCCTTTCTGATCGACGGGACGATCCTCGCCTATCCCGCCTATCAGGCCCTGCTGTACCGCAAGCTGCCTCACATCTACGACATCACCACCGACCCGATCGACCCGCCACGTTTCGACGCGCTGTCGCGCCTGCGCACCGGCGACGGCACCAACACTGCCGTCTATGCCGGCCTCTATTCGGCCGAGCAGCAGCGCCAGTTCTATCCTGACATCGAGCCGATCGAGCTTGAGATCCCCGTCGACCGCGCCTATGCGATCGCGCGCCAGCTCGTCATCAAGCGAAAATGGACCGTCATCGACGAACGCGAGCCGCAGCCGCCGCGCCGCATGGGACGCATCGAGGCGGTGGCGCGCACGCCGATCATGGGCTTTCGCGAGGATATCTCGATCAGGGTCGTGCCTGACGGCGACGATTCCCGCGTCGATATCCGCTCCGCCTCGCGCTATTTCGACAGCGATCTCGGAAGCAACGCCGCGCGCGTGACCAAATTCATCGACGATCTCAACACCGCAGCCGATGCCGACGCGCTGAAGCCGGCGAAGAAGACCCCGGTGGCGCCGCCACCGAAGGCACCGGCGAAGACGGTGAAGAAGTGACAGAGAGCTAGGCGTTCGCCATCCGGTAGGTCCCGCCAATCACGGGATCGCCATCCGTCGCGACGATGCCGCGCGCGACGAGATCTTCCAGGTGCGCAAGCACGGAATAGCCGGCGGCCGTCGTCAGGCGCGGGTCGATGCCGATATAGATCGCGCGGACCATGGTCGGGATGTCAGTCTCGCCCTTGGCGAGGCGGTGCAGGATCGAGGCCTCGCGCGCCTTGCGGTGCCGGATCAGGAAGCGCACGAAGCGCTGGCCCTCCGGGATCTCCGGGCCGTGGCCCGAGAAATACACACCCTCCTCGCGCGCAGCGAGCCGGTCGAGCGATTCCATGTAATCGATCATCGAGCCGTCGGGCGGCGCCACTATCGAGGTCGACCAGCCCATCACGTGATCGCCGACGAAGTTGAACTTCCGGTCGGGCCAGGCAAAGGCAAGATGGTTGGCCGTGTGACCGGGTGTCGCCACGGCCTCGAGCCGCCAGCCGGCGCCTTCGACAACGTCACCATGGGTGATCCTGATATCGGGCACGAAGTCGCGGTCGGACCCGGATTCCGGATTGTGCTTCTCGCTCTCGAAGCGCGGCCGCGAGGCCCGGTGCGGGCCCTCGGCATAAACAGGCGCGCCGGTCGCCTGCTTGATCCGCGCCGTGTTCGGCGAGTGATCGCGGTGGGTGTGGGTGACGAAGATATGGCTCACCGTCTCGCCCCTGACTGCATCGAGCAGTGCGGCCGCATGGGCCTCATCATCAGGACCGGGATCGATGATCGCGACGTTGCCGGTGCCGACGATGTAGCTAACGGTTCCGGTGAAGGTGAACGGGCTCGGATTATTACAGAGCACGCGCCTCACGCCGGGGCGGACTTCCTCGACGACACCCGCCTTCAGCGGAAAGTTGCGGTTGAACGGGACGTCGTCGTTGTCGGACATGGCTTCTTCTTTGTTCTTTGACGTCACTCCGGGGCGCTAAAAAAGCGCGCCCCGGAAAGCTCGGAGAACGCTATCAGAAAAACGCCTGAATGCCCGTGATCGCACGGCCCAGGATCAGGGCATGGACGTCGTGGGTGCCCTCGTAGGTGTTGACAGTCTCAAGGTTGTGGACGTGGCGCATCACGTGGAATTCGGCGGAGATGCCGTTGCCGCCATGCATGTCGCGGGCGACGCGGGCGATGTCGAGGGCCTTGCCGCAATTGTTGCGCTTCATGATCGAGATCATCTCGGGCGCGAACTTGCCCTCGTCCATCAGGCGGCCGACGCGCAAGCTACCCTGCAGGCCCAGCGCGATCTCCGTCTCCATGTCGGCGAGCTTCTTCTGCACCAGCTGGGTCGCGGCCAGCGGCTTGCCGAACTGCTTGCGGTCGAGCGTGTACTGGCGGGCGCGATGCATGCAGTCCTCGGCGGCACCGAGCGCGCCCCAGGAGATGCCGTAGCGGGCGCGGTTGAGGCAGCCGAACGGGCCCTTGAGGCCGGAGACGTTGGGCAGCAGCGCGCTTTCGGGCACCACGACGCCGTCCATCACGACCTCACCGGTGATTGAGGCGCGCAAGCTAAGCTTGCTGCCGATCTTCGGCGCCGACAGGCCCTTCATGCCCTTTTCCAGCACGAAGCCGCGGATCTGGTTGTCGTGCTCGGCCGACTTGGCCCAGATCACGAACACGTCGGCGATCGGCGCATTCGAGATCCACATCTTGCTGCCGGTCAGGCGATAGCCGTCCGAGACCTTTTCCGCGCGGGTTTTCATCCCGGCGGGATCGGAGCCGGCATCGGGCTCGGTCAAGCCGAAGCAGCCGACCCACTCGCCGCTGGCGAGCTTCGGCAAATACTTCTTGCGCTGGTTCTCATCGCCATAGGCGTAGATCGGATACATCACCAGCGAGGACTGCACCGAGTTCATCGAACGATAGCCGGAATCGACCCGCTCGATCTCGCGCGCGACGAGGCCGTAAGCCACATAGCTCGCATTGGCGCAGCCATATTCCTCAGGCAGCGTGATGCCGATCAGGCCGAGCTCGCCCATCTCGTTGAAGATCTCGCGATCGGTCTTCTCTTCCAGATAGGCCTTGGTGACGCGCGGCTGCAGCTTGTCCTGGGCGTAGGCACGCGCCGTGTCACGTACCATACGCTCGTCTTCGGTCAGCTGCTCGTCGAGCAGGAACGGATCGTCCCACTGGAAGGAAGCCGCAGCCGGCTTGTCCTTGGTCTGAGGGCGCACGCTCATGAAACGTCCTTTCGGGTCTGGTTCCGTCGAAAAATTGCCGGACAAACTAGAGCGCCGCGGCAACAAGTGCAATTGCATTGCAGATGTGGGGTCTTGCGTGGATCCCGGGGATGCACTTCGCGCACCCCGGGGATGCGAAGCGCGACCCGGGATGACAGCGCTAGCTTTCGAGCTGCTCGTTGGCGACGATCTCGATACCGAAGCCCGAGAGGCCCTTGTAATCGTGCACCGACGAGGTGAGATGGCGGATCGAGGTGACGCCGAGGTCGCGCAGGATCTGCGCGCCGACGCCGACCTCGCGCCACTGGCGGTTGCGGTCGGCCTCCGTTGCCGTCTCATCCGGCAGCGGCGACACGGGAACGCCGGCCGCGCCATCGCGCAAATACACCAATACGCCGCGACCGGACTTCTTGAAGTGCTCGAGGACGACGGCCATGCGCTTGTGGCCGGTAAAGGTGTCCTTGACGATGTTCGGCTTGTGGAAGCGCGTTAGCACATTCTTGCCATCGCCGACGCCGTTGTAAACGAAGGCAACGTGGGCGATGGAATCGAACGGCGAACGGTAGGCATAGCCCTGCAGCGGCCCGATCGGGCTTTCGGTGGTGAAGGTCGAGACCCGCTCGATCAGCTTTTCGCGCGCCTGCCGGTAAGCGATCATGTCGGCGATAGTGACGTGCTTCAGCTTGTGCTTGACGGCGAACTGGGCGACTTGCTCGCCCTTCATCACGCTGCCGTCGTCGTTCATCAATTCGCTGATGACACCGACCGGCGGGAGCCCTGAGAGCTTGCAGAGATCGACCGCGGCCTCGGTGTGGCCGGAGCGCAGCAGCACGCCGCCGTCCTTGGCGATCAGCGGGAAGATGTGGCCCGGGCGGGCGAAGTCATTGGCGCCGACATTGGGATTGGACAGCGCGCGGCAGCAGGAGGCGCGCTCCTCGGCCGAGATGCCGGTGCCGCCGTCGGGCTTGTAGTCGATCGAGACCGTGAAGGCGGTGGTGTGCGCGGAATCGTTGTGGGCGACCATCGGGTCGAGCCGCAGCCGGCGCGCATCCTCGGTGGTAACAGGCGCGCAAACGATGCCGGAGGTGTGGCGGATGATGAAGGCCATCTTTTCCGCCGTGCAGAATGAGGCGGCGACGATCAGATCGCCCTCGCCCTCGCGGTCTTCGTCATCGGTCACGACGACGAGCTCGCCCTTCGCAAAGGCCTGCAAGACTTCCTGGACGGTATCGGGCATGTCCCAATCTCTATCGGTTATGGGCCGGAGTTTACGGACGCCTTAGCTGGACTTGGACCCCAGCGCTAGTGTCCTGGATGCAACCGCATATGCCCGAAGGCCGCTCCCGGGCGGGCTTGCACCGAGATACCAGCGATATAGGCGCATCTCGGCCGGGTGGAAGACGGCTGGCAGCCGTCAGGGCAGCACTTCGCGCCGCTCGCCAAGCCGAGCATCGAGCTCTGCGCGCTTATCGGCCAGCAGGCCGGCCTGGGCCGCCTCGATCACCGTAAACAATTCATGAGCGTCGCTGAGCCGGGTCACGGTGACGTAGCTGGCGCCGGCCGCATAGAGTTCGCCGACATCGGACAGCAGATCGGCCGTGCCGACGATCAGGGCATTCGGGTTGAGGGTGCGGACGTGGCGGACCAGCTTCTCGTTGCTGGCGCCCTTCAGAAGCGCGTCCGGCACGCTGAGGATGATCATCTCGGACTTGCCGATCCCGGCATGCAGCAGCGTGTCGACGTTGCTGATATCGCCATAGATCACGTGCAGGCCGCGCGAGAGCAGGGTCTGGTACACATTGGGGTTGAAGTCGATCACCGTGATCTGCTCCAGCAGCACCGGGGCCTGCCGCTCGATCTCGGCAAGCAGCGCGCTCGCCGCACGGAAAAAGCCGAGGATGACGATGCGGCGCGCTTCGCCGTGGCCGCCCTCGTGTCCCTCATCAGGGTGGCCGTTGCCATGGTCGAGATCGCGCAGGCCGATCCGCTTGAGCGGGCCGATCGCCCAGCGGGTGATCTCGTCGCTGCGCGTCATGACGAAGGTCGACAGCACCGCCAGCACCACGAAGGCGAACGAGGCCGCATTCGCCGTTTCCGGCGCGATGTGGTTGTCGGCGACGCCGGTCTGGATCACCACCAGCGAGAACTCGGAGATCTGCGCCAGATTGATCGCCGGCAGCAGGCTCGCGCGCAGGCCCTGCTTCATCAGGTAGAGCGGCGTGAAGGTGGTGACGAGGCGGCTCACCACCGTGAACGCAGCGATCATCAAGGCCAGCCCGATTACCGAAAGACCGGGCACCGGAATGGTCATGCCGAGCGCCACGAAGAACAGCGTGATGAAGAAGTCGCGCAGCGTCGTGACCTTGGCCGTGACGTCGAGCGCGTAGGGAAAGGTCGAGAGCGAGACGCCTGATATCAGCGCGCCCATCTCGCGGGAGAGCGACAGCTGCTCGGCGGTCTCGGCGACGAGAAAGCACCAGGCCAGCGCGCCGAGCAGGATCAGCTCGGGCCGCCGCGCGATCTGGTGGAACAGGCGCGGCAGCACATAGCGGCTGACCAGCAGGGCGGCCGCGACCAGCACCGCGACGCGGCCGATCGAGACCAGGATGACGCTGACCTGCAAATCCGCAAGGCTCGGCTGCACCGCCAGGAATAGGATCGCGAAGATGTCCTGCAGCACCAGCACGCCGAGGGTGATGCGGCCGGGCAAGGTGTCGAGCTCGCGCTTCTCGTAGAGCACCTTGACGATGATGACGGTCGAGGACAGCGCACAGGCGATGCAGAGATAGAGCGCATCGAAATGGCCGCCGCCGAGCGAGAGCCCGAGACCCGCAAAGAACAGGATGCCGAGCAGGCAGCCGCCGATGAGCTGGCCGCCGGCCGCGAACAGGATCACCTTGCCGGCCCGCACGATCTTCTTCAGGTCGATCTCGAGGCCGATCATGAACAGCATGAAGATCAGGCCGAGCTCGGAGATGACGCTGATCGATTCCTGCGACTTGACCCAGCCGGCGCCGAATGGACCTATGCAGAAGCCGGCGATAAGGTAGGCCAGGATCAGCGGTTGCCGGGAGAAATGGGCAACGAGGCCCAGCATCCAGGCAAACAGGATACAGAGAGTGATGTCGCGAATGAGTTCGTGCATGCCAGATCAGTCCGTTTTGCCGCACCCTAGAGACCGGGTGCAGCGCGGCAAACGAGCAATTCGTCACATGCGGGCGGGCCTCGCCGCTGCAATGCTGCTATGCCCCCTCGCCTTCGCCGGACCGGCCTCCGCGCAGCCCAAGGTAAACCTCGAGCAGACCTTCGCCGATTCGCTGACGGCAATGCCGAAGGAGGAACTCGCCGTCACCGGTGGATTCTACGTGCCGGCCTATTCCAGCGTGGCGATGAGCCAGGGCAAGCTGCGGGTGGATTTCTCGGTGACGCTGAGCGTCCACAATGCCTCCGAGACGCAAGCCCTCGTGGTCAGGCGCATCGCCTATTTCGACACCGCGGGCAAGCAGATCGAGAGCTATCTGAAGGCGCCTGTCGCCGTGAAGCCGCTCGCCACGATCTCGATCGTCATTCCGACCGACGACGTGCGTGGCGGGACAGGGGCGAACTTCATCGTGGACTGGGCCGCGACGGGGGAGATCGCCGAGCCTGTCGTCGAAGCCTTGATGGTTGGCGGCGTCGCCAATGCGCATTACGCTTTCATCAGCCAGGGCCGTCCGACCAGGACGGTGGGCAAGAAGTAAGGCACAAGCCCGAAAACAACCCCATGCACAGTAGCCCAATCCGCAAAATCATTGGCTTATTCGCTCCACGCGACAAATTTCGCATTTTACGAATTATGTTTGACCCGTCGGGCAAAACACTGGCATGATGGCATCATCGAAATCGCAGTCGGCACCAGACCGGCGGCTCAATAAGAAACCAACGAGGAACACCCCATGACGTCCAGCTTCGATTTCGCGCCTCTGTTTCCCGCAGGGCTGCCGGCCCCTTCTGCGCGCTGGACGGGCCTTGCCAAATACAGCTTCGTCGGCGGCAACAACGATTCCGAACAGCTGCCGCTCGACGCGCTGATCGAGGCCGCCACTCAAGCCCTGCAACGCGAGGGCCGGTCGCTCTCCACCTACGGGCTGGCGCATGGCCCGCAGGGTTACCTACCCTTGCGCGAATTCCTGGTGACAAAGCTGAAGCGCGATGCCGGTATCAGCTGCACGGCCAACGATCTCATGATCGTGTCCGGCTCGCTGCAGGCGCTCGACCTCGTCAACACCACGCTGCTGTCGCGCGGCGACACCGTGATCGTCGAGCAGGAAACGTATCAAGGCGCGCTGCAGCGGCTGACGCGGCTCGGCGTCAACACCGTCGGCATTCCCCTCGACGACGACGGCATGCGGATGGATGCGCTGGCCTCGACGCTCGCCGAGCTGAAGGGCCGCGGCATCCGGCCGAAATACATCTACACCATTCCGACCGTGCAGAATCCGACCGGCAGCATCATGCCGGAGAGCCGCCGCGCCGAATTGCTGCGCCTGTCGGCCGAATATGGCGTGCCAGTCTTCGAGGACGATTGCTATGCCGACCTGGTCTGGTCCGGACAGCGGCCGCCGGCGATCTACGCGATGAGCGGGAATGGCGGGGTGATCCATGTCGGCTCGTTCTCGAAGTCGATCGCGCCGGCGCTGCGGGTCGGCTTCATCGTGGCGCCCTGGGATGTGATGTCGCGGATGCTGGCGCTGAAGACGGATGCCGGCTCCGGCGCGCTGGAGCAGATGGTGCTCGCCACCTATTGCAAGCCGCATTTCGCGAGCCACGTGCCGGCGTTGACCAAGGCACTTCGCACCAAGCTCGACACGCTGATGGAAGCCCTGAACGAGCAATTCGGGACCGCGGCCGAGTTCGAGGCTCCCAAGGGCGGCATCTTCCTGTGGGTGAAGCTGCCCGACCAGGTCGATACGCTCAAGCTCTACCAGGCGGCGCTCGCCGCCGGCGTTGCGATCAATCCGGGGCCGGAATGGTCGACCAATAAGGGCTACTCCGGCTCGCGGCTGCGGCTGTGCTTTGCCAGCCCCTCGCACCAGCAGATCCGCGAGGGCGTCGCGGTACTGGCAGAAGTCTGCCGCAAGGAGTTCGGCGTGCCCGCTCGCAGCGCCAATGTGGAGAAGCGGGCGTGAGGTCCGCTTAAAGCGGGATGTGCTTAGGTCGATCGGACGGCCGCGAGTTCGGTGCACCTCTCCCGCTTGCGGGAGAGGTCGGCGCGCAGCGCCGGGTGAGGGTTCTTTCCTCTGGGGGATTGTCCCGTTGCAGATATACCCTCTCCCTAACCCTTCCCCGCAAGCGGGGGAAGGAGCGCACCTCCCTTGGCGCGACATTCGAATCTAATCTCATCATGCCCTAGGCAGCCTGGGGCTGGCTACCATGGATCGCGGAGGCAAGCCGCAGCAGCAGGACGATCGAGACGTTGCCCTTGCCGGCCTCGATCTGGGCGATGTAGCGCTCCGAAATCCCGGAGCGACGGGCCAGCTCCCTGCGGGACAGCTCGCAGCGGGCGCGCGACGACTTCAACCGCTCGCCCAACTCGGCCAGAAACGCGGTCTCGGAACTGGGCGGCGCGGCACGGCTTCCCGGCAGCACCTCGCCCGCGAAATCCATCACTTGATTCAGCATCGCTCTCACCACGTTCGCCTTCGGGAGCGCCATCCTACCCCTGATAGCTCCGGTCTCATTGACGCGGATCAAATTCGCGCGCGGTGGAGGGCTGCCGTGGACGATCCGCCGCGGGATGCTACAATTTGGAATTCTTCGAGGCGGGGCCTTTCAGGACATGACGCGTTGTTTGAGCCGCTGGACCACGGCGGCGATGCTTTGGATTGCGTTCGCGCCCCTCGCGCATGCCGAAACGCTCGCCGCGACGGTCGAACAATGGGGCCTGCTCGGCTCATGGGCGATCGACTGCACGGCCCGACCGAACCGCGACCAGGGCGCGCTGCTCACTTACGAAATCCGCGGGGATGGCCGGGTGATGTACCGCCGCAACTTCGGCGACGCCAAGGACGAGAACGAGGTCGTGTCCGCCACCGTCAACGCCGAAGGCCTGCTCGCCCTGACGGTGTACTTCCCGTCGCTGCGCCAGACGCGCGAATTCGGAGTGATGCTTGCGAAGGACGGCAGCCTGCGCGCCATCTACAATCGCAGCGAGCGGGGCGAATACACGATCAGGGACGGCAAATACGTCAAGACCGGCGCGCCGACGCCTCCGCAGCAACGCTGCACTCAGCAATCGTCCTGATGCTGAACATCCATTCAGAATTCTCTTCCCGTTCCTGCGGAACGTTCACGCGAATGCGCAGTTTAATTTTGCATTCGATTGGAGGAGGACATCATGAAGAAGCTTGGTTATGTCGTTGCCGCTCTGGGTGCGCTCGCGGTTGCGGCGCCCACGCTGGCAAGTGCTGAGACTGTGATCGTCAAGCACGGCCATCACGGCATGTACGGCGCCCGCGCCGAGTTCCGCGAGCATCGTGACAATGGCTGGCATCGCGGCTGGCACCATCACGACCGCGTTGTGGTGATCAAGCGCGGTCATCGCCACTGGGACTAATGCGCTGACGCGATATGGAAATGGCCCCCTTTTCGGGGCCATTTCTGTGCGTACGTTCTCCCCTGCGAGAAGGACATCGCAATAGCATTTAGCGCGATCTGAGCGCGCGCCTCGTCCTTCGAGACGACCGCTTCGCGGTCTCCTCAGGATGAGGCTAAGCAGCATCGGAGCTCCTCAAAATCAGAGCCGCACATTGGATCCTCATCCTGAGGGCCCGCCAGCGGCGGGCGTCTCGAAGGATGGCCACAGCGAATCGCTCCCATATGCGATCGCGCTTCCACAGGGGAAAAGGATGACAGCGACTAATCCCATGCCGGTCCGAAGCCCGGATTGACGCAGCGCTTGTCCTTCGGCAGCGCGGCGATCTTCTGGCGATCGGCATCATCCAGCTTGATCTTCAGCGCATCGAGATTGGTCTGTTGGCTCTCGCGGCGTGATGCCTTCGGGATCGCGGCGACGCCGTCCTGGTCGAGCAGCCATTTCAATGCGACCTGTGCCGCGCTCGCATTGTGCCTGGCGCCGATCTCGGCGAGCACGGGGTCGGTGGCAAAGCGTCCCTGCGCCAGCGGGCAATAGGCGACGAGCGGGATCGATTTCGCCTTGAGATAGGCCAGCACCTTCGATTGATCCAGCATCGCATGATATTCGATCTGGTTGCAGGCGATCGGCGCCTTGACGTCCTCGACGGCAATCTTGAGCAGCGCGGTGGTGAAATTGGCGACGCCGATCGCCCGCGTCCGCCCCTCCTCTTTCAGCTTCATCAAGGTCTCGAACACAGCGCCCCAGTTCGCCGATCTCGACGGCCAGTGCACGAGATAGAGGTCGACATGGTCGAGCCTGAGCTTCTTCAAGCTGGCGTCGAAGGCGCGGCGGATCGCGTCCGGCGCCAGGTTCTCGTGCCAGACTTTCGTCGTGACGTGCAGTTCGCCGCGCGGCACGGAGGCCGCCGCGAGCGCGGCACCGATCGCCTCCTCGTTGCCATACATTTCGGCAGTATCGATATGCCGGTAGCCGATCGACAGCGCGCTCTCGACTGCGGCGCGGCAGACATCGCCCTGCATGCGGAAGGTGCCGAGGCCGAGCTTGGGCATGCTGATGCCCTGCGTTTTCAGATTGTCCATTGAACAGGCTCCCTGAGGTATTTCAGCCCGCCGGATGCGCGCGGCGATGCCGCGTGAGCAGACTCTTCGGTGATGGAAAAGAGGTGGCGGGAACGGCCATCATAGCGCGGCCGGCGCGGGGGAGCCAATCAAGATCGGGTTAGGCGCTGGGGCGCGCAATGCTTCCTCATCGTCATGGCCGGGCCTGTCCCGGCCATCCACGCCTTGCGGCACGAAGAACGTGGATGGCCGGGACAAGCCCGGGCATGACGACTGGGGCTGAGAGTGGCCCGCCCTCACTAATGCTGCGCCACAATCGCGGGACGAGCCTGCGGCTGCGGCTGGATATCAACCGACCAGAGATCGCGGTTGTCGACGTCCTTCAGGGTCACCGTCATCACGCCGCTTCGGCCGTCGATGTCGACGCGGCCGAAGAACTGCAGGCCGAAGCACGGTGCGAGATTGTCGCCCTGGGCTTCGCTGCAACCATTCCGGTACATCGCCACGGGACCGAACGTGTTGTCGAGCTCGCCTGGGCCCCAGGTGCCGGCATGGAGCGGGCCGGAGACGAACTCCCAGAACGGCACGAATTCCCTAAACTGCGCCTTGTTGGGATCGTAGTAATGCGCGGCGGTGTAGTGCATGTCGGCGGTGAGCCAGACAATGTTGCTGATACCAGCGCGCTTGATGAATGCGAGCAGACCGGCGATCTCGTGCTCGCGTCTATCGGGCGGGCCGTCGCCGAGCGCGACGGCATCGAGGCTGATCAGCCCGATCGGCAGATCGGCCGCGATCACTTTCCAGGTCGCGCGCGAGGCGGCAAGCTCGCGCTTCAGCCAGGCGAGCTGCTCGGCACCGAGGATCCAGCCGCGATGATCGTCGCCCTTGTTCCAGAGGTCGTCGCGGTAGCTGCGCATGTCGATCATGAAGACATCGAGCAGCGGGCCGTAAGCGATCTTGCGATAGACCCGCCCCTGCCGCGCGCCGATGTCCCGGATCGGCATGAAGTCGAAGAAGGCACGGCGCGCCCGCGCGACCAGGCGCGGCGTGCCGTCGTCCTCATAACCGGCCTCGTCATAGCTGCCGGTCGGCGACCAGTCGTTGGTGACCTCGTGATCGTCCCATTGCGCGAACATCGGCACCTCGGCGTGGAAGGCGCGAAAATGTTCGTCGAGGTGATTGTATTTGTAGTTGCCGCGGAACTGCGCCAGCGTGTGCGCCACCTCGGATTTCTCCTCGGTCACGAGGTTGCGCCAGATCTCGCCGTTCGGCAGCTTCTGCTCGGACGGAATGGTGCAGTCGGCATAGATGTGATCGCCGGAGTGGATGAAGAAATTCGGGCGGTTGTCCAGCATCGTACGATAGCAGCGATAGCCGCCGCGCGCGATGTCGATACCCCAGCCCTGCCCCGCGACGTCGCCCGACCACAGGAACGAGATCGACTGCCCAGCTGCCGGCGCGGTGCGGAAATGACCGTTGCGGCTTTCGCCAGCGATGCCGGTCGCGATGTCGTCGAAGCGGACGCGATAGAAGATGTCTTGCCCGGGCGGCAGATCGTCGAGCAGAAGTTTCGCGGTGAAGTCTGCGTCAGGCAGAGCGTCGCGCGAGGCGGACGCGATGATGGTTTTAAAACTTTCGACAGTCGAGCATTCGACTTGCATCCGCGCGGGCCGGTCCGCGCGCGCCCAGATTATCGCCGAGCCGTCCGAGACGTCGCCCGACTGGATGCCGCCCGCGATCTGCGGGCGGTCGGCGGCGCGGCTGATGCGGGGCGTTGCGAGCGAGGCGATGGCGAGAGCGGAGGTGGAGCGGACCAGAAACTGTCGCCGGGTCCATGCGCGCGAGGCGCGGAGCGTTGCCATCAGGGAAACCTTCGTCGAATCGCGACGGAAGGTGCCTGCGCCGTTTGACGGCTGGCTTACGGTTTCTTGACTCCGAACCTACGGTTTTGCGACGTGGGGATGACGGTGTTGGGCTGCTTCAGCGCAGCCACGATGCATACGCGCTTTTGAGCGACCTGCGCAAACGCCTCGTCCTTCGAGACGACCGCTCCGCGGTCTCCTCAGGATGAGGCTAAGCGGCATCGGCGCCACTGAAACAGCTGCCGCACACTCGGCCCTCATCCTGAGGGCCCGCCGAAAGGCGGGCGTCTCGAAGGATGGCCACAAGCGAGTCTCGGACTAGTGCTTCCAGTTGCAGATGCCGCCGGAGCGACACGGCCAGGTCTGGATGCGCGTGTCCATCGCCTGCGCGTCGAGCGGATTGCCGTGGCGATGCGCGAGCTTGGTGCGGGCTGCGCCGCGCGGCTGTGCGCTCCTGGTGTGAGCGATCTTCGGCTCGGACACGCGCACGCGTTCGGCCGCGACCTTCTTCGGCACGTCGACCGGCTCAGCGCGGGCCTGCGCCTCATTGCCGTCCTTCGCCTCCAACGCAACGGGAGCGAACTGCGTCTCGGGCCCGAGCCGCTTCGGCGACAGCACGGCCTTGGAGAGATCGAGACCGAGATATTCGTCAGGCTTGTAGTCGTCAGCGCGCGCGATACCGCCCCATGCGACCACGAGGGCAAAGGCAACCGCAAAAGGAACGCTTTTCAGGACCACGGACGCCTCCTGAAATTGATGAGTTAAGGAGTAATTTACTCCTATTTAGGAGGCGTCGCGGGCAATTCCAGCGGCCAAGTGCCGCCGTGGTTAAGAAGTTTGGCGGTGTCAGGCGACCTTTCGCGTCGCACCCGTCCCATCCAGGAACCCCATCAGCCTGTTGCGGATGATCTGTTCCGCCTCGCTCATGATGCGATCGACGAGTTCCTTGCAGGAGGGGATGTCGTGGATGAGGCCCGCGACCATGCCGCAGCTCCAGGCGCCGGCATCCATCTGCCCGTCCAGCATGATCTTGGGATAGACGCCCGCGACCTGGTCGTGGATGTCGTCGATGGTCAGCTTGGCGCCCTTCTCACGCTCGATATCGAGCAGGCGATCGACGTTGGCATTCTTGAGCACGCGCTCGGTGTTGCGCAAGCTTCGCATGATCAGGCGGGTGTCGAGCTCGGTTGCCGCGACCAGCGCGTTCTTCACATTCTGATGCACAGGGGCTTCCTTGGTCGCAATGAAACGCGTGCCCATGTTCATGCCGGACGCGCCCAACGACAGGGCCGCGACGAGGCTGCGCCCGTCCGCCATGCCGCCGGAGGCCACGAACGGGATCTTCAATTCCTCCGCCGCGCGCGGCAGCAGGATCATGTTGGGAATGTCGTCCTCGCCGGGATGGCCGCCGCACTCGAAGCCGTCGACGCTGACGGCGTCGCAGCCGATCCGCTCGGCCTTCAGCGAATGACGCACCGAGGTGCATTTGTGGATGACCTTGATGCCGGCCGCTTTCAGCGCCGGCATGTATTGCTCGGGGCTGCGGCCGGCGGTCTCCACGACCTTGATGCCGCCCTCGACGATGGCCGCGATGTATTCCGGGTAAGGCGGTGTCGCGAAGGTCGGCAGGAAGGTGAGGTTCACGCCGAACGGCTTGTCGGTCATGTCGCGGCAGCGCGCGATCTCCTTGGCCAGCAGCTCCGGTGTCTTCTGGGTGAGGCCGGTGATGATGCCGAGCCCGCCGGCATTGGAGACGGCGGCAGCCAGTTCGGCAAAGCCGACGAAATGCATGCCGCCCTGGATGATGGGATGCTCGATGCCGAACAGTTCGGTGATCGCGGTCTTCACTAAAGTACCTCCCGGAATTTTGCTTGGGTTGGGTTCAGTCTAGCCGGACTCTTGCGCCGCGGTCACCATTTCTCGCCGAACGGGCGGATCTCCATCTCGAAGGTCCAGGCGCTCCTGGGCTGCTGATAGAGCTGCCAATAGGAGTCCGCCACCGCCGACGGCGGCATCAAGAGATCAGGATTGTCGAGCGCGTTGGGGCCGAGCGCCTCGAGCCGGCGCTGCCGCACCCATTCGGTGTCGACACCGGAATCGATGATGAGATGAGCGACGTGGATGTTCTTCGGGCCGAGCTCGCGCGCCATTGCCTGCGCCACGGCGCGCAAGCCGAACTTGGCGCTGGCAAACGCGGCAAAGCCGCTGCCACCGCGCAACGACGCGGTCGCGCCGGTGAAGAAGATCTTGCCGCCGCCGCGCGCCAGCATCAGCCGCGCCGCCTCGCGCCCGGCGAGGAAGCCGGAATAGCAGGCCATCTCCCAGACCTTGCGAAACACCCGCTCGGTGGTGTCGAGGATGGGGAAATTGACGTTGGCGCCGACATTGAAGATGCAGACCTCCAGCGGCGCATGCTTGTCGGCATCGCCAAGGAAGGAGATGACCTCCTCCTCCTTCCGCGCATCGAGCGAACGCGCGTGGATCTCGCCGCCGGCGGCTTCGATGTCCTTGACCAGCGGCGCCAGCTTGTCGCCGTTGCGGCGGCCTGCGTAGATCGAGAAGCCTTCGGCAGCGAACTTCTTGGCGATCTCGGAGCCGATGAAATCGCCGGCCCCGATCACGGCAGCTGTCGCGTTTCGCTTGGGCAAGGTTGCCTCCTCCGGTGAGAGTATCTGATTGGAGCCGAGGCTATAGTTCTAAAATAGAACTGTCAAATATCGCAGCTAAATGCTAGCCTTCTCAAGAAATAGTACTGATCGTTCAAGTCAGTTCCTTTTTCAGACTTAGATCGGAGACGGGATCATGAAGTGGGACACGCTGGACGAGGAGCAATGCTCGCTCTCCCGCACTGTGGCCGCGGTCGGCGACCGCTGGACGCTGTTGATCCTGCGCGAATGTTTTCTGCGCGTGCGTCGCTTCGAGGCGTTCCAGTCCTCGCTCCAGATCACGCGACACTTGCTCTCGGAGCGGCTGAAGAAGCTGGTCCGCTTCGGCATCCTGCGCCGCGTGCCCTATTCCGAAGCGCCGAAGCGCTACGAATACATCCTGACGCAGAAAGGCCTCGACCTCTATCCCGTCATCATGGCGATGGTGCATTGGGGCGACACCCACATGGGCGACGAGCGCGGCCGCCCGCTGCTGCACGAGCACAAGAGCTGCGGCAAGCTGTTCGACCCAGTCATGGTGTGCTCGGAATGCGGCGAGCCGCTCCATGCCAAGCAGGTGCATGTGCATGCGGGGCCGGGGCGGAAGGAAGCGGTGGGGTGAGTGGCGCCGAGTCCAGGCGGCGAGTTCCGTCATCCCCGCGCAATGGCGAAGCCATTGTCGCTGGAGGTGCGAGTGACGCGATGCAAAGCGTCGCGTCGGGAGCCTCGAAGGATGAACGGCCGAGATGCAGCCGGGCCGTCGCCCTTCGAGGC
>NZ_CAKZHY010000164.1 GCF_936928535.1 uncultured Bradyrhizobium sp. | reverse complement strand
CAATGGCCAAGCCGGGAATTGGGCTTCCCGTGCAATTTACCGCGCTAGGATGGCACGCAACGTCAGATGCGCACAAGCCGAATGCTGGTCATCGGCCCTGCCCTGCTGCGAAGGGATGGAGCAAAGCCATCACATCTGCGGGAGACGATGCGGCGTTGCGGCGATGCTGAAAATACCCGCGCGACAAGTGGATGTTTCGCCTCCTCCCCGCTGCAGCCATCGAATGATTGCGAACCAAGAGACGGCACGGCACAAAAAGAATGATACTCAGGGAAAAATGGCGAAGCGATCATGCGTCCGAATTGCCTAGTGCGGCGCATGTTGACTTTCCTCCACGCCCTCCAAATACTCGCCGAAAAACATAAAGCCAGTCGCATACGATTGACCGGAGGGAGGATAGGATGCCGACTTCACGCAGGCAGCTGCTGAAGGGTACGGCGGCTGCCGCCGCCACACTCAGCCTCGATTGGACCCGGGCCCAGGCGCAAGCCGAGAATTTGCGCATCGGCCTCATTTACGATCTCACCGGACCATTCGCCGCGGGCGGCTCGGTCGCCTCCTCGGTCGGCGCGCAGATCGCCATCGATCTCGTCAACGAGAAGGGCGGCATTGGCGGCAAGACCAAGATCGTCCCCGTGCCCGCCGACTCCCAGAGCAAGGCCGACGTTGCCATCAACGAGGCCGAGCGCCTGATCAGCCAGGAGAAGATCGACATCATCAACGGCGTCTATTCCAGCGCGCATGCCGTGCCGATGGCGGCGAAGGTTGAGCAGCAGAAGAAGATTCTCTGGATCACGACCGCGGTGTCGACTGCGGTGTTCAAGGACAAGAACCTGCAATACGTGTTTCGCGCGCAGATCCACTCCGACCAATACGGCCAGGCGTTTGCCGGTTTCATGAGCGAGCACGCCAAGGGCAAGCTCGGCATGGAGCCGAAGGACGTCAAGGTCGCGCTGATCCACGAGGACGGTCCCTATGGCGTCGGCGTCGCCGCCGCCGACGAGGCCTATGCGAAAGAGGCCGGCATCCAGGTGGTGCTGCGCGAGGGCTACTCGGCCTCGGCGCCCGATCTCTCGGTGCTGGTGACAAAACTCAAACGGGCCAAGGTCGATGTGATCTCACATGCCGGCTACAACCCCGACATCACCCTGTTCCTGCGCCAGGCGCGTGAGAGCGGATTGCGGTTCAAGATGCTGTTCGGCGCCGGCGCCGGCTACAGCCAGCTCGACAAGCTGCGCGCGACCTTCGGCGCCGACATCGACAATTTCTGCAACATCGATCCGGTGCCGGCGCAATTGCTCGACCCGTCGAAGCTCGCGCCCGGCATGGGCGAGCTGATCAAGACCATGGTCACGCGCTACCAGGCCAAGACCGGAGCCACCGACGTGCCGCCGCATTGCTCGATGGGCTTTAATCAGACCTGGGTTCTGCTCAACAACGTGTTGCCGGTCGCCAAGGAGAAGTACGGCAGCTTCGAGCCGGAAGCCATTCGCAAAGCCGCCCTCGACGTCGACATCCCGCCCGGCGGCACCATCCAGGGCTATGGCGTCAAGTTCTTCCCGCCGGGCACGCCGCTGTCCGGCCAGAACGAACGCTCGACGCCGGTGGTGATGCAGAACGCGGGCGAGCACATTTCCGTGGTGTGGCCGACCAACATCAGGACACAAGACCCCGTGTTTCCGCTACCGAAAGGTTCGACCTACGGCGCGTAAGTCGTTTGCCTCTCCTCGCTTGCGGGGCGACGCAAACTCAACTCCAACACCGCCCGATCCCGCCGTCGTTGCAGACATGAGCGTCCGCATCCAGAGATCATCGTTTTCGCGCTGCGGTTGGATTTTTGCCCCTTTGGCAACTCGCACTGGTTGTGAGACGAAGTCCTATTGAAACAAAAGCCTTCTAAAGTGTGATCTGGATTATTAGCGGCGCTCGAATTTCATACGTACAAACCGGTCAGCCAGCGGCATTTCAGCCTGGGTTGGCATCTCAGGCAAACCGGCTCGCATTTTCGAAGCCGTGCAGTGGGATCATATATTTCAGAGCTTGAATTTCAGCGATGGGGGTGACAGTGCCCACCATATTCGAATTGCTCTACAGGGAATTTTGCCGTGCCCGCCTTGCCGAGATGCGCAAGCAGCTTCTGCTCGTCGGCAAACATCCAAAGCAGTTTCTTTCGGACGATACTCCCTCCGATCCGGATGGGATGAATCCGCAACACGAATCCGAATTGAAGCGCCCGAGGGAATAATCACGCCGCGACATGAGTCTTTCGAAGAAGGCGGTCGATCTTCAGGAGGCAACATTGAACACCCCCGGATTCTATGCTGCGTCGATCGCCTGCCTCTCGTGCCTGACCATTGTCGTAATGATGGCCGCCGGAGCCTGGTAGGCGACCCACACGATTGCCGCGCTACAGCACCACCCGCCGCCCCTCCTCCGCCGCCCAATAGCCGGCGTAGTTCACCTTGATCGTCTCGTAGGCCAGCGCGAGGTCGGACAAAGGCTGCCGTCCCGTGGCGGCGCATTCCATGAAATCCTGGATCTCCTGCAGATAGCCGCGCGTCCATTCCTCCTCGAGGCAGACATATTGCCAGCCGGTTTTGCGATCGACCTTCTCGGTGATGTAGAGGATTGGCCTTGATGTAGCTGCGCTCCTCCGGCTTGAGGATTGCAGTGACGTTGCCGACATCGCCGGTGACGCTGGCGACATGGATTTTCTCCTCTCTCGCGCGCGCTTCGACATGCTTGAGATAGAGCACCGCCGAGAGCGGATGGCAGCCCATCCGGATCAGCGAGCCGCCGCCGGTCATCGCCCATTGCGCCGCGTGCGCTGCGTGCGAGCCGGAATGGCTCTCCTCGCCCTTCATGAACAGGATCTTGTCTTTGGTCGCCTTGAGGATCTCGGCGGTCTTGGTCACCGCCGGCGCGTAGATCCAGTCCTCGGCATACATGAAAAGTTTGCCGGTATTCTCGATCGCGGCCCGGGTGGCGTCCATCTCCTCGAGGACGCGCTCATACATCAGCGCCTTCGGCACATGCTTGCCGATCGGCTGCTTGTCACCGTCACGGCCGAAATAGCCGGCAAAGGGCTTTTCGCAGATGACGTGCTTTCCGGCCTGCATGCTCGCGACGATCATCTCGGCATGGAGATTGGGCGGCGTGCAGATGTCGATCACGTCAAGGTCGCGATCCCCGATCATCTCCGCAAAGCTGCGATAGACACGCGGGATGTTGTGGCGGGCGGCAAAGGCGACGACATGGTGGCCGCGCGCGGCGACCGCCATCACCTCGACATCGACGCCATAGACGCGCCGAAACGCATACATATGCAGCTCCGACTCGAAGCCGCAGCCGACGAGTCCGACCCTGATCCTGGCCATGGCGCCCCCTTGATTTGGAGCGCACTATAGCGCGAAGACAGCGCTATTCCACCGAGACGCGCACCACGCCTGCGCTCATCATGCCGAGCGCACGCGCGGCGGGCACCGAGAGATCGACGATGCGGCCGCGAATGAAGGGGCCGCGATCATTGACGCGGCATTGAATAGTGCGCCCGCTGTAGGACACCTTGAGCACGCTGCCGAACGGACGCGTCCGGTGCGCGCAGGTCAGCTCGCCGCTCTTGGCGGCTTTTCCATATCCATAATATGAGGCAAGTCCGCTTTCAGCGTGGGCGACGGAAAATGCAGAAAGCGAGAAGATCGTCAGACAATACAATAGCGTCGGCTGCGCTCGCACGGCACCGCTCCCGGTTGGCCCTGCCCCGCGCTGCAACGTCGCTTGGTTCCGGATAGTTCCAGGAACTCCGCCGGGCCACGCCCGGCGGATCCATCACACATTGTTACTGTTTATGAAAAACCAGCGTGCGCACCTCGATGCTCTCGCGCGGAGCCGCATCGGCAGGCGTGGTCGGATCGACGAAGGCGGTGTGAGGCGCGAAACGCGTGCGGCCATCGGTTGCGGAATCATAGCACTTCAGCAGCAGCGCCTCGTCGCTCGTCATGTCCGGGAAATAGAACCAGCGGTGATCGGGATTGTATTTCACCGAATAGATCTCGCCGCGTCGATTGGGATAGATCAAGTCCGACGCGACGAGATCGTCGGGCGCCACGGTTGTCCCATCGACCATCGCCAGCGGTGAATCGCGCAAGGGGCCGCGGATCGGCCGCCACAGATTGATCACCTGCACGCGCCCCTTGAGCAGCTCCTCGGCCTCGTCAGGCAGATGCTCGCGGACGCGGTTGGCGCCGGAGGCGATGGTCTGGTCGACATGCACGCGCGCTGCCGGCTGCCGCGGTCCACCGTCGCGACTATCAGGCGCACCTTCGACGCGCTTGCGCACGGTGTGGTCGAAAATGACGACGCGGTCGGCCTTCAGCGTGGCGCGCAGGAACGCTTCGACGGCGGGATAGTAGAGCTTGCGGATTTCAGAATCGCTGTAGAAGTCCCGCACCTGGTGCGGATGGCGCACCAGCGCAAACCCCTCGCGATCGAGCGAGACATTCTGCGCGATCAGCCGCGCGTCGAAAATCGGGACCCGATGCGGCTCCGGCAGTGACGTGCTCTTCGGCTCGCCCGGCGGTGGATCGAAAGCATAGGTGCGCGGCTTGCCCGAGACAGGCGCGAGGTAATTGAGTTCAGCAGTGACGAAGGGAAGCGATTCGATTTTTGTTTCTTGCAGGCCCATGGCCGGTCTCCCGATGTGGTCGTCTGAATCATCTTTGACGACGCGGCACGCGGGACAAGGGAGACAGCGCAAATAGCAATATGGGTGTCGTGGTCAGTGTAAAATGCAGAAGGAAAGTTTCGAGGAAGCCGATCGAAATGGAATAGGCTCCGTGTACTTCACGGATGCTTGAGGCCGCGGAAGCCGCGCATCGCCATCAGCGCGCCGAATCCCGTCTTCGGCGCGCCATGGCGCTGCGCTTCCGAGCCTGCGCGGTCACCAATAGCGGCGGTAGTAGTGGCGGTAGTACGGCCGGTAGTAGCCGTAGCGATAGCCGTAATAGGGACGGTAGGGCCGGTAATAGCGAGGATAGGCCGGCCCATAGCCGTAGCCGTAATAGGCCGGCGCATAGCCATATCCGTAGCCCGGATAGCCATAATAGGGGCCGCCGCCGTAATAGCCGTAAGGCGCGCCGGCGATGGCGCTGCCGATGATGGCACCGGCCGCAAAGCCGCCGAGCCCCCAACCCCATCCGCCGCCACGCCAATGCACCTGCGTGACGTCTTCGCCGGCCGCGGTCTTCATGGCTGTGACGTTGGTCGGCAGCGGCGCCGCTGATGCCTGCCCGATTTGGCCGGCCATGACCCCGACCGTCAGCGAGCAGGCAATTGCCGTTCTCCAGATATTCATCGTCATACTCCCTGTCTGACGTTTCGCTGGAAAGAGCATCGCAGCCGCATGATCGGGCATCCTTGCGCCAGGTCAAAAAATCGAACTCGCGTGCAGCGCACAAGACGCTCCGCATGCCTCAATTGTGACCACTGGACGACGCCCCGCCCCAGCCACTGCGGAGCTTCGCGGCAACGGCGCCGCCTGCCCGCCGCGGCCAAAGCGTTAAGCTTCCCGCGCGTTCGCAACCAACAAGCATCTTCCCGATTTACTACTGGTACCGTTACTATTGGTTTCAATGGTGCGCGGCCGGAAGGCAGTTCGCGAAGCCCCGAGCTTGCGCCAGTCGAGTGGGAGGATGACATGAGTGCTGCCGGAAATGAGCCGCTTGCCCGCCAGGCTTTGGCGTTTGTCCTGGCCGGCGGCCGCGGCAGCCGTCTGCTGGAATTAACCGACCGGCGCGCCAAGCCCGCCGTCTATTTCGGCGGCAAATCCCGCATCATCGATTTCGCGCTGTCGAACGCGGTGAACTCCGGCATCCGCCGCATCGCAGTCGCCACCCAGTACAAGGCGCATAGCCTGATCCGGCATCTGCAGATGGGCTGGAACTTCTTCCGCCCCGAACGTAACGAGAGCTTCGACATCCTGCCTGCGAGCCAGCGCGTCTCGGAGAGCATGTGGTATGTCGGCACGGCGGATGCGATCTACCAGAACATCGACATCATCGAGTCGCACAACGCCCGCTTCATCGTGGTTCTTGCGGGCGACCACATCTACAAGATGGACTACGAGGTGATGCTGCGCCAGCACGTCGACAGCGGCGCCGACGTCACCGTCGGCTGCCTCGAAATGCCGCGCGCGGAATCCTCCGGCTTCGGCATCATGCATGTCGACGAGAACGGCTGGATCCAGCAGTTCCTGGAGAAGCCCAAGGATCCGCCGCCGATGCCGGGCAAGCCCGACGTCTCGCTCGCCAGCATGGGCATCTACGTGTTCGATGCGAAATTCCTGTTCGACCAGCTCAAGCGCGACGCCGAGGACACGAACTCCAGTCACGATTTCGGCAAGGACATCATCCCCTACATCGTCAAGAACGGCCGCGCCATCGCGCACCATTTCTCGACCTCCTGCGTTCGCTCGGGCAACGACCCCCGCGCCTATTGGCGCGATGCCGGCACGGTGGATGCCTATTGGGCCGCCAATATCGACCTGACCGACGTGGTGCCGGAGCTCGATCTGTTCGACCGGGCCTGGCCGATCTGGTCCTATGCGGAGATCACGCCGCCGGCCAAATTCGTCCATGACGAGGAGAGCCGGCGCGGCCAGGCGGTAAGCTCACTGGTCTCGGGCGGCTGCATCATCTCCGGCGCGTCGCTACGCCGCTCGCTGCTGTTCACCGGCGTGCGCATCAATTCCTATGCCAATGTCGAGAACGCCGTGATCATGCCTTACGTCAATGTCGGGCGCGGCGCGCGGCTCAAGAACGTCGTGATCGACCGCGGCGTGGAGATTCCCGAGGGCCTCGTCATCGGCGAGGATCCGGAACTCGACGCCAAACGCTTCCGCACCACCGAACAGGGCATCTCGCTCGTCACCCAGCCGATGCTCGACAGGCTTAATACATGACGCCTGTTCGCGTCCTCGCGGTCGCTTCTGAAGTCTATCCCATCGTCAAGACCGGCGGCCTCGCTGACGTCGCCGGCGCGTTGCCAATTGCGCTGAAGGCGCATGGCGTCGAGATGCGCACCGTGATGCCGGGCTATCCCGAGGTGATGCGGCTGCTCGCGGGCGCGGATGAGATCCGGCGCTGGCCGGATTATTTCGGTGGGCCGGGACGCCTGCTCGGCGGTTCACATGAGGGGCTCGACCTGTTCGTGCTCGACGTGCCGCATCTCTATGCGCGGCCAGGCAATCCCTACGTCACCGTCGAAGGTGTCGACTGGCCTGACAACGGTATGCGCTTCGCAGCGCTGGCGCGCGTCGCGGCCGATATCGGCCGCGGTCTCGTACCAAGCTTCGTGCCTGATGTCGTGCATGCCCATGACTGGCAGGCCGGGCTCGCGCCGGCCTATCTGCACTACGACGGCGGGGCGCGGCCCGGCACCGTGATGACGATCCACAACATGGCCTATCAGGGCAAGTTCGACCACGCGCTGGCCGGGGCGATCGGCCTCCCCCACGACGCATCGTTCGACGTCCATGGCCTCGAATATTTCGGCGGCATCAGCTTCCTGAAAGCCGGGCTGCAACTCGCCGATCGCATCACCACGGTGTCGCCCACCTACGCTCACGAGATCCAGAGCGACGAAGGCGGCATGGGCCTCGGTGGCCTCTTGCGCGAGCGCGCCGGCGTGCTCAGCGGCATCCTCAACGGCATCGACATCGCCGTATGGAATCCGCAAACCGATACGCATATCGCCTATCGCTTCGGTGCGCAGGACCTCACGTTCCGGGCCGCGAACAAGGCGGTGCTTCAGCAGCAGTTCAATCTCGATTCCTCCGACGAGGCGCCGCTGCTCGGTGTCATCAGCCGGCTGTCCTGGCAGAAGGGGCTCGATCTCCTGCTCGAGGCTATCCCGACGATCCTGGAGCAGGGCATGCAGCTTGCGCTGCTCGGCAGCGGTGACCGCGATCTGCAGGAGCGCTATCAGGCTGCCGCGCGCGCCAATCCCGGCCGGATCGGCGTGATGATCGGCTATGACGAGATTCTCGCCCATCTGATCCAGGCCGGCTCCGACGCGCTGCTCGTGCCCTCGCGGTTCGAGCCATGCGGCCTGACCCAGCTCTGCGCGCTGCGCTATGGCGCCGTCCCCATCGTCTCTCGTGTCGGCGGCCTCGAGGATACGATCATCGACATCGACGTGTCAGGACGTGACGCCACCGGCTTCAAGTTTGGTCCTGTCACGGCCGACGCCCTCACCGGCAGCTTGCGGAAAGCCAATGCCGCCTTCCGCAACAAGGCAACCTGGCGACGCCTGCAATTGAACGGCCTTGCCACCGACGTCTCCTGGCGCCACCGGGCCGGCGAATATGCAGCGCTCTATCGCGGACTGATGGCGTCCCGCCGCGCGTAGATTGTAGAAATGGGCGGAGCCAGCGACGACGAATTTAAGTCCATCGCAAAGCGGGAATTTGGACCCGACGTCAATCTCTGAGCTGGCAACGGTTGGCGAAACGACCGCCCGATCGTGCACGGAGTCCGCCCCGGGCCACAACGACCCAAGAACGGACATCGTCGGCGCCGGCGGCGGGCGCTCCACGTTCGAGCAAACGACAAGGTGTAATTATGGTAATCTGCGCGTATAATAGCCGTTAGCAAATGCCGGGACGCCCGGTGGAGTGGTATTGCTCCGACGCGTGATTATTGGGAAGAGTCTCCTCGCCAGGGAAGGGCCAACCACATGATCAAGATAGCAAATTTGGCTCTGCTCCCATCGATGCTGTTGTTGGCATTGAGCGCGAGCGGATCGGCGGAAGCCCAGCAAAGAAGCATGAGTTTCTTCATAACCAGCGTCGGGCTCGGAAAGGGTGGCGACCTCGGTGGGCTCGATGGTGCGGATCGCCACTGCCAGGGCCTCGCCCAGGCAGTAGGTGCGGGCGTCAAAACATGGCGCGCCTATCTTTCGACGCAGGGGCCAGGCGCGATCAATGCCAAGGACCGGATCGGCAAGGGTCCCTGGTTCAATGCCAAGGGTATCCAGATCGCGGCAAACGTGGCCGACCTGCACAGCGACAACAACAAGATCAACAAGGAGACGGGGCTCGACGAGAAGGGCATGACGGTCAAGGGCCGTGTGGACACCCCCAATCAACACGACATGCTCACCGGCACGCAGCACGATGGCACGGCTATTCCGGACGGTGACGCAACTTGCAGCAACTGGTCCAGCAGCACTGACGGCCAAGGCAGCGCGATCGTCGGACACCATGACCTGATCGGCAACACTCAGGGTCCCAATTTCTGGAATTATTCGCACAGGACGCCAGGGTGCTCGCCCGCGAATCTGCAGCGAGTCGGCGGTGCAGGATTGTTTTACTGCTTCGCCACCAACTGAGCTGCGAGTTCGGACCCAGTCATTTCAGTAGCAGGTGGATCGAACTCAGACATCTAGTACTCGCCTTCGTTGATCCGTTCGGACTTGGTTTGCACAATCGTAGGTTTGCGGTCGCCGCGGAGATTACGATGTCGACTGACGAAGCTGAAGATCGCCCAGGCGCACGGTCTGGACGGGTACTTGATTTCCAATCTCGCCGGATTGATGCCATGACACGGACCGAAGCAGCGCTGTCCGGGATTCCTTCGGGCCTCTATATCAGGCTCATCCAGTTGGCTCAGCGGGCCGAAAAGATTTGGTGCGACGAGACAGCGGCCGTCCGGCGAGAGGAGCTTGGGCTGCTCGACATCCGTGATCGAAGCGGCGTTCAGGTCCCTTCAAGCTCAGAAAGCATATCTCTGCTCGACTTGGATCGCGACTTTATTGCCTCCCGCTTGGCCAGCTTGGCCGCAAAAGAGAACTTGCAAGGCCGCGGAGCGACAGAGCTGGATGCTGAGGCAACCCATACCTGGGATGACATCGAAGCAACAATTTCTTGCGTGAAGGATTGGGCTGCTTTTGTCGAGACCGTGCGTGCTTATGAGCGTTCGGTCGCGACTGAGATATAGCTGACGTCAGACGCCGCGAAATGGCGCCGTCTTACCTACGGCTGTAGTGTTCTGGCAACGCGGACACTCATGTAGTTCATCCGATTTGACGAGCCGAACCAAATTCGCGCTGCGGCTCTGCGGGTTTGCGGCGCCCGACTGAGCGAGCCACCGCGCAGGACGTGTCGGCTGCAATCACCTTCTATCCATGCCGAGCCGTCAGCCGGGGCGCCTTCGTAAGTGTCATGCCAGCAATCCTCTACCCAATCGTAGACTCCGCCGTGCACCTCGTAGATTCCCCACGGATTCGGAAGTGATAGTCCGAAAGTGGAGATCGTTGGCGGCGAAATCGTCCCGACGAGTTGGCGTTCTTCGACCCGATCAATGGGGAGGGAATCGCCCCACCAGAAGGCGGTCGTCTCGCCGGCGCGCGCGACATACTCTCGCTCCGATTCACTCAACATCCGATACGGCCGTCCAGTCGCGCGCGATAGCCATTCGACGTACTCTTTGGCTTCGGACCATTGAATATTGGTGACCGGCTCCGATCTGCGGTTGCTGGTCGTGTCAAAAGGCCGAAAGCTGCAGCCCTTTCTAATAACGCAGGCGCTCCACTCGTCGCGAGACACCGGAAAAAGTCCGACCGCAAAACTCCGAAACGTCACTTTGTGTTGCGGCCGTTCATCCGCCGTGCTGCCCGCTTCATCCGTGCTGGCGCCCATGGTAAAGCTGCCGCCTGGTACAACAATCATCGCCGGGCAGCGCTCACACTCTTTGAAGCGATCCGACGGGACCAGTGCGAGTTCTTCGGGCCGCGACAGCGGCCGGGCAAGCCGCAAATCGAGAGGCGCGGAATCTTCTTTGGTCGGCATCGAGAGCGCTGGCACGGGAGCATCCGACGCTTGCACAGCGACCCTCGTTACAGGGACTTGAATCATCAGCGGCGCAAGCAAGAGAGGCAGCCAGTAACCAAACCCGTTCATGCAAAGCTCCGGGCTAACTAACAGCGTGAGGAAAAACCACGAGACGTCTTGTGGTGGCACGTAAGCCTGCTTCCGATCGCGAGCCCTTTTCCAGCCTCTCTATCGAACGGCCCTTGCGCTCCTAGGCCTGATAACCCTCTTCTGTTTCAGGCGGGCTGCGCCGGCTAAAAATGCGGCTTCGTGGTCAATCTAAATTGCTTCGTGACATGAACCAATGAGACGGCGGTCTTGACTCGCAATCCGCCGAGAGCGTCCAAAACAATACCTGTTCAATGCGTTATCAGATCCGGCGCGTCCAAAGACCCGCGCTTTCTTTTGGTTTCGTTGGCTCAATCGTTTCGTTAAATCCAGCGTATCCCCATACCGTTGGATTTCGCTTCATTATATCGACGCTGATCTGCCGCACCTCACCCGAACACGTACGACGCCATCGCAACGTTTGCGACCTCGTCGACGAAGACGCGCTTGCCGACGTCGCTGCCGGCAGCACCTGCCGCGACCATCAGCGGCAACAGATGATCCTCGCGCGGATGGGCAAGACGCGCGCTCGGCGCGTTCTCCCAATCGACCAGCATCGCGTTGCGGCGCGCCGGAACCGGGTTGCCGATCGCCTCGTTCAGATAGGCCTCGAAATCATACGAGACGGGTTTGGACTCCGCACGGCCGAAGCCGCGCATGTTGTGATAGGTGAGCCCGCTGCCGACGATCAGAATTCCCTCGTCGCGCAGCGAGGCGATCGCCTGCCCGACCTTGATGTGCTCAGCCGCGTCGTAATTCGACTTCAGCGACAGCAGCACGATCGGCATGTCCGCATTTGGATACATCAGGCCGAGCGGCACGAAGGTGCCGTGATCAAAGCCCTGATTGGGATCTTCCCGGCAATCGAGACCGGCGCGCGCAAGCAGCGCCTTCACGTCAGCGGCGAGCCTGGGCTGGCCCGGCGCCGGATAGGTGATGTGATAGGTATGCTCGGGGAAACCGTAATAGTCGTACACCATCGGCGGATGTGCCGAGGTCGACACGGTGAAAGCATCGGCCTCCCAATGGCCTGATATGACCAGCGCCGCCTTCGGCCTTTCAGGAAGAAGCTGCGGCAGCCGGCCGAACTCCGCGGCGGTCTTGGCATATTGCACCCGCCGGTCCTCCATGAACGGCCAAGGGCCGCCGCCATGGGAGAGAAAAAGCGTCGGAAGTCGCGTCATGTGTGCGGGCTCATCTCAAGGACATCTTGCGCTGGCTTAAACGCCTGCGCGTTCCGCCGCGAGCATAGGCAAACCGGCATGGTTAGCAAGTCGTTAACGATTTGCCGCTCACAATCCTGATGTGACCGAAGCAATCGGTCAGAGGTATGCGGGACGTAAGATGAAGAAGTTTGCGCTGGGGGACGTCGTCAACAGTGACAAGGGCCGTCGCGGCGTGGTCCGCGCCGCCTACCTGTCCAAGGAAGGCCAGCAATTCTATGCCGTCGAGAAGGATGGCACGATGGACTATCTGGAAGAAGACCGCCTGAGCCCGGCGCCGCGCGTCGAGCTCGCGGCGTAATCCAACTCACTTCTTGCTCTCGGGTGCGAGCCCGTCCAAACGCGCCGACAAGGGATCGTCGCCGCTCGCAATGCGATCGTTTGCGACCAGCAGCAGATGATCGTGGTCGGCGGCTGCATCCCAATGCACTAGCTCCGCGCCGTTGGGATCGCCAGTCTTGGCGAAGTTGATCCAGTAAGCGCGCATCCGGTTTGCGACCTCGCGATCCCGTCGCGAGAAGATGCCTGCACCCGGCACGCCCTCGACGCCGAAGATGAACTGCAACTCGCGCTCGTGGCCTTCGTCGGGATTGCCGCGCCGGGCTTCCGGCACGTAAGCGAAGCGATAGCGGAAGGTGGGCGCGCCGGTTGCGGCATGAAGCCGGGCGAGCATCCGCACCGGCTCGGTGAAGACCTTGTCGGTGTAAAAGCTGTCCGCGACGTCAGAGGGCTTTTTGGCATCAGGATAGAGTTTGCGCAATTCGTCGATGCTTTCGCCCGCGGATGAGAGCGCGTCCTTGACTTCCCTGTCGCTGTCAAAACGGGTCTCGTCGTCGTTCGAACCGATGATCAAGGGAATGCGGCTCTCATGTCCTGCCGCAAATCCGGCGGCTATGTCTTCCGTCACAAGACGTCCATCCACCGCAGGCGCAAAGCTGCGCGACGATTTGTCCAACAGACGCTTTTCAGCCGCAAGCAAGCGCGCCGGTTGGACGGCACGCGGATCCGCTTTTTGCCCGAGCGCTGGGACAAATTGCTTGCCTGCGTCCTCCGCCTCCTGCAGCGACGGCAGGCGGGCACGGCCTGGCACCGATTGCAGAATAGCCTTTTGAAACAGATCGCGCGATTGGGCGCACAGCATCAGCAGCGCGATCGATGTCGCGCCGGCGCCGTTGCCGAACAGCGTGACGTTGCTCGCATCGCCGCCGAAGGCCGCGATATTGTCGTGCACCCAGTGCAGCGCCATGATCTGATCCATCAAGCCGAAATTGCCAGAGCCATTCTCCGACAACGCGGGATGCATGAGCCAGCCGAGGGCGCCGAGCCGATAATTCACGGTGACGACGATGAGGCCGGCCTGCGCAAATCTTGAACCGTCGAACAGCGGATCATTGGCGGTGCCGGTGACAAAACCGCCGCCATGAAAGAACACCATCACCGGCAGCGGCCCATCGACCCCGAAGGGGCGAAACACGTTGAGCGTGAGGCAATCCTCACGCGCGGCCGGCAGCGACGGCTGCAGGCACGGCGCGCCGTAGTCGTAGGCCGTGCTCATCTCGGAGCTCTCGGGCAAGTCCTGCGGCGGACGCCAGCGCAGGCTGCCGACCGGCGGCGCCGCATAGGCCAGCCCCTTGAAGGAGGCCACCTCGCCTTCGACCGCACCGAGCATCTGACCTGCGTGCGTCAGCGCAAATGGATACTGGCCGACCGACTGGGCGACGGCGGGGCCGGCGCAGAGCAATCCAAGGGCTGCAATGAGCGCAAGCAGGGATCGCATCTTCAGGGGATCTCGATGCGCGGAAATGTTCTCCGGCAGGTTACGTCCGCAACGCGCGAAGAGGCAAGCGCTGTGGCGTCAGTCAGCCGCCCTTGGCGATGATCTCCGCCAGGGCGCGTCGCGCGATGATGCCGAGCTCGCCGAGCGTGGAGTGGCCGGACTTCGCCGCCTCGATCAGGCGCTCGGCGATGAACCGGCGACTGTCGTGATCGCCGCCATGGGGCAGCTGCCGGCACGTCTCCTCCAGGACGACGTCCATATTGGCTTTGGTCCGCTCGCTCAGCTCTGTCATGACGCCCTGGGTACGCGTGGCTAGTAGCCGCAAGCATACACAGGCGGATCATCCATGATTAGCCCGGGCAATCACGGCCATTGTGCATCGCGATGCGTGCATCGAAGCAACGTTCGCGCTGCCACGATGATGCCGCAAACGGAACTACCGAAGATTGCACTTGCTCTGATGACAAGCCGAGCCTGCGGGACTAGCCTGCCGGCAAAACAAGACACGGGAGGAATAACCATGCCGGAAGCAATGGTCGCCGCACGTGAGTCCCAGGCGGCGAGCGGAACCGTCCAACATGTCGATGTTGCCGTGGTCGGCGCCGGATTTGCCGGCCTCTATCTGCTCCATCGCCTGCGCAAGGCCGGCCTCTCGGCCATCGGTCTCGAGGAAGCCGGCGATGTCGGCGGCACCTGGTACTGGAACCGCTATCCCGGCGCGCGCTGCGATATCCAGACGATCGACTACAGCTACACCTTCGATCCGGAACTCGACAAGGCGTGGACCTGGTCGGAGAAATACGCGACCCAGCCCGAGATCCTGCGCTATCTCGGCTTCGTCGCCGATCGCTACGATCTGCGCCGCGACATCCGCTTCAAGACCAAGGTCACCGAAGCCAAATGGGACGAGAAGGCCGAGCGCTGGCAACTGACCACGGACAATGGCGCGGCCGTATCCTGCCGCTTCTACATTATGGCGACAGGCTGTCTCTCCGCACCCAAGCCGCCGGAGATCGACGGCGTCAAGGATTTCAAGGGCGAGGTCTATTTCACCGGACGCTGGCCGCATGATGGCGTCAATCTCGCGGGTAAGCGCGTCGCCGTGATCGGCACCGGTTCGTCCGGCATTCAATCGATCCCGCTGATCGCCGAACAGGCCGCACATTTGACCGTGTTCCAGCGCACGCCGAATTTCGCGTTGCCTGCGCATAACGGCCCCCCGCCGTCCGATCGCAGGGACTACTTCCAGAGCGACCGCGCGGCCTATCGCGAGCAGGCGCGCCAGTCGATGGCGGGCGTGCCCTATCCGCAGCAGACCGTCGTGAGCTGGCAGCTCAGCGATGCCGAGCGTCGTGAGCGGTTCGAGCGCGCCTGGGCGGCCGGCGACCTCGTCCACATCCTGTCGCAGCTCTGGGCCGACCAGGCGGTCGATGCCGACGGCAACAAGCTCGTCCAGGACCTGATCCGCGAAAAGATCCGCGCCGCAGTCAGGGATCCCGAGACGGCGGCGGCCTTGATGCCGGACGATCATCCGTTTGGCGCCAAACGCCCCTGCCTCGAAACCAACTATTACGCGACCTACAACCGGCCGAACGTCACCCTGGTCAATCTGCGCCAGGAGCCGATCAAGGCGATCACCGCAAGCGGTGTCACCACCTCCAAGCGCAATGTCGATGTCGACGTGATCGTGTTCGCCACCGGCTTCGACGCCATGACCGGCGCGATCCGCGCCGTGCATCCGATCACCGGACGCGGCGGCAAGTCCCTGACCGACGTCTGGGCGCAGGGGCCGCAGAGCTATCTGGGGCTCACGGTCGAAGGCTTCCCGAACTTCTTCATGATTACGGGACCCGGCAGCCCGTCGGTGCTGTCGAACATGGCGGTCTCGATCGAGCAGCATGTCGATTGGGTCGTCGGCCGCCTCGCCGCGTTGCGCGAGGCCGGCTTCACCACGATCGAGCCGACCGAGACGGCGCAGGACGGCTGGAACAGGCACATGGCCGACTGCTCGATGCTGACGCTGCACCGGCTCGCCAACACCTGGTACACCGGCGCCAACGTGCCCGGCAAGGTGCAGGGCCTGATGCCCTATACCGGCGGCGTCGGCCCCTATCGCAGCATCTGCGACGAGGTCGTCAGCCGCGGCATGCTCGGCTTCAAGCTCGCCGGACCCAACGGCGCCGCGCAATGCAACGACGGCGAGGTGGTGCGGCTGCAGCCGGACGTCCGGCTGGTGCTGAACCTGCTGGCCTCGCTCAACCTGCCGCCGATCGAGTCGATGGGAGCGGCAGGCGCGCGCGCCTTCGTGAACGAATTCAACAAGGGCCGGCCTGCGGGACGCCTGATCGGCGAAATCGTCGACGGCACGCTTCCCGGCGCCGACGGCCCGCTGCCCTACCGGGTCTACAAGCCGGCAACATCAGGGCCGCACCAGGTCGTGGTCTACTTCCACGGCGGCGGCTGGGTGCTCGGCGACGAGCAGTCGGACGAGCCGTTCTGCCGCGACATGGTCCGGCGGACCGGCATGATGTTCGTCAGCGTCGGCTATCGCCACGCGCCGGAGCATCGCTTCCCGGCGGCGGTCGAGGACGGCTATGCGGCGACCCGCTGGATCTCGGAGCATCTGGCCGAGCTCGGCGGCATCGAGAAGCCGGTGCTGGTCGCGGGCTGGAGCGCCGGCGGCAACATCGCCGCTGTCACCTGCCAGCTCGCACGCGACCGCGGCGGGCCTGAGATATCAGGCCAGCTGCTGATATGTCCGGTGACGGACAGCAGCTTCGAGCGGCCCTCCTACAACGACAATGCGATCGGCTACTTCCTGACGCGCTCGCTGATGTACTGGTTCTGGGACCTGTACTGCTCACCGGCCGACCGCACCGATCCGCGGGTCTCGCCGCTGCGCGGCAAGGTCGCCGGCCTGCCGCCGGCCTATATCGTCACCTGCGAGTTCGATCCGCTGCGCGACGAGGGCATCGCCTATGCCGAGGCGATGGCGGCCGCCGGCGTACCGGTCGAGCAGCTCAAGGCGCACGGCCATTTCCACTCGTCCTTCGTGATGGTGGACGTGGTGATCACGGGCGTGCAGGGCCGGGTGCAAATGGCGCAAGCCCTGCGGCGCTTCGCCGGGCTGCCGCCGGAGGTCAGCCGCACCGAGACCAGCCATGCGAACCCAGGGGACAAGATCGCAGCCGCCGCGAGCTAACCCGCGATCGGCCGGGAACCTGTTCCCGGCCGCCGCGTTGTCGCGGCGTGGCATTGAGATGCAGCGATGGGTCATGGGCCCTGGCACGCAAGGCTGGCGTGTCAGGGTTCTTTTTGCGTGAGGCGGGGACAATGGGGGACGCATCCTCTTCGGTGACAAAGGTCGATTTCAGCGCGCTCGCCGTGCTGCAGAAATGGCCGTCACTGGGAAATCAGCGCCGGCTGGACCGCGAGCCGTACCAAGTGAGCGAGGGCACGCTCGATGCCTGCATCTCGGCCTTCATGGAAAAGCCTGCGCCTTCAAGGCATCTCTATGAGATCCGCACGGCGGCACAGCCGCCGCTGGTCACGGATATCCTCTCGCCCGAGCATGTCCTCGAGCTGTCGCGGTTGAGAGAATATCTCTGAACTGTAGGCTGGCACCGCTACCCGCCTGCGACATCAGTCTTATCCGCATCGTGCGATCCGGCAGGAACCTTCTTCCTGATTTTCCCGTTAACGGGGATCGGACAGGCCAAGACGTGAGTGTCTCAGATGCTTGAAGCTGGCGTATCATCCCCCGTCGTGCCCTATGGCGCCGACCAAACACTGTTCGTGGTGATCGATCGCCTCGACGAGGCGACCGAAATTCGTATCGAGCGAACTGATCTCGATGCAGCGATCCGCGAGCTCTTCGCCGGCTGCTTCAACGATCCGATCAAGGTGATCTCGTTCAACACGCTCGAGCACTGGATGAAGGACATCTCGACCGATGTTGCCGATGAAATCCAGGCACGCTGCGATATCGACGGCGTGACGCTGCCGGACTATCTCAGTGATTTCGTCGAGAGCCATAGCTGAGCGCGCGATAGGCTTCAAATCGCAGGCAACAAAAAGCGCCGCTTCCGCGGCGCTTTTCGTGTCGGCATCACGATCTCAGTGGTGCCAGAAGATCGCCAGCAGCAGGATGACCGGCAGCGGCACACCAAGCAACCAAAGCAAAGCACCTCGTCCAAAGCCCATGATTTCCTCCTCCATGGTCACGACTGACATGACGCCGGAGGCGAGAAGAAGTTCCGCGCCTTTCGGCGAGGACGAATGCGCTCACTGCATGGTTTACGGGAGTTATGCGCGCCGTCTGGCGGCGATGACCTCGATCTCGCGGCGGCGGTCGCCGGCGAAGGTCAGGAGCTTTTCGATCGTCAGCGTATCCGTGATCCGTTTGGCAAGTCGCTCGGCGCGCGCCGCCTGATCTTCGAGATACTGGATCGTGTTCAAGCCCCGTCTCCCCCAAAGCCCCGAATTGCCGGACGCCCATGGTGCGGGAGAGCCGCTAATACCAGGTTAAGCGCATGACCGACCAACCGCGCCTCATTGCACGACGTCGAGCCTGACATTGGCGAGGCCCTTGTCGACCATGCCGAGCGCCTCGGCCGCGGACGGCGAGATGTCGACGACGCGACCGCGGACGAACGGCCCGCGATCGTTGACCCTGACGGTGACGAAGCGGCCGGAGGAGACATCGGTGACGCGCAGCCTGGTGCCGAACGGCAGTGTGGGATGGGCCGCAGTCAGCTCGTTCTTGTCGAACCGCTCGCCACTCGCAGTCTCCGTGTCCGAGTAGAAGCTCGCCACGCCCTGCGATCGCGTCGGATTGGCGCTCGTTGTGTCCAGAGACGGATGCGGCCTGTGGATCGGACGCGGATGCAGCGCCGCCACGCGGTGCGGGCGCTCGATGGCAGCCTGCCTGCTGGTCGGGGCAAGGTCCGCTTTCTGGCGGCCGACCGGTGATTGCGCGCAGGCGGCGAGCGATGCGGCCCCCATGACCGCAAGCAGCAAGCGGGACATGGTTGCCGGCGAAGTCGGGGTCGTTTCGGCACGTGCAATGCGAGACATGATGCGCCCTCCGAACACGCCCAAATTTCGGTGGGCAATGAGGGCAGAACCTTGTCTGAACAAAAGCGGCCTTGCGGCCATCATCGTTTCGCGCCGGCTGTGATGAATCCACCACAGTCATCTGTCCTGAATCGACACAGACCCGCGAAAAATCAGCCCGATATAACGCGCCAGATCACCGGGTGCGTCTCGGTGCGCACCTCGCCGGTTTCGACGTCTCCCTTGATCAGCCGCGCGAGTTCGCGTCGATAAAGCAGCCGCCAGCCGGTCTTCAGACTGACCAGAAGGTCGAGCTCCCGTTGCGTCAGCATGCACATCATGAACCGGTCAGCTTGCGAAGGCAGCCCCGAATTCCCGGGCCAACGGCCGGCTACCTCCCGTAGTGTTACGTAGCGTAACGCTTGCGTCCGACCTGCGCAAGCCGGGATTGATGCGGCCTGCGCATCAGCAACATTCAGACACACGCCGCGCCTTTAGAAATTCGGCCCAAGCGCGATCTTGGTGATCGTCCCCTTCCTGACGCCGATGCGCCATTCCGCCGAGCCGTTGGCGAACTGGGCGACGTAGATGTCGCTGTCGAGCGCGGTCACGCCGCGGAACGAAACCGCGCGCAGCGCACCGAGCCGCGTCAGGATCGCCTGGTCGAACGGAAGCTGCGTACGTGTCACGTTGGCGACCTCGGTCGTCATATGCTCGTAGTCGGGCTGCCCCTTGCCGACGCCCTCGATATATTGCCGCAGCATCGCCTCGCCATTGGCGATCGGAACGGCACGACGCGCGGCACGCCCTAGCCGGGCCCCGACATCAGCGGCCTCGACATTGTGGAAGCGCGTCTGCCGCCCGGGCAGCACGATCTCCACGCATTTCCCTGATTTGTCGGCAACGACCCACGGATTGTTCACGGTCGTCAGCGCCACCCAGGTCATGTCGGACCTGACGACGCTCTGCGCCTTGCGCTCGCCGTTCGCATCGAGATTGAAGACCTGGATGTCGTCCGCGGTCTCGTTGTAGAGCATGATCCTGATCGGCGACGTGCCGGCACGGCCGCGCACGTTCGCCTCTTCCGAACAGGAGACGATGCCGCCGAGTTCGTCATTGCCGTCGGGCCGGAAGATCACGTCGCCGGCCTTGCCGTCGGGCTCGAGCAGCAGGCGGAACTCCGCGGTGCCATTCTCGAACTTGGCGCCGTAGATGTCGTAGCCGCCGGGCCCGACGCCGCGGAAGAAGATCGACTCGACCGCGCCGAGCGCTGCGAAGGTGGCACGCAATTCGTCGATCCGGCGGTGGATGTTGGCAGCGAGCGGCGCGCTCATCCGGTCATAGTTCGGCGTGCCGCGGCGCAGATCCTCGATCCCTTTCAGGATCATCTCCTTGCTGCCTGCTGCCGGGACCTGCTCCCTGAACCTGTCAGGCACCTCCGCCAGGCGGCGGGCGAAGTCGGCCTCGATCGCCTGAGCCTGTGCCGCATCGATCCGCTGCGCCAGGCGTGCGCCGGAGGCCGCGTTCTGGACCAGCACGCGCGCGACGTTCGCCTGCTCATCGCGCAGGAAGACCAGGAGATGATCGCCATGGACGGAGAAGGCATCGTTGCCCTCAGTGAGCACCGGCGAGCGGCCCTGCCCGGTCTCCTGCAGCTGCAGACGATCGCCGTCGCGCCTGATGGTGAGCACGCGGTTCGGCGCAACCTTGTACCAGCCGACATATTGATCGAGCGAGACCGGCTCCGTGGCCGGCGCCGGCATCTCGGCGACTCGAACGGCGCGGACGTCGCGGCCGTTCATGTGCAGCATCAGCTCGGACGAGCGCCGCTCCGCATCGACAGGGAACGTGATCTCGCCGAACGATGCCGCATAGGACGCCGTGCCGTCGCTCGCAACGGTCAAGCGCAGCCTGCGCTGGCCAGTGAGCTGCCCATAGAGCGCATCGCCCTCGCGGAAGATCGCGAACACCGAGGCCGGGCCCATGGCGTAGAAATTGACGAACGGATGGTAGTGCTCGGCGGGCACCTGGCCGAGCTCGGCACCTGCGGGCACCGGATCAGGCGTGCGGTACGCAATCATACCTGTCGACACGATCACGACGGGCACGATCGCGGCCACGATCCACAGCCGCTTGCGCCAGCCGACGGCCACGGGCATGGCAGCGGCGGCGATGATGCGCTCGACGCGCGCGCGCACGGTCGAGGCCTGCGCCATCGCGAGCTCCATCGGGCGCGGCTTCACGGACGCCGCGACGTCGAGCAGGATTTCCGCATAGGACAGCCGGTCGTCGATCATCTCGATGGCGCGGGCATCGCTGATGATCTCCGCAAGCTCGGCCAGACGCGCAAACTGCCACCAGGAGAACGGGCTGAACCAGAACACCACGCGATTGAGCGAGGCCAGCAACAGGACATAGAAATCCCTGTTGGCGACATGCGCTCCCTCATGCGCGAGCACCGCGAGGCGCTTCTTCGCGTCCCAGCCGAAAAACTGCGGCGGCACCAGAATGGTCGAGCCGAAGGTCCCGGGGCCGCCGACATCGCGGCTGACGCGAACGTCCGCGCCGATCATGCTCTTCACCGGCTTTGCGGCGCGCACCAGACGCCAGGTCAGGCAAAGGCCGATGGCGAGCCGCAGCAGCAACAGGCTGGCGATGCAGGCATAGGCGGTGGTGGCAACCATCCACCAGTCGATCGAGATGCCGTGCCTTGCCATCGGCGCGATCGCCGCGCCTGATGCGATCGGCAGCGACGGCTGCGCCCGGTCCAGCATGGCGATGTCGGCCGGCCAGGTTTCATCCGGCACCGGCACAGACAATGGCAGCCGGTCGATGGTGAGCGTCGGCCAGCGCATCACGAACGGCATCGCCAGCGATGCCAGCAGCACGACCACCCACGCCGTCATGTGGACATGCGGGTTGCGGACGCGAAAGAGATTGAGACCGATCCAGACGACGCCTCCCAGCGCAAAGGAGCGTAACGCCGCCTCAGCCAGAGCTGCGATCATTTTTTTTTACTCCCCTCGCCTTCTTCGCCTTGGCCACCTGGTCCGCCAGCGCGCGCAATTGCTGCTGATCGAGCATCGCATTGTCCACCATGCCAACGAGGACTTCCTCCATCGAGCCATTGCAGAACCAGTCGACGATGCGCTGCACCGCCTTGGCCGCGACCCGCGCGCGCGCCTCGGTGGCGTGGTAGACGTAGGTGCGTCCGTCAACCGTGTGGCGAGCATAGCCTTTTTCTTCGAGGCGACGCAGCACCGTTCGCACCGTCGATTCCTTCAAACGCCGCGACAGACGCTCGCGCACGATTTCGGCCGTGACCGGCCCATGGGCCCATACAATCTGCATGACCTCGTGCTCGAGGTCGCCCAGGTCGGGCAAACGATCGTCCATGGTGGCTTACCTAACAGCTTGAGATTCTTGTAATGCTACGGAGCGTCGCACATCGGGCGACCGCAAACAACGGCGATTCCGGCGGACTGGGATAGCCGGGCTGACCTGACGGCGGGGAACGGCGCTTGCAAGTCGGATAGGCTCTTGATCTGGCAGGCAGCGTGCCTCGCCCCTCACCCGGATCTCTTCGCGATCCGACCTCTCCCCGCAAAGAGCGGGGAGAGGTTAAGCACATCAATTCGGCTCTTCCAGTAAGGCGCGCACCGCTCTCTCACTCCCTCGCCCCGTTCTTACGGGGAGAGGGTGGGGTGAGGGGCCGCTTCCGCGAGTTCGGTTCGAATTGTGACAGTCAGTACTTCGGCTCGTACATCTGCGACTGGACCAGCGCCTTGACGTCGTTGGGCGCCGGTCCGTCGGCGAGCCCGCGCTGGTAGACGACATCGGCGACGGCGGCCGCAATGCGGGCCGAGACCTCGCGGATGCGCGGCAATGCCGGATACAGGCTGCCCTGCTCGAGATCCTCCTTGCCGACGCAATTGGCGAGCGTGTGCGCCGCTGCCATGAACATCTCGTCGGTCACGAGCCGCGAGCGGCTGGCGATGACGCCGAGGCCGACGCCGGGGAAGATGTAGGAGTTGTTGCCCTGGCGCGGCACGAAGGTGCGGCCATTGAGCTTCACCGGATCATACGGACTGCCGCAGGCAAACAGCGCACGGCCCTCGGTGTAGCGATAGGCATCTTCCGCCGAACATTCGGCCTTCGAGGTCGGGTTGGAGAGCGCAAACACGATCGGCTGTTCGTTGAGCTCGGCCATCGCCTTGAGCACCTGGGGCGTGAAGGCGCCGCCGACCGCGGCAACGCCGATGATCGCCGTCGGCTTCAGCGTCTTGATCGCGGTGAGGAAGTCGGCGATCGGCGCCTGGTCGGTGTGGGCATAGCGGAGCTTGTGGCCATGCAGCCCTTCGCGGCTGCTGACGACCAGGCCGCGGGAATCCACCAGCCAGTTGCGCCGGAGCGCCTCTGCTTCCGTTGCACCCTCCGCCATCATGGCGGAGACGACCAGATCGGCGATGCCGGTTGCCGCCTCGCCTGCGCCGAGGAAGAGGATGCGCTGATCCGTCAGCTTGCCACCGCTCAGCTTCAGCGCCGAGAACAGGCCGGCGAGCGCGACGGCCGCGGTGCCCTGGATGTCGTCGTTGAAGACGCAGGCTTCGTCCCGGTATTTGTGCAGCAGCTTGAACGCGGAATGGTTGGCGAAATCCTCGAACTGGATCAGCACGCCCGGAAAGGTCTTTCGGGCCGCCGTCATGAACTCGTCTACAAAACTGTCATAGGCCTCGCCGGTGAGGCGCCGCTCGCGCAGGCCGAGATAATAGGGATCGCTCAGCAGCTCTTCGTTGTTGGTGCCGACGTCGAGCACGATAGGCAGGCATGCTTCCGGATGCACGCCGGCGCAGGCCGAATAGAGCGAGAGCTTTCCGACCGGAATGCCCATGCCATTGGCACCGAGGTCGCCGAGTCCCAAAATGCGCTCGCCGTCGGTGACGACGATGAGCTTGGCCGCATAAGGCCAGTTCTGCAGGATTTCGGCGATCTGGCCACGATCGTGCGAGGAGATGAACATGCCGCGCGGCCGCTGGAAGATCAGGCCGTATTTCTGGCAGGCGAGCCCGACCGTCGGCGTGTAGATGATCGGCTGGATCTCGTCGATGTTATCGACGACCACGCGGAAGAACAGCGCCTCGTTGCGATCATGCAGCGCATTCAGCGCGACGTATTTCTCGAGATCCGTCGGCAACGAACGGAGATTGATCAGCACCCGCTCGACCTGCGCCTCGATCGTCAGCACGCAGGGCGGCAGCAGACCGCGCAGGCCGAACGCGGCGCGCTCGGCTTCCGTGAAGGCGGTGCCCTTGTTGAGCAGGGGGTCGCGCAGCAGCGTCATGCCTTGCGCGGAATCGGATGATGTCGAATGGGCGCTGACCCGAGCAGGTCTATTCACGAATTCCCCCAGGGAGTTTCTTATTGAAGGGCTGGCATTGTCGGCCAGCGTTCAGGCGAGATCAAGGACCGAGCGCCACGTGGGGTGATTGTGATCTCGCACCGCAGCGAGGTTTTTGCGAACTGCGCGCAGTTGCGCGCGGTGCGAAGGTATTGCGGCCATCTCCGCTCGTCATTCCGGGGCGCGACGAAGTCGCGAGCCCGGAATCCATCGGACCGCAGAGACGGCCGCGCGATGGATTCCGGGCTCGCGCTGACGCGCGCTCCGGAATGACGAGAAAACCTCAGAACCAGGGCATGTTGCGCAGCGACAGCCCTACTCCGCCTTGATATCCGCCGCCTTCACCACCGGCCACCATTTCTCGATCTCGGCTTTCTGGAAGGCGCCGAGGGCCGCGGGTGCTTGCTGGTCCACCGGCGGAATCTCCTGGCCCAGTTCGGCAAAGCGCTGCTTGACTCCGGGAGCGGCAAGAGCCGCGACGATGGCCGCGTTGAGCATTGTGACAATCTCCTTCGGCGTATTCTTCGGTGCCCAGATGCCGTGCCAATAGGAGATGTAGAGACCGGGCAGCCCCGCCTCGTCGACGGTCGGAATATCAGGTGCGGAGGCGAGCCGTGTCGGCGAGGTCACCGCGAACGCCTTGATCGCACCATTCCTGTATTGCGGCAGCGAGTTCGAGGCCTGATCGAACATGATGTCGATCTGGCCGGCGACAAGATCGATCATGGCAGGCCCCGCGCCGCGATAGGGTACGAACTGGAAGTCGGTGCCGGTCTTGTCCTTGAAGAAGACGCCAGCGACATGTGCGCCGGTGCCGGCGCCGGCTGTGCCCGCGGTGGCCTTGCCGGGATTGGCTTTCAGCCAAGCAATCATCTCTGTCAGATTATTAGCCTCGAGCGATTTCCGACCGACGATCAGCTGCGTCCCCATCGCGACCAGCGCGACGGGCTCGAAATCGGCGAGCAGATCATAGGGCAGCTTGAGAATCGCACCGTTGAGCACATGCGTGCCCCAATGGCCGATGGTGATAGTGGTGCCGTCGGGCGCCGCGCGCGCCACGCGGGCGCCGGCGATGCTGCCGGACGCGCCGGCGACGTTCTCGACCACGATGGTCGCATGCAGCTCGGCCGCGATCCGCTCCGAAAGGATCCGCGCCAGCGTATCGGTTGGCCCGCCGGCCGCGAACGGGACCACCAGCGTGACGGGGCGCGAGGGAAACGACTGGGCGTGGCCGGGCCCGGTCCACGCCGCGCCTCCGATCAACGCGAAAATGACGATCACATGACCGCGCAATCCGGCCCACAGCCCCCGCATCACCCTCTCCCACTCTTCTTGTCGTCCGCATGTCATCAGCGGACTGGAGGGCGAGTGAACGCTGGCCGATGCGTGGACGCAAGCCGGAAAATCGTGGTGCGACTATCCGGCCGCCCGCCGTGGCGTCAGATTGGCAGCGACGTCGGCGGGCGGCGCGACATGCATCAAAATAGTCTGGGTCGCGGATGCGACCTCGATGTCGTTTTGCTGGAAGCGCTGTTTCATGCGACGGTTGAACTCGCGCTGGACCGGCCAGCGGCCGGCCTCGGTGCAGCGGATCTGGCCCACGATCGACACCATGGCGCCATCGACCTTGTCGATGCCCCAGAGCTCGAGGTCGCCGCGGATCAAGGGACGGAATTCGCTCTCGCGGCGCATCTCCTCGACGATGTCCTTGAGGATCTGGCCGGCGCGGTCGGTATCTTCCTTGTAGGCGACGTTGACGCTGACGGAGGCATTGCCGGCGCCGCGGCTGGCATTGGTGATGGTGGTCACCGCGCTGAACGGCACGATGTGCACGGCGCCGTCGCCGGCGCGCAGGCGGATGGTGCGGATCGAGACATTCTCGACCACGCCTGACAATCCGGACACGCTGACGGTGTCCCCGACCTGCACCGTGTTCTCCAGCAGCAGGAACAGGCCGGTGATGAGATCCTGCACCAGCTTCTGCGAGCCGAAGCCGATGGCGATGCCGACAATGCCGGCGCCGGCGAGCAGCGGCGCGACATTGACGCCGATTTCGCTCAGCGCCGTGAGGCCGACCACGGTGGCGATCAGGCACAGCAGCGCCGTCCGTAGCATCGGCTGGAACGTGCGCAGGCGCGCGGCGCGGGCATAATGTCCGTCACGCGACAGCGAATTGATCTGCCGGTCCAGTAGCGCGTTGCTGGCCTCCCAGATCGCCGCCGCGATGAAGACGGCGACACCGATCGTCGCCAGGGCAGAAACCAACTGGCTGCCGATCTGGCCGCCATAGAACCAGACGATGGCGTCGACACCCCAGACCTCGAGCACGGCGACGAAGCCGACGAAGCCAATCACGCCGGAGACGATCTTGCGCAACAGCGGCAGGTAGCGATTGGCGCGAATTTCCAGCCCCGGAAAGCGCTGCAGGATGTCCGGCCGGATGCGGAAGCCGCGATCGATCAGGCTCAGCGTCACCATGATGGCGACCCGCGTGATCAGCACGACTGCGATGGTGCCGACGAAATATTGCAGCAGCAGCGAATAGCCATTGCGGATGTTGAGCGCCCAGACCGCCCACAGCGCCAGATCGAGCGCGATGGCCAGATAGTGCCAGCCGCCGGCAATGCGGTTGCGCAGGCGTGCCGCAATGCCCTGCCGTTCGGCGGGCGCACGAATGGCGTCCGCCACCTGGCGGCGGCATTGCAGGATGATGACGACGACGAAGAGGTGCACGACCAGCATCACCATGCGAATGAGCGCGGCGTAACCGGCGCGGTGCAGGCCGAGCAGCAGCGCCACGTTGGCAAAGGCAATGCCTGTCACGGCGACGCCGACGATGCGGCGCGCCCAGATCTCGATATAGGCCGCGGTCTCGGCGCGCACCGGAAACAGGCCGAACGGCCCGGCCAGAGCGCGGACGACGCAAATCAGCCCGCGCGAGAACGCGTAGGCATTGACGACTGCGAGGATCACGAGACGAGCAGTGGCGGGCTCGCCAATCTCCGTTCCGAGCAGTGCGGTCGAAAGACCGACGAAAGCGACCACCGGAAGCAGTTCGAGCACCAGCCGTCCCAGCACGAAGGGCAGCCGCAGCAGCGCCTGCCAGACGCGCGCAAGGCTGTGTCGGCGCTTGTGCAGTTCGGGTGCGGGCGTGACATCAGCGACCGATGACGGCGGATCGGCAATGGGCAGCGCCTGCACCGGCAGCCGCGCGGTCTGCGGCACGCGCGCTTCGAGGAACCCAACCGGGCGCCGGATCAGGCGAACGATGACCCATTCGGCCGCAAGCGCGCAAGCAAACACCAGCGCGAGCTTCCAGGCGATTTCGATCAGGAGATTGTAGGCATCAGGGTCGTTCGCGGTCCGCACGATCCAGTAATAGAACGCTGGAAAATGCGTCAGCGTTCGCGCCATGTCGGCAACATCGCGCGAGATCTCGCCGATCTCCTCGGACACCGAGAGCAGAAGCTGTGCGCCGAGTCCATCCGCCGAGAGCGGGATCGGCAGCTTCTGCTCGGGCGCCGGCGGGGCGGCTTGCTGCGGGCCGGATACATTCGCGATCGCGCGCAGCGTATCGATCATTTGCGCACGCTTCTTGTCGTCCTGGAGCGTGTCCAGCGCCCGCCGGGCCTCGTCAGGCGACAGGGCTACCGCACTTCTGGCGGCGGGCGCAGATTGCTCTGCGCGAGCCGGAGAGAGCGACGGGAGCACGAGAAAGAAAGCAGCGACAAGCGCGGAGACAAGCTTATGCGACACGCGGATTCCCCAAGATAAATGAAACGCGCCGGCGGAATCGAGTCCGCGCGAAGCACTGCGTCATGTCGGATCGTGGCTATTCGACCCGGTCTTGTGTCGGAAGTTGGCCGACCAGACGACATTCTCTTGGCATTTACCGCAGCGCAAACATGATCGACCGCGCCATAAACGATTCATGAGAGCGCAGGAAATTGCGGCGATGCCTCACGCTGCACGACAAGCAGCTTTGATGGCCTCGGGCTCTTCTGGAAAGGGAGCAATTGACGCGCGACGGGCGCAAAACGCACAGCGCCGGGCAGGTAGGGGCTATGCCTTGCTGATGCAGCCCACTAAACCTTGACCCGGCGTGCCGTTCGCGGTTTCTGCCGCTATGCGATAGTCCGAACGAGCTCCATCGCACTTAACGCGGCTGGATTTGCGGAGGTGGAGTCATAGACCTCCCCTTGCTCATGAGGTGGACGTTACGCGTCGCTTGATCGCGACCACCGGCATGCTCCTCCCGTGACATAAAACTGTCAAGCGGGATCGATGGCCGGAAGGATCACATTTGCACACCTGTTCCGCGACACACTGACCGCCTGGAAGCGCGGAATAAATCCCTCTTCGTAGCGTTTGTGTGAGAGATCAACTCCATCACTTCGCCCCATCCCTTTTCAGAAAGCCAGAGATGAAAGCATTATCTTGCATCGCCGTTCTTGCGGCCCTCGTCACCGGCTCGGCTTTTGCGCAGACGCCGCCACAGACCTCGACAAGGAAGGTCGACGGCACCGACAACATCTACATTTTCCGCTATGGCGGCCATCAGTCGATGTTCGTGGTGACGCCGAAGGGCGTGATCGCGACCGATCCGATCTCCTATTTGCGTCCGGCAAAACCCTATATCGACGCGATCAAGGCCGTCACCGACAAGCCGATCAAATACGTCATCTACAGCCACCACCATTACGATCACATCGCCGGCGGCCAGCCGTTCAAGGATCTCGGCGCCACCTTCATCGCGCATCGCCGCACCAAAGAGCGGCTGCTCGACTTGAAGAAGCAGAATGCGCTGCTGGCCGATATCGTGATGCCCGACCAGGTGGTCGACGACAAGAAGACCATCACGCTCGGCGGCACCACGCTGGAGCTCGACTATGTCGGCCGCAACCATTCCGACAATTCGCTGGTGATGCGGTTGCCGAAGGAGAAGCTCGTCTTCGTCGTCGACTTCGCGCCGATCGAGTCAGTCCAGTTCCGCAACATCCCCGACAATGCCTCGCCGCTGGAATATATCGCTTCGCTGAAGAAGCTGGCTTCGCTGGACTGGGATCGCATGATCCCCGGCCATCCCTATGCCGGCGGCCGGCTGGGCACCAAGAAGGATGTCGCGGACGACATTGCCTACATGGAGGATCTCTCGACCGAGGTGAAGAAGGCGGCCGATGCCGGCAAATGCTTCGACACCGCGATGAAGGAAGTGAAGCTGCCGAAATACGAGAAATGGGCGAACTACGAAGCGGGCCTGCCGGCCAATGTCGAGCGCTTCTGCTACTGGTGGGGCCGGGGGTACTGACGGCAGGCGCAGATCCCGTAGGGTGGGCAAAGGCGCATTTGCGCCGTGCCCACGATCTTTTCCCGCGGAGACGATTGGTGGGCACGCTTCGCTTTGCCCACCCTACGAGTCCTGTCGCGATGGTGACATTATGCCGGTGTTTTGCCCGACGGGTCAATTCGTTTTCTTAAAAACCGAATGATGCATCAAGCCGTCGGTTCCAGCGTGTCGGCTACTGTGCATGGGGTTGTTTTCGCCTTTTTGGTTTCGCCCGCTTCTTGCTGCCCTTGGCTTCCTGCTCCAGCGCCTCGCGCACGTTCTTGAACTCGGCCAGCGAAGCCTTGTCGGCGCGGGGAAAGCGCAGGTCCAGCTTTTCCAGTTCCGCGACGATGACGGAGCCGATCACCACGCGCGCAAACCATTTGTGGTCGGCGGGCACGACATACCAGGGCGCATGCGGCGTCGCGGTGTGGCGCACGATGTCCTGATAGACCGCCTGGTAGCGTGGCCAAAGCGCGCGCTCCTTGATGTCGTCCATCGAGAACTTCCACTGCTTGGCCGGCTCCTCCAGCCGGTCGAGAAAGCGCTTGCGCTGCTCCTCCTTGGAAAGGTTGAGGAAGAATTTCAGGACCACGGTGCCGTTGCGGCAGAGATAGCGCTCCCAGGCAGCAATGTCCTCGAACCGGTCCCTCCAGATGTTCTTGGTGACGAGCCGCGGCGGCAGCTTTTCCTTGGCGAGGATCTCCGGGTGCACGCGCGTCACCAGGCATTCCTCGTAATGGGAGCGGTTGAAGATGCCGATATGGCCGCGTTCCGGCAACGCGACCGCGTGACGCCAGAGGAAGTCGTGATCGAGTTCCTTGCTGCTCGGCGCCTTGAAGGCGGAGACCTCGCAGCCCTGCGGATTGATGCCCTCGAAGATCGCCTTGATCGCGCTGTCCTTGCCGCCGGCGTCCATGGCCTGGAACACGATCAGGACCGACCAGCGATCCTGGGCGTAGAGCTTTTCCTGGAACTCGACGAGACGCTTCTTGTTGGCGTCGAGAAGCTCCTGCGCGTCGTCCTTGTCTAGATCGCCTTTCGCGTTGGTCTTGTAGTCTTTCAGATGAAACTTGCCGGACCCGTCATGGCGGAACGGCGTGATGTAGCGGTCAAGTTCCTGGGCGAGCGATTTGGACGGCTTTTTGCTCATGAGCGCGGGGCACCTTGCGTTGCGGCTTCAATCGGTCGAGCACGCTACCAAGGATGCCCTTGGGAAGGAATATGATGAAAAGCACCAGCAGGACGCCGTAGACCAGATTGTCCCAGCCGACCGCCTTGGTGCCGAAGCCGATGCGCAAGGTTTCCGCGAGCAGGATGGTGATGACGGCACCGACGGTCGGACCCAGCGAGACGAACAGACCGCCGACGATGGCCGCGAACACCATCTGCAGCGACACCGCGATGCCGCTCACCGTGTCGGGCGTGATGAACATCTGGTACTGGCAATAGATTGCGCCGGCCAGCGCCGTCATCACGGCGCTGATCAGCGTGATCTTCAGTTTCTCCGCGGTGACATTGACGCCGGCGGCGGCCGCGGCGTCCTCGTCCTCCGAGATCGCCTCGAGGGCGTAGCGGCTCATGCTGCGATCGACCAGATGCCAGACGACGATGCCGCCCAGCCAGACCGCAAGCGCGATCAGATACCAGGTGGTCTTGTCGTCGAACTGCAGCGCCAGCAGCTTGTTGCCCGGTGCGCGGTTCGGCGTATAGCCGAGCGAGCCGCCGGTATAGTCGCGCGTCGCCGTGATAACCTGCAGCACGATGCCCGACAGTGCCAGCGTCACCAGCACGAAATAGTGTCCGGTGATGCGGAAGCGGAAACACGGATAGCCGACGATCAGCGCCAGCATACCTGCTGCGACCATGCTGACGGGAATGCCGATCCATGGCGACACGCCGAGATGGTTCCAGAGCAGCGCGGTGACATAGGCGCCGATGCCCATGAAACCGCCGTGCCCGAGCGAGACCAGGCCGAACCGCCCCATCATCGACCACGACGTATAGGCGAACGACCAGATCAGGATCAGCACCAGAATGTGCAGATGATAGGGATCGCGATAGACGAAGGGCAGCGTGATCAGCGCCGCCAGTCCGATCCCCCAAGCCACAAGCCGGCCCTGCCCCGTCATCGGCGCCTCGCGAGCAGGCCCGCGGGCCGGATGAACATCATGACGATGAAGAAGGCGAAGGCGAGCACGTAGCCCCATTCCAGATCCGAGAACAGGCCGCCGAGCGATATGATCTCGGCGAACACGAAGGCCGCGATGAAGCCGCCGATGAAATTGCCAAGGCCCCCGAGCACGCAGATCAGGAAGGTGATTGGCCCGAAGGAAAGGCCGACGAAGGGATGCACATCGTATTGCAGCACCAGCAGGCAGGCGGCGAGACCGGCCAGCCCGCCGCCGATGGCCGAGGTGATGAGATAGATGCGTTTGGTGTCGACGCCCATCAGCGCCATGATCTGCCGGTCCTGCGAGATGGCGCGGATGGCCGTGCCCGTGAAGGTGCGCGTCATGAACAGATAGACCGCGACCATGCCAACCAGCGCCGCGAGGAACGACAGCAGTCGTGCGTAACTGAAATTCATGTCGCCGAAGGCGAGCACCGGCAGGCGGATGCCGAGGTTGCGGAAGTCGATGCCGAAGGCGACCGTGGCAAAGCTTTGCAGCACGAACAACACGCCGCCGGTCGCGAGCAGCTGGTTGATCGGCGGCGCCGTGAGCAGCGGCGCGATCACGAGATAATGCAACAGCGCACCGAGCATCGCGACGAGCAGAATGGTGAGCGGTGCCGCGATGAAATAGCTGATGCCGTAATACTGGACCATGAAATACATGGCGTACATGCCGATCATGACCAGCTCCGCGTAGCAGATCCAGGTGACGTCGATGACGCCGAAAATCAGGTTCAGCCCGAGCGCGAGCAGCGCCAGAACGCCGCCGAGCAGGATGCCGTTGATCACGGCTTCCAACAGGTAAATATCGAAAATATCCAGGAACGCCTGCATATGCCCCTCACACCCCGAGATATGCTTCCTTGACCGTGTCGCTCGCCAGCATTTCGGCCGATGTGCCCGAGGCGCGGATGGTGCCGGCCTCGATCAGATAGGCCCTGTCGACCACGCGCAGCACCTGCTGCACGTTCTGCTCGACGATCAGCACTGTCAGCCCACTGGCGCGGATCCGCTTGACGAGCTCGAACACCTGCTGCACCACGACCGGCGCCAGCCCCGCCGATGGCTCATCGAGCAGCAGAAGCTTCGGGTTCGACATCAGCGCGCGGCCGATCGCGCACATCTGCTGCTCGCCGCCGGACATGGTGCCCGCCAGCTGGTGGCGGCGCTCCTTCAGTCGCGGAAACAGGTCGAACACAACCTCCAGCCGCTCGGCATAGCGACCGCGCGCCTCCTTCATGAAGGCCCCCATCTTGAGATTGTCGTCGACCGAGAGCTGCGGAAACAGCCGTCGGTTCTCCGGCACATGCGCGACCCCGAGGCTGACGATCTTGTGCGGCGGTGTCGCCAGAACGTCGGCGCCTTCCATGGAGATCGAACCGCGCGAGGGACGGATCAGACCGGAGACGACGCGCATCAGCGTGGTCTTGCCGGCACCGTTCGGGCCGATGACGCCCACGGCCTCGCCGGCCTTGACGTCGAGATGGACGTCGAACAGCGCCTGGAACGTCCCGTAGCCGGCGTTGACGCCGCGAAGCTCCAGCATCACTGGCCTCCCGCGCGCCGGCGCGCTTCGGCGGCAGCGGCTTGCGTGGTCTCGGCATCGGTGCCGAGATAGACCTCGATGACGCGCGGATCGCCGGCGACCGCGCTCGGCAACCCTTCCGAGATCTTCTCGCCGTGATCGAGCACCATGACGCGGTCGACGACGCGCATGAGCACGCCCATGATGTGCTCGACCCAGATGATGGTGATGCCGAGTTCATCGCGGATGTTGCGCAGCATGTCGGCGGCCTGGTTCATCTCGGCCTCGTCGAGGCCGCCGAGGCTCTCATCGGCCAGCAGAAGCTTCGGCGCGGTCGCGAGCGCTTTTGCAAGTTCCAGCTTCTTCAAACCTGCCGCGCCGAGCCCGTCGACGCCGGTATGGCGATCGGTCGGCAAGCCCACCATTGCGAGCGAGCGCGCTGCCGCTTCCTCGGCCTTGAGGCGGTTATGGCGACCCTGGCCATAGAAGCCGGCGAGCGCGACGTTCTCGAAAATCGTGAGCCGGCGGAACGGCCGCGGAATCTGGAAGGTACGGCCGATGCCGCTATTGATGATCCGGTGCGGCGCGAGGCCTGCGATCTCCGAGCCATCGAACAGGATTGATCCGGCGCTCGGCACCAGCGTGCCCGACAGCAAGTTGAAGATCGTGCTCTTGCCCGAGCCGTTAGGGCCGATCAGGCCGAGGATCTCGCCCTGATCGACTTTGAACGACACGTTGTTGACGGCGGTGAAGCCGCCAAACCGCTTCATGAGCCCGCTGACCTCCAGCACCGTCCCGCTCTCCTCGTTCCAGATCCTGCACTACTGGTTGCTGTAGGTGGTGCCCTTCGGCAGCGGCAGCACGGCTTCGCGCTGCGCCTGGCTCTTGGGCCACACCACCGAGGATTTGTCGTCGATGTACTGGATCACGACAGGGAACGAGCGTTCGTTCTGACCGGCCATCGGCGTGCCCTCCCCGAAGAACTTGACGCCGAAGCCAAGCATGGTGCCACCCTCGGGAATGTCGGTGTCGAGCGCAGCCTTGCGTAGCGCCTCGGGATCAACCCCGCCATACTTCTTGATGGCGCGCGGCAGCACGTCGTCCATGAAGACGTAGGTGTTGGATGCACCGATGCCGACATGAGCGGAGCGAATGGCGACGCCGGGCCTGATCTTGTCGAACTCTTCGCCGATCATCTTGATGACGGGCGCAAGCTTCGGATCCATGGTCTTCTGGTTGGCGAGCCAGATCGAGATCGGATCGGTGTCGAAGAGGTAGTTGGCGTCGGCGCCGAGGCCTTCTTTCAGCTTCTCATAGACACCGTAGCCGGCGCCATGGCCGACGAGAGCCGCGAATTTCAAGCCCTGTTCGCGCGCCTGCCGCAGCAGCAGGGTGATGTCGGGGTTATAGCCGGTGTGGAAGACGACATCGGGCTTGGCGCGCTTCAATTTGGTCACCAGCGCCGACAGATCGGGCGCGGTGGCGGAATAGCCTTCCTTCAGTACGACGTTGAAGCCCGCCTTCTTCGCGCCGGCCTCGTTGCCCTTGGAGACGTCGACACCATAGGCGCCGTCCTCGTGGATGATGGCGACACGCAGGTCGCTCGGCTCCTTGCCGAACTTCGACTTGGCATTCTGCGCGATGAAATCCATCGTCATCGTGCCGAACTGATCGCCGCTCGCTTGCGGGCGGAAGACGTATTTGTAGTTCTTGTCGGCAACCACGGCGGACGAGATGCAGGTCGTCATCCACATGAACTTCTTGAGCTGCTCGACGCGGGCGGCAACCGGCACGCATTGCGCCGACGAGAAGAAGCCGAGCACCAGATCGACCTTCTCCTGCTCCAGCAGGCGGATGGATTCGTTGATGGCGACATCAGGCTTGCTCTGCGCGTCGGCGTAGACCGCCTCGACCTTGTAGCCCTCGACGCCGGTCTTGGTGTAATGGTCGAGGATGATCTTGGTGCCGAGATATTCGAGCTCGGAGCCGCCGCCCGCAAGCGGGCCGGTCAGGTCGAAAATCACGCCGATCTTGATTTTCTTGTCCTGAGCCTCGGCCGAAGCCGCCAGGCCCACCGCTGCAATCGCGATCAACAGCCCACGTACCAAGCGGGCAGCCATGCGCAGGCGCATCTAAACCTCCCTGGACGATTGTGCATTGCATTTTTTTGTTTTGCTTTTCGCCCATCACATGGGCTCGACCGCACGATGTCAAGCCTCGCGCGTCAGCGCGGGGCGAACTGCTGCGCAATAAAGGCAGTGACAAATCGCGGCATGGCCGGCTTGAGATCGTCCATCCCGCGCACGAGATGGATGGCCGAAAGCTCCGCCTCGTCCTGGCGCGCCAGATTGGCTTCGATCCGCGCGCGAGCCGCCTCGCCCGGCATATCCAGGTTGAGAATCTGGATCATTGCAAGCGCGCGACCGGTGACAACGCAGTGCCAGTCCGCCTCCGCCGAATAATCCGCCGGACCGAGGCCGGTCTCCTCCTCGAGCTCGCGGATGACACTGCCGGGAATGTCGAGCGCGCCGTCCTTGACGTCGTCAAGATCGGGCGTGCCCGACGCGAAATAGATCCGCCCTGAATTGGCCGTGTGAGGCGCCATCTCACCCATTACGAAGGCGCCGTCGGAGGCGCGCAACGCCCCCATGCCGAAACCGTTGAAGACATCAGGATCGGGAAATCCCCAGTCACGCCACGCCAGAAAGCTCGCGAAGTCCGTCTCGAAATAGGTCGCCGCGAGACGGCCATCGGTGAAGACGGGATCGCGCCCGAGCAGGACGCGGCCATTCCAGAGGCTCGGCCGCTCGCGCTGCTTCTCGGCGAAATGCGCCGCGATCTCACCGCGCCGCTCCTCGGCGAACGGCCAGGCGGTCGGCTGCACGGCCAAGTCCAGCGTCGTGACACGATGAATGATCGATTCTGTCATGACGCCTGATTAGCGCGCGTTCGCGTCAGTTATTTGGCGTTCCCCGTGGTCTTCTTCGCCTGGTCGACGAACTTGTTCGTAAATGTCTTGCTGACGTCGATCTTGGCATTCGCCACCTCCGGCGAGCCGATGCTGAAGACCGCGAGCACGGCGTCCGCGCCCTTCGGGTCCATCTTGCCGGTCTCGGAGAACATCGGGATCGTGTTCTTCAGGGCCGCGAGGTAGAGGTCCTTGTTCTTGCCGACCATCTCCTCCGGCATCTTCGCCATGATCTCCTCGGGCGAGTGCGAATGGATCCAGGCGAGCGTCGCCAGCATCGCGTTGGTGAGCCCCTGCACCTCCTTCTCGTGGCCAGCGACCCACGCCGCCGTCGAGTACAGTGCGCCGCCCGGATACTCGCCGCCGAAGGTCGCGAGCGTGTCCTTTTGCGTCCGGGTGTCGCTGAGGATGCGCAGGTCCGGATGGCTGCCCTGGAGCACGGTGACGGAGGGATCGAGCATGACCGCAGCGTCGATCTGTCCCTGCTCCATCGCAGCCACCGCGGTCGCACCGAGGCCGACGCCAATCACGGCGGTGCCGGCGGGATCGAGCCCGTTCTTCTTCAGGAGATATTTCAGGAAGAAATCGGTGGAGGAACCGGGCGCGCTGACCCCGACCTTCTTGCCGGCAAGATCCTTGATCGACTTGATGTCCGCGGTGTGCGAGGGCGCGACCACCAGCACGAGGCCGGGATAGCGGTCATAGACCACGAACGCCTGCAGCTCCTGCTTCTTGGCGGCCAGGTTGACGCAATGGTCGAAATAGCCGGAAACGACGTCGGCGCTGCCGCCGAGCACGGCCTTGAGCGCGTCCGAGCCGCCCTTGAGGTCGACCAGATCGACATTGAGGCCGGCCTTCTCGTACTCGCCAAGCTGCTTGGCCAGCACCGTCGGCAGATAGCACAGGCAGGCGCCGCCGCCGACCGCAACGGTGATCTTGCTTTGCGCTGCGGCAAACGAGGTGCTGAGCGTCAGCGCAAGCAGGGCGCCGGCTAGCCTGGCAATCGTGTTCTTCATTGGTTTCCTCCATTCGGCTGGCGGCACCATAGAGCAGCAGGGCTGGCTTGAGAAGGACGCCCAAGTGCACTGGCCATCAGCCTTTTGGCGAAATGGCATGCGCCCACAACAACATTTCTGATGGGGACGATCATCCATGAATCGCCTTGTTACCGGGCTGTCGATCGCCGCCGCCTTCGTCGCCGGATGCGGCGCGACCTATTTACTCGGGCCGGCGCTCGCCGCCGAAAACATCACCGCGCAGATCATCCATACCGGCGAGATGGAAGGAGATGCACTGGGCCCCGCCAACCAGATTGGATACCGCTCGAAGACGTTCATGACCGCGGATGGCTCGACTGTGTCGATCCAGGTCGGCAACGTGCCAAAGCATCTGCATCCCAACACCAACGAGATCCAGTACATTCTCGATGGCACAGGGACGATCTGGCTCGGCGACAAGGAGGTGACGGTGAAGCCGGGCGACCTCGTCATCATCCCCAAGGGCACGCCGCATGGTGGCACCAAGCCGATCAGCGGCCAGGTCAAGGCGATCGCGATCAAGACGTCGCCGCAGGCGCCCGACGACGTCAGATTGCTGGATTGAGGCCGAAAGCTGAGCGAGGTTGAGCGTCCGGCTCGCACGGTCGTAAGGACCCGTCGATTCCGGTACTAGATAGGGCGCGCCTGCTTACGGATCTCGTTTGCGATCGGCTTGAGGACGTCGCCCGGAAGCTGGCCGACGAGCGTGTAACCCATGCCGCCCTCCGCCCACACCAAACCCGCGACATCGCCGGTCGATTGCGGCATCATCGGCGTCGCCAGATTGGGGTTGCTCATAGGACGCGTCAGCACCACGAGACGGTCGCCGCGATCGTCATCGTACATGAACATCGCCGCCGGGCCACGCGACGTCGGAACCAGCCGACCGCCCATCAGCCGATAACCCGACGCCGAGAGATCTGGCACCTTGATAGGCTGCTTCAGCCGGTTGGAGACCCATTGCGTGAGCTCTGCGCTATTAGATGCTTTGATCTCGACCGGCCGCACGCGATCGGGTGCAAAGACGCTATAGGAGTAGGCGGCCTCCTGGGCCAACGAGGACAGTCCGTTCGAACCATCCTGCAGCAGGCTGCGCGTGGTCCAGCCGCCGAGACCGCCGAGGCCGAGGAGCAGCATGGCTGCGATCATGCCCCACGCCCATCGCGGACGCCGTTTCCGGCCCTCGATGATATGCAACAGGTTCAGCTCCGCCGGCAATGGCTCGTCGGCGATTGACGCCAACGCGCCCCGCAACTGCTCGCGCTGGGTGGCGAAAGCCGCGACGCGCCCGGCGACGTCGGGGTGATGGTCCAGATAGGATGCGACCTCCGCGCGGCGCTCGGGCTCGAGCACCTGGTCCACATAGGCGTGCAGATCGTCTTCTGTGATCGGCCGCTGGTTCATTTCAAGCTCCGCAATGCCACGACATTTCCCGGTGCAACGCTGTCCATCTCCTGCTGCAGCCTCTCCCGCGCGCGCGACAGTCGTGACATTACCGTACCGATCGGGACGTTGAGAACTGCCGCAGCGTCCGCGTAGGAAAGATCTTCGACAGCCACGAGCAACAGCACGGCCCGCTGCTCTTCGGGGAGTTTGGCAAGTTTGCTCAGGACATCCTGATAGATCAGCCTCTGCTCCTGCGCTGCCGCGCTGACAAGCTCCTGCTCGCCGGCATCGTCGATCGGCATATGCCTGCCTCGCGCTATTGTCTGGCGAAATTGGGAGACCGCCAGATTGTGGAGGATGGTGAACAGCCAGGCGCGCACGCTGCCGTCGCGCCGCTGATGCCAGCGGCTGACGGCGCGTTCCAGACAGTCCTGGACCAAATCGTCAGCCGCCGAGCGGTCGCGCACGAGGGCGCGCGCATAGCGACGGAGCGCGGGGATCAGTGGTTCGACCTGAACCAGCATGTCCTTCATGAGGCGCTCCGCCAGCTTTCTGATGCTGTCCTGGCCGAAGTCATTGCGCCTCGATCTGGACCGCCTCGCCGGGCATCGCAGCGTCGCCGGCGGCAATCACCAAATAACGCTTGGCTGCAGTAGACGGCTGGTCGACGATCTGCCGGATCGGGCCAGCGGCGTTGACGATAGCCGATCCGGCCGGATTGGTCATGAACGCCGCCAGCGGCTGCAGGTGGCCACTCCCGTCACCCCGCTCCGCCAGCGCAAGCACATATTTCTGCTTGGGCTCAAGTCCCGTGACCGAAGCCTGCAGGATCTGGATCAGCCCCTGATCGAACAGCGACACGCTGGTGGGCGCCTTGCCGTCCTTTGCACCGTCCTTCGACGTGAGCGAGAGATGAGCGACCTGGCCGGCAACGCCGAGTGGCTGCAGGTTCTGACGGTCGTCCGGATTTGGCGCCGCGTTTGGAACATAGGCGATCGCCTGCGGTGCCTGGCCAACCGGGACATTCGTGACGAGGCTGTTGGTCGCGGTGTCGATCGCCGCGAGAGCGTCGGCGTTCTCAAGCCCGACGTAAATCCGCGTACCGTCGCCGGATGGCCAGACGCCATGCGGTAGATTGCCGACCGGGATCGCCGCAACCTGCGAGAAATCGTCGGTGCGGAATACCTTTACGAGGTTCAAGCCACCGACCGTCACGTAAGCGAACGTCCCCCTGGGCGTATGCGCGAAGTTGACGTGGTTGGTGATCGGGCCGGTGTCGATCGTCGTGATGAGATTGAACGGCGGCTTCGCGTTGAACACCTGGGTGCGGCCGACGTCTTTCAGGGTGAACCACACCTGATTTCCATCCGGCGTCGCCGCAATGTTCGGACAAAACGGGCTCTCCTGCTTCACCTTGGCGACGATCCTGTGGTCGGCGACTGAGACGACGTCGGTCTCAGGATTGAACGATGAGCAGATGTAGCCGTACTTGCCGTCGGCCGAAAAAATCTGCATGCCCGGCCCGTTCGGGGTGGTGATACGGCTCTTCTCCGCGAAGCTCTTTGCATCGATGACGGAGATGTAGTTCTCACCGCGGACGGTAACCCAGACCTCCTTGCCGTCGGGGGTGTAGAATGCCTCGTGCGGAGAGCGACCGACATAGGTCGTGTGCTTGACCGCGTTGGTCGCGGTATCGATGAACGTCACCGAATTCGAACCGATTGACACCACGGCAAGCGTCCTGTGGTCGGGCGCGAAGCCCATGCCATGCACAAGCACCTGCCCCTTGTACAGCGGGCTGAAATTACCGGGCTGCGGGTCGCCCAGCCGGATCAGGCCAAGCAGCTTGTTGTCAACGGGGTCCGTGACCGAGACCGTATTCGAGAACTGTTCCGCAGCGTAAACGCGATCGTGGTGGCTAACCGGAATATCGGGAGCGGACAGCGCGCCTGGTGCCTGTCCGGCCCATGAAGCAGAGCCGGTAGCGAGCATGGTCGCCATCAGGAAAATGCTCTTGATCATGTTGCTTCGTGACGTGATCATCTGCGGCTCCTACTTCTTCATTTCGCTGGACATGTCCGTCTGCAGGCCCGGATGATGATGAGCGGCTGCGACGGGAGTGGGTGGCGACTGGGTCGGAGCAGGCGTGGTGTCCGTGGCCGGCTCGCCGATGGCGAGCTTCATGGCCGCGATCTCCTGCATCTGGTCGACGATGATTTCCTGGGCGATGCGCTTCAGCTGCTCGTTCTTGCCATAGCGAAGTTCGATCACCGCCATGTCGATCGCGCCCTGATGATGCGGGTTCATCATTGCGACGAAGTCACGATCGCTATCGCCGGTGGGCTTGAGCGTCATGTCGTTCATCATCTTCGTCATGGCGCCTTCGTTTTCTTCCAGGAACGCCCGTTCTTCGGCACTCGACGCAGCCGGCGGATGGGCTTCATGCGCGAACACGAGCGGAGGCAACGCAAACGCGACCAGAATGCGCGCAGCAATGAGCACCGTGCCGAGGCCGGGCCTGGACCATCGACATCTGCCTGCTAGCGCTGTCAGTCCGCGGCGAAACTGTAGGGGTGACATCGAAAACTCCCATGCGGGTCGTTGCATGGGGATTTGACGCGTGGGCGCGCATTCTATTCCGACCGCTCGATCACATAAAAGTCAGCGGCAGTAAGGCAGCCTAGCCGCGCCCGTCCGCGGTCGGCCGCCAAACCAGCAGGCGCCGCTCCACCAGCGTCACTCCAAAATCGATCAGGATGACGAAGGCCGACAGCACGAACATGCCGGCGAACACGCCGGCAACGTCGAACACGCCCTCGGCCTGCTGAATGAGATAGCCCAGGCCAGCCGCCGATCCCAGATATTCGCCGACGACCGCGCCGACCACGGCAAAACCCACTGACGTGTGCAGCGAGGAGAACATCCACGACAGCGCCGACGGCCAATACACATGCCGCATCAACTGCCCCTCGCTCATGCCGAGCATGCGGCCATTGTCGAGCACCGTGCGGCTGACTTCCTTGACGCCCTGGTAGACATTGAAGAACACAATGAAGAACACGAGCGTCACGCCGAGCGCGACCTTGGACCAGATGCCGAGGCCCAGCCACAGCGCGAAGATCGGCGCCAGCACCACGCGCGGCAGCGCATTGGCCATCTTGACGTAGGGATCGAACACCGCGGCAACGAGCGGCTGCCGCGCAAACCAGAAACCGACCAGGACGCCGCTAAGCGAGCCGATCACGAAGGCGAGAATCGATTCCCAGAGCGTGATTGCCAGGTGCTTCCAGATCACGCCGCTCACGAACCACTTCACGATCTGGCTGAATACGTCGACCGGATTGGAGAAGAAGAACGGCGGCAGCAGGATCTTGCCGAACACAGGAACGCTCGAAAACAGCTGCCACAGCGCGATGCAGACGATCGCAACCAGAACTTGCAGCGCAAGCAGCGAGACGCGCGACATCAGACCGCCTCCGCCGCATGGGTGGATTGCGCGTAGCCCTTCATCACCTCGTCCTTGAGCACGCTCCAGATCTCGCGATGCAGCGCATGGAACTCCTTGTCCATCCGCACCTCGAAAATGTCGCGCGGGCGCGCGAGCGTGACACGCCAGTCACCGATGATGCGCGAGGACGGCCCCGCGGACATGATCACGACGCGGTCGGCGAGCGCGATGGCCTCTTCGAGATCGTGGGTCACGAACAGCACGGCCTTGCGGTCAGCGTTCCAGAGATCGAGCAGCAGATTGCCCATGACTTGCCGCGTCTGCGCATCGAGGGGCCCGAACGGCTCGTCCATCAAGAGGATTTTGGGATCCCGGATCAGGACCTGGGCCAGCGCCACGCGCTTGCGCTGGCCGCCTGAGAGCATGTGGGGATAGCGGCCCGCAAAGGCGCCGAGGCCCACGGAGGTCAGCCATTTCTGCGCCTGGGGCAGCGCCTCGGCACGCGGGGTGCCCCTGATCTCGAGGCCGATGGCAACGTTGTCGAGCGCGGTCTTCCAGGGGAACAGCGCGTCGGCCTGGAACAGATAGCCGGCATCCCGGTTCAACCCCGCGAGCGGCCGATCAAAAATCCTGACGCTGCCGGCGGCAGGCCTCAACAGGCCGGCGGCGACGTTGAGCAGCGTCGATTTTCCGCAGCCGGTCGGCCCGACAATGGCGACGAACTCGCCCTGCGCGATCGTCAGATGGGCCTTCTCCACCGCCGTATAGACCCGCCCGTCCCCCAGCCGGAACGCAACCTTGGCATCCTCCAGCGCCACTGCGTCGGGCGTTGTCATGTCTTTCCTCCGAACTTTGCTTGATGCCTTAGCCGCTCGCGCGACCAAGTTCAATCAAGCCGCCAAGCGTGCTAGGCATGGGTCGGCCTTGCTTTCACCCTCCCCGGAGGGGAGGGTAAGAGAACAGCGAGCCCACCCGCGATGCCTTCCAAGCCGGCGATCAGCTACCGAAACGTCACCAAGAGCTTCGGCCCCCTCCGGGCCGTCGACGATGTCTCGCTCGACATCGCCGAAGGCGAGTTTCTGGCCGTCGTCGGCGGCTCGGGCTCCGGCAAGACGACGCTGCTGCGGCTCGCCAACCGGCTGATCGAGGCCGACGGCGGCACCATCACGATCGAGGGCGGAAACGTGCAAGACATCGAGCCGGTCGCGCTGCGGCGCCGGATCGGCTACGTCTTCCAGAGCGGCGGGCTGTTTCCGCATTTGAGCGTCGCCGACAATATCGGGATTACGCCGAAGCTGCTCGGCGCGCCGGCAGCCGAGATTGCTGGGCGCGTCGACGAGTTGATCGCGCTGATGCAGCTCGACCGTGCCGCCCATCGCGACCGGCTGCCGGAAGCGCTCTCGGGCGGCCAACGCCAGCGCGTTGGCGTAGCGCGGGCCCTGGCAGCCAAGCCCCGCATCATGCTGATGGACGAGCCGTTCGGCGCGCTCGATCCCCTCACGCGCGACGCTCTCGGCGAGGATTTTCGCCAGTTGCACAGCAAGCTCGGCCTGACCACCGTGATGATCACGCACGACGTGACGGAGGCGATTTTGCTCGCCGATCGGATCGCGGTGATGCGCGGCGGAAGGCTGCTCGCCCAGGGTACGCCGGCGGAGCTGTCAGCGAGCAACGACGCCTATGTGCTGGAATTGCTGCGCACGCCGCGGCGCCAGATCGAACGGCTGAACGCGCTGCTGCCCCAGGGCGGTGCGGCATGAGCCTCTTCGACGATCCGCGCTGGGGCGAGGCGCTGTCGCATTTGCCCGACTATCTCGGCAATCATGTGCGGGTGAGCCTCGCCGCGCTCACGCTTGGCCTCGTTGTCAGCCTGCCGCTCGCGATCCTGACGCGCAACCGTCCCGCGCCGCGCGCCGTCCTGCTCGCCCTCGCCAGCATCGTGCAGACCGTGCCGGGGCTGGCGCTGCTCGCATTGTTCTATCCGCTGTTGCTGTTCGTGGCCTCGGTGACGCTCGCGTGGTTCGGCGTCTCATTCTCGGCGTTCGGCTTCCTGCCGGCGATGCTGGCGCTGGCGCTCTATTCGATGCTGCCGGTGCTGCGCAACGGGATCACCGGACTGAACGGCATCGATCCCGCATTGATCGAAGCCGCCAAGGGCGTCGGCATGACGGCGCGGCAATCGCTCGTCATGGTCGAGCTGCCGCTGGCGCTGCCGGTGATCATGGCCGGCATCCGCACCGCCGCGGTGTGGGTGATCGGTACCGCGACGCTGTCAACCCCGATCGGACAGACCAGCCTCGGCAATTACATCTTTGCCGGGCTGCAGACCCAAAACTGGGTGTTCGTGCTGTTTGGCTGCGTCGCCTCAGCCCTACTCGCGCTTGCCGTCGATCAACTGCTGGGCCTGATCGAGAGCGGGCTACGGCAGCGCGGCCGCCTGTCGACGGCGCTCGGCGCAACCGGGATTGCGGCGCTGGTTGTGGCGACGCTGGTGCCGACGATGGGGCGTTCGTCGGCCGGTTATGTGGTCGGCGCAAAAACCTTTGCCGAGCAATATGTGCTCTCCGCCCTGCTTCGCGACCGCCTCCAGGCGGCCGGCCTCCAAGCGACCGCACGGTCAGGCCTCGGCTCTAGCGTGATCTTCGGGGCGTTGAAGGCCGGGGATATCGATCTCTATGTCGATTATTCCGGCACGCTCTGGGCCAATCAGTTGCACCGCACCGACATCAAGCCGCGCGCCGAGCTGGTGACGGAGTTGAAGACGGCGCTCGCCAAGGACAACATCACCCTGCTCGGCGAGCTCGGCTTCGAGAATGCCTATGCGCTGGTGATGCCGAAGAAGCGCGCCGACGCGCTTGGCATCCACACCATCGCCGATCTCGCCGCGCATTCCTCGACGATGTCGATCGCCGGCGACTACGAGTTCTTCTCGCGACCGGAATGGGCGGCTCTGCAGAAGGCCTATGGTCTTCAGTTCAGCGCGCAGCGCCAGATGCAGCCGGACTTCATGTATGCGGCCGTGGCGAGCGGCGAGGTCGACGTGATCGCTGGCTACACCAGCGACGGCCTGATCGCCAAATATAACCTGGTGGCGCTCGACGATCCCAAGCAGGCGATCCCGCCCTATGACGCCATCCTGCTGCTGGCGCCGAAGCGCGCCGGCGACGAGCGGCTCAAGGCGGCACTGAGCCCGTTGCTCGGCAAGATCGACATCACCACCATGCGCGAGGCAAACCTGCGCGCCAGCGGCAACGACGCGAATTCCTCGCCAGATGCGGTGGCGAAGTGGCTGTGGGGGAAGGTCGGCGGGCGCTAGGCTATTCCCAACGCCCGGCCCTCCCGCGCACAGACTACTTGTCGACGGCGCCGCCGGCGTCGACCCAATCCTTGAAGCCACCGACGTTGTAGACTTGGTTGTAGCCCATATCCTTGAGCAGCTTGCCAGCCAGGGCGGACCGACCGCCGGAGGCGCAATAGAGGATCACGGGCTTGTCCTTGGCAAACGCCTTGTCGTGATACGGCGAGTCAGGATCGGCGCGGAATTCCAACATGCCGCGGGAAACATTCAGCGCGCCCTGAACCTTGCCGCTTTTCTCGACTTCAGGCGCATCGCGCACATCGAGCACGAGCACGTTGCCCTTGCCGATCATCTCCTTTGCCTCTGCCGGCGTGATCTTGGTCACGGCGGCGTTGGCGGCTTCCAACATCTGCTTCACGGAAATTGGCAAGTGAGTTCTCCTGTCGTTTTCGGCTTGTCTGGTGTCCCCGATTAGCCGGCCTCGTCTTTCGCCGCGTCCCTCGTTCGGGGGATGACACGAGGAAGGTGTCGATGAAATGTAGTGACGAAAATGCTTCGCGACAGGGCTGCGCGGCGACAAGCGGAGTTGAGGGGGTGGCTGCTGGGGACGTCCAGCCACCCCCTCGTGCCCATCTCTGGAGGACGAGAGGGCAAAACACAATCAGCTCATGCCCTCACTTCCTGCCGCTGAAACAGCACATAGCTGAATGCAAACAGTACAATGGTGCCGGCGACGAGGCCGACTGTCTGCGGCCATGCGAGCATGACGCTTTCGCCGAATGGCAGCGGCGCGCCCATAACGGCGCCACGGAGCTGATCGAGGAAGACAGGGCCAAGCGCGCGGGTCGTCGGCGACAGCACCGCAAGCATCGCCTCTTCAAACAGGTCGTTCGGCGATAGCCGCAACAGCTCCTGCGTCCACACTGCAGTCGCCGGATCGTTCAGGCCAAGCAGCGCATAACGCGGATCGGCCGGTGCGACCGCCTGTGCCAGGGCCGGCGCCAGCATCGGCCAGAGCACCGTCAGGAACAGCCAGATGCCCAGCGAGACCAGGGCGGCGGTCGCAGCCGACCGGAACACCGTGGACAGCAGCATCGCCAGCGATAGCCAGACACCCGCGTAGAAGATCGCCACGGCCAGGAACACGAGCGATCGCGCGACCTCCTCGCTGCCGGGCGGCACGCCGAGAAAGATCAGGCCGAGGCCGATCACCAGCAACCACAAGGCAGCAAGGCTGATTCCGATGGTGGCGAGCGCCGCAAGGAATTTCCCCATCAACAAGGCATCTCGATAAATCGGCTGCGCCAGGATACGCGACAAGGTTCGCCTGTTGTGCTCGCCATTGACCGCGTCGAAGCCCAGTCCAATCGCCATCAGCGGAATGAGGAAGCCGAGGATTGCGACGAAGGACGGCAACGGCGCCTGGTCGATCGTGAACAGTCGCAGCAGCAGGAACGGATCCTCGGCGGTGTTTTGCCTGAGGCTGTTGATGGCTTCGTACAGGGCCGCAAGTGCCGTGAAGACGATCAGGAGCTCCAGCATCAACATCCGGACGCTGGAGATATGGTCGGCGAGCTCCTTGACGAAGACGGTCGACATTCCCTGGAAAGGTGATCCCTCACGCCGCATGACGAACGCCTCCCGCAGAGTGGTCCTGGAAGTAGCGCGCGTAGATCGTGTCCAGGCTCGGCTCGTCGACGGACAGCCTGCGCAAGGAACCGTCAACCGCGACCACTGCGCGCGCCGCATCAGGTCGCACGTCACGCTCCGCAGTCATTCGGAAGCGATCGGCCGAGAGCGTCTCGACCTGGGTGACGCCGGGAATCATGGCGAGGCGCCTGGCGATCCCGGGACCTTCGGCCTCGACTTCCACGACAAAGCCGGCGCCCAGCACCTTGACCGCAAGCTCCGGCACCGCCCCCATCAGCACGATATGACCGGCCTTGAACAACGCGACGCGATCGCAGATGCGCTGAACCTGATCGAGCATATGGGACGACAGCAGCACCGTGATGCCTTCAGCCTTGAGCTCGCCGATCAACCCGAGAAACTCCTGAGTTGCCTGCGGATCGAGACCCGATGTCGGCTCGTCCAGGATCGCGATCTCGGCGCGCTTCATGATGATCTCGGCAAGGCCCAGCCGTTGCCGCATGCCGCGGGAGAAGGTCGCGACCCGCTTCGACGCGACGTCGATCAGGCCGACGCGCCTCAGCGCCTGTTCGATCCTGCCCGCACGCTCCGCGCGAGGGAGCCCCATCAGCTTGCCGGTGTAGGCGAGGTTCTCCGTCGCCGTGAGCTGGTCATAGAAGCCCACGGCATCCGGCAGATAGCCGACGCGACGTTTGACCTTGAGCGGCTCGCGCGCCGGATTGAAGCCGAGCACGCTGATCTCACCCGATGAGATCTCGGTGAGGCCGAGCATCATCAGGATGGTCGTGGTCTTGCCGGCGCCGTTCGGGCCGAGCAAGCCGAACACTTCGCCCCTGATGATGTCGAGGTCGATGCCGTCAACGACGGCCGTGTCACCGTAGCGCCTGGTCAGGCCGCGTGCGTGGATGACGGGAGGAGTCGTGGTCGTGCTCTGCTGCTCGTTCATCGCCGTCCGAACCTCGCAACGGCCCCGAGCATCAACAGCAGCGCGACACCGATGACGCCGGCGCCGGCCACGCCCCATACGGTCGAGGTAGCGACCGTGATGCGTAACTGGCTCGAGGCGGTTTCACCCTTGGACGTGGCGCGGATATTGGCCTGATAATCGCCGGCCAGCGACTTGTCGCTGGGCGTGAGCAGCGCCTGGACCTCGCTGTCCTTGCCGGGCACGAGACGATCGATCGTCGCGGGCTCGAACGTCACTTTCCAACCGTTCGGCGCCGTGCCGGCGAGGCTGATATTCTCGGCCGGCGCCGTCCCGCTGTTGCTCACGACGATCGGGATCGAGCTCTGCTTGCCCGCGACGGCACGCGCGCTCAACAGGCCATCGCGGCCGGAGATCTGGAGCTGCGGCTCGCCGACCACGTCGAGCGCAAGCTCGGTCGAGGCTGAAGCGTCGCCCGCCTTCACCGTCACCTTCACCGGAAAATGGCCGGCTGAGGTCGAGCTGGGCGGCCGCACCTTCAGCTTGATGTCCTTGGACTGGCCGGCATCGATCGGGATCGAAGACAGCTCCTGCGTGCCGTAGGCCTCGGTGAACGAGGTTTCGAAATTGGCAGGCGCGTCGGCGGCGAAGCTGGCGACAACGTTGCGGCCCGAATCGTTCTTGATCGAGAGCGTATAGTCGAAATTCGATTTCGGACTGCCCCGCAGCGACGGCAGGCTGGACTTCAAGCTGAGCTTGGCGGGCAGCTCCTTGGCCAGCGACACGGCGATGGGAAGTTCGGCGTTGGTGCCCTGCCCCTCGGCCTTGACCGTGAGCGTATGTGCGCTGAGATCGCTGGTGGCGGGGATGTCGAGCCGAAGCTGGAGCGCGACACTGCCATCGGGCGCCGGCATCGCGGCACCAACCGGCTGGCCGCCGCCCAGCAATGTCGCGGTCCAGCCGCTCGGCACGCCGGCGACCGAAAGCTGATAGCGCTCCGGCGCGAGACCGTAATCCTGCAACCGCAGCGACACATTGGTCGTAGTCCCCGGCCGCACCGTGACCGCCGGATAGTCGGTCATGAGGTAGAGGCCCTTGATGTCGTGCGCCGGTTCGGCCGCATAAGCGGGCGGGCCGAGCAACATGAGGGCAAAGGCAAGACGCGCAGCATCGAGCGCTCGCATGGACGATACTCCTGCAAGGAAAACGGACCAGAGATGGACGACCCTCCGCCTGAAAGACGACGGCGGCCGCTTGGCGGATGATGGAAGAAATCGTGACGAAGTTTGGGAAGCGGAGCGGCCTGCCAATTACAAGTCGGTGATTTCGGCCTTGTTCGGCTCAGACTTTAGTTTGAAAACGGCGTCCGCGTTCGAAAGATTACAACACCGTAATACGATACTTTACGCAAACGCCGTCGCCAGAAAGGCCGCGATGATGCCGCCGATCAAGGCGAACTTCACCGTGTAGTATACACGCCTGTTCCAGGCCTTCATCCGCTTGCCGAACAGCCGCACCTGATAGGCGTAGGCGAAGATGCGGTTGATCCAGCCGACGCGTTCACCCTCGACGTTCTGGGTCGCGCTTTCCCGGATGATGTGATCGGAGAACCAGCGGTTGACTGAAGTCATCGCCTTGCTCGTCAGCGGACGCTCGATGTCGCAAAATAAAATCAGCCGGTCGTCGCTGGTGGTATTCTCAGCGTAGTGCAGATAGGTCTCGTCGAACAGCAGGGCCTCGCCGTCGTGCCAGGTATGGGGATCGCCGTCGATGAAGATGCGGCACTCGCCGGGCGATGTCGGCACCTGCAGGCCGAGGTGGTAGCGGATCGAGCCGGCAAAGGGATCGCGATGCTGCACCAAGCGTCCGCCCGGCGGCAGGTTGGTGAACATCGCGCCCTTGATATTCGGGATCGAGCTCAACAGCGCGACGGTCCTGGGGCAGTTGGCGAGCGCTGAAGGCAGCGGCTCATCGTACCATTTCAGATAGAAGCGCTTCCAGCCGGTACGGAAGAAGGAGTTGAAGCCCCAATCGTTGTATTTGTCAGCGGCCTTGATCTGGCCTTGCGCGAACAGAAGGAGCGCCTCCTCGCGGATAGTCTGCCAATTGTCGCGGAGCACCTTCATCTCGGGGAACGATGTCTCCTCGATGATCGGCCGGTTCGGCACCGCCGAGAACATATACATGAGCACGTTGTACGGCGCCATCAGTGTCGAATGATCGGTGAACTGCCGCCAGAAACCGAGTCGCACCTTGCCGCGGAAATGCACGGCGAGCGTCGAGCCGATGAAGGCCCAGAGCAAGAGGAATTGCGGCGAAAGAAGACGTAATACCATGAAAGATCCCGCAAAAAATCGAAGATCTTGCAAAAAAACGACCAGCGAGGAACGTAGCAGAAATATGCAACCACGTTCAAGACGGCGACTCGCGCTTGAGCAGGAACCGTTGCTGCGACGCTACAGCCCCCTAATCATACCGGCGTCAATCAGCAGGCGATTGAAGCGGCGCGCCTCGGCGCCGTCATCGCAACCGTAGAACATGCCCTTGCAGCGCAACATGATGTTCCTCTGCTCGACGAAGGACGGGTCGAGCGGGATACCGGCAGCTTCCTGGATCACCAGCGGTAGATAGGGACCGTCGATCGTGTCCATCACGGCGTCGCTCTTCACCGGCTCGAAATTGACGGCGTCGATCGCGTAATAAGTCGCGTAGAGACGCGGATCATAGGCGTCGAGCTTCTTGCCGATCGCACCTTCGTCGAGCCCGGGCTCGAGGATAGCAGGGGCGAACTCCGGCTGGTGATCGCCGTAGCGCACGATCAGGAACGGCTCGCCCGGAAAATTCTTCTTCAAGCCCGCGACGAAGGTTTTGTATTGCTCGGCACTCATCGCCTGGCGGCGCAGATATTCGTCGATGGACCGCACGTTGCCGGGCGCGCGCCAGTTCGGCAGCAGGTCGGGCCGGAAGCGCGTCTCCCAGGGGAAATGGTTGGCGCCGAGATAGATGAAGGTGAACAGCGGCTTGTTCGGCGTGCGGTCGCCCATCAGCCGCAGTGCCTTGTCGTAGAAGAAGCTGTCGGGCTCGACGTCTTTCGCGCCGAGATCATGCGAGTCGAGGAAGCGCTCGACGCCGGTCGTCATCTGGAAGCTGCGCGCGCCCATGAAGCCGCCGTAGGCAGGATAGAGCGACATGGTGTCGTAGCCGCAACGGCGCAGCGCCAGCGGCAGGCCACGCTCGACGCGGCCCGACGCGATGCGAGTCACGAAATAGGCAAAGCGGCCGAACGAGCGCGAGGACAGACCTGCAAGCACGTTGTATTCGGTGAACCAGCTCGGCCCGCCATTGCTTTCAGCCAGGAAGGTGCGCTCCTTGCCGTCCCAGGACTTGAAGTGGCTGCCATAGCCCGGCGGCACCTTGATGCCCTGCGCGGCGCGGATGTCGAAGCTCGATTCATCATGGATCATGATGATGTTCGGCCGGCGGCCGGCCGGGTGGCAGGCGTCGATCAGCGGCATGTTGAGGCGTTCATTGGTCGCGGCGGCCGACTCCATGAAGCCGTACTGGACGAAATCCGAGACCGCAGTGACGCCGGAGCGGAAGAACTTTGAAAGATAACCGTCGTCGTAATAGCCGCGCCAGGCTTCGTCGGGATGATAGACGGAATAGAAGACCAGGGCGGCGAGACAGGCGAGCTTGCAGGCGAGCGCCGGAAGGCGGCGGATACGGAACGGATCGAGCCACCACAGCGCGTACATCAACGGCAGCGTGACAAGGCCGGCCCCGATCACCGACCAACGCAAATTCGGGAAGATTGTGAACAGGAACGCGACCGTGTCGCGATCGATCATCATCAGGTCGATGAAGTTGACCGTCATCTGCACGACGTCGTGCTTCAGCTGGGACAGCAGCACCAGCACCACGACCATAGTAAGCGACAATGCGCCCGACAGCGCCGGCCGGCGCAACAGCGTGATCCAGAAAAAGTTGAGAATGCCCCAGGCGAGCAGGAAGGACAAACGCGAGCCGAAATCGGTCTCGGTCTGGTACATCAATGCAAGTGCAGCGACATGCGGCGCGACCACCGCAAGCAGCCGCCAGATGCCGAGCGCGGCAACGCTCGCCAGAACGGCGGTGGTGGCAGAAGGACCAGAATTGGGCGCGGACGCCATCGACGACACGCTGAACTTTAAGTCCGGCGCGGGAACGCGAAGCCGGTTGGCCGGCCTCAAGACCGCCAGGGCGTCCGGCGCAGCCGGCTGCACCGTGTCACAAAACTGTAACGGAACGGTCACGGACAGGCAACGCGCGTGGCGATGCAACCTTCGCTTAATGTTAGCGGACGGCGAAAGGCCGCACCGCAATGCCCATCCCCAGCCCGAGGCGACCGCGAAACGCGACCAGCTACTCGATCACCTCGTCGGCCCGGGCGAGCAGGTTTGGCGGAATCGTCATGCCCAGCGATCGGGCGGTCTTCAAATTGACGATCGTCTCGATCTTGGTCGAACGCTGAATGGGAAGATCGACCGGCTTGGCCCCCTTCAGGATCCGCGCCGCATAGCCGCCGACGAGACGCGAGGCGTCGTGCGCGCTGGCCCCGTAGCTCACGAGGCCGCCGAGATCGACGAATTCGCGCTGGAAGTACAGGGTCGGCACCCGCTGTTTCGCCGAGGCTTCGATGATCTGGACGCGATTTACGATGAAGACTGGATCAACTGTCACGAACAGCGCCTCGACGCGGGCCTGCGCGATGTCGGCAAAGGCCTTGTCGATATCGTCCTTTTGACTGACCTTGAGCACGAGCAGGCTCTTTCCAATGGCTTTGGCCGCCTCCTTTGCGCTTTCGAGCTGGGCAGTTGCGGTCGGCCGGTTCGGGTTCACCAAGACGCCGATCGTGGTCGCGGCCGGGACCAACTCGCTGACCAGCTCGAGATTTTTGGCCCCAAGCTCTCCGGCGAGCCAGGTCACACCAGTGACGTTACCACCAGGCCGGTTCAGGCTTTCGACCAAGCCCGTGGAGACGGGATCGTCCCCTGTGAGAAAGACGATGGGAATAACGGATGTCGCTCGCTTGGCCGCAAGCACGGCCACGTTGCCACCCATGGTGACGATCACGTCGACCTGCTTCTGGACCAGTTCGGCCGCCAGTTCGGGCAACCGCTTGAACTGCCCCTCAGCCCAGCGATATTCGATGACGACGTTACTGCCCGCAACCAGCCCGGCGGCTTTGAGCCCTTCCTCGAAGCCGGTCACCACCGTGACAAAGGTCTCTGGCGAACCGCTGGCGAGGAAGCCGATCGTCGGCCGCGTCGATTGAGCGAGGGCCGGGTTCGTCCAGATCGGCAAGGTGCCGGCCGCCAGAAAAAATGTGCGTCGATCCATCTTTGGCAAGCATCATAATGTCGGAAACGAGAAAAATATGCACGGCAGTGTATGCGGCGCCGCGTCACCCGCCAACGCCAATTTGAGCAGCAGCTGGACCGTCGAGGCGCCTACCCCTTGGCGATCCCGGCAATGAACAGATCGATTACCTCCTCCGCCATCCGCTCGATCTGCCCCTCCTCCACGCCCCAGCGCGGGAAATGGCCGTCGAGATTCATACGGGCAAAGCCGTAGATCAGAGCGCGGCCGGCAATCAGGATACGTTTCAGATCCGCCGACCGCAGCAGGCCCTGCGAGGCCGCTTCAGCCAGCATCCGTTCGGTCAATGCGACGAGCTCGGCATTGTCGCGGGTCAATTCGGCCGAGCTGTCATACGCGAAATAGCGTCCCGTGGAGATGATCTCGAAATGCGCGGGGTTGTGCATCGCCCAGCGCACATAGGCGACGCCGAAGGCGCGGAATCGCGCCAGCGGGTCGGCGGAGGCTGCTTCCGCCAGCGCAGCCTCGATCTCGACGCGGAAGCGCCGCTGCGCCTCCTCAGCCACCGCCGCCATCAAGGCGTCGCGGTTGGGAAAGTGCCGGAATGGCGCCGCCGGCGACACCGCGGCGCGGCGCGCGGCCTCGCGCACCGAGACCTCGGCCCCCTCGGCCGCCAGTTGCAACGCAGCATCTATCAGCACGCGGCGCAGGTCACCATGGTGATAGGGCCGGGCTTCGGGAGTCCGGCGACGGGCGCTGGGCTTTGAGTTTTTTTGGCGGACAGGCATGGCGCCTTCTAGCATCACTCGAACGTGAATGTAAGCATCGATTACACCATTGACGATCGCGCTAGCCCGAAATGTAATCGATGATTACATAACGGATGGAGACCACCACGATGTCGCAACGTCACACCTGGTTCGAAGGCTGGCGGCTGCTCGCCGTGCTCACGCTGAGCCTGATCGTCTTGAGCCTTTGGATCGCCTCGATGCGACAGTTCGAGGTCGAGGGCGTCCGCATGGTGATCCGTTTCACGGCGCGCAGCTCGCTGCTGTTGTTCTGTCTGGCCTTCAGTGCCGCAGCGCTGGCCCGGCTCTGGCCCAACGCCTGGACGCGGTGGCAACGCCGCAACCGCCGCTATCTAGGCCTTAGCTTTGCCGTCTCCCACGCCATCCATGCGATGGCGATCGTCGTTTTCGCCAGGATGGATCCGGCAGGATTCGCGGACGCCACCTCGGTGGCCTCCTACATCTTCGGCGGCATCGGCTATGCCGCGATCATCGCCATGAGCGCGACCTCGTTCGACCGCACGGCCGCGCTGATCGGACCGCGCGCCTGGCGCACGCTGCACCTCATCGGCGGCTACTATCTCTGGTTCCAGTTCATGGTGTCGTTCGGCAAGCGCGTGCCGGCCATGCCGCTCTACGCGGCATTCCTCATTCCGCTCCTGGTCGTGATGGCGCTCCGCATGATCGCGATGGCCGCCCACCCACGAGGACGGACGGCCGAAGCGAGCTGAGCGTCGATCAGCTCTGCGGCAACAATCCGAGCCGCTTGGCGATGATGCGGTCGAACGTCCGTTTCGGCAACACAGCGCCGATCAGATGGCGTAGCGGGTCAGGCGTGATCTGGTAGCGCACCCTGGGGCTTGCCGCGGTCAGCGCCTCGAACACGATCTCGGCGATGCGCTCGGCCGGCAGGCCATTGGCGCCGAGCTCCATCATGAAGGCCATGACCTTCTTGAGGGCCGGCAAATAGGGCGAGTTCTGGTAGACCGAGAGATCGGTCTGCTCGGCCTTGCCCCAGATCGGTGTCTTCACCGCACCGGGGGCGACGACGATGACATCGATGCCGAACAGCATCAGCTCGCGGCGCAGGCTTTCCGACAGGCCCTCGATCGCGTGCTTGGAGGCGCAATAAGGCGCCGACAGCGGATTGCCGTTCTTACCCGCGACCGAGCTGATCATCACGATCCGCCCCTTCGGCCCCTTCAGCGAGGGATCCGCGCCGAGCAGCGGCCCGAACGCCTGCGTCGTGATGACAGGCCCGATGACGTTGATGTCCATCTGGCGGCGGAAATCGTCGGCCGACAATTCGAGCACAGGACCGGCGACCGCGACGCCGGCGTTGTTGACGAGGCCCGCCAGCGTCTCGCCGGCCAGCGCCTCGCGCACCTGGCGGGCGGCGGCCAGCACGGCGACCTCATCGGTCACGTCAAACAGTAGCGGCGTGAAGTTAGCACCGAACTCGCTGGTCAGGCGATCGGCATCGGCTTGCTTGCGAACGCTGCCGAAGACGCGATAGCCGCGCCCGATCAGCAATTTCGCAACGGCCCAGCCAATGCCGGTGGACGCACCGGTGACGACGACAGATTTCATGATCATTCCCCCCTTTTGCGCCCCGCGGTCAATGTAGGGGAAGGTTGCGCCAACGCAATGCCATCGGATTCTCAAGCCGCGCACCGAAAGGCTTTTTCGAGCCTACGCCGGGCTGCAAGAAGGCGCATCGGGTTTCGGTTCTTAAGATGACGTGGTGCGCGAACGTCGCGACGCGCGATCCTTCATATCTTGAAAGCGCAGATGAAGAGTCGAATCCTAAACTCTGAGGACGCTACGTTTTTGGTGATTGAGGATTTCGAGAAATCTCTGCGAAACGACGCAAGCGCAAGAATGTGGTTTAAGCGTCAGTTCTTGGCTCTCTGAGAGCACATCAACTCGCGAAGAATTTGAATGAAGCAGCAATGCTTCGCGCGAGACAGAAAGAGCGAGACCGCTGTTTGCGATCTCGCTCAGATATATCCGCGAAGACTTAAGACTTCGTTTGGCGTGCTCAAGTCGTCATTCCGGGCGCGACAAAGTCGCGAACCCGGAATGACGGCGATGCCGTCAGTTCTTCGACTTGTCGACCAGTGCGCCCTTCTTGATCCAGGGCATCATGTCGCGCAGCTTCGCGCCGACTTCCTCGATCGGGTGCTGGGCGAGCTTGGCGCGGGTCGCCTTGAACGAGGTCTGGTTGACCTTGTTCTCGAGCATCCAGTCGCGGGCGAACTTGCCGCCCTGGATGTCGGCGAGAACGCGCTTCATCTCGGCCTTGGTCTCCGCGGTGACAATGCGCGGACCGGTGACGTACTCGCCGTATTCGGCGGTGTTGGAGATCGAGTAGTTCATGTTGGCGATGCCGCCTTCATAGATCAGGTCGACGATCAACTTCACTTCGTGCAGGCACTCGAAATAAGCCATCTCCGGGGCGTAGCCGGCTTCGACCAGGGTCTCGTAGCCGCCCTTGATCAGCTCGACCAGGCCGCCGCAGAGCACGACCTGCTCACCGAACAGGTCGGTCTCGCACTCTTCCTTGAAGGTGGTCTCGATGATGCCGGCGCGGCCGCCGCCAACAGCCGAGGCGTAGGACAGGCCGAGATCATGGGCATTGCCCGAGACGTCCTTGGCGATCGCGATCAGGCAGGGCACGCCGCCGCCGCGCTGGTATTCCGAACGCACGGTGTGGCCGGGGCCCTTCGGCGCGATCATCAGCACGTCGAGGTCGGCGCGCGGGTCGAGCAGGTTGAAGTGCACGTTGAGGCCGTGCGCGAACACCAGGGCGGCGCCCTTCTTCATGTTGTCGTGCAGGTGCTCGCGATAGATGTCGCCCTGGAGCTCGTCCGGGGTCAGCATCATGACGAGGTCGGCCCATTTGGCAGCATCAGCGACTTCCATCACTTTGAAACCGGCGGCTTCGGCTTTCTTCACCGAGCCCGAGTCCTTGCGGAGCGCAATGGCGACGTCCTTGACGCCGGAGTCCTTCAGATTGAGCGCATGGGCGTGGCCCTGGCTGCCATAGCCGACGATGGCGACCTTCTTCCCCTTGATCAGGTTCAGGTCGGCGTCGCGATCGTAATAAACACGCATAGTCGTTTCCTCGTTCAGGGCCAGAAGTGGCCGATGGTCAGTGTCCGAAGGGTGAAATTTGCGGATTTCGGGGGCTGTCTAGAGCATTTCGGCCCCTGAGGGAAACCCGTTTCTGCATGGAAATCCGCGACATCATGCATCCATGAAAACGGGGTAGAGGGAGGCGAGCAGCAGGAGCGCCATCAGGATATTGAAGGCGCGGACCAACCGCTCCGAGGTCAGCACCGGCCGTAGTGCAGTGCCAAAGAAGGCCCAGACTACGGTCGAGACCGTGCCGACCAGGAGGCTGATCAGGGTCTGGATCGCGATGTTGACCGGAAACCGGGCAATAGCCGCATAGGCGGTGATGGTGCCGATCACGATCACCCAGCCCTTGGCATTGATCCATTGGAACATGGCCGCGCCCCAGAAGGTCATAGGGCCGCGGCCGTCTGCCTCGCCCGGCTTGGCCGGACCGGAGAAGGCGATCACGGCCGCGAGGTAAATCAGGTAGGCGGCGCCGGCATATTTCAGGACGGTCTGCAGGATCGGGTAGGCCAGAAACACCGTGCCGAGCCCGAGGCCGACGGAGCCGACCATGAAGGCGAAGCCGAGGACGATGCCGACGATGTGCGGAATCGTGCGGCGGAAGCCGTAGGTCAGCCCGGAGGACATCAGCATGATGTTGTTCGGCCCCGGCGTGAAATACATCACCACCATGAAAGCGAGAAAGGCATAGAACAGCGAGTTGGCCATCGTCACCTCACGCGGTCTTCTCAAGCGATTTGCCTGATAACGCCTTTTTGCCAGATAACGCTTTGGGCCGCCTGACCAGCACCATCACCGCGATGCCGCAGATCACGGTCAGCATCCCGGCGAGCCGCAGCGGCCCGAACCGCTCGCCGAACACGATGCTCGACGCCGCCGAGCCAACGAATGGCACCAGCAGCGCGAACGGCACGACTTGCGCAGCCGGATAGTCACGTAGCAACCGGCCCCATAGCCAATAGGCAATGCTGGTCGAAACGGCACCGATCGTCAGCAGGCAGATCAGGCCCGTCAGCGACATATGGATCAGCGAGTGGAAGGTCGGGACCGGCCCGTTGACGACGAGCGCGAGCGCGAACAGCGGCACGGCGGCCGTCAGGCACAACCACGCGAACAGGTCGAACATCGGTGCGCCACGTGCGCCGCGCAGAAGGAGGTTTCCGATCGCAAAGCAGATCGGCGAGATCATCAGCACCGCAAAAGCGCTGATACTGAAATCATAGCCGACTGTGCCGCAGATCATCAGCAAGCCGGCTGCAGCAATGGCTATGCCCAGCGCCTGCATCGCGGTCGGCCGTTCCCCGAAGGCGACCGCGGCAAAACCGATCGTGAATAGCGCCTGGCTCTGCACCACGACGGACGTCAACCCCACCGGCACGCCATGAGCGATGCCGTAGGCCTGGCTCAGGAACTGGCCGAGAAACAGCGTAAAACTGATCGCGATCAGCAGCGACCAGGCGACCTTCGGCTTCGGAACGAATAGGCACGGCAGCGCGGCGATGGAAAAGCGCATCGCCGTCATCAGTTCCGGCGAAAACTCGTCGAGCGCGATCCGGCTGGCCACGAAGGCAAGCCCCCAGATGATCGCCACCATGAGGGCGATGAGGATGTCGGCCGGCTTCATTGTTGTTTCCGGTTCTGCCCTGTCGTGCAGCCCTGCTTGTTCTTCTGGTCTAGCCTTGCTCGCCGGCTTTCGGTTTGCGGAGGAGGTACGTGCCGTGCATCGGCGCGTGATAGTCGGCCGAGACGAGCGTGAAGCCGACATCGGTCAGCATCCGTTCCATCACCCAGCCGAAGGTGGAATATTCGTCGCGCATATGCGTCACCACGCTCTCGCGGGAGAAATCGTGGTTCTTGATCTGGTAGTCGGCCCATTGCTCGACATCGCGCTCGACCGCATCTGGCATCGAGACATAGACGATGTCGCGCAGATAAAAGCTCGCACCGGGCTTGAGCGCGCGAAAGATCCGCGACATCGCCACGACCTTCCAGAAATCGGGCAGATGATGCAGCGTGAACTCGCTGACGATCAAATCATAAGACTCGGGCCGATAGGCGAAGCTGAGCAGTCCGGCGGACTGGGTACGCACGGGCGCCTTGCGGTCGCGGGCATAGATCTCGGCGAGCGCCAGCATAGCCGGCGAGATGTCGATGGCGTCGACTTCGGCGCCCATCAGCGCAGCTTCGGTCGCCAGCACGCCGTTGCCGCAGCCGATATCGGCAATGCGCCAGCCGCGCTGGACGCCCAGCATCTTCAGTGCGGCGCGCGCCCGCAGATCGGCATCGTCGTGGGCGTCGTAGATCGACGCCACCGCGGGCTCGATGCCCATCCGGTTCCGCTCGTTATAGTACCAGTCGCGCGCCAGCATGGTTCACATCCCCTCAGGCCCGCGACCGATCGCGGCAACGCCGGTGCGCGACACCTCGACAAGGCCGAGCGGGCGCATCAGATCGATAAACTGGTTGATCTTGTCGGTATTGCCTGTGATCTCGAACACAAAGCTTTCGGTGGTCGCGTCGATCACGCGAGCGCGGAATGCATCGGCCAGCCGTAGCGCCTCGACGCGATGCTCGCCCTGCCCGCGCACTTTCACCATCGCCAGCTCGCGCTCGATCGAGCGGCGGGTCTGGGTCATATCGACGACCTGATAGACCGGGATCATGCGGTCGAGCTGATGCTTGATCTGCGCGATCACCATCGGCGTGCCCGTGGTGACGATGGTGATGCGCGAGAGGTGCTTCTGGGCTTCGGTCTCCGAGACCGTGAGACTCTCGATGTTGTAGCCTCGGCCCGAGAACAGGCCGATGACGCGCGCCAGCACGCCCGGCTCGTTCTGGACGAGCACCGCGAGCGTGTGCGTCTCGTTGGGATCGTGACGCTCTTCGATGAAATAGGCGGATGCGGGCTGGTTCATGATCGTCCCCTCTTGTCCTTCGTGTCATGCCCCGCGAAGGCGGGGCATCCAGCAATCACCGGCATCGTGGGCCCCACATCTGCCGCGGCGTACTGGATCGTCCGGTCAAGCCGGACGATGACAGCTATGTATTTGATGAGCGCTCGCGGCATCATGCGACCACCCATTGCTTGAACAGATCGAAATCGATATTGCCGCCGGACAGCACGAGACCGACGCGCTTGCCCTTCAGCTTGCTCTTTTCCTGCAGCGCCGCGGCGAGCGCGGCAGCGCCGGCGCCTTCGGCAAGATTGTGCGTGTCGGTCCAGTAGGCGCGGATCGCGGCAGCGACCTCCTCGTCAGTGACCTGGACGATGCGCGAGGCGCCTTTGCGGATCAGCGCAAATGCATCCTCATCGGGAATGCGTGTCGCCATACCGTCGGCATGCGTGTTTGCGGACGCAGTCGTCACGATCTTGCCGGCGGCAAACGACAACGCGTAGGACGGCGCCTCCGTCGACTGCACGCCGACGATCTCCGTCTTCAGGCCCAGCAGGTCGCGCGCCATGATGCAGCCGCAGATGCCGGAGCCTTGCCCGATCGGCACATAGAGCACGTCGAGATCGGGCGCGGAGCGGAACAGTTCGAGCGCATAGGTCGCAACACCCAGCACCAGATCCGGATGGAACGACGGCACCATATGGAGCCCTGCGAACTGCGCGCGGCGCTCGGCTTCCTCGCGGGCGGCTTGAAAGTCCTCGCCGTGCTCGACCAGTTCGGCGCCAAAGGCCTTCATCGCCCGGTTCTTCTCGACCGAGTTGCCGCGTGGCACGTAGATCACCGCCGGCACGCCATGCCGACCGGCGGCAAAGGCGAGGCTTTGTCCGTGATTGCCTCGGGTCGCCGAGATAATGCCCGGCGTGTTCGGCCGCTCACGCTTCAGCCGATCGAGATAGACCAGCCCGCCGCGCACCTTGAAGGCGCCGATCGGCGTATGGTTCTCATGCTTGACGACGACCTCCGTGCCGAGCCGCCCAGCGAGCAGCGGCCAGGCGCGTGCCGGCGTTGCCGGCACCGCCTGCCCCACGATCGCATGTGCGCGCTCGAGCTCCGTCAGGTCGAACATGGCCTCACACCAGGGCCTTGCCGCCGGCGAACGCCTTGGCGGTGGCCTCGTCGTTGGCCTGCTCGGGCAGCAGCATCTCGTTGTGCGCCTTGCCGGAGGGGATCATCGGGAAGCAGTTTTCCAGCGCCGCGACACGGCAGTCGAACAGCACCGGGCGCTTCACCGAGATCATCTCCTTGATGGCCCCCTCGAGATCGGCCGGCTTGGTCACCTGAAGTCCGACGCCGCCATAGGCTTCCGCGAGCTTGACGAAATCAGGCAGCGCCTCCGAATAGGAGTGCGACAGCCGGTTGCCGTGCAACAGCTGCTGCCACTGCCGCACCATGCCCATGTATTGGTTGTTCAGGATGAAGATCTTGATTGGCAGCTCGTACTGAACCGCGGTCGACATCTCCTGCATCGTCATCTGCACCGAGGCGTCGCCAGCGATGTCGATGACGAGGCTGTCCGGATGGGCGACCTGCACGCCGATCGCAGCCGGCAGGCCGTAGCCCATCGTGCCGAGACCGCCTGACGTCATCCAGCGATGCGGCTCCTCGAAACCGTAGAATTGCGCCGCCCACATCTGGTGCTGACCGACCTCGGTCGTGATGTAGGTGTCCTTGCCGCGCGTGGCCTCGAACAGGCTCTGGATCGCGTGCTGCGGCAGGATGACGTCGTTGCTCTTCTTGTAATAGAGCGAATTGCGTGCGCGCCATTGCGCGATCTGCTGCCACCAGCTCTTGATGTCGGGCTTCTTCGCCTCGGCCTTGAACACCTGGAGGATGTCGCCGAGGACGTTGCCGCAATCGCCGATGATCGGCACGTCGACGCGGATGTTCTTGTTGATCGAGGACGGATCGATGTCGATGTGGATCTTCTTGGAGTTCGGCGAGAATGCATCGACGCGGCCGGTGATGCGGTCGTCGAAGCGCGCGCCGACGCACAACATGACGTCGCAATCATGCATCGTCATGTTGGCCTCGTAGGTGCCATGCATCCCCAGCATGCCGAGCCAGTTCTTGCCCGACGCCGGATAGGCGCCGATGCCCATCAGCGTCGAGGTGATCGGGAAACCCGTGATCTCGACCAGCTCGCGCAGCAGCCTGGTCGCTTCGGGGCCGGAATTGATCACGCCGCCGCCGCTGTAGATCACGGGACGCTTGGCACCGGCGAGCATCGCCACGGCCTTGCGGATCAACGTCGCATCGCCCTTCACGCGCGGCGCGTAGGAGCGGTGCACGTCGGATTTGCGCGGCGGATGATAGGTGCCGGTCGCGAACTGCACGTCCTTGGGAACGTCGACCAGCACCGGGCCCGGACGGCCCGTGGTCGCGACGTAGAAGGCCTCGTGCAGGACCTTGGCGAGATCGTTGACGTCGCGCACCAGCCAATTGTGCTTGGTGCAGGGACGCGTGATGCCGACGGTGTCGCACTCCTGGAACGCGTCGTTGCCGATCAGGTGCGTCGGCACCTGGCCGGAGATGCAGACCAGCGGGATCGAGTCCATCAGCGCATCGGTCAGCGGCGTCACCATGTTGGTGGCGCCGGGACCGGAGGTCACCAGCGCGACGCCCGGTTTGCCGGTCGAACGGGCATAGCCTTCGGCGGCATGGCCGGCGCCCTGCTCGTGGCGAACCAGGATGTGCTGGACTTCGCTCTGCTGGAAGATCTCGTCATAGATCGGAAGCACCGCGCCGCCGGGATAGCCGAAAATGTCGGTCACGCCATGATCGATGAGCGCGCGGACGATCATCGCGGCGCCGGTCATCTGGTTCGGATCGTGGCTCTTGTCGCTCATTGTCTTGCTCCGGATGCGCTGTTGGCAGCGGCTTCGTTCGTTTCGGTTTCGGGAAATAAAAAAGGCCCCGAAGAGGGACCCTGCACACCGCCTGTCATGTGGATGGCAGCTAGCCACCCCCGGCGGTGTGCCTGGGTACGACGGCGATAAGGAGTTTGGTAATAATGTTGCGCATGGCAGACGCTCGGCTTCCCAAAGGTTGCGCGAAACATAACGACCAAAGCCTCGATGTCAAGGCAAAGCGGCCACTTCCGCGCGATTTTGGCAGTGTAGCGGTGTTCCCCTCGTTCGGCGAGAGGTAAAATCGGGAACCAAGGCACAAAAGCGTGTCAGCCGGGCTTCCAACCCTTGATGGCGGCGGCGGCCAGCCAGCCCCTCGCCTCCGCCGGGTTGACCCATTCGAACTCCGGCAATTGGTGCCTGAACCAGGTGAATTGTCGCTTGGCGTAGTGGCGAGTATCGGCCCGGCCGATGGTGGCGGCCTCCTCCAGGCTGAGCTCGCCGCGCAGATGCCGAATCAGCGCCGGCACGCCGTGGGCCTTCATGGCCGGCAGCAGCGGATCGAGGCCGCGGGCAGCGAGCTTCTCGACCTCGTTCAACGCGCCGGCCCCGATCATGGCATCGAAGCGGGCGTCGATGCGGGCATAGAGCTCGTCACGCTCGGGGGCCACAAACACCGCCCGAAAGCTGTCCTTGGGCAGCAGCGGCGGCTGGCCCTCATGGTGCCAGTCGAGCAGCGAACGCCCGGTCGCCTCGACCACTTCGAGGGCGCGCGCGATGCGGGTGCGATCGCGCAGGTTCAGTCGTTCCGCCGCGCGCGGATCGCGGCGCGCCAGTTCCGCATGCAGCGCCTCGACGCCATTCCGCTCCAGGCGCGCGCGGACCGCCTCGCGTATCTCCGCAGGGATCGGCGGCACCACCGAAAGGCCCGCCGTCAGCGCCTTGAAATACAGGCCGGTGCCGCCGATCAAGATCGGCAAGCGGCCCTCGGCCTTGGCCTCCTCCAATATCTTCGCGGCATCAGTCACCCAGGTGCCGGCCGAGAAATTCACGGCCGCATCGACATGGCCATAGAGCCGGTGCGGCACCCGGGCTTCTTCGTCGCGCGTGGGACGCGCCGTGATGATACGGAGATCGCGATAGACCTGCATGGAATCGGCATTGATCACGACGCCGCCTGCGCGGAGGGCGAGCTCGAGCGCCAGCGCCGACTTGCCGCTGGCGGTCGGGCCTGCGATAAGCACGGCCTTGCTCGAATGCCCCTCGCTCACGAAAACCTCAAATGTCTCTCGTCGCCACGCTGATCTGCAACCCCAACAATCCCGCGCTCGACTCTACCATCGTGGATGGCGCCCGCGCCGTGCTGCCCAGCGCCGCGCCCGCACACTGGCTGTTCGACGGGGTTGCGGTTGACATTCCGTTCGGCGCCGACAGTAACCTCGAAGGCGACCGTCACGCCATCGAAGAGCGGCTCCGCGAGCTTCGCGGCGACCTGCCCATCGACATCGTGGTGCAACCTGCCGGCTTCAGGCGCAAGAAGCTTTTTCTCGCCGACATGGATTCCACCATGATTGGCCAGGAATGCATCGACGAGCTCGCCGATCTCGTCGGGATGAAGGCCCACGTCGCCGCCATCACCGAACGGGCGATGCGGGGCGAGATCGAGTTCGAGCCGGCGCTGCGCGAGCGCGTCGCGCTGCTGAAGGACCTTCCCGCCGGCGTCGTCGACGAAGTGCTGCAAAAGCGCATCACGCTGACCCCGGGCGGCCGTGAGTTGGTCGCGACCATGCGCGCCCACGGCGCCTATACCTGCCTCGTCTCCGGCGGCTTTACGCTGTTCACGAGCGCGGTCGCCGCCAAGATCGGCTTCCAGGAGAACCGCGCCAACGAGCTCGTCGTGCGGGACGGCAAGTTCACCGGCGAGGTGAAGGAGCCGATTTTGGGTCGCGCGGCGAAGCTTGCGACGCTGGTGGATTTGATGGAGTCGTTCGATCTCGACGACATCGACTCCGTCGTCGTCGGCGACGGCGCCAATGATCTGGCGATGATCCAGGCGGCTGGGCTCGGCGTGGCGTATCACGCCAAGCCGGCGGTGGCGGCCGCCGCCGCGGCACGGATCGACCACGGCGATCTCACCGCGCTGCTGTACGCGCAGGGCTATCGGCGGGACGAGTTCGTCGAGGGGTAGCTGCTTCACAGTCGTTCCGGGCCGATGCCAAGCATCGAACCCGGAATCTCGAGATTCCGGGTCTGGTGCTTGCGCACCATCCCGGAACGACAGTGCGACTACTGCACGCTCAGCGCCACGAACCGCAATTCGCCGTCGCCATTGGACACCAGCAGCAGCACGGACTTCTTGCCGTCCTTCTTGAGCTGGTCGATCCGCTTCTGGATGTCCTCGCCGCTCGAGACCGCTTCCTGTGCGACCTCGACGATGACATCTCCCGCGGAGAGCCGCTTCTCGGCCGCATCCGAACTGGCGTCGACATTGGTGACGACCACACCCTTGACGCTGTCCTTGATCTTGTAGCGCGCGCGCAGATCCTTGTTCAGCACGGCGAGATCGAGGCCGAGCGCCTTCTGCGTCACCAGCTTCTCCGGCGGAGGCTCGTCGGTCTTCACGGCGGCCTGCACCTTGTCGGGATCCTGCAGGCGGCCGAGCGTGACCTTCTTGGTCTGCTCCTCGCCCTTGCGGATCACGACGACGTCGACTTCCTTGCCGACCGCGGTGTCGGCCACGACGCGGGACAGGTCCTTGGGGTCCTTGACGTCCTTGCCGTCGAACTTGACGACGACGTCGCCCGGCTCGATGCCGGCGGGCTTGGCCGGACCCTTGTCATCGACGCCGGCCACCAGCGCGCCGCGCGCCGGCTTGATGTTGAGGCTCTCGGCGATTTCGTCGGTGACGCTCTGGATGCGCACGCCAAGCCAGCCGCGGCGCAGTTCGCCGAACTGGCGGAGCTGGTCGACCACACCCGCAACCGTCTTCGACGGCACGGCGAAGCCGATGCCGATCGAGCCCCCGGAGGGCGAGATGATCAGCGTGTTGACGCCGATGACGTCGCCTTCGAGATTGAACAGCGGACCACCCGAGTTGCCGCGATTGATGGCGGCATCGGTCTGGATGTAGCTGTCATAGGGTCCCGAGGAAATGTCGCGGTTCTTGGCCGAGACGATGCCAGCGGTCACGGTGCCGCCGAGGCTGAAGGGGTTGCCGATCGCGACCACCCAGTCACCCAGACGCAGCTTGTCGGAGTCGCCGAATTTCACCGAGATCAGCGGCTTCGGGGGCTTGAACTTCAGGACGGCGAGGTCGGTCTTCTTGTCGACGCCAACCAGCTCGGCCTTGATCTTGGTGCCGTCGTTGAGAATGACGTTGATCTCGTCGGCATCGGCGATGACGTGGTTGTTGGTGACCACGATGCCCGACGTGTCGATGATGAAGCCGGAGCCGAGCGAATTGGTCTTGCGCGGCGGGCCACCGCCGCTATCGCCGCCCTTGCCGCCACCACCGGGGCCTTTGCGGTTCTTGAAGAAGTCGTCGAAGAATTCCTCGAACGGCGAGCCGGGCGGCAATTGCGGCATGGTGTTGCTGCCGCCGCCTTTGGCTTCGACAGTCTGCGAGGTCGAGATGTTGACGACCGCGTCGATCACCTTTTCGGCGACGTCGGCGATGCCCTCCGGTCCGCGCGCATAGGCCGGCGAGACCAATGCGCTGACAGCGCCGATGGCGAGCGCAGCCAACCCAAATCGCAAGCGGGTCGGGACAATGGTGGCAGCGGTCATTGTGGTCTCCAGAGAAAAGGATTCGGCGCCAAGACTGCGCTCGAACGGGGGCACGGCGCAAGCGCGGAGCTTAACGGGCCTCACGCCCCGGATAATACGGCGAAAACCCGCCCCTCGCCTTCACTTTGGCGTTGGCCCTGCGGCTAGATCGGCCGTCGCATCGCCCAGATCAGGATCAGACCAGCCACGGCCGAGCCGATCCCCACCGCCCGCAGGATATTGTCCGGCGTAGCGATGGCGCTCTTCATGGCCTTGCGCATCCAGTTCGGACTTGCCGCGAACATCAAGCCTTCCAGCACAAACAGGATGCCTAAGCCGATGAGGAAGTCGGCGAACGCAATGGACCTCATCGGATTGGAACCTCCCGTGGTGCTGTTTTTGTCTGGACGAAGGGCGGCCAAACTTGCCGCCCTTGTCTAACTTACGGTTTCGCCGGCGTCTCGGTCGCCGTCTTCCCTGACGGGTTACCAAAATACCGGAAGAAATCCGAGTCCGGTCGCAGCAAATAGCGGGTGTCGTCCTTCTTCAACCCGTTCTCATAGGCCGTCATCGACCGGTAGAAGGCGAAGAAGTCAGGATCCTTGCCATAGGCTTCGGCGAACAGGCGGTTGCGCTCGGCGTCGCCGACGCCGCGGGTCTGCTCGGCCTGTGAGTTGGCCTCGGCGATGATCACCGTCGCCTCGCGATCTGCCTTCGACCTGATCTCCTGCGCCTTCTGACCGCCCTGCGCACGGAACTCGGCTGCTTCACGCTGACGCTCGGTCTGCATGCGCTGGTAGACCGCCTGGCTGTTCTGCTCCGGCAGGTCAGCACGGCGGATCCGAACATCCACCACCTCGATGCCGTAACCGTCGGCCTCGCGGTCGAGCTGCTCGCGGATGCGCCCCATCAGCTTCTCGCGGTCATCGCGCACCACGGTGATGAAGTTGACCTCGCCGAGGACGCGGCGCAGCGCCGCGTTCAACAGCGAGGTGAGCTGGAGGTTCGCTGCCTGGATCGAGCCGACGCTCTGATAGAAGCGCAGCGCGTCCTTGATCCGGTAGCGCGCGAAGGCGTCGACAACGAGCCGCTTTTGGTCGGAAGCGATGACCTCCTGCGACGGGTTCTCAAGGTCGAGGATCCGCTTGTCGATGTTAATCACCGAGTTCCACGGCGCCTTGAAGTGCAGCCCGGGGTCGGTGACGACGTCTACCGGCTTGCCGAATTGCAGCACGATGGTTTGCTCGGTCTGCTGCACCGTGAACAACGACATATAGCCGACGATCACGACCAGAAGCGCCGCAAGCAGCGCGACGATGCCTGTTACGGGAGACCTCATCGGGAGCCTCCGACCGGCTGCTGGCCCGGCGTCGTGGGCTTCTTGGCCGACAATTCGTTGAGCGGCAGATAGGGCACGACACCCTGGCCCGAGGAGCCACCGTCATAGATCAGCTTGTCCGAGCCGCCGAGCACGCGCTCCATCGTCTCCAGATAAATCCGCTCACGCGTCACGTCGGGCGCCTTCTTGTATTCCTCGTACACTTTCAGGAAGCGCGAGCTCTGGCCCTTGGCCTCGGCAACCGCCTGCTCCTTGTAGCCTTCGGCGGCTTGCAGGATCCGCGCCGCGTTTCCGCGCGCTTCCGGCACGACCTTGTTGGCATAGGTCTGCGCTTCGTTTTGCAGCTGCTCCAGATTGGCGCGCGCTGCCTGCACGTCGCGGAATGCGTCGATCACCTGCGCTGGCGGATCGACCTTCTGCATCTGCACCTGCGTGATCTGGATGCCGGCGCCGTAGCCGTCGAGCGTCTTCTGCATCAGATCCTGCACGGTGGTCTCGGTCTGCGTCCGCGCGCCGGTCAGGATCGGCTGGATGTTGGAGCGGCCGATCACCTCGCGCATCGCGCTTTCGGCCACCGCCTTCACGGTGCCCTCGGGGTTCTGGATGTTGAACAGGAAATTGCCGACGCCGTTGGGCTTGATGCGCCACAGCACGGTGAAGTCGACGTCGACGATGTTCTCGTCGCCGGTCAGCATCAGGCTCTCTTCAGGCACGTCACGGATCGAGCGGCCGCGCCGGGCCGGATCGTCGATCAGCGTCATGCCGATGGAAATGGTGGAGACGCGCAGCGCCTTTGGCAGCAGCACGGTCTCGATCGGATAGGGCAGATGATAATTCAGGCCCGGATCGACGGTGCGCACATGCTTGCCGAAACGGAGCACCACACCCTGCTCCTCGGACTGCACCCGGAAGAAGCCCGACAGCAGCCAGAGCGCGATGACGATGAGCAGGATCAGCGTGATACCGATGCCGGAGAAATAGCCGCCCGGCATGATCTGCTGCAGCCGGTCCTGGCCACGCCGCAGAAGGTCTTCCAGATCCGGCGGCCTCGGCCCGACCGGTTGCGGGCCTGTGCCCCATGGTCCTTTCGGACCCGAGCCCCACGGGCCACCGCCCTGATTCTTCCACGGCATTCGACGCTCTCCTCGGCAGACCGAGACTGAAACTAAAGCCGGTCCGCATTGTCCGGTCCGGCTTTATAGGGGACCGAACGGACCCTTACAACGCAAGCCTCGCCGCCCTCCGAGCTAAGCTCGGGGGTAGAAAAGTCAATGTTAACATTGGTGAATGCAGTCAATGGGGCCGCCGCCGACGATATGTCACATAGGAGTAGTCGGCACTATCGTCGGGCCCGGCGGGGTGGCGGACGCGCGCCGTTTCCTCCCACTTCGCCTTGTCGATGTCGAAATGCGTGTCGCCGTCCGGCTGCGCATGCACTTCGGTGATCTCGAGGCGGTCGGCGCGATCAAGCCATTGGCGGTAGATTTCCGCCCCGCCGATCACCGCGATTTCAGTGGCTGAACGCCGCAGGGCATCACCAAGTGCGACCGCGCCAGCGTCCTCCGCGGAGGTCGTGACGACGGCGCCGGCGGCGCGATAGGCCGCATCGCGCGTGATCACGATGTTGGTGCGGTTCGGGAGCGGCCGACGCGGCAAGGATTCGAAGGTCTTGCGGCCCATGATCACGGGCTTGCCAACGGTCAGCGCCTTGAAGCGCGCCATGTCGGATTTCAATCGCCACGGGATCGCGTTGCCGGCGCCGATGACGCCGTTCTCCGCAACTGCAACGACGAAGACGATCTCCATCAGGACGCGCTCCCTGCAAGTCGCGTCAACGCAGGCCCCGTGACGCGACACAGCGTCCAGTCGTCCAGCATCACGGCGCCGAGCGACTTGTAGAACGCGATCGACGGCGCATTCCAGTCGAGCACCGACCATTGCAGGCGCGACCAGCCGTTATCGACGCATTCCTTTGCGAGATAAATCAGCAGCGCCTTGCCGAGGCCCTTGCCCCGATGCGACGGCCGCACATAGAGATCTTCGAGATAGATGCCGTGGCGGCCACTGAACGTCGAGAAATTCAGGAACCACACGGCAAAGCCGGCAGGCTCGCCGTTCCACTCGGCGATCGCACAAAACAGCCGCGGGTCGTTGCCGAACAAGGCGTCCGCAATGTCAGCCTCGCTCGCCTCGACCTCATGCGAGAGCTTTTCGTACTCGGCAAGTTCGTGGACGAACTCGAGGACGAGCGGAGCCTCGTCCGGACGCGCGCGGCGGATGTTCAGCGACATCGCTGCTAAACCGCGACTTCCGCCTTGATGTGCGGATGCGGATCGTAACCGACGAGCTCGAAATCCTCGTAGCGGAAGGAGAAGATGTCCTTCACGTCAGGATTGATCTTCATCACCGGCAGCGCGCGCGGCGCGCGGGAGAGCTGGAGCCGCGCCTGCTCCAGATGGTTGGAATAGAGGTGGGTGTCGCCGAACGAATGCACGAAGTCGCCGGGCTTCAGGCCGGTGACCTGCGCGACCATCATGGTGAGCAGCGCGTAGGAGGCGATGTTGAAGGGCACGCCGAGGAACACGTCGGCCGAGCGCTGGTAGAGCTGGCAGGACAGCTTGCCGTTGGCGACATAGAACTGGAACAGGCAGTGACAGGGCGGCAGCGCCATCTTGTCGACCTCGGCCGGATTCCAGGCCGAGACGATCAGACGGCGCGAGTCCGGATTGCGCTTGATCATGTCGACGACGCCAGCGATCTGGTCGATGCTGCGTCCGTCAGGCGCGGGCCAGGAGCGCCATTGATGGCCGTAGACCGGGCCGAGATCGCCATTGGCATCAGCCCATTCGTCCCAGATGGTGACGCCGTTGTCCCTGAGATATTTGATGTTGGTGTCGCCCTTCAGGAACCACAGCAGCTCATGCACGATCGCCTTCAGCGGCAGCCGCTTGGTGGTCAGCATCGGGAAGCCGGCGGACAGATTGAAGCGCATCTGATGGCCGAACACCGACAGCGTGCCGGTGCCGGTCCGATCGGTCTTCTCGGCGCCGTCTGAAAGAATCCGCTCGAGCAGGTCCTGATACTGGTGCATGTGCCAATGAGCCTTTGGGGAGGCGGCGAACTTAACGACCGCCCCGGCGCTGCGACAGCTGCGATTCGCTGTACGCGTTGATTATACCCGGAAAAGTGAGTGTTCCCGGCCGAAACGACAAGGGGCGGAACTCGACGTCCCGCCCCCTCTCTATTTGCTTGAAATCGCTGGTTAAGTTGCCTCCGCGCAGACGCCGGTGCGGCTCAATCAATTCTCGGATTCGGTGAACACCTCGTCGCGCTTGGTGCGTAGCATCGGCAGCAGCGTGAGCACCAGCAGGAAGGCGGCAATCGCGAGCAGCACGGCCGAGAGCGGACGCGTCACGAACACGCTCCAATCACCACGCGAGATCAGCAGTGCGCGGCGAAGGTTCTCTTCCATCAGCGGCCCGAGCACCATGCCGAGCAACAGCGGGGCTGGCTCGAAATCATGCTTGATCAGCCAGTAGCCCACCAGGCCGAACACGCCTGCGAGGATGACATCGACCGGCGCGTTGTTCACCGAGTAGATGCCGATCGCGCAGAAGATCACGATCGAGGGGAACATCAGCCGGTAAGGCACCCGCAAGAGACGCACCCAGATGCCGACCAGCGGCAGGTTGATGATGATCAGCATCAGATTGCCGATCCACATCGAGGCGATCATGCCCCAGACGAGATCCGGCTGCTTCTGCATCACCTGCGGACCCGGAACGATGCCGTGAATGGTCATCGCGCCAACCATCAGCGCCATCACCGCATTCGGCGGGATGCCGAGCGTCAGCAGCGGGATGAAGGAGGTCTGCGCCGCGGCGTTGTTGGCGCTTTCCGGCGCCGCCACGCCCTCGATCGCGCCGCGGCCGAACCGCGACGGGTTCCTGGCGAGCTTCTTCTCGAGCGTATAGGCGGCAAACGACGCAATCACCGCACCGCCACCGGGCAGGATACCGAGGATCGAGCCGAGCGCGGTGCCGCGCAGGATGGCCGGCGCCGAGTCGATCAGGTCTTTCCTGGTCGGCATCAGGCCGGTGATCTTCTGCTGCACGAGATCGCGGTTCATCTCGGCGCCGGCGTCGAGATTGCGGATGATCTCGGCAAAGCCGAACACGCCCATTGCGACCGTCGCAAAGCCGAGACCGTCGGCAAGCTCCGGAATGTTGAAGGCCATGCGCGAGGCACCGGTTTCGATGTCCGAGCCGACCATCGACAGCAACAGGCCAAACACGATCATCGCGATCGCCTTCAGCACCGAGCCCTTGGCGAGCACGACCGCGAAGATCAGGCCGAGCACCATCAGCGAGAAATACTCCGCCGGCCCGAATGCGAGCGCGAGTTTTGTGAGCGGCGCGCCGAGAACAGCGATCAAGACGGTCGCAACGCAACCGGCAAAGAACGAGCCGATCGCGGCAATCGCCAGCGCCGGACCGGCGCGGCCCTGCTTGGCCATGGCGTGTCCGTCGATGGCGGTGACGACCGATGTCGCCTCGCCGGGAATGTTGACCAGGATCGAGGTGGTCGAGCCGCCATACTGGGCGCCGTAATAGATGCCGGCGAGCATGATCAGCGCGCCGACCGGCGGCAATCCGAAGGTGATCGGCAGCAACATCGCGACGGTGGCGATGGTGCCGATGCCCGGCAGCACGCCGACCAGCGTGCCGACGAGCGCGCCGATCAGGCACATCAGAAGGTTGATCGGAGAGAAGGCGACGACGAAGCCGTGAGCGAGGTTGGCAAAAAGCTCCATGACAGCCTCACTGAGCCAGGAAACGCGGGAACATCGGCATCGGCAGGCCGAGCACATAAGGGAACAGCAGTGCGCAGCCGATCGTCAGACAGGCGCCGACAAGGGCGGCCTCCCCCCAGCGTGTTTCATGCGATCCGAGCGCGGCGACCATGAAGCTCACGAACGCCGAGACCACGAGGCCCAGGGGCCGGATCGCCAAGGCGAAGAACAGGATCGCGCACATCACGAACAACGGGCCACGCCAGGAATAATGTGCGAGCGCCGGCCCCTCGTTCAAAAGGCCCGTCAGCGCTATCGCGGCGGACAGAGCCACCAGCAATCCGCCGAACATCCGCGGCGCGGTGCCCGCTCCGAAGGAGAAGCCCCGCATCCCCTGCAAATCGCTCGAGGCCCACAGCGCGAACAGCGCGAGCGCCATCAGGATGACGCCGCCGATATAGTCCTGTCCCGATTTGATCGTCATGAACAGCGTGACGATCGCCACCGCGAACAACGGATAGGAATAGATCAGCGCCAGCAAGACATCCGATGACGCCTTCTTGGTCTCACCGCCGATCGCGCCAAGCAGCGCAGCGGGCGCGCCGGCGACGAGCGCCGTCGTGTGGCTGATCAGGACCGTGGCCGGACCGCGTCCGGCCCCCCAGCCGAAGATCGTCCCGATCGACCAGATCAACTCGAAAATCTGAGGGGCGAGCGCCAGCAGGCAGAAGCCAAGCGCCACCGAGGTGTTCCTGGTGGCTGTCGCCGAGTGGCCCATTGTATCGGCCATGCATGTCTCCTCCGCGACCCGTAAGTCACGAGCACTGTTATTCTTAATCGGCTGGAACTGGATCCCCGCCCCGATTTATTGCCTAGCGATTTTCATCACACAATGCCAGCAAAACCCAACAGGCCGCCTGCGAGCAGAAGCCACAGCGGATTGACGCGCGAGACGGAAGCGATCAGTGCAACTGTCGCGGTCAGGAGCAGCGCAGCAATGGTGCGATCGGTCGACTGTGCGAGGATCAAGGCACTCGCCGCCATCAATCCGATCGACAGCGGAACCAATGCAGCCTGGATCAGGGCAGGCCAGCGCGATTGGCTCGGCCGATTCAACAGGCGGCTGACATAGTAGGCAAGCAGCGCCGTCGGCAGGCACATCGCCAGCGTCGCGGCCAGCGCGCCCGGAATGCCGGCAACGGCATAGCCGATCAACGTGACGATCAGCACGTTCGGACCCGGCGAGAGCTGCGCGATCGCATAGGCATCCGCGAACTGCTTGTCGGTCATCCAGTGATGCACATCGACAGCGATGCGGTGCATCTCGGGCACTGCGGCGGCAGCGCCGCCCACCGCGAATAGAGACATAAGACCAAAGGTGGAGATCAGCGCCCAGATCGGGTTCTGACTGCTCATACTGCTACCTTCCGTCGCATCACGTAAGTCACCGCGATGCTGAGCGGGATCGCGATGACCAACACTGCCTGCAAGGGCCAGCGAAACACGCCGATGGCCGTGAACACGCCGAGCATCAGGATGAGCACGACGACGTCCATCCGCTTGAGCAGCGGCGTCATCATCCTGAAGACCACGGCAATCAGCAGGCCGACCGCGGCGCAGGAGATGCCTGCGAGAATACGGCGCAGCACCTCGACGTCGCCGAACCGGGCGTAGATGATCGCAAGCACCGTCATGATCAGCGTCGGAGGCAGCAACAGCCCGGTGAAGGCCGCCACGCCTCCGGCGATGCCACGTAGCCGCGATCCGAACACCATCGATAGATTGACGATGTTGGGCCCCGGCAGGAAATGGCAGAGCGCGAAGGTCTCGTTGAACTCGTCCGCGGTCATCCAGCGGTGCCGATCGACGATGGCGTGCCTGGCAAACACCAGGACGCCGCCGAACCCGGCCAGCGACATCCGGGCAAAGGCCAGGAACAGTGCCAGCAGGCCGGGCGGAGGCGCGTGGATGGCGGGATGATCCGGCCCTTGATCTGGTTCTTGATCCGGCTCTTGGGCGGCCGGTGCCGAATCCGTGGACATGTCAGGAGCTTAGAACGCGGGTCGCAGGGTGGCCAAGATCAGGCTCCGGGCCGTCTTGGATCTATCCCAAGGGAACCGCACCCTCACCGCTCGAAACCTCTGTTTTTTGAAACCTTTGCCCCCTATATTGGGTGTGCCGGTTCGCCGGCTATGGAAATAAACGGTCGTCGCAATAAACCATTCGGACCCGGGGGCGGTACCCGGCGCCTCCACCAAAGCCCACTTGAAGGCCCATTTAAGGGCTCACCCGAAGCGGGCTTTGGCGGGGGCGAAATAGGATCGACGAGGGCGTAAAGGGCGTACTTTTTCCCGGTATTGTTCCGCCGTTATCGGGCTACTGCAATAGTTGCCAACGACAACTTTGCTCCGGTTGCTCAGGCTGCGTAACGCAGTTTGAAAGACCAACTTAAAGTCCTAACGGGTTAAGCTCCGTTAGGCGGGGTTCGGAGGCACCTGGCAACAGAAGCCTCCACTTACCTCTGATTTCCCTCCCGGCGGGGACTCCTGCTGACCCGTCAGGCGCGGTACTATTGCGGCTTGGCGAGTCGGGCCGGCGGGACCCGTCTCCTGGAATGCAACAGGACCACCATGGCGACCGATCACATCCGATACGACGTGCTGGCGAGCGAGGCGATGCGCGGCGTGGTCAAGAAAGTGCTGACCGACGCCGCGGCCCACGGCCTGCCAGGCGAGCATCATTTCTTCATCACCTTCGCATCGAAGGCCGAGGGCGTGAAGCTGTCGAGCCGATTGCTGGCGCAATATCCGGAAGAGATGACGATCATCCTCCAGCACCAGTTCTGGGACCTGACCGTGCTCGAGGACCGTTTCGAGGTCGGCCTGTCCTTCGGCGGCATCCCGGAGCGGCTGGTGGTGCCGTTCAGCGCCATCAAGAGCTTCCTGGACCCGTCCGTGAAGTTCGGCCTCCAGTTCGAAACCTCCGACGCCGAAGTGGCGGGCGAGACGTTGCCGGCTGCCCCTGCCCCGACGGCTGTGGCGATGCCCGCGCCTGCCGCTGAGCCGACGGAGACCGCGGAAGAGCCGAGCCCGCCGAACCAAGGCGGCGCCGAAGTCGTGCGGCTCGATCGTTTCCGCAAGAAATGATCTAGCTTGGCCGCGAGACCGTCGCGTCCGCCCAATCTCCCTATATAGAAGAGCACATGAACAAGCCGTGCGGCACCTCGCACGGCAAAATGGATGTGCTCATGGCCAAAGCCGCGAAGACCGCCCGCCCCGCGACCCGCATCGAGACCGACAGTTTCGGTCCCATCGAGGTGCCTGCCGATCGTTATTGGGGGGCACAGACCGAACGCTCGCGGCAGAATTTCCGCATCGGCATCGATCGCATGCCGATCTCGCTGGTCCATGCGCTCGGCATCGTCAAGCTTGCGGCGGCACAGTCCAACCTCGAACTTGGCCTGCTCGACAAGCGCAGAGCCGGCGCGATCATCCGGGCCGCCCACGAGGTGATCGAGGGCAAGCTCGACGATCATTTCCCGCTGGTGGTGTGGCAGACCGGCTCGGGCACCCAGAGCAACATGAACCTCAATGAGGTCATCGCCAACCGCGCCAACGAACTCCTGGGCGGCGAGCTCGGCGCCAAGAAGCCGGTGCATCCCAACGACCACGTCAACATGAGCCAGTCGTCGAACGATAGCTTCCCGACCGCGATGCACATTGCCGCGGCAAGCCGCATCAATGTCGATCTCGTCCCCGCGCTCGGCGAACTGCACCGCGCGCTCCGCAAGAAGGAGAAGGAGTTCGCCAGGATCGTGAAGATCGGCCGCACCCATACCCAGGATGCGACGCCGCTCACGCTCGGCCAGGAATTCTCCGGCTATGCCGCGCAGGTCGAAAGCGGCATCGCGCGACTGAAGGTCGCAGTGAAGGATCTCTATCCACTGGCGCAGGGCGGCACGGCCGTCGGCACCGGCCTCAACTCCAAGCCGCGCTTTGCCAGGCTGTTTGCAAAGCACGTTGCCGGGATCACCAAGCTCCCCTTCACCAGCGCCGCCAACAAATTCGAGGCGCTCGCGTCCAACGACGCCTATGTGCTGGCGCACGGCGCCATCAATTCCGTCGCCACAGGCCTGTTCAAGATCGCCAACGACATCCGCCTGCTCGGATCTGGTCCGCGCTCGGGGCTTGGCGAATTGATCCTGCCGGAAAACGAGCCGGGCTCGTCGATCATGCCGGGCAAGGTCAATCCGACGCAATGCGAGGCGATGACCATGGTGTGCTGCCAGGTGTTCGGCAATCAGACTGCGATCACGGTCGCCGGCAGCCAGGGTCATTTCGAGCTCAATGTCTACAAGCCCGTGCTCGCCTACAACATGCTGCACTCGATCCGCCTGTTGGCGGACGCGGCGCGCTCCTTTACCGAACATTGCGTCAGCGGCATCCGTGCCGACGAAAAGCACATCAAGGAGCTGATGGAGCGCTCGCTGATGCTGGTCACCGCGCTGGCGCCGAAGATCGGTTACGACAACGCCGCCAAGGTGGCCAAGACCGCGCATGCCAACGGCACCACGCTGAAGGAGGAGGCGCTGCGGCTCGGCTTCGTCTCGTCAGACGAGTTCGACCGCCTGGTACAGCCGGAGAAGATGACGCGGCCCGGATGAATTCCGAATTCCGATAGTCATCCGTAATGATACGGAGCCCTAAAGCTCATAATTATAAGGTTTGAAGGGTAGGATTTGATTACCGTCAATGTTTCGGGGGAGGCGCGTGCTACGCAAAGCCTTCATGCCCGTGACGGGGCGAATTCATCGTTTGATGGCCATTGAGGCCAATTGACGAGGACAAGCAAATGACGACGATCAAGTCTTGTGCGGCGCGCGGCCGCGCCCGGTGTTTGAATGTAACATCCCTCCCGCAGAGGATCGTGTGATGGAGACGCGGCATGGGGAACGTCATCAACCTGAATCGTTTCAGGAAGCGCGCCGAGCGGGAAGCCTCGACGAAGTTGGCGGACGCCAACCGAACGAAGTTCGGCCGCACGAAGGCCGAGCGATCGGCGGAGGAGAAGCAGGCGGACCAGGCGAAGGCGCATCTGGACCAGCACCGGATCGATCGCGAGGAGCAGCCATGAAGTCGCCCGTCGTGAAGCGTTCCATTGTGGTCGCCGGTCACAAGACCAGCGTCAGCCTGGAAGAGGCGTTCTGGAACGGCATGAAGGAGATCTCGGGCCTGCGCAACATGACGCTGTCCGAGCTCGTCGGCGAAATCGACGGCGCCCGCCAGCAGGGCAATCTGTCCTCGGCGATCCGCCTGTTCGTGCTCGACTACTTCAAGAGCCGCGCCATGGCCGCCATGCAGCCGGACAAGATCCCGGCGCAGTAGCGCCGGGGCGCCAATTAAGCCTGCGGCGCTTGGCCCACGGCTTCGTGATCTGCACTTTAAAATCGCTCTAAGGTGCGGTTTCCACGGGCGCGCGCGCTTGACCTCAATGCCTTGCGTTGAAAATACAGGGCATGACCGATATCAATGACATGCGCCGCGAGATGCCGCTGGGCCTGGCCCAGCGCGGCTACACCGGCGTCATCCAGCACCTCGCCGCCAAGGAGGCCGGCTCAGCTCTCTCGGACATCGAGCTCGAGAGCCGGCTGATCGAGCTCGGCTTCGTCGAGGGCGCCCGGGTCGAGGTCCTGCACGAGGGGCTGGTCGGGCGCGACCCGATCGCCGTACGCGTCGACAACATCACCATCGCGGTGCGCCGCCGCGAGGCCATGGCGATCATCGTCGCCTAGGCATCGCGACCGGATATCTGATCCCATGGAATTACCCCTGCTGCATCTCGCCCTGGTGGGCACGCCAAACAGCGGCAAGACCTCGCTGTTCAATGCGCTGACCGGCAGCCGGCAGAAGGTCGCGAACTATCCGGGCGTTACCGTCGAGCGCAAGGAAGGTTTTTTCGTCACGCCTCTGGGACGTCAGGTCTCGATCGTCGACCTGCCCGGCACCTATTCCCTGCGCGGCCGCAGCCCCGACGAGGAGATCACGCGCGACTTCGTGCTGGGCAAGGCCTCCGGCGAGATCGTGCCCGATCTCGTGCTGTGCGTTGCGGACTCCACCAATCTGCGTCTCACCATCCGCCTGCTGCTCGAGCTGAAGCGCACCGGCCGGCCGCTGGTGCTGGTGCTCAACATGTTCGACATCGCGAGCCGCCGCGGCATCTCGGTCGACGTCGCCAGGCTCGCCAAGGAGCTCGGCGTGCCCGTGGTCACCTCGATTGCGGTGCGCAAGGGCGGCACGGCCGACCTCCTGGCGCTCACCGACGAGATCTCCGCCAGGCTCGCCGCCGAGCCGCAGCCGAACAGCTGGCGCGCGCTCAGCGTCTCCGAGTTGCGCTCGACCCAGCGCGAGGCCGACCGCATCATCTCGGACTGCGTCAGCCTGCCTGCCCGCCCCGACACCTTGACCGCGCGGATCGATGCGATCGTGCTGCATCCGGTCGGCGGCCTGATCGTGCTGGCGCTGATCCTGTTCGTGATGTTCCAGGCGGTGTTCGCCTGGGCACAGCCGCTGATGGAGCTGCTGCAATCCGGCTTCGACGCGCTCGGCGAGTTCGTGCACGCCACCCTGCCCGCCGGCCTGCTGCAGAGCTTCCTTCAGAACGGCGTGATCTCGGGCGTCGGCAGCGTCATCGTGTTCCTGCCGCAGATCATCATCATCTTCCTGTTCATCCTGCTGCTGGAAGATTTCGGCTACATGGCACGCGCGGCGTTCCTGATGGACCGCATCATGGGCGGCGCGGGACTGCACGGCCGGGCCTTCATCCCGCTGCTGTCGAGCTTTGCCTGCGCCATTCCCGGCATCATGGCGACGCGCGTGATCGACAACAAGCGCGACCGCCTGACCACGATCCTGATCGCGCCGCTGATGACCTGCTCGGCGCGCATCCCCGTCTACACGCTGATCATCTCGGCGTTCATCCCGGCAAAGGACGTCTTGGGCTTCATCAATTTGCAGGGCCTCGTGATGTTCGGCCTCTATGCCGCCGGCATCATCAGCGCGCTGGTTGTCTCGTTCCTGATCAAGTTCTTCATGCTGCGCGACTATGCGCCGGCGCCCTTCATGCTGGAGCTGCCGGACTACAAGGTGCCCCGGCTGAAATCGATCGCGATCGGCATCTTCACCCGCGCCAAGATGTTCCTGCAGCGCGCCGGCACCACGATCTTCTCGATGATGGTGCTGATCTGGTTCCTGGCCTCGTTCCCGCAGCCGCCTGCAGGCTCGACCGAGCCCGCGATCGACTTCAGCCTCGCGGCGATCATCGGCAAGGCGATCGAGCCGTTGCTGCATCCTGTCGGCTTCAACTGGCAGATCGCGGTGGCGCTGATCCCCGGCATGGCAGCGCGCGAGGTCGCGGTCGCCGCGCTCGGCACCGTCTATGCGATCGAAGGCGGCAAGGAAGCGGCCGAGCAGATCGGCCAGGTGCTCGCGACCAAATGGTCGCTCGCGACCGCGCTGTCGATGCTCGCCTGGTACATCTTCGCTCCGCAATGCGCCTCCACCCTCGCCGTCATCAGGCGCGAGACCGGAAGCTGGGGCTGGATGGCGGCAACCTTCGCCTACATGCTGGCGCTGGCCTATGCGGCGAGCCTCTTGACCTACAATGTCGCGCTCGCGTTGGGCGCCGGGTAGCCCCCGCCAAACCAAAACTCGAAAACAACCCCATGCACAGTAGCCCGCTGCCCGAAGGCTGGTTCCGGAACTTCGGAAAATCCGTTGACCCGTCGGGCAAAACACTGGCATGATGGCATCATCGCACGATCGCCGCTCGGCCGGCGGTTCGTCGCGATTTCATCCGTTCAAACGACATCCACCTGACGCGAAGGATGACAGGATGCGGGCGGTGATCATCGGTGCCGGAATGGGCGGGTTGATGACGGCCCTGGCGCTGCGGCAGTCCGGCGTCTTCGCATCGGTCGATGTCTACGAGCAGACCAAGGTGCCCAGCACAGCGGGCGCCGGCCTGAACATCCCGCCTAACGGAGCGCGGCTATGCCGTTGGCTGGGTGTCGATCTCGATGGCGGCGATCCCAAGGGCCCCGATGGGGCGATCGACGGTGGCCGGGCGGCCATTCTGGAATCGACCCGGCAGTTCAACGCGGATGGCAGCGTCACGAAGCGGCCCTTCGATCACGTCACGGCAGCCGGCGATGGTGCCGGATTTCATCACATGCACAGGCTGGACCTGTTGATGTGCCTCTACAAGCGGGTGTTCGCGTTCGGTCCCGATAGCGGAGAGCCATGCCCGATCACCGTGCATATGGATTGCCGGCTGACACAGTTGCACCAGAGCGCAAGCGAGGTGACGGCCAGCTTTTCGAATGGCCGAACCGCCACGGGAGAGGTTCTGGTCGGGGCCGACGGGATCAACTCTGCCACGTTGCACCTGGCGTGGCAGAACCCGCGTCCCAAGCGCTGGACCGAGGTGACCTGCTTTCGCGGACTCATTCCGCGGACGGCGGTCGCCTCGCTCCGCAAGGCCGACGGCAGGGCGCTCGACAACAATCCGATCGACTCCTTCAGCATGGACCGGCATCGCAACGACAAGAGCGGGGCGACGACCTATTGGGTCCGCGGCGGCGAGTTGCTGAACGTGTGGATCGCCCGCTATGAGCCCGACTCTGCCGCGTTCGAGCAGGAGGAAGGCGACTGGTTTCCGGTCGGTCGGGAGGAGATCCTTCGCGAGGTGGGCGAGGCATTCGAGGGCAGCCCCAGTCGCGACGACCTGCTGGCCCTGGCAGGGGCGATCGTGCGTCCCACAAAGTGGGGCCTCTACGATCGCGACGCGCTCGAAACCTGGGTGCAAGGCCGGATCTGTCTGCTCGGCGATGCAGCGCACCCGATGCTTCCGACGTTTGGCCAGGGCGCCGCGCAGTCCTTCGAGGACGCCGCCGCGCTCGGCAGCGCCTTCGCCCTGAACAAGGACGATGTGGCGACAGCGCTGCTGCATTACGAGCGCGTGCGGCATTACCGCGCCACCCGCTTCCAGCTCGGCTCCAAATTCGCCTTCGATCATCTGCGGGCCAAGGACACCGCCGAGCAGAAGGCGCTGCTCGAGAAGCTGGACGAGCGGGTCAGCCCGGCGTTTGCCCATGACAAGCGCGGCGGCGAGGACGATTCCTGGATCTACGCCTACGACGCCCGCAATATCGGCACCGAGCTGCCTTACAAGAGATTGGGGCCGTGGGATTTCCGCCGGGCCGCCAAGGCCAACTACGCCACCATTCCCGGCAAGCTCTGGACGCCGGCCGCCGCCGCCAGGGAGCGGCGGCCCGTCGCGCGCGCGGAGGTCGCCCGGCACAATACGCGGGACGACTGCTGGGTCATCATTGCAGGGAAGGTTTACGACATCACTGAATGGGCCCCGCATCACCCCGGTGGCGCCGGCATCGCCCGGATGTACGCCGGCAAGGAAGCCACGGCCGAATTCGGCGACTATCACAGCGCCGAAGCTGTCGCGCACATGGCCCATTTCTGCATCGGTGACCTCGTCGAGGCTGCAGCCGTGGTGCCGTCGGCACGCTGACAGCGTAGACATCAGTGAAAACGCCTTCCGATCTTCTCCCAGCGATCTCCCGCACGCCCCGTTCTCCGCCGTGCACGACAGGCCTGATATTAATGGCTAACGGTTGAGGCCTTAATTTCGAGTAAGTCCCGGCCCGCTATGATTTCGCCGGAGAAAGCTTTGCGAGCTTCGTCTACGAACACCTGATCGGGAACGGCGCCGTTTCCTGGTACGAAATGACTTAGCACCAGCTTTTTGACCCCTGCGGCTTGGGCCACTTCGCCTGCTTGCTCGACCGTAAGTGCATTGCCTGATATGCTTTTGAAAGGGTTGTCTGCGGTCTCCTTATCAAACCGGCCTACTTTCACGGCTCCATCGAGCACTTGGCGCGCTCCCCGAAGATATTGCGCCTCGCACACGAATACATCCGCGTCTTTAGCCAGGTCAATTAGAGCATCTGTCTTTCGGGTATCTCCAGAGAACACGATGGAGCGATCCGCAGTGTCAAAGCGATACGACAGTGCCACCGGAAGCGGTGGATGGTCAGCCAAGATGCAGCTGACCCTCACATTGTCGTCTTGCATCACAGTTCCGGCCGCTTCTATCTCATGCGAGACAAGCATTGCTCTGGGATCAGGCTTGCCTTCATCGCGAATTCTAGGGCGCGTACTCATCTGTGGACGCCCCGCGAGATGCAAGCGATTTTTGAGGAAGATCGGCACGTAGTCGGATGCTGCCATCTGTCCGGCCTCTGATGGTGCAGCGATGAAGCCGCGGGCCCGTATGGGAGTTCGCAGACCGGAACCAAATCATAAAAGCGTGCTCTAGGCACGATGAGTACGCCTGGTTCTTCCGGCCTCGTCTCGCCGACTGTGTGCCATACCCTCCTTCGACCGACTACATCTCTGACGACCTCAGGTCCGCTAAGGTTATGCCTTGGCGGCGACCGGAGCCTTGTAGTTCTCCTGCTTCAGCAGCAGCGCCCATACGATCCGCGCCATCTTGTTGGCGAGTGCGACTGTTACCAGCATACGCGGCTTGCGAGCCAGCATCTGTTCGAGCCAGGAGCCTTTAGGGGCGCCACGTTTGCTCGCCTGCTTTACAACGGCGCTACTGCCGATGATGAGTAGACGTCTCAGCGTGCGTTCGCCCATCTTGGATGTTGCACCGAGCTTCTGCTTGCCGCCCGTCGATCTTTGAAGAGGCGTGAGACCTAGCCAGGCGGCAAAGTCACGACCCTTGGCAAAGGTTTCAGCTGGCGGAGCTAAGGCTGCGATCGCAGTGGCTGAGATTGGGCCGATACCGGGAATGGTCATGAGCCGGCGCGATACTTCATCCTCCCGAGCGCGCCTTGCGATCTCCTTGTCGAGATCCGCGATTTTGCCGTTCAAACTGTCGAGCAGGTCTAACATCACTCGGAACATCGCGTGGGCCGCTTTGGGAAGCGAGTTGACCATCTCATCTTCCTCGATCAGATCGGCAAGCATCGTTACATGCGACGGCCCCTTGGGTGCGACCCAGCCATATTCCGTGAGATGTCCCCGTATAGCGTTGATGAGCTGAGTTCGCTGTCGCACCAACAGATCGCGGGTTCGAAATACCAAGCCCGCCGCTTGTTGCTCTTCGCTCTTTACGGCCACAAACCGCATGCTCGGTCGCTGAGCGGCTTCGCAAATCGCCTCGGCATCGATCGCGTCGTTCTTCTGTCGCTTCACAAACGGTTTTACGTAGGCCGGTGGGATCAGCCGTACCTGGTGGCCAAACTGGGTGAGCTGGCGCGCCCAGTGATGAGCACCGCCACATGCCTCCAACGCGACGGTACAACTCGGCTGGGCTGCAAAGAAATCCAGCAATTTTCCCCGAGTGATTCGTTTGCTGAATACAGTTCGCCCTTTCCCGTCTGCTCCGTGAGCGTGGAAAACATGCTTGGCGATATCCAGACCGATTATGCTAACCTCCGACACGGACGCCTCCCTTAAGTGGTGCTCAACACCTCCACTTTGGCACATCGATGCCGTCGGCGGGGCGTCCACCCCATCATAAATCCTCTTCGATATCCGGTTCGTCCCGACACCGACGGCCTTTCCGCAACCGCAGCAAATGTCTCGATGGGCCAGAGACGACCAAGAAAATCCGCGAGTCCCGGCCTCCATGACTAGAGCCTTACGCGTCGGCGCTTGGACGCGATGATACGACGTCATACCAACGCCTCGAACCTGCGTTTTTGGGTGGTATCTCCAAGCTCAACGCTTTTTTTGCAAAATCGATTGCGACCATTGCTGTGATATCAGCGACGCTGAACTGATCCCCAGCCACGAATGGCACTTCGACCAACCGGGTCTCCAGATCGTCATAGAAGTCGGCAATGCGACGACGGCCACGCTCGACCAATTCAGGGATCTGGTCGTAGCCGTGCGGTCCCGCGATGGCGCGCCCCTTAAGAGCGGCGGCGCCGTTACGAACCGTCTCCATGACTGCGGCGAATCCCTCCTGCTCCATCCGACGCTCCCACATGGTAATTGCGGCCTTTTCCTTAGCTGTAGTTCCGAGCAGTGGCCGGTGAGGGTACGTCTCCTCGAGATAGCGGATGATGGCTGGGACTTCGCCGATGGTCGATCCGTCATCGAGAACGAGAGCGGGGACGACACGGCGCGGATTGATCGTCGCATAGGCCTCGGAGAACTGTTCGCGTGCGCCGAGGTCGACCGGCACAACGGTCATCGAGATGTCCTTCTCCGCGAGGTAGATTCTCACGCGGCGAGAATTGGGCGAGGCATTTGACTGATAGAGTTTCATCGCTGCTTTCTCCGGGCGTCAAAGTTTCGAACCGCCGCCCACCTGGACGGTGTCGCCGGTGACCCAGCGCGCAGAATCTGACGCCAGGAACGTCACGACCTCCGCGACGTCATCCGCATGACCGATTCGTTGCAGCGCCTGCATCCCCAGAGCATATTTGCGGCCTTCCTCGGTCTTGGAAAACTCCGACATGTCGGTATCGATGATCCCCGGTGCGACCGCGTTGACGCGGATACCACGAGATCCCAGCAGCGACGCGAAATGCTTCACAAGCGTGTCGATCGCGCCCTTGGTGGCGGAATAAGCCGGCAACTGGCCCACAGCAGCGCGCGCCGCCAGCGACGACGTCATCACGATGCTCGAGCCTTCGGCCATCAGCGGTAGCAATTGCTGCACCAGGAAAAACGGGGCGCGGACATTGACTGCGAACATACGGTCGAAGTCTTCGACGGTCTGCGCCTCGATGCTGGCCGGCACCGAAATGCCCGCGTTGGCGACGAGAATATCGAGCTTACCGTCGACGAGTTTGCCAACTTCGTTCGCGAGTTTGTGCGCACCATTTGGCGCCGACAAGTCTGCCTTGACGCCGTCGGCCCGCCCGCCGGCCTCGCGGATTTTGGCGACCAGCGAGTCCGCGTCCTTGGCGGAATTGCCGTAGTGAACGATAACGCGAGCACCGGCATTGGCCAGCGCGAGAGCGGTGGCGCGGCCGATGCCGCGGGAAGCACCGGTGACGAGGGCGGTTCGGCTGATGAGGTCGGTCATGACTAATCTCCTGATGTGTCTGATGGTTGGGTGTGAAGCTACGCGGCCGTCCGGCCGCCGTTGACGCTGATGATTTGGCCGGTAATGAACGATGCCTTGTCCGACGCCACGAACAGGATGGCATCGGCGAGTTCGTCCGGTTTGCCCGCGCGCTTGAGCGGGATACCGGCCACCATCCCGGCCTTGCGCTCGGCCGAACCGGTGAACCGGTCAAGCATCGCGGTCTCTACCGGACCGGGGGCGATCGCGTTGACACGGACGCCGAAGGCCGCGGCTTCCAATGCGGCGGATTTGGTCAGACCTTCGACGGCGTGTTTGCTTGCAGTGTAGAGCGACGCGTTCGGCGCGCCGCGACTGCCCATGGTCGAGGAGATGTTGACGATGCTTCCCGATCCCTGCGGCTGCATCACTCGCAGTTCGTGCTTCATCGAAAGGAGAACGCCGAGCACATTGGTGTCAAACGTCGCTGTATAGCTCTCGGCACTCTGATCGGTGACGGGGCCGGGCATTCCCTCGGTACCGGCATTGTTCACGGCGATGTCGATGTGGCCGAACTGCTTGACCGTCCGTTCGACCAGCGCCTGCACCTCGCTCTCGCGTCGAACATCGGCACCAACGAACTCCGCTTCAGCGCCGAGCGCCCGCAGCTCAACCGCGAGCGCCATGCCGGCATCGTTGCGGCGACCGGAAACAACGACACGAGCACCTTCGCGAGCAAAGGCCAACGCCGTCGCGCGGCCGATGCCGGTGAGTCCGCCGGTGATCAGGACAACTGGATGGCTCATCATGCATCTCCCAAATAGAACCACTGCCATACCCATTTGGTCTGGCTGAATGGACCGATCGACGAAGCACGTGCAACGCGCTTGATCGATCTGCTTCAGCGTCTGGGAGTGATTTAGGAAATACTGGCGCTCGGGAGAAAGACTTTGTAAGGTTCAAGCCATACTTTCCAGGACTGGCTCCATGGAACTCCGACACCTCCGCTATTTCGTCGCCGTAGCCGAAGAAGGCAGTCTCACGGTGGCGGCCCAAAAGCGCCTGCACACGGCACAACCGTCGCTGAGCCGGCAGATTCATGATCTTGAGCTGGAACTCGGGGTGCAATTGTTGATCCGTGGACCGCGCGGCATCGAACTGACCCCATCGGGGCGGGTATTTCTCGATCACGCGCGCGTAGCACTGTTGCAGGTCGAAGCCGCCAGCGAAGCTGCGCGCCGCGCCGCGCAGCCGGCAAAATCATCTCTCTCGATCGGATTTCTCACCGGCTATGAAATGGACTGGCTCCCGGCCGTGATGGGTATCCTGCGCGGTAAACTGCCAAGCACTGAGATCACGATCCACAGCGAGGATTCTCCGGACCTTGCCGCCGGACTGGTACGCGGCAAGATCGATCTCGCCTTCCTTCGTCCAGAGAAGAATGCGCCTGGCTTGCAATTCAAGCTGCTAAGGCATGATCCGGTGATTGTGTTGATGCCATATGATCACCCCCTTACGGCCAAGAGCGCGATCCGACCGCAGGAGTTGGTGGGGCAGACCTACATCGGCGTATCACCGATAAGGGCATCGGTATTGCGGACGGTCATCGAGGACTTCTTTAAACGCCATGGATTGACCATCAAGCCCGCGCATCAGGCGGAGAATTTGGCTATGGCGAGTTCTCTGATCGCTTCCACCGGCGGCATCAGTCTGCTTCCGCTTTACGCGCAAAACTTGATGCCGAAATCCATCGTCAGTCGTCCAATCCAGGGCAAGCCGCCGATAGTCGACCTCGTGATCGGCTACAGCGAAGCTAACACCTCTCCGCTGCTGAGATTTCTGCTTTCGAAAGTCGATGAAATTAAGTTTCAGGTCGCAAGTCGCGATGGCAGGTAATCGCGGGACAGTCATCGACCCGTCGGCAATGGGTCCATTTTCGACGGATTCGTCAGGGATTGTCGGCAGGTTGATGTCCTCTCCTGCCCGTAAGCACCGAACCGGGGCCGAGCCAGAAGCGTTGCGTTTGGCGGAACTCCCGTGATTCAAACTCCCAAACTGGGGACTCGAATCATGCGCTACGAACTCGCCGACTATGAATGGACTGCGATAAGCCCGATGCTGCCGAACAAGCCGCGTGGCGTTCCTCGGGTGAACGACCGACGTGTCCTTAATGGCATCTTCTGGGTCCTTCGATCAGGAGCACCCTGGCGTGATCTGCCGGCAGCGTTTGGCCCATACACCACTTGCTACAACGCTTCGTCAGGTGGCGGCGGGCTGGTGTCTGGGGTCGCATCATAGACGCACTTGCAGCTGCACATGATGCCGCTGTCCAGATGATCGACACCTCGATTGTCCGAGTGCATCAGCATGGATCCTGCATCAACAGAAACCAGCGCCAATCGATGGGAAGGTCCCGCGGCGGCTTGACGAGCAAAATCCATGCGGTGGTCGATAGCAATGGTCTGCCGGTACGGCTGGCGCTGAGTCCCGGCGAGGCCCACGACGTTCGATTTGCCGGAAAACTGCTCTCTCGCCTGAAGCCCGGGTCAATGCTGCTTGCCGACCGTGGCTATGACGCCAATTGGATAAGAGAGCTGGCCATGAAAAAGGGTGCGTGGGCCAACATCCCGCCGAAAAGCAATCGCAGCGATCCGATCTGCTTCAGCCCCTATCTCTACAGCGATCGCAATCAGGTCGAGCGGTTCTTCAACAGGATCAAACAATGTCGTCGGGTGGCGACGCGCTACGACAGGCTCGCCGCCAACTACCTTGCCTTCGTTCAGCTCGCGTCAATCAGGTTATGGCTGCGCCTTAATGAGTCCGCATCCTAGTGTCGATGTCGAACGCATTTAACTCGAAAAACTTCTTTGTCATTTCCGTCAGTGGCGGTGGACCATAAGAATTCACTGGATTCCGCAGGCTTGAATACCAGGTGAAATAAAAAAGGTTTCCGTAATCCAAATTGTGATCCGAATGCTGGTGCGTGATGAAAATGCTCCTCAATGCGTTGAGTCTAAGGCCAGCTTGCACAATCTGCCGTGCAACGCCGTTGCCGCAATAAACCACATAAAGTGCATCTCCGGCCACGACCGCATTTGACGGTGCAGCTCTTCCGACTTGCAAGGGGGGCCCTCCGGTCGTGCCCAACAGAACGATTTTTGTGCGGGCCGATTGTGCCGCGGCCAAAGTTGGCACGAGAGCTGGCGCAAGAATCGCTCCTGCGGAAATCTTCAACGCATCCCGTCTATTCAGCACCACAGTTTGGCCCCCTGACTGAACCGCATGCATAAGCAGGCCGGGTCTGTGTCGGCGTCGGCACTTGATCGCCCGCTTCTGATCCTTAACGGAAGTCGGTGGCTCCAACATGGCCGTCCACCGTTGGCAGATATCGCAGCCATTCACTGGATCGTATACCACGGGGGTCCGCATCTCGGTTCGAGGCGACGTAGTTGATTTCGCCACGCGCAATGCCGATATCCATCAGCTCCCGATCACTCAGGTTACATAAAACGCCCTTCAGCCGCTCCCATTTGCGCCATTCTTGAGCGGCAGCCCAAAAGGTCTTGAAAACGCTGGAGACTCGCGGCGTCGATGCGGTTGGCTGGGCCGCATTCGTTGCGCTATAAGTCGTGCTCATTGCAGCACCTCCAAGGTACGTTCTTTCCACCCGGCCAAGGTGCCTGAGTCAGAGCGAGTGCGCTTAACAAGCGGCTTACATTTTGCTCACCAGCGGCTTATTCTTGGTTCTCCAAGCGGAGCTAAAGGGCCTCCTAACGACAATCGGAGGCGCGCTCATGGGATTCGCAGCTTGCGCTATCTCTTCGAGGAGTACGCATTCGACACGGACCGGCGCGAGTTGCATCACGGAACGGACGTGGTCTCCGTCACCCACAGGTATTCGATCTGCTTGATTACCTGATCCGCAACAGGGAGCGCGTCGTAAACAAAGACGATCTCATCAATGCCATTTGGAATGGGCGCAGCGTTTCGGATGCAGCGCTGACGACCCGAAGGAATGTCGCGCGAAGCGCTATCGGTGACTCCGGGAACGAGCAGCGCCTGATCAGGACGCTTCCGCGCAAGGGATTCCGTTTCGTCGGATGCGTGCGGGAGGCGAGAGAAGCGGTGCGCTCAGATCCCGGCGAAGCTGCGTCCGAGAGCGCTCTTGCGCTTCCCGACAAGCCTTCCATCGCCGTGCTGCCGTTCGAGAACATGAGCGGCGACCCCGAACAGGATTATTTCGCGGACGGAATGGTTGAGGAGATTACGACTGCGCTGTCGCGTTTTAAATCGCTGTTCGTGATCGCGCGCAATTCGAGCTTCACCTTCAAGGGCAAGGCGGTCGACATCACGGAAGTCGGGCGCAGGCTTGGCGTGCGCTATGTCCTCAAGGGGGCTGTACGCAAGTCGTCGGGGAAAGTACGCATCACAGGGCAGTTGGTTGATGCCGTGACAGGTGCGCACATCTGGGCGGATAGGTTCGAGCGTGACCTGACCGATATTTTCGCTCTCCAAGACGAAGTAACCGCCGCCGTTGTCTCGGCTATTCAGCCAAAAATGCTTCAAACAGAGATTGAACTGGCGACGCGGCGGCGACCGGAAGACCGCACCGCCTACGATCTTAGCCTCCGAGCCCTGCAACAGTACTATCTAGCGACGCGAGTAGGTTTTGCCGAGGCGATGAGGCTGGCTCATCGCGCCTTGGAGTTCGACCCTCGTTTCAGCGCTGTCGCGGCTTTGGCGGGTATCTGCCACATGGTCAGCGTCCTCTTGGGCTATAGCAACGATCCGCAGTTCGACCGCAAGGAAGCAATTCGGCTTTTTCGTCTGGCATTGAGCATCGATGATGGTGATCCGGACGTGTTAGCAGTGGCCGCCGTAATCTCGGCGTTCATGGTCGGCGATAGTGAAGCCTCGATCGAAATGGCTGACCGGGCGGTCGCGCTCAACCCAAATTCATGGATCACATGGCACAACAGAGGCCATGTCTATAGAGTTGCGGGGCTGCCGGCAGAAGCGGTCCGCAGCTTTGAACGCGCCAACCGGTTGAGCCCGGTAGCATACTTGACGTTTGAAGGCATTGGGATGGCCCTTATTGAGCTTGGTCGCTTTGATGAGGCCATCGTCGCCGGGAAGAAAGCCCAACGTCAGAATCCCTCCCATTTACCAACCTACCGGTGTCTCGCGTCCGCTTTCGCCCATCTCGGTCGTGTTGCAGAGGCGCGTGAGGCTGCGTCGCGTGTGCTTGAGCTCGATCCCGCCTTCACGATATCCGGATGGATCGGTCGGGGTGGGAAGTCAAACTCGAAGCTGTTGATTGAGGGCCTTCGGAAAGCGGGGTTGCCCGAGTAGCTTTCCCTCCATGAGGGATCTAATGCCGTCACTCCGCTGCTACACATGAGCCCGGCTATGGCCAATCGCGACGTTTTGCGCTGCCGCACAACTCCGGCCGCTATAGGTGCAAAGCGCCGGCAAAGCGGACGTTGTCGTTCCCGTCACGACGCTGGGTCACGGTCTAATTCGAAAAACCACAGACCTGCGAAGTGATCTTTCCCTGGGAATTGAAGGTCAGACTTGTGCTCACGATACCGGCGCGGGTGACGTATGAGAGGACCACGGCACCCTCCCACGGCTGGAGATTATCGAGATCCAACGCGGGACAAGTTCGGAGACGATCGAGCCAATAGGCGCGTCGGCCATTTGCATCCGAGATCGTCTTCATGCCGTCGCAGCCGCAATGAATCTCGGCATCGCGCGCATACATTTCCAGGATGCTCTCGATATCGCCGGCGCGGTAGGCGTCAAGCCAATCGACCGCCGCGGCCATCGGATCAAAGGACATTGTCCCAACCTTGCCGTTTCGCCGGCCGGCCGTTTAGGACCGAGACAGTGAATGAGGGATGAAAGCTCGCCCGGGCTTTGGTTCATGTCCCTGTCGGACAGGTGAACGCTGCATTGTCTGAGGCAATGGATGCAGTCGATGCGCATGGGTCGCATGTCTCCATCGAAACTTGATAAATGTTGGATTGCGGTAGCGGGGGCCACGGCGCAGCCGTTGGCGGCATAGCGCCAGGAACAAGCTGAGACCTGAGGCGTTTTCTGCCATTAGCCAGGTGATTATTTCATGAGCGAAGATTCCCACCGATTGCGCGAACAGGCTTTTCAGGCAGAGCGGCTTTCGCAAACCATCAGCGACCACAGAGCATCCCAAACCCTGAAATCGATTGCCGCGCAGTATCACGCGCAAGCTGAAGAGCTGGAGCGCTGCGAAGGCTCGCCTTCCTCTCTGTTCGTCAGCCAACAGCGCGACGAACATCCTGAGTGAAAGATTGCTGACGAGAGAACCAGGAACGATGAGACTCGTGTATCGAATCTTGGAGCGGCGCCTCGTCCCGCTTCGCAGAGCAGCAGTCAATCGCCGTTCGAAGCCCCTCAGCTATCGCGATGCCGAGTTGCGTGCGAAGGAGCTTCAGACCATGGCCTTCTTCATGATCATCTCCTACTTCGCTCTTCTGGCTGAGGCTGTATTAAGTTGAAGCCAGGCGCTCCTGCCTTCATGCTCCATCTCATCACCTGCTTTGCCTGAGATCGATCGTTTCCACCCGACGGCACGGCAAGCATCTGTACGCATGCACCGCCGGCAGATTTGCAATCTCTGCAAGAGTCGTGAGGAAATCCATCGGGCGTCCGCACTGAGAGCAGATGAGAATAGGTGGATCGTCCTTGGTGCCAACGCTGCTCATGCTCACTCACGCTAACGCGCGTGGCAACATAGGTTTAACAAGCCTTGGGCACACCTCCGGGGAAATACCGGCGCCTATCGAAAATCGGCGGCTCAGCACCACGCCGAGGCAAAGAAGGTCGCTCCCTGTTCACGCGACGTAAAGCACGCGCTCGAACAAAGCCGCACCAGTGTTCAAAAGTGCACACGCGCCGCCCCTCATGCAGATCTACAGTCAGATAGCGTCGGTTGGATTCGCCTCCGTTCCGAAGCACAGGCGGCCTCGGCTCATCACCCTTCCAGAGCCGAGGCTGCTTGGCCTTTCCAGACGAAGCCAATGTTCACTTTTGGACCGTCATCACGTTCGGCCTAGAGCTAGCCTCACACGCGGTCGGATCTGGACCCTTGCACCAGCTACCCTCCGATCTTCCCTAACGAAGGATACGTGTGTTCGACAGAATGTCCGAGCTGGATTGGCTGCTGATCGGCGGGCTTCTGGTGATCCTCGTCCTCGCCAGTCTCGTATTCTATGGAGCGCTGGAGAACGACAATTCGTGCTCTCCTGCCGACGCATTGTGTCGCCAAAGCGAGGTTCGACCTCTGCAGCCCTTGCAGCAATAGCGGTCGTTAGGAACGTCGCTCTGCTTCTCTGCTTGAATAGTTGGAGAACTCTTCATGGCAGAACAAGATCAGGGAATTTCACGCGATGATCAGACGGCCCATAAACCATTTGATCGAGCTGAGGTCATGAAACACCTCGACGACGACGACGTCCGTGAACGCGCTTTCCTGATTTGGAAAGAAGCGGGTGAGCCGGCTGGTCAAATGGATGAGTTTTGGTACGAAGCCGAGCGGCAGCTCGAGCTGGAACGTCTCCAGGAGATCGGGGCTGGTGAGGCCCTCTCCGACTGATCTGGCGGGTGAGACCTGCCTTCGGGGGCGATTGACACGCCCGAATAAATCGCGGCAGGACGGTGGTTGTCCCGTGTCAATGGCTGCGGTCTACCTCCATGGATCACTTCGAAACGAACAGATTGGCCGCCGAGCGCTTGCGCGAGGACCACCTCGCCGACCTCGTCGCGCTGCATCTCGATGCCGAGGTCTCCCGCTATCTCGGCGGCGTGCGCTCCGCCGCAGTCACCAAGACTTATCTTGCGACCAACATGGCGCATTGGGATCGGCACGGTTTCGGGCTGTGGGCGCTGCGCACGAAGGACGGCGCATTCGCCGGACGCGCCCGGCATCCGGCACATTCCCGTGGACGGCATCGACGAGATCGAGATTGCCTACACCTTCAAGCGCGAGTTCTGGGGCCACGGGCTTGCCAGCGAAATCGCGACCGCGCTGACTGACATTGGACTCTTGGAGCTGAAATTAGCGTCGCTGATCGGGCTGGTCCTCATCGAACACGGCGCCTCGCGCCGCGTGCTGGAAAAGGCGAACTATCTGCTCGAGAAGACCACGATTCATCACGGCGAAGCGGTCGTGATCTACCGCATCCGGCGGCAAATCCACTAAAACCCAAATCTTATCGAGCCGTTGTGGCAGCCATGGCTCGTGAGCTGCTTGTGTTCACTCTTGAACCGACGAGGGTGGGCCTTTCGCCCCAACTTTGTCTGAACGAAGAGACCGCCGGGAACTCGACCGCCGCTCGGGAGTTCCAATTGTGGGACCACTTTGTCCCAGCCCACCCCTTTGGAGGTTCGGGGCAGATAGCGGGTTCAGAGCGCATAGAGGGGTTTCAATGACCGGTTCATCCAAGGCTGCTTCAGGCAGCAACCCCACCGATTTGCTGCGAATTTCGACCGGCAGCGACGGCCTGGATGATATCCTCGGCGGCGGGTTCGACGCCAACCGGATGTACCTCTATGAGGGACGGCCTGGAACCGGCAAGACAACGATCTCGCTTCAGTTCCTGCTGCGCGGAGCAAGGTATGGCGAGCGCGTGCTCTACATTTCGCTCTCCGAAACCAAACGTGAGCTGGCGCTGGTCGCGCAACGGCATGGCTGGTCCCTGGAGGGCGTCGACATCTTCGAGCTGGTGCCGCCCGAGACGACGCTCGATCCCGACCGCGAGCTCACGGTGTTTCATCCCGCCGAGATGGAGCTGAGCGAGACCACCAGTCTGATCTTCAGGGAAGTCGAGCGCGTCAATCCCGCCCGCGTCGTGCTGGACAGCCTGTCCGAGCTGCGCCTGCTCGCCCAGAACCCGCTGCGCTACAGGCGGCAGGTGCTGGCCTTGAAGCACTTCTTCACCAACCGCAACTGCACGGTCATCCTGCTCGACGACCTGTCTTCTGCTCAAGACGATTTGCAACTGCATTCGATCGCGCACGGCGTCGTCATGCTCGAGCAGCTTGCGATCGACTACGGCGCGGAGCGGCGCCGGCTTCGCGTGATCAAGATGCGCGGCATCCGCTTTCGCGGCGGCTATCACGACTTCATCATCGAGATGGGTGGCCTCAAGATTTTCCCCCGCCTCATTGCAGCCGAGCACCACAAATCGTTTGTCGGGAACTTCACGCCGAGCGGCAGTGCAGAACTCGATCAGCTCCTGGGAGGTGGCCTCGAGCGCGGAACGAACGCGCTCCTCATCGGCTCTGCCGGCGTCGGTAAATCCTCGGTGGCGCTGACCTATGCGATCGCGGCGGCGGAACGCGGCGAGCACGCCGTATTCTTCGCGTTCGACGAGGGCCGCGGCACGGTCGAAGCGCGCGCCAGGACGCTGGGCCTGGATCTCGAGAAGCATATCGAGTCGGGCCACATCCGCTTTCAGCAAATCGATCCCGCCGAGCTCTCGCCCGGCGAGTTCGCGGCCAACGTGAGGGCGAGCGTCGAACGCGACAATGCCCAGATCGTCATCATCGACAGTCTGAACGGCTATCTCAACGCAATGCCGGACGAGCGCTTCCTCATCCTGCAGATGCACGAGCTGCTCAGCTATCTCGCCCAGCAAGGCGTGCTGACCATCCTGATCCTTGCCCAGCATGGGTTGATGGGCCCGACCTATTCCAACCTCGACATCAGCTATCTGAGCGATGCCGTGCTCATGCTGCGCTATTTCGAGCTCGGCGGAATGGTGCGGCGCGCGCTCTCGGTGGTCAAGAAGCGAAGCGGCAACCACGAGCATGCGATCCGCGAGTTTCGACTGACCAGGGGCGGCGTCAAGCTCGGGCCGCCACTCAAGGAGTTCAGTGGCATCTTTTCCGGCACACCGCATTATACCGGCCCTGCCCTGCCGGACGGGACCATTGAATGAGCGCCGGGCCGGATCACCGTATCCTGGTTTTTGCTCCGATCGGGCGCGACGGGCCAGCATCCGTCGAGTTGCTCCGAAGTACCAACCTGGAGGCGATCGCCTGCCGGAACCTGACCGCGCTGGTGAGCGAAATGCGTGCCGGCGTCGGTGCGGTGTTTGTGGCTGAAGAAGCCCTGTTCGGGAAGGACACTGCGCCGCTGGCCCAATGGATCGAGAGCCAGCCACCTTGGTCCGACCTGCCTTTCGTCGTTCTTACCAGCCACCGCGAACAGCCGGCGGTCGTGTCCTGGCGCCGCAGCCTTGTCTCGCTTCTGCGCAACGTCTCTCTGCTCGAACGGCCAGTGCAGCCGATGACGTTGACCAGCGCCGTCCAGTCGGCGTTGCGTGCCCGACGACGCCAATACGAAATCCGGGCCCTGCTCGCCGCGCGCGAGCAGACGGCCCAAGAGCTCGAAAACCTCGTGGCCGAGCGCACACGTGCGCTGGCGGAAAGCAACGAGCAATTGCGCCTGGAAATGGAGGAGCGCACGCGCGTCGAGGAAACGCTCCGCCAGGCCCAGAAGATCGAAGCCATCGGCCAGCTCACCGGCGGCGTGGCGCATGACTTCAACAATCTCCTGATGGTGATCTCCGGCGGCCTCGACATGCTCGACCGCCAGCCCGACCCGAATCGAAGGCGCCGCCTCATGGACGGGATGATCCAGGCCGCGCAGCGCGGTGCCAGCCTGACCAAGCAGCTCCTGGCGTTTTCGCGCCGCCAGACGCTACGACCCGAGGCTGTCGACGTCGCCATGCAGATCGGCGGAATGCGCGAACTGCTCGATCGCAGCCTGCGAGGCGACGTTCATGTCGAATTCGATTTTCCGGATCAGCTCTGGCCGGTGGAGGTCGATCCCGGGGAGCTCGAGCTGGTCATCCTCAATCTGGCCGTCAACGCCCGCGACGCCATGCCCAATGGCGGCACGATCGTCGTGCGCGGCGAGAACCTGCCCGACGCGAACGAGGAGCAGATTTTCGGGGACTACGTTCGGCTATCCGTGACCGATACAGGCACGGGCATGAGCCCGGAGATCCTGTCGCGGGTGTTCGAACCATTCTTCACGACGAAGGAGATCGGCAAAGGCTCCGGCCTCGGGTTGGCGCAGGTCCATGGCTTTGCCACCCAGTCACGCGGAACGGTCCGTATCAAGTCGCAACTGGGCCAGGGCACCAGCATCGAACTGTATCTACCGCGCTCAAACGATGTACCTTTGGAGCATCGGCATTTGATCGACTTCAACAAGGCGCGGCCCAAGAAGAATGACCAGGGCCAGGTTCTGCTGGTTGAAGACGACGAGGAGGTGGCCGCGCTGGTCAGCGAGATGCTCGCTCAGCTTGGTTACGGCGTGACGCGAGCAGCGAGTGGAGCCGCCGCGCTCGGCGCCCTGGCCGATGGTCGCTCCGTCGATGTCATCTTCTCCGACATCATGATGCCCGGTGGCATGAATGGAATCGAGCTCGCGCGCGAGATCAGGCGACGACGCGGCGACATCCCGGTGCTGCTGACCAGCGGTTACGCCGAAGCGTCGTTGCACGAGGCGCAGGCGGCGGGCATCCAGATCCTGGCGAAGCCCTACCACCTCGAAGAGCTCGCCGCAGCCTTGAGTGCAGCAAGGTCTGGCTTGCAGGGCGATGCAGGAGCCAGACGAAATTCCGGCTGAGATCGTTGCGTCGATGCGAGCGCTGTTCCGTTGCGCGGCAGCTCACAACCCCATCAGCGTCGCAACCAGCCGTTCGGGATGAAACGGCTTTTCGAGCAGCACGCTGTTGGGCACACCCTGCGACCTCCACAATGCAGCACCAGCGCTGCCCGTGATGTACACGACCGGAAGGGCCGGATCCTTTTCCCGCATTCTCCGGGCGAGATCCCAACCATTGAGCTTGCCGCCCAGATAGACATCCGTGACCAGCGCCTTGTGACGCTTGCCGCGCGCGACGAACACCGTCATCGCCTCTTCGCCGGACGAAAGGATGTCGGAGGCAAAGCCTGCATCCGCCAGCACGCTCTCGAGCACGCCCTGCAACGGATATTCATCCTCCACGATCAGGATCGAAGGCGGTTCCGACATGTTTGCCCCTGGCTGGCCAGCGATCCGACGCGACACGAATGTTCCGGTTCGCGCGCAGTGCACCACGCGTTTTTGGCTTTCTCACGATGGCAATGAAACCTGAACACCTATTCAAGAAAGTTTCTTGTCAGTTCCTGCAACAGGCCGTGACGGCGGCGGTTGACTCACCGACGATGCAGAAGGAGGAACAGATGAGGAAGCTCACTTACGCTCTTGCGGCAGTTGCGACACTCGCAATCGGTGCCCCCACCATCGCCAATGCGGCTGGCTTCGGCGTCTATGTCGGCGGCGACCGCGATGATTACGGCCCGCGTGCCCGCATCTACGAGCATGATCGCGGCTGGCATCATGGCTGGTACCATCACGACCGCGACTACGACCGCGGCGTCGTGATCCGCCGTCATCATTGGGACGATGATTAGTTCGTGGCAGTCAAGTGAAACAAGGAGGCCTCGCTTCGGCGAGGCCTTTTTGCATCGGACGAGGCTTGTTGCATTCACCCAGCGCGCAACCGGACCACTGACTGCGGCAATGAAGCGAGAAACAGCACGGCGCAGACGCAAAACAGCACGATGTCCTTGAACAGGAATTCGCCGGTCAGGTTCCACGCCATCGGATCGGATGAAAGGCTCCATGTCACGACGCCCGGCGTCGTGAAGAAGAACGACCAGGTGATGGCGAAGGTGACCACGCCCATGAACGAACCGAGCGCGGACAAGAGCGGATTGAAGCTGCCGGCCGCGAGCAGCGCTGCAATCACGAACTCGGTGACGCCGAGAAAATACGCCTCGCCCCTCAAGCCGAACACCGAGAGCCAGGAGACAAACGGACTGTTGCTGATGAACTGGGCGATGCCCTGCGCGGATTGCAGCGTGAATTTCTGCATTCCAAACGCTACGAATATGACCACCATGACCCAGCGGAGCATGGCGAGCGGACGATAAGAACCGCCACCATTCTCCGCGACGTTGAATCGCAGCATCGGATCGTTTCTCCCCGGATTGCAGTTGATCGGCTTTGCGAAACGCGCTCGCTTAGGCCTCTACGAGGAGGAGCTTTTCGTCGTTACCAGCATCCGTGGTTCCACAGATCACAGCTACGTGCAATTTGCGTGTCCATGCGCTGATCGCGCCGGTGCAGGATCGGCGCAGCGGAGGACATTACTGCGCAAGCAACAAGGACGTGACGGCTCCGCCGCGATTAAGCCCGGCCGGTTTTCTCCACCGAAATTGGATGGCTTTCCCGCAATCGACTGTCTATGGTCGGCCTATGCCCCGCATCCTGTGTCTATTCGTTGCTGTCATCATGTCACTGTTGCCGGTGGTGGCACCGGCCGCGCCCGCCCACAAGAGGCCCAAGCAAAGCTGGCACGGCTACGGCTTCCTGCCCGGCTACCGCCAGCCGCTGAGCAACAGCCAGCCGATCTTCATGCAGAAGAATGGGTTTCGCCGTTACGCGCGCGAAAACCAGCGTCCCTGGTACATCGATCCGGTGCCGGCCTATTACCGCTACTTCGACGGCGAATGGCATTATTTCGGCCGGCCCGGCTTTGGCGGCTCGCGCTACAATGGTGGCACCTTCGGTCCCTGCTGGACGCGGACGCCGATCGGCGCGATCTGGAATTGCGGCTGAACGGCCGGCAGCCTTGCTGCCCCTAGCGGAAATAGCCCACGACGAGGTCGACATCCGCGCTGCCCGGCACCGTGCCGTTCAGCTCGGCGTCTATCACGCGGCGGCAGGCCTCGATCGCGGCGTGGTCGCCGAGATCGTTGGCGGCTTCCAGCGCGAGCCATGCGGCGTCGACCGTGGCCTTCTCAGGAGCCCCACCGCCGGTGTCGGCGGGAAGCGTCTTGGTCAGGCTTTTGTTCTTGCGAACTGCGGTGCCGAATTGAGGCAACATTGCAAATACTCCCTCGATATCCCGCTCAGTGAACCTGGAGCTCAGGCTGACGACCCGTGGCGGGATCGGCGCCGGCGCTGTTCTTGCGCGACTGGTAGAATTTCAGAATGCTGCGCGACGTCTCGATCTTGAGCCGGCTGAAATCGCGCTCATTGTCGTGGAGCTCGCGCGCCGTGATCAGATGATCCTTGGCGCCGAGGAACAACAGCGACATCGTCGTGTCCCAGGAGAAGTCGAGCGCCTTGCAGAGCACCAGGATCATCTCGCGGTTACGATCCATCAGCGCACGCTCGATCACGTCGACCGGGAGCGAGGACAGCAGCGACAGGCCGATCTGGACCTCGTCGAAGCGATGCTGGCGCGCATAGTTCGAGATCGAGACCTGGTTGAGGTTGCCCTGCCGGTACTGCGTCGTCACCACGCGCTTGGCAACGAAGTAGCTGCGCGAGGACGGACCGAACTTGGACTGCAGATCGCCGGTGACCTCGGTCACCGAGCTCTGGATCTGCGACATCATCTCGGGACGCTCGGTCGCGAGCCGGCGACGGACATCCTCCGACGCTTTGGAGATGAGCTGCTGGAAGATATGGCGCGGCACGTCCTTGCGCAGGCCGAGCTGCTCGGCAAGGATCGAGTCGCCCTCGGCGCGGCGGACCATATGCAGCAGGCCCGAGCCGGAGAAGCGCGCACCCTCGTTCCTGGCGACCGAGGTGACAACCTCCTGGTTACCACGCTTGACGAGAACGTCGGTCACGGCCTCGCCGATCGCGTCACGCTGGGAGATCGCGAGCAGATGGGCCTGGCCCTTGGTCATCGCGCTTTCGACCAGCACCTTCTCACCGATCCTGACGGAGTCGCGCAACACGGGGCCTGCGACCTCGATCTCGTCGTCGAGCGCGAGCTTCTCGATCACGTTGAGCGGCGCGTGATCGCAGCCTGCCAACAATTCGGAGAGCTGCGCCCGCGCGGCGACCTCGATCTCGTCCGCAAGCCGGCCGATGACCTCGCCGAACATGCTGATATCGTCGTCGACGTAGCGACCGGTGATCAGAAGATCGGTCGCATGCCACAATGCCTTCGCCCGGCTCTCGTCGGTGCCGCGCGCGATTGCGTCGTCCAGATCCTGTAGAAGCGTTTTCGCCCCATCCATCTCGATAACCCCAGTTCTTGGTCCAGTTCCTGGCCAGCCATCCTGCGGGAAGCGGGCAGGACGCCGGGTTCCTCTGAGACCAACGCTAGGGAACAAACGCGAGAATCCGGTAAAATCGTCGCATCAGTTTTGCTGACGAAAATTCATTCAAATGCGAGCGAACGGGGTTACCGCGAGGTAAGGCGGCCCCTCGGGCCTCCGGGACAGGCCCCGGCATGACGGAGACTGCGGCGGCGTCTCGCCTGCCTTCGCCTTACGGATTCTGCGGCGTCAGCACCAGCGGCGGCTTCGGCCGGGGCTTTGCGGGCGGCGGGCCCGGGGCGGGCCGCACGTCGATCGGCGGCGGCAAGGGGGCGATCTGCTGGCTTGCCAACGGCGGGCTTGGTGCGGCCGGCGCGGCCAGCGGTGGCTTCGGC